>CAVYES010000004.1:0-591341 GCA_963767735.1 Candidatus Bathyarchaeota archaeon | reverse complement strand
AGGGATTTAAACCCGTTTAGCAATTACAGCGCGATTTCTAACTAACTATTTAGTTTTTATTTCTAACTACTTTTTTTAAACTGTACACGTTGATTTTTCAAAAATGCGCGTCCATATTGAAGTGCATAGGTTATCTTATTCAGCAGAAGTTTTCTAAAGTAACCATTTAACTATCGTCGTGCATAAGAAAAAGTGGTTTAAGGGCTTCTTCTTTCATAATTTTTCTGATTGCAGCAGCATCATCAAAGTTCTCGCCATTTGTGGCACTCACGTGGATCTCTAATTCTTTCAGAATAAGATGAATTTCATTATTAGTACAATCGACGCAAAGCACTTGTGCCTGTTTCAAGATCATTTACTTCCATAATTACAATAGACACACCGAGATGCCGAACGACTAATATTGGGAGCTGAAAAATACATTTGGCTTATCGGACAAAGACCGTTAAGCAACCTGGACGCAAAAACACTCGATATGGTCCAAAAAGGTGTTACGGTTAGACTGTTATTTGATGAAAGCAACCGCAAATTCTACGAAATATTCCAGAGATAAAAGATCATTTTGAAAAGAGAGTAATTCAAGTTGTTCCAGCAATTGTTTAATCAGTGAAAAAATTGCGGGTATTAACATGCTTTCAATCGACGGCAGAGCAGACAGCGCAGTATTTTATGGAAAAAACCCAAAGTTACTAAGATGGGCAAACGATTTATTTCTCTATTATTGGGAACTGGGAAAGAGATGCTATTCAACATAATGTAGTTCTCTATTGTTTGCGGATCGAGCCGGACTAATCCTCGCGGCACAACCGTAAACTTAAAAACAGGTCTTATGAGAGCCCTCAGAGAGACAGGTTTTGAACCCGTTCGGTATGGGGATGGGCAGCTTCAAACCATGGTCAAAATTCGCAAAATATCCTTATTCAGTAAGTTTGAGATAGGGACTCATACCGTGTACGGGGTAAGTCCGGTACGGCCCACCAGCAACTTTTCACCGTTGAATTTGCGCTGGATAACAGCCTTTCCCTTGCTCCCAAGATTCAAGAATAAAATTAAACGGTCCTCCATCGCTTAAACAGCGGTTGGACTCTTCTTTTTCTGTAAATTTGTTTCAAGTTATTATAAATCGGTTTGCCACCGAGTGTTAAGGCGCCTAATAAAGCTACTACGCCGCTGCCATAATAGAACAGTGTTATCACTAGAACTGCGTAAACAAACGATATGTGAAAAGTGTAAGTTAGGAACAATCCTACAGCTGGGTAGATGAAAAGTTCATCAGGCGTTGGAAGGAAGATATAGAGTGCGCATGCCAGTAAGAGAGTTGATAGAGCAACTTTTCTTATCATGTCTCTATTCGCTAAGCATTATGTGAATTATCCTTAATAAAAATTGTTTCAACCGCTAAACCCATTAAGGTAAGCTTGCCCTAAAGTGCCGATCCTCCGAAATTTAACGCTTATTAACTTGAAAAACGATATTATTTAATGGGATTTTTATGCATAGAAAACGTATTTTTCTGCTTGCCGCCGTGTTTTTAGTGGTAGCTTTAGTGGTGCCTCCAGTTATCGTTATCCTTCAGACGAACAATACAATATACAAGTACATAATTCCGGGCGTTAGTCCTGTGCAGGGAGCAAATAACATTACAATTGTAATTACTCCACATGAACGTGCAAACTACAATATTGCGATCATTCTTGCTGCAATAATCGAAGTTATCTTCATAGTCTTGTTTGTCATAACTGTATTTTACGGCATAAACCATACGCATCCAGAGCACTAAAACCAAAAGAGCAGCGTTCTTACATCAATAAAATTGTGCGGTTTAAAACATTCTTTGCGTTAACTTGTACCAAATTGCAAGTTTAGTTTAGAGGTTTTTACGTCCTGCAGGAACCTGCCGACTACAAGCCTATCCGTTTTTGAAACTGAACTTTTTGTTGTTGTGCCCGTACAGTCACAAATTGTTAAAAGCAGTTAATTATCAATGCCTTTAGCGTAGTTAGCATTGTTATTAGGAGGTGTAATTGTGCCTGAAACATCCATTAATCTAACTGAGAAGCTACAGAAAATCGGCCAAACTGCTCAAGACTATAGAGAAGCGATTATGAATCAATTCAAAGACATGGAAGTCGATGTAAAAGAATGGAACTTTGCGGTTGGAAAAGCTGAAAAAGAATACACAGTTGAGGTTAACCTTAAGCTTGGCATACGGTCAAAAAAGCCTTAAGTGAGAAGGCTTTCTATCGGCAGAAATAAATCTGAACCTTTTTTTCTTTAAGCATGTTTAAACTGTTTCCATTTAGCATATTTGATTATGAGTACTAAAGTTAAAGATTTTTTCCCTTTCGGTGGGTTCAATTATTTTTCACCGCAACAAATAAAAACTGGACTTGCATCCATGAGAGCTACTTGTAAGAGGAAACTGTATGCCGTCTGAAATTACTGATGTTGATAAGTTTGTAGCTATGAGCGCCAAAGCAAAGCACTGCTCAGTGCAGAGACTTAAAGGCTCTGTTAAACTTAAACTTCGTACACCCCGCCAACTTTATACGTTGAAAATTGAGCCTTTAAGAGCGGATGAAATCATAAAAAGGCTTCAATGCGAAATCCAAGAAAAAGAGAAATAAAATAATTTTTCTCTCATCTGTTCCTTTCTATTTTAACAACCTTATCGGATAGGTTAACCTGTCAGTTCTCACGGTTAAACATCCGTTGTATACAAAAGCATCACCGAAACCACTTTAAAGCACTGCATACCTGAAGTTAAACTCCTTAAACGCCCAAAATTTCTCGAAAATAAGCGAACCTTAAATATACGTAACGCCCACGAAAAGCAAATTGAGTCAAAAAAGGCAATAAATTACAAAAATCAGCCTTTAAAGCATGAAAGATGGCCTGTGAAAGCTGGAAATATGCAAGGAAGCATTTAAATTCTCCTCTTACACTCTTAATTAAAGCGTTTTAACGGTTAGTATCTTATTCTCAGGTTTTTTGATAAGTATTTTTGCGCAAAGTTTTCGCCGGGGGCGATTTTTAAGAGCGAAAATCAATCGAATGGTGATTTTTTACATGATATAGTTTAAAATATTATAAAAGTTATTGTTAAATCTACACATAACTGATAAATCATCCATGCGCTTTTCTGCTGCTGACGTCTTCGGGGGACGAAGGCTCGTTGTTTTTGCTTTTTGCGAAAAGTGAGAGAAAGGGTATTTCAGTAAGTCTGAAATAACGTTTCAGTAATGTGGATGAGGGCAAAGCTGCAGGTGCAATGAATTGTCTTGGATGAAGCTAAAATTATTTGAGAGGGCTTCAAAAATGTGTTTGGTTGATGCTTTAGTATACCGTTTTAGTTTGCACAAACCTAATTTTTCTTTAGTCTTGACCCGATTTGCTGCTTTTTGCGTTTTTTATATCAATCTGCTTAAGGGTTTACCAT
The DNA here is from genome assembly GCA_963767735.1 of Candidatus Bathyarchaeota archaeon. Lineage (GTDB taxonomy): Archaea > Thermoproteota > Bathyarchaeia > Bathyarchaeales > Bathycorpusculaceae > Bathycorpusculum. Next base: position 587,902 of record CAVYES010000004.1, on the reverse strand, counting down.
GAGTGTTGAGTGTAATCTTTTAATTTCTCTTCTTAAATTGACGAAAAAAGGATCGGTTTTAGCTGAAAATGTCAATAGAGATGCCCGTATACCATCACCTACTGGCCGAAAATTGCTTGATAAACTGCAAAACGAAGGCCTCATTTATTTAAAACAGAACAGCGTCGAAGTAGAAAGCGACGGTAGGCTCAAACTAGCAGTTAAAGCAGCATCTTTAGGAGCAGACTTAGAGAATATCAGCAACTTGCTTTGTTGGCAAGAATTTGAAGAAATGACCGCCTTTGCATTGAAAAAAAACGGATACACGGTTTCAAATAACGTTCGATTTAAAAGTGCATCTCGCAGATGGGAGATAGATGTAGTTGGGTGCAAGAGACCCTTAGTCATTTGTATAGATTGCAAACATTGGCAACATGCCATTGCAGCTTCAGCTTTGAAGAGAATCGTTAATTCTCAGGTGGAACGTACAAGGTCATTCGCCGATTCATTGCCTAACATCGCTTTAAAACTTGAGTGCACTAATTGGAGTGAAGCAAAGTTTATTCCGGCTATATTATCCCTAATGCCTAGCTCATTTAAGTTCTACTATGAGGTACCCATCGTACCTGTCCTTCAACTACAAGATTTCCTAAACCAACTACCAGTCTACACCGAAACGCTAAAATGTTTTCAGAAAACTTTCAATTCGTTAAGTCATAATTTTTAAAATTGAAGCCCTGGCCAATCTGAAAGCTGGGTAAAGGCTCAAAAGGAACATTCCTGCTAAAGCTGCAAGAAGCCAACCTGTTATCTCCAAAATCGTAAAACTTGTAACCACTGGCTGGGGCGTCAAAATAAGCAAAGTTATAATGGTACCGAGAGATATTCCGACCGCAAAACTCGAAATCAGCACAATTATGCTCTGGATTGCCAAAACAAAGATAACAATTCTTGGTTTAGCCCCCACAGCCCGCAAAACGGCAAATTCTTGATGTTGCTCATCCACTGCAAGCATCATGAAACCCACTAGACAAAGAGCGGCAGAGGCTAAGATAAAGAGCGGCAGAAGCATTATCGTCTGCCAAGTTGAGGCCAAAAAACCCGTGTTTTTTTCCACAACGCTGTTTAAAGGAAAAACATTCAAGTTAGGATCTATCGATTGGACTAATGTCTTAATTTGCGCAATGGCAACAGGCTGATCTGCTGAGCTGTTTAGCGTAATCAATAGCAGATTAGGGTTAGACAGACCGGTTATATTTTCCAGTGTTTCAATGGGCACGTAGGTTACTAAACCATTGTTTATTGGATCAATGCAAACTCCAACGATGTTGAAGGTGTTATTTTGGAAAGCGATGCCTTCCACCAGAGGGTTGGCTGATGTTATTTGTTTACTTGGGTCAGGCATGTACATTGATTGAGAAATGGAATCGCCAATAACGGCCTCAAAATCATCATTGGCATTTAAAAGTCGACCCTCAACATTCCAAGTTCCACTCAAATTGTCTGGATTAACCCCGATTATTATTGAATTTCTTTCCCTATTTCCGCCCACAGTCGAGGTTACCATAGTGTCAGGGTCAATCGTGAAATTGTCAATTTCATGAACCTCCTCGTTTAAAACTAACCGCGAATCCACTACATTCACGCTTGGCAGGGCGCTAAGCTGCTCAATGACTGACTCGGGAATCGCCAGAGAGGAGTCTGAATAGTTAAAAACGCCGGTTGCTGAGGCTCCAGAAAACTTTGACAAAAGCAGTTCATACTGGTTACCCATGCCATTGGTTGCAATTGCAACCGCGTTTTTATTTGTGGTTTGTTGAACCCATGATATTGAGGTGGCGCTGGCAATAATTCCTCCCGCAACAGAAACCGTTAGGAGAATGAAAACTACTGATAGCAACAGGATAATTCTAAGACTTGCTGATTGCCGACGAATCAAGCTTCGGGTAGAGATTTTCCAAGTTATACCGTGCCGTGATAGCGGTTTATGCTTGTTTTCCGCGGTTAAACTGTAATAGTTTACGGGTGAAAGCGCCTTCACGGGCGACATTCTGGATGCTTTAAGGAGCGGTAGAGCCCCAAAAATCAGTGAAAGAACAAAAAACACAACAAAAACCAAGAGTGCAAACCATAAATTGGGCAACTGATATGCAGAAAAAACGATGTTAGCAGCGACAGAATCCATTAAAAAACCAAGAATTACGCCAAAAATGCATCCAGCGAATGTCGTTATTAAAAGTTCTGTCAGGAAGTATCCTGCAACAAGATTATTTGGGCATCCGGCTGCCTTTATCAAGCCGAAATCACGTGTTCGTTGAGCCATCATTAAGAAAGCGATGAAGGAGGTTAAAACGGCTCCTACAGCAAAAATCAATATGCCGACGAAAAGTAAGAACTGAGTAAGGGTAGTGGTTAAGCCTGCAGTTAAAGTTCCGGTGGCTGAGGTTAAGTTGAAGCCTAGACGACTGCTGTATAGTAAAAGAAACAGTGTAGAGGCGACACTTAACGTTAAAGTAGCAATGATTAAGGTTGTCTGAAGCTTCCTTCGAAGCAAATCATTAATTGGAAAAGCTGCTGTACTCATTTTCGCTCGCCAATTTGCCAGCTTCAAGGCTTAAACCTTTATCTGCTAACCGCTTTATTTGGAGGTCATGGGTTGAAACAATAACCGTTTTTCCCTTTTCCTTCAACAATTGAAGCACTTGAACAATTTTCTGAGCATTTTTTTCATCTAAATTGCCTGTTGGCTCATCCGCAAGTAAAAGCGGCGGGTCATTCGCTAACGCCCTCGCAAAAGCCACACGTTGCTGCTCCCCACCGCTAAGTTGAGATGGAAAATGATTCGCCCGATCCTGCAACCCTACCGTTTCCAACAATTCAGCTATGCGTTTTTCTATTTCTTCTTCAGGCTTTTCACTCCATTCCATTGGAAAAGCAACATTCTCAGCAACCGTTAAAGTGGAAACTAAATTATAAGCTTGAAAAACAAAGCCCACGTTGGTGCACCGAAAATCTGACAAGAAATCTTCATTTTTATCGTTCAAATCTTCTCCTTGGACAAAAATTTTTCCGCTTGTCGGCCTGTCGATTCCAGCAATTATGTTTAGCAGCGTTGTTTTGCCTGAGCCTGAAGGACCGCTGACTACCACAAATTTTGCTTTAGGAATTGAAAAAGTTATGTCCTTTAACACTTCAATTTTAGTTTTGCCTATTTGGTAGACTTTACCTAAAGCTTCCGCATAGACCATGGTGCCTTCTTTTTCCGACACAGTAACCGCACCTTTAACTTGAAAAAAGAGGGTGGATATTAAAGATAATAATGTTGGGGTAAATTTCTCCCTTTTTAAGTGTAAGTTGTATCTAGGTTAAGATTTCCTCTGTCCCGCTTGAGAATCCTAACTTTTTCAGGAAGCTTATTTTTCTCCCAATCACTCCAGCTGATTTCTTTGAAAAGCCACCTTTTGCCCAGATGTGCTGCAACGACGGCGTGTTTATATGCTTTGTCGGCTGGGATGAAGAGGTCGAGAAATCTGAAGAGTTTATCAATTTGCTGTTTGGGAAAGTAAGCGTAGTAGGTGGCGTTTTTTACTTCGAAAGCGTAGCTGTGTTCGCCCCTTCGAGCCATTATGTCTGGCAGGGGGTTGAGGCTGGGGTTGCTTACTGGAATTCGGACTGCGTTGTAGCCTTTCTTCTGCAGAAGCTTCACGAGTACGGTTTCACTGTAGAAGCCTCTTTTGCGCCAACGGCGAAGCCTTACCCTATCTAATTCGGTGCTCAATGTTTTTCCCTTTTATGTTTGCTACTTTATCAGGCTTTGGAGATAAAAATTGTTGCCTTGAAGAGCGGGGAAAACTGTGTTGTGTTGATGCTTTTGTATACTGTTGAAAGGGGTTGGTGCTTCTGGAGAACATTGGTGACGTTAATGATTGATAGTAATACCAACCTCACTAATGTTACTGGCAACGTAAAACCTTTCATTCACACACACAAAATCTTGCCTGTTTAGACTACACTAACCACTACAAAAGCAAGCGCTGACCCCAAAAGACCACAAAACAAAGCCCCTTAGAGACAAAATTTCCGCTCTGCAAAGTTCAGTGAAGAAGCCAAAACAACTTCAGCAACCCCAATTGTATACGGAAGCATCAACCAAAACATGCATTTCCATACATCATTTGAAATGGCCACCGCCAGCTATCAGTAGACACCCAAAGTTGACTTAGAAGGCGGGTAGGGTATCAATTTAGTAACTGAATTTCCCCAGCAAAATTAAAAGAGGCGTTGAAGACAAAAATTTAGTTAGTTGGTCTTGGCTGGAAAAAATCTAGCAAACCCTTCGAGTGGCGAGAATGCCCCTAAGAAAAAATTCACTGTGACCCTCTCAACTGAACAGCAGCCCTCAATTGAGTTCGGATTGTCAAAAATTTCATTATTAGTTTTTGTGCTAAATCGGCGAAGTTTTCACAGCTCTTGACAAAAGCTGCAAAATACTCGAAGCTGAATCGAAAAAACGGGCCTTTGCTTCGTATGGAGATTTTCGAGGGTACTTATATGAGGCCCCGATATTCCCCATGCCAGTGTCCTTAGGCAAGCAGAGAAAAGGCTGAATCAAGGCTATTTTGGCTTTCAAGCTCTAAAGCAAGCGTTTAAATTATCGTCACCATAGAAAAATTTTGGCTGATTTTTTAGCTTTGCAGTTTCGCACAAAAACACCAACATCACATAACACTTATGGTGAAATAGCCTTTAAAATTGCCTATTTTATTAAAATAACGTAAACGATTGACCGTTTTTTAAAGATAGAAAAGCCGCAAAAAAATTTGTAAATTTAAAAATTCTTCCTCAAAAAAGCACTGGCTGAACAGCCTCGGTCTGGCTTTTTCTTCCCTCGACTGGAAAGCAAAAAATTAGAAACTGCACAATAGAGTTCGCTAGTTCACCCAACAGTTAGACTCAATAGTCGCAGTGGGGCTCCGGGATTATTTTCAATTGTAAAATAAGTTAAGGATTGAATAAGGTTAAAGGATATTTTTTTAGGGCCTGAAGGGTAAGAAGCAGAAATACTTCGATTGGTTGAACACTGCCTGCCTTAACTTTCAGAAGGCAGAATATTGGTAAATAGTCACAACGTTGAGCGGCTTTAAGTCCAGGGCTAGCGGTATACAAAAGCATCACCAAAACGCACTTAAAGTTTAATCAAACCCAAGTCAACTCATAATAAGGGGCAAGACATCGCGCTAAAATCTTATATCTAAAGCATCAAAATAATAATCTAAAGATAGAAAACGGAAAGAAGAAAATAAGCTTCATGAAATTAAAGACAATAAATGTGCAAATCATTAAACCCACCTTGATTGTTCTTGCAGTATTTAATCACTGTAATTGTGATGTTGCAAACGAAATGGGTCAAAATCGAGAGCATATGGTTCGTTTTCCCTTTCTCTGGAATTCGAATTTCCACGCTGGTTACTGCAATTACATGTTTTGCTCTTGTTTTGTTCTTGCAGAGGGAAAACACGTTGAAGCCTATTTACTATGCTTTGTTGGCAGTTATCTTTTCTTTGGGCTTATTCGAGATATTGTGGTATTATACTGCAGCGGCTTTCAGAGGAGGGAATTTGGAGATTTTCCAGTTTGCTGCTCTTTTTGGTTGGGTCCTTCTAGGTATTAGAGAGGTTCTTACAAAGCGTCCATCAAAGCTTTCAACTATATTTTACGGGATTGGAGCAGGATTCAAGGAATGATTTGAGTAATTCTTCCTTTTCAGTTTCGGACGAGATTCTTAATGTTGTAAGTAAAACTGCACTGCTTATCGCCTTTTCTCTACATATAGGTGGACACGAGACAACAAGCGGCTAAGCGACATCGTTTATTTTGGCAAAAATCTTTCATTTTTAATTTATTTTTAGTTTATTGGAAACGAGCGGAAGCGCAAGGATATGCCAAAATGTGACTATGTTCCATGTTTATATTGTAACTGACGCAGCGACATCCTACCGCAAAGTTTGCTCTATTTCCTTTGAAACACGTCAACGGTATTCTTCAAAACGTTTATTCCGGAACGAAGTAGCTCGCTATAAATCATTGATTCTGATGAACCCTCTCGATGAATCGGGCAGGGTTTCTAGCCCATATCTCTCCTGCAGGTACATCCTTGGCCCAACTGATCCCATCCCAATCACTGCCTCTTTGCCTACTGTGACCCCCTTTAGAATGATGACGTCCCCGCCGATGAATGCGCGGTTCCTTGATGATTACTGGTTTTGACTTAATGTTTATTTCGGGCCTGTGGCTACGCTCCAAATAGTTAAGAGAGTGAAAATCGCTATCAAAAATCCTTGTTCCAGCGCCAATATTGACGTTCTTTCCAATGTAGACGTTTTGGAAGCGATAATAACAACATTAGACAGACCTGTGGCGAAGACGATTTCGATAATGGCTTCCTTCGTCCGAGTTGACAAGACGGAGCGAAAGCCGCCTAATACGTTGGATTTAAAACTGGAGTTGACCTGTGCACAATTCGTTTTTTATAGTTTTGTTAACTATTAATCTATTGAGCAGGTCTGGGCTGGAATCCTGAAATGCCATTGGTTTGGTGTCTCGCAGGCTCCATAACCTTTAGAGTATTGGATCAAGCCCAGTACTTGCTCACGTGCTTTAGACTTTCTTCGCCAAGAACCAAAGATTTCATTGCTTCTGCATCAAAACTTATCAATCCAGCCATAACCATCGCCGCTTTCTTTACCAAACCCCTTGGCCTTATCCAGCATTGCTTCAAAACGTTAGCTTTAATGTGCCCGTTAAACTGCTCAACCACATAACGCCTAGTCTTCAAGAGCTGGGCATGCTTGATCTTCTTGCGTTTCCCTCGTCTAGGGTTAGAAGCAATAACTGGCTCAGCATCAATGTCCTTGACGGCTCTGTAGTTTGTTTTCGAGTCGTAGCCCGCGTCAGCTAAAACGTAATCTGCCTCCAAATCCTCAATGAGCTTGGGAAGAAACGGCGAATCATAACGGTTCCCCGGCGTGACGACTGCTCTCAATGGCAATCCTAACTGGTTTACGGCTGCATGAAGTTTGAAGCCTCTGAATTTTCCTCTGCTTGTGTGACCCCAGCCGGCTTCCATATCGTAGAGGTCTACTAGTGGTGTTGAATCAACAATTAGAAAAGTGGTTGGCGACATGAGTTGAAGCATGCTAGATATTTTTCCAAAAGTCTCTTCAAGTAGGCTGAGATAGCGTCTCCACCATCTTCCAACAGTGGTTCTATCAGGCACTTTGCACAACCCAAGTGTTCTAGCAGCGTCCGAATGCTTCTTTAGATGTTCAACTATGCGGGTGTCGTTCTCTAATCCTTTCAGTCTTGCGTAGACAAGAACTCTGAGTGCTCTTAGGCGTCCGTATCCTGGATTTCCCCGTCGTTTTGGTTCTGCAGAAACTATTGCTTTGTTGACGAAAAGCCTGACAACTTCACAGGCTTCCATGAGGATAAAAGCGTGTTAGAGCAATCGTTTTAAGTACTTCCTCCAATCTAACCTCAACTGAGCCTAGAAGTACCTTGCGCCGGTATTTGGTGGCCCAGATAAGGTGGTAGTTAGCTTGGTAAGCACACGATCTTGACTTTCTCGCTCAGGTTCTATCACCCCCCCTTATCCAATGGTGACTAGACCTATCGGCTTGAACGGCTAATAGAACTGCGGGTTGGACGCATTCATCCTGCCGCTAACGCGGCAGGTATTCTGCTAAGTTTTTTATAAATCTGAAAAGCGTGATTGTTTAAAATGGAAGCTTGTTTTTATTTCCAAATTTATCTCGCTATCTTAAGAGCTGACATTTGCCCCGTTGGGATATTGATTATACCTGTGTGAATTAAATGAAACTTGTGCCACACCAAATTTGAATGATCAAAGGATCAACTGGCAGTTGACAGAGGTATCTTCTTTGAAGCGTTGTATACAAGCATCAACTGACTCCTCATCTTAAAAGTCTCAAACTACATGCAATTTTGACCTTTTAACTAACCCAAATCTCGAAAAACAGCGAACCTTAAATATACATGATGCAAACAAAAACAAAGTTACTTAAAAATCGCAATTGAGCAAGCAAAAGACGTTTTTTAGCATGAGGATAGAAAGTAAACGTAGTCAAAAGAGGAAAAATCGATTAAAATTACCTTTTTTTGGGCTGAATTAAGTGATTTCTGGAGTCAGCAGGGTTATCTTTCAGCTTTAACTCAACTGTTTTTGCGTATCTGATGGTTGATTAAACTTTTTTATTCAGCGAAGGCCTTTAGGAATGGTTATTTTTAACAAATAAATGTTAAAAAAATACGAATATTTAAGTAAAAAGTAAACAGTTAAAGCAATTATTTGGGTATTTCAGTTTTTGAAGGGCTTCTGCTGAGGTAGACCTTAATCGTTACGTTAACAAATGGAAAGTTTCAAAGTGCTTAGTCTCGAAACATTTTTCAACGTTTCAATAAAGATAAACAATAAGGAAAGATGCTAAGAATGTCAAACTTTAAAGTTGTAAACAAAAGTTATAGCTTCAACACTAAAGGAGAAATAGACTTCATTGATTTATCCGATAAAGTGCAGGAAGAGGTTTCACTCTCAGGCATCAAAAACGGAGTAGCCCACATCTTTGCGCCGCACGCGACAGGCATACTAATTTTAACTGAAAACGATTACGCATTGCTAAATGACATCAAGGAGTTACTCGAGGAACTCGTACCTAAAAATAAGGCTTACCAGCATCCCTCCAACGCCCATTCACATTTGCGTTCCATGCTTCTTCCGCCAGACAAAACTTTGCCAATAGTTGATGGCAACGTGGCGTTTGGAACTTGGCAGTCACTGATTTTTGTGGAAACAGATGTTTACCCGAGAAAAAGAACCATAATAATCCAAGTAATGGGCGAATTATAAAATTTAAAATCAAGCGGCAGCATCTTTTTAATTGGCGCGTTAAATTATGGAGTTTCTACTTTTCGCTTACTGCATCAGCATAAGCAACATAGGCATCATGCTTTTTTAATGATTTGATGCTAATTGTACAAGTCAACACATGGTTTTTTAACTATTTATTGTAAAAAGTTACCATTCGGTCAAATTTCGTTTAGGTCGAAAAACGCAATGCCACAATTTAAAACATCGCTAACGCCCAGATAAGCTGAAACTGCCTATCGATGACGCAAGATATAGCCCCAAACGGAGGCACAGCACAAAAAAACCCAAGATAGCTAAAGATAATTTGCATCTGATTTTTTAAAATGTGTCCTAGCCGAATGAATACCACCTTCAAACACAAGTAACTACTAAATTTTGGTCTAAAGAACCCTTGATGCCGCCTTACTTAATGCAATTTCTACTCGTCCCGGGCGATAAAAATCCAACTCGATGCCAATTTCTCCGTTGAAACAAACTGAAGGAGAGCAAGTTAAGCTTTTTTAGAAAAAAGAAACTATGATTATATAAGGTTCGTTGTACTTCGAGAATTTACTTGGTGTTTTCCGTGCGAATCCTCTTAGAGGATCCTCTTGGGCGCATTCGTGCTTTTTTCTTGACAGCCGCTCTCTCCAAAGGCCTTTCTTCTATTGCGTCGGGTTCGGTTTCCTCTAAAGGTAAAGTGTCAACTGCATCTGGAAAGTCATCGTTTATTGCGTGTTCAGCTCCAGCTTTAAGCATCGCAGCAAACGCCCTGTCCACGTCGCCAGGTTCCACGTTTATGCCTAACGTTGCGTCCATAAGCACCACTGTTTCGTAGCCAAGTTTACGTGCGTCAAGAACCGTGTTTACGACGCAGTAATCTGTTGCTAAGCCAGCGACAAAAAGCCGTTTAACTTCACACATCCGTAATTCATGAGCGAAGCTTGTTCCGTCAAAAACTGAATAACTTTCGTGTTCAGGATTTGTAGCCTTCGAAATAACCACGACCCCAGGGGGCAGTTTAAGGTCAGGACTAAATTTTGCACCCTCCGTTCCCTGAACACAATGAGGCGGCCAAGGACCACCTTGTGTTTTGAATGAAATATGATCGGTTGGATGCCAACCTCTTGAAGCAAAAACGTGAGCTTTGGCATTTTCAAAACGTTTTTCATAGGCGTTTAAAACAGGAATTATTTCCTCGCTGCCTTCAACGGGCAGGGCTCCGCTAAGCATGAAATCTTTTTGGATATCAGTTATCAAAAGGGCATCAGAAATTGTTATTATATATTTTTTTTTCATACAAGACACCTGTTTTCAAATTGTTTAGTTTTCTTTAAAAAATCACTTAAGCTTCTATGTAAGATAGGGTTAATACTATTGATAAACGTTATTGATGGAACCTGCCTAAAAGTAAGTTGCTGTTTTAGTTTGTTTTGTTGATGCTTTTGTATACCGTTAAGGATAGGCTTATCTTTTAACTGTAACAATAATTTAACTAGGCATCAAACATGCAGGTTAAAAACCAAGACTCTTTCATTTCAAGCAGGGAAATGCGTGCCCTCGAAACCAACTCGGAATACTTTGGCATAAGCCTGCTTCAACTTATGGAAAACGCTGGATGTAACGTAGCTCAAGAAATCACCTCGCGCTTCCCAAAAGGAATGAAAATTGCTGTTTTCTGCGGTTTAGGCGGAAACGGCGGTGACGGCTTTGTAGTTGCTAGACACCTTTTAGCCGCCGGCTACAGCGTTACAGTTATTCTTGTGGGCAGAGGACGCGACATTAACCATGACTCTGCATTGAAAAACTATTTGATTCTCCAGTCTTTGCAAGATAAGATTATGCTGATTGAAGTAACCGATAGTTCTGCCCTACCAAAATTGACTGCTGACATAGTCGTTGATGCTTTGCTGGGAACGGGAACTAAAGGCCAACTTAAGCCGCCAATCAGCCAAGTAGTTGAATATATTAATTCTTTGAAGGCGTTTAAATTAGCTGTTGATGTTCCAACAGGTATAGATTCGGATACCGGCGAAGCTTTAGGTACCGCTGTAAAAGCCGATCTAACAGTGTCATTCCATAGGGCGAAAAAAGGCTTGGAAAAAGCGCAAAAGCATGTGGGCGAACTGGTTGTGAAAGATATAGGTTTGCCGCATGAAGTAGAAGAATACGCTGGTCCAGGTGATGTTAAGTTGGCTACAAAATCACGTATTCCGACAGCTCATAAGGGTGATTCCGGGCGATTACTGGTTATCGGCGGAAGTGAGGTTTACTCGGGAGCGCCTACATTGGTTTCACTTGGTGCAATGCGGACGGGCGTCGACATCGTTTATCTTGCAGCTCCCGAAAAGACTGCATATGCCATCTCTTCAATGTCCCCTGACTTAATAACGATAAAGCTGAAAGGCAGCAATTTGAAACCAAGCAACATGGAAACGCTAAAACCCTATCTTAGCATGGTTGACGCAGTTGCGATGGGTCCAGGCTTAAGATTAAACTCTGAAACTGCAGAGTTTGTCAGGCTCTGTGTAGAAGAAGTGGAGAAGGCTGGAAAACCTTTGCTTTTGGATGCGGATGGATTAAAATCCTTTGCGAAATTCAAAAGACCCCTAAAGGTGCCACTTGTTCTTACCCCCCACGCAGGTGAATACGCGATTCTTACTGGTGAAACCTTACCTGAAAGCCAAGAAGAACGCGTCATGGCAATACAAAAAACCGCGAAAAGACTTAACTCGGTTGTTCTTGTTAAGGGCAAAGTTGACATTATATGCAGCGCTGAAAAAGTAAAGTTGAATTTCACTGGGAACCAAGGCATGACTGTCGGGGGAACTGGAGATGTTCTCAGCGGCATCGTTGGCGGTTTAATGGCTCAGCATGTTGACCCGTTTGAAGCTTCCGTGGCTGGCGCCTTCGTCAACGGCGCGGCAGGAGACTTTGTTGCAAGCGAAATTGGTTTTCACATGGTTGCCACGGACATTATTGATTGGATTCCGCAGGTTTTGGAAGATCCTATGAGTCACTTGAAGGTGCGTAATCCAAGTGGAAAATAACTCTGCTGCTCAAAAACCAGCTTTCCCCGTAAGGATTAACATTTATCATGCAGCGCAGGATGACCCTAAAAAAAACACTGCGCTAAGGCTGAAACGTCGGGGACTAGCTAGGATAGTCACTAAGGCAAGGTTTTTGCCAAAGCGAGCCATCGTCCTGAACCCTTTCGGCAAGATTGCGTTTTCTCCAGCAGACAGGGAACGGCTTGAGCAATTTGGGTTGGCGGCGTTGGACTGCAGTTGGGAACATGCCCAGAAAGTTATGGGAAAACACGTTAAAGGAACCAGCCGCTGCTTGCCAATCTTGATTGCGGGCAACCCTGTTAATTATGGCAAACTTACAAAGCTAACTACCGCTGAAGCCATCGCTGCCGCCTTGTATATTGCGGGTTTCAAGAATGAAGCTGAAGAGCTTTTGTCGATTTTCACTTGGGGACACACGTTTTTCGAGCTGAACAACGTTTTGCTAGACAATTACTCGTTGGCGAAAGACAGCGGTGAAATCGTGGAGATGCAGACGCGGCTTCTGAAGGGGAAAAGATGCGATTAACTTTGTTTTGGTGATGCTTTTGTATACAACCAGACCTGAAAAGGCTAATTAACCACAATACTTAAGCAAGGTAAACGTTTGTTTCAATTTACCTAAGGAAATGAGCATGGGATCAGAGCAGCAGAACCCTGATGTTGAACATTTCAACCGCAGAGCAGCAACTTATGAGACTGCAAGTAGCCAGAGTTATTTTTTTGATAGGGTGCAGAGAAGAGTTTTAAAATTAGCTAAGAATCAAAGCAGCCCAGAAGTCATTATGGATGTGGGTTGCGGAACGGGACGACTTCTCAGAAAAGCCAAGCAACAATGGCCCAATTCCCGTTTGGTTGGTGTTGATGCAGCCGAGAAAATGATACAGCAGGCAACTCAGCTTTTCTCAGAAGCAGAATTTCATGTTGCTATGGCTGAAGCCTTGCCTCTGCCGGATGCCTCCGTTGACCTTGCCTTTAGCACCCTTTCATTTCACCATTGGGCAAATCAAGCTAAGGGCATCAGCGAAATCGCGCGTGTTTTACGACCGCAAGGAATGTTTTTGCTGGCCGATATCACAATTCCACATTGGTTATCACTTTTCGTTCGCCATTTCAGATTTAACAATCCCGGAAAAATACGCGAAATGTTTACGCAAGCAGAGTTAAGTGTTGAGTTACAGCAAGAGCCATGGCGGTGGTCACGGATTCTCTTAATAACCGTGGGAAGGAAGCATTGATGTGGAGGAGCAGTTAAGGGTCTATGGCTTTTATCACTAACGAATACTTGTTTTTAGCTTCGGTTTTTTTAATTTCGCTGTCAGGCGTTTTAATGCCTGGACCATTATTCGCGGTCACTATTCAAAAAGCTACTAAACGTAAAGCTACAGGCGCATTAATCGCCGTGGGCCACGGAATAGTTGAGTTTCCATTGATGCTTGCAATCTTTTTCGTTTTAAGCCAATTTAAGATTCCGAGTTTTGTTCAGGTTTCGGTGGAAGCAGTCGGCGGCTTATTGATGGTTTTGATGGGTGTTCAAACGTTTAGGAAACGAAATAAAACTGAGGATGCTCCTGTTAGTTCCAGTCGAGATTCAGTGCTAGCAGGAATTTATACAACCGCGGTAAACGCAGGTTTTATCCTTTGGTGGTTAACTATAGGTACAGCTCTGATTCTTAACGCTCAACTATTCGGGATAATAGGCTTTTCACTGTTTGCTGGAGTGCATTGGCTCTGCGACTTGTCATTTTACACGGTTATAGCACTCGCGATTTTTAAATCACAGCAACTCTGGTCTCAACGCTGGAACCAGAAGGTAAGAATAGGAATAACGCTTTTTTGCGTGGCCGTTTTCATAGGTTTCGGCGCATACTTTATGGGATCAGCCATAGCTTCAGTCATTAGCATAGTTATATAGTAAACAAGAGTGAAATAATGCTCATGGAATTTCAAGTTGGAAAAGCCACGCTTGCAACTAATTAAAGGAGACCTCACAGACATCGAAGCAGACGCGATCGTGAACGCAGCAAATTCATCACTTATGGGCGGCGGCGGAGTGGATGGGGCAATTCATCGCAAAGGCGGACCTGTGATTCTGGAGGAATGCCGACGCATAAGGGCAACGGAATGGCCAGATGGTCTTCCAACTGGAAAAGCAGTCATTACTTCAGGCGGCAACTTAAAAGCCAAATATGTCATTCACACGGTCGGGCCCGTGTGGCTCGGAGGATTCCATGTTGAAGCTGAACTACTGAAGCAAGCATACAAAAACTCGTTAAAGCTTGCTGTTACCAAAGGACTTAAGACAATTGCGTTTCCATCAATCAGCACTGGAGCATATGGTTACCCCATTGAAGACGCCAGTCTAATAGCCGTGAAAACCGTTAAAGATTTTTTGGAAAAAGAAGATAAGCTTGAGAAAGTTATTTTCGTTTTATTCTCTGATAATGATTTTCAAGTTTATTTGCGAACCACAAGGTCCGTTCTATCAAAATAGGAAGATTGAAGATTCGCCGATTTTTTCGTTGTAGTTCCTTTGCAGCCACATACTCATATATCGCGCATGAGATACTTTTTTAAAGTTAAGGTGTGATGGCTGATTGAGAGAGCCAACGTTTAGTTGTCCCTATTGTGACGGTGAACCGTGGCGAAGTCGCTACATGTTTTGGAAACATTTAAACGAACATATCAAAAAAGTCAATACAACATCGTAAAGAGATATCCCTCAATATGGCTGAAAACTAAAATACGCCAAGTCCCGGTTTGTTCTTTACTCATAACTCACTAATTAGTAGCACTTGAATATGTGCTCTACAGTTGTTACTTTTTTCAACGTTTTGTCAACATTTATATATTAAATATTACGATACAGTTGTGTTACCCTTGAGACAAAAAAGGTAAGAGTTGATAAATTGATGCAAACTCAAACTGACCTAAGTACTCCCATATCGTTTTTAATCGAGAACCAACCGTCTGAAATTATTTTTGAAACACAACTATCGGAGGCAATAGACGATATTCTCTCAGGTTTAGGCGACGTCAACAAGCAAGCCATTTACCGTCACTTAAAAAATTATTACGGCATAAATGAAAACGAGATTCCCTATGAAATTAAAGATTTTGCTAGAGCCATCGAGAAAATCTTTGGTCCAGTTGCAAAACTACTTGAAATAAAAATAGTCGAGCGGCTTCACGCAAAATACAAGGACTTCTTGTATACTCCAGAAAATGGCGAGTTGAATTTTGTTGAGTTCGCTTATAGTCTGCAGAAGTACCTAGAGTTGGAAACCTGAAAACCTTGGTTTACTCTGCGCTGAGAAGTTAAATTACCATTAAAGTCAAAGTTAACTTGATGTTGCTCAAATTCTTTATTTGCTTACAGATGATTTCTCGAAGATGATCTAAGGATTCGCCGCTGACTTTTACAACATAATCGTAAGCGCCATTTGAAAGACACATTTCTTTTACGCCTTCAACTTTTTTCAAATCATCAAATGTGCTTTTGCCCGCGTTAGGTTCAGCGTTTATGAAAACGAAAGCGTTTCTTTTAAGCTTCATTATCTCCCCTTCAGGATAGACGGCGTTTATTTGGGCACCTAAATCAATGAAAACGTTTTCCAAACAATTCCCACGCATAACTACCTTAAATTTTCGAAGCACAGCTATTAAAGCTGGGTTGCTGTATAGCACCTCCAACAAATCAATATAACATCGCCAGCATCATTGGTGCATGCAGCTGAAGAAGCTGGGGCTTGGCGGAAACCTGCTTTTTCCTCAGAAGGCACAAAGAAAGCAAACCGAGCCCATTCGCACTAATTTTTGTCGCCTCGTGGAGGAAAAGAATTGAGGCTTAACCTGTACCTTCTTAAAAAGCCAAGCCCGGAAAATGAGTTTTAGCCTTTTGGTGTTTTTAATTGAATAAGCGAGTACACATCGTATTTGTTGCCTACCATTTTTCTGCCATTCAAATAACCCAATTCAATCAAAAAGCCTAAGCCTACCACATTGCCGCCTAACTTTTCGACCAATTCAATATTCGCTTTCACGGTGCCGCCAGTGGCAAGTAAATCATCAATCAGCAAAATGTTTTGGCCTTTTTCGATGGCGTCTTCATGAATTTCGATAGTGTCAGACTCATACTCTTTTTTGTAGGTGAGGTCAACGCATTTGGAAGGCAACTTGCCTTTCTTGCGTATAGGAACAAAACCTACGCCCAACTCGTAAGCTACAGCTGCGCCAACTATGAAACCTCTAGCTTCGTTTGAGACCACCACGTCAATTGGTTTTCCCCTGTAATGGTCTGCTAACTGTTTAATTGAACGGTGAAGGCAATTCTTGTCTTTCAAAAGGGGGGTGATATCCCAGAAAACCACGCCTTTAAACTCGGGTATTCTTCGAACTTTTAACTTAAGATCCAATTCGGCAGTTTTCTTGCTCATTTTTTGTTTCTCCTTTAAACTATGGCTCCTTTTAAGGCTTCGTTGCATTTGCAGGCTCGTTCACTTGGCAGTTTAGCCACTGTTTCAGCTATTATTCGTTTTACGTTTTCGATGTTTGACTTCATTATCTTGACGACTTCGTCAACGCTGACTGGATGGTCCTTCCAAACGTCATAGTCGGTTACGGTTGAAATCGACGCGTAGCATATTTCTGCTTCTCTTGCCAGAACACATTCAGGAACCAGCGTCATGCCGACAACGTCTGCTTCCCACTGTCGATACATTTTTGATTCTGCTTTGGTGGAAAACCGCGGTCCCTCAATGCACACGTAAGTTCCAGTCTCATGCATTTTTACGCCCATGCTTTTTGCGACGGCAATTATGTTTTGTCTTAGCTCGGGACACATGGGTTCAGCTACAGATATGTGGCATACCTGATTCTCGGTGTAGAATGATTGTTCTCGCCTTGTGGTTCGGTCGATGAATTGGTCGCAGAAGACGATTTCGCCCGGATGATATTCTTCCCTTAAGGATCCAACGGTTGATGGCGCAAGAATTCGTTTCACGCCAAGCTTCTTTAACGCAAAGATGTTGGCTCTAACGTTGATGTCCGTGGGTCTGATTGTGTGTTTTTTTCCGTGTCTTGGCAGAAAAGCCACACATTTACCCTCTAACTCGCCAACAGTTATGGCGTCTGAAGGTTTACCGTAGGGAGTTTCAACCGTTACTTCCTGAACATTCTTGAGAAGCTTAGGGTCATAGAGACCTGTTCCACCGATTATTCCAAATTCAGCTTGCATGAACCAATTATTTCAAACGTTAAACTTATAAAAATACCGATTACTACCTTTCTCACTTAAAAATGGCAACTGCTAATTCGGCTGACCTTAGTAATTTTCGAAAAGAATTGCCTGTTGTCTTTTACTACCAAGGAAATGCGTGTAAATGGTGGGGCGAGGCTTATTTCTAATTGGGGTTTTTCTTGTTTAAAAATTAGGGTGGACCTTTTGTTATGATAAGTTTCCAATGGTTACTGAGATTGTTTGTGTTTGCCCGTTTCGCACAACTGTGAAATTGGCTGTTTGGCCTGGCAGCGTGTTTTCCTCCAGATAAGATAGCAGGTCGTCAGTATTGGTTATTCTTACTCCGTTGACAGCTATGATTAAGTCACCGCCTATTGTTACTGGTGAGCCTAAAATTGTGGTTTGGGTTGTGCCGCCTTTAAGTCCGTTCTGCGCTGAAACGCTTTCCACGAGTGATCCGTAGGTGAAGGTGGTTCCCATGGCTTGAGCAATCTGGTAGTTCATGTCGGTTAGCGTGGCGTCAATGGTTGGATGCTCATTGTATGAGCCAGTTGTCACCAGTGATCTGAGTTCACGCATTATTGTATCTGATGGAATTGCAAAGCCTAAACCAGTGGAGCTAGACACAGCTGCAGTTGTTATGCCGACGACTTCGCCCGCATAACTAAGAAGCGGACCGCCTGAATTGCCCGGGTTAATGGCGGTGCTTGTTTGAATTATATCTGAGATTGTTGGACCAGTACTTCCGGTTTCACTTGATTCAGTGATTGTTCTACCTAACGCGCTGATGACGCCTGTGGTTAATGTTCCCAGTAAGCCGTAAGGTGAACCTACCGCGACGACGGGTTCTCCCACCTGCAAAGTACTGGAGCTAACAAGCGGCAGCGGCGTCAAACCGCCAGGCATGGGAGTTATCGAAAGCACTGCAAGGTCAGATAGTTGGTCTGAACCCAGCACTTGCGCGGGGTAGCTGCTGCCATCTGCGAAGCTTATGGTGACATTAGTTGCGTCTGCTATGACATGGTCGTTGGTTACGATGACCAATTGATTGTCTATTGAAGCTATGAATCCTGAACCTTGCTGCTCGGCGTATCCTATTAGAGTATCAAAGAAACCGCCATATTCGGGTACGACATCTTGAATTATAACTACTGACGATTGAACTTGTGAATAAAGATTCGAAAGAGAAACATTAGTGCCTAATAGGAATGTTGCGTTTGGATAATAAGTTGCATTTTGAGAATAACCATTCAGCTGAGCTTGAATGCTATTGAGTTTCCCGTTAAAATCTGAAATAGTCACCGCGTACCCGATTAAACCGCCAGCAACCAAACCCACAATCAGAAGAAAAACAATAATAAAAACTGAAAAGCGCTTTGTTTTTGGGGTTTTTTGAGGCGCCTGGAATGAATTAACCGTTGGGCTAGGCGAAGATGGAGTTTCCATAGTAAATCCTCATAAATTTAAAAAAAGTTTTTGGAAGTTGTTGTCTTTGCATTTTAGGTCAGAAGAGTTCATCGCTTGCATAAATCGGTTTTTTGCAGGCTGGACATTTATCGTCAGTGGCTTGAATGCGGCTTCCACAGTGTGGGCATGTCTGGTTCTTTTTATTTGCATGTAAACCTTGCATTTCCTTAACTATTTTTCCGTCTTTGAGCAGAAGCATTCGCTCTGTATTGCGTGCAGCTTGACTGTCATGGGTGACCATGATTATTGTGGTACCTTGGTTGAGATTAAGGTTTCCCAGCAGCTTGATGATTCCCTGCTTATTCTGGCTATCCAAGTTTCCTGTAGGCTCATCCGCAAGGATTATAGCGGGATTATTTGCTAACGCGCGTGCAATAGCTACCCTTTGCTGCTCTCCAGCGCTGAGTCGTTGGGGGCGGTGTTCTTCTCTTCCTGAAAGACCAACCATGGCTAAGAGCTCCTTTGCTCTTTGTGTTTGTTCAGCTTTCGATTTGCCTCGTCCTTCCATGGGTAACTCGACGTTTTCTCTAGCGTTTAGATATGGCAACAGATTAAAGGTTTGAAATACAAAACCCATTTTGTCTCTTCTAATCTTGTATAGCTGATTTTCCGGAAGCGCTGAAGCATCAATGCCGTCCAATAAAACTTTGCCTTTGGTTGGTTTGTCAATGCAGCCGATAACATTTAATAGCGTAGTTTTGCCCGAGCCTGATGGACCCATGATAGCCACAAACTCGCCGGCGTTTACTGTAAGATTCAGATTTGCCAAGGCTGGAACTTCGCGTTTGCCAAGCGTGTACGTTTTGCTCAGGTTTTCCAATTGCAGCACTGGTTTACCTGCTTGCGATGCTGATTGTAGTGGTTGTGGTGCTGGTTTATCTGATTGCAATACTGTCTTACTCATATCTCATTGCCTCTGCTGGTCTTATTTTTGCTGCTCTCCACGCTGGATACAGGCTGCCTAAAGTCCCAAGTAATATAGCTACACCAAAACCTAACAGTACAAGTTCGGGCGTCAATGTCGCCACTGCTAATCCACCGAATCTCGAGGTGCCTGAAATGATCGCAGCTCCCGCCGTTCCCCTTGGTGCCGCGCCAACGGGCGGAAGCAGATATTGTGCAATTGTGGGTGCTGCCACCATGCCAATTGCAATACCAACTACACCTGCGATTATGCTTAAGAGGATGCCTTCGAGCATAAATTGGCTCATGACTGTAGAGTTGCTAAAGCCTATTGCTTTAAGCGTGCCAATCTCTTTGGTTCGCTCCTTGACGGTGTAGAGCATTACGAATAACACTATCAAGCTTGTTGCTAAAACCACTACTACGATTTCTTCTATTGCAGTTGAATTTGTTGTATTATCCGATGCGTTCGCGCTTGCGAGTTCAGTATTATAGGTCGATTCCTCGGTTTGAAGTGCGCTTTCGCGGCTTTGAGCTGTAGTAACTGTAAGCTCGGGATGTAGTGTACTTATGGCGCTAGCCACTGCAGAAACATCACCACTGTTTTGCGCGAAGACTGTGAGACTAGTTATGTATCCGGTATTGTTAGTTATTTCTTGGGCGTCAGATAGATTCATGTATAACGTTTGCGTGTCCGAAACTGATGATGGACTGTAGATGCCTACCACCGTAAAGCTTTGACCTAAAATGCTAACTGAATCGCCTACACCTGCTCCGAAGTATGCTGAGTTGTTTTCGCTAAGCAAGACATCTCCGCTATCGCCCGCTTGTAAATTACTTCCAGCAGTTATGTTTGTAGGCAGAATCGGATAATTGTTCACAAGATCGGAAGTCAACGGGACCCCTTCAATCGTGTATGTGACATCGAGGGTTGTAATAGTACGTGAATATCCATTAAAATCCAAGTTTCTTGTTACGTTATTTCCTTCAGAAGCTTGCAGTATAGGCTCGACAGCTGAAACCCCAGATATACTGGTGTTAATATCATTGTACAGGCTCTCGTTCATAGGCGTAGCTTGTCCGCCGTTAAATGCACCGCCACCAAAATAGCCGCCTACAGTGCCGCCGCCAAATTGACCCGGCGTAAAGCCGCTGCCACCGGATCCGCCTCCTCCGTAACCGCCGCTTCTATACGTTCCGGTACCACCAGACGTGCCGCTTGGAGGAGTGAAACCGAACCCTGAAAAGCTTGGCGCAAGACTACAGTCAATTTGAGTTAATGTTTGGTTAATTGTGGCGCCAGTTTGATTAATTAGGTCACTTAAGTTTGATGCCACAGTGTTTGCTGTCTTCTCGTTAGCCAAAACACCTGCAGGAATTGAAATCATAATTGATAAGGCAAAGCCTAAAGCGATTATTACTAGTAGCGCTCGCATTTTTCTTCTTGAAATATTTCTTACCGCTCTACTTACTATACCCATATTTCATACCTTTCAGATTTTACTTTGAAAGGCAACCAAGAGAGAATCGAATGGGAATTTTATTTGGGCAGTCAATTGGGCTTATGGCCTTTACTTTATTTTCTCCTCTCGTCTTGATTGCCTTTTCATGCTTATTGATAAAGTCTTATTAAACAATTTCTCAAAATCTCACCCAAATCCAACCATAATTCAAAAAGCAGCAAACAAATTTTGCTTTTAAAATATAGATGGGTACAGATAATTAAAAAAACGAAAAACTTAAACTGAACTAGTCAATGAGAGCCTTAAGGAAATGGCCTTATGCAGTTGTGGGAAGGGCTCATTGCAATCGTCTTCATTTTGATTGGGATAGGTTTGCTTGCTTATTCAATTCGCAAGTTAAGGAAAGAATCAAAAAATACGCCACAGCCAAAAGTTTATTGTAGCTACTGCGACGCTGAGAATCCGCCCGAAGCTACTTTTTGCGTTAAGTGCGGAAAGAAAATTGCAAGTCGGCAGCAAGAAACAAACATTGAGAAAAGTGAAGAAAAATCAGTAGATGATAAAGAAGCTGATTTGTTTTTTAACGCTGATAAAGACGATGATTTGATATTTCCCGAAGACGGAATTTAAATCAGAGTTTTTTTTAAAATCCAATTAGCTTCATAGAAACATCAAAACTTGACTTCGGAGGAAATAGGGCTTGATTAGGGTAAAAGATTGGTAAAAGATTTAATAGCTTTTTGGGGACAGCCATATGCGGAGATGATACAACAAACCATGAGAAAGAGCCTTATAACAATCGCAGTCATAGGAGTCATGCTGTGCGTGGTCGGAGCTGTCCTCTTTGCTAGCGCTTCCGCATCCCCAAATACTCCTGCAGTCAACAGCGCAGTTCCACAGGTAGACGTTCAGCCTTCACAGATCGCATGTAATCCAGGCGGACCAATGATTCCAAGTAACTTTACGTTCACAGGTAACTTTACGTTCACAGGTAACTTTACATTCCCAGGCAACTTCGCAGTCCAAGGCGGCTTCGGGTTCCAAGGACGAATGATGCATGGGATGCATGGACGACAAACATTTGGTCCACAACTCTCAGGAGAGTTCCTGCAGAACGCTACAATAGCATCAGTTTCAGGTTCAGTCGTCACAGAAACCAGAGGACTTCTATTGTTAGACACTAGTTCAGGTCAAGTCAGCATTCAGATTCCGAGTGAATGGAACATAGGCAGTCAAGTCATAAGCGGATCTACCCTCTTCAATGGCGCATTCGCCACCTCAGGACAAACAGTAACTCTACTAGTACTAGAAAGCAACGTGTTCAGCAACACAAGCTTCAACCTCAACGAGATGGTTGGTTACCAAGCCACCAATTCAACAGGTACAACAGCAACTGCGGTATTGCCATTCAATATACAATCCACTAGCAGTCCATGACCTCCCAACTATTCTCCCTTTTTTCTTTAAAATGAACAGAAGATACGTTATTTTTTCAACTCTTTACCCCTAAAGCCATTAATTATTAAATGATTTAATATAGCGTTAAATTGGTACCTAATTTTAGCCTATGCTTATAGTGACTTGGCATTTTAAAAGAACACATTTATTACTTCAGCCAGATTAAGAGTGACAAAGAATCTCTTCATGCACGGAGTCTACGAATGTCTGCAAATATCCGCTCGTTGAAATACTTGCTTGGATGGCTTATCGCAGGAACGCGAGGCGGACCAACCCGTGCCAAAATAATTGAAGCATTAAAAGAAACGCCTCAGAACGCAAATCAACTGGCGATTATGCTGAAGATGGATTACAAAACGATGAGGCATCACCTTGAAGTGCTGGAAAAAAACAAAATAATTACTTCTGTCGGCGACAGGTATGGAGCAACCTATTTTTTGACGCAAACCATGGAGGAGAATTATGTGCTATTTGAGGAGATTATGAAGAAAATCGGGAAAAAGTAGAAAAAGGAGAACTGGCAAGATGGAGAAACAAATGAATAGACGGTTAAGATATGGCTTAATTGTTGTGATACTGGCAGCGGTTGCTATTTTTGCGGCTTTTTGGGCACTATATTTGCGTCAGCAGCATCTTCCGGGGTTTCAGCAAATACGAGCCCCATCGCCCCGTTTTATTCCGGGCGACTTCGAGTATTTTTATGTTGCAAATACAATAATTTCTACGATCAACATAGCGCTCTTAGCAATCTTAGCAATAATTTACGTTAATATCTATATTAAAACTCGCTCTCAGTTCACAATCGGACTTGTAATTTTTGCTTTAGTCTTTCTAGTGCAAAATGTGACGTCAAGTCCCTTTATTTCAGCGCCATTTGGATTTAGAGCATATGGGCTTGGGCCATTCGAGTTTCTGCCTGGCTTATTCGAGTTCGTCGCATTATCTGTACTACTCTACCTAAGCGTCAAGTACTAGGAAAAAACGGCGGCCAAAGAACAACTAATTTATTTGAAAGGCAAAATTCGTCTGGGCACGCGCGTGGATAAAGTAAAGAAAAATGTTTTTATGAAATACTGATAGCGACAGAGCTACTCATTGAAAATAAGAAGCGTGTTCTATACAAAAAGCAATCAGGTACTATCAAGGTTCTGTTAAGGTTCGTCTCAAATCAAAGCCATTAAGGCTAAAATGTTGGCGCACGTTTTAAAATGCGTGATAAGCGTTTAAGTGTAGTTGGGCAAAAAATAAATTGTTAATCAAACAAATCGCTCTAGCCCTGCTCTTCGCAATGGAAGATGGAGAAGAAAATAAATCAAGCTTGCCCAGAAACAGAAAATCATTTTAGTCATCCTCATAGCCGTGGCGTTGAACGCAATCACCTTTTGCCTTGCATTCCCTGAAACATTTAAGCCAGAATCGACTACATGGGCGAGAGATTTCTCAGCATACTACATTGGAGAATGGCGCTTGTTCCATAATCCAACTACGATCTATTGGGGTGCTGTTCAACCTGGAGATTACAAGATTCAACCGGCTCCGCAAACCTTCAAGTATGCTCCTTCGTTCCTGATTCTGTTTGCGCCGTTTCTAGCCTTAAGTTACCAAAATGCATTTACTGCTTTTGACTTATTACAGCTTGCTTTGATTCCAGCGTTGGCTTTTTTTGTTTACAAAATGGCTAAAGACAAAAACTATGTTTTCGCCGCTATAGCAGCTATCATTATTTTGATACAACCACTCCCTACGCCACCAATAAATCAAGACGCACTCAACCTACTCTTGTTCCGGTTCTTTAGCTTGAATCCCCAGTCCTTCTCCCCCAGTTACTACGCTGGTTATGTCTTAGGCAATGCCCACGTACTTCAAACCACCTTATTGCTAGGAGCGTTGTACTTTGGATTCACTAAAAGACCTTGGTTCTCAGCATTGCTATTTGCATTTGGTTCATTTGATCCGCGTGCTGCGCTTTTTGTGCTGCCGCTGCTTTTATGGTACAACCGAAAAAGTATATTTCCGTTTCTTGTGGGAGCTGTCTCGTTTCTTGCTGTTACAAATTTGCCTTTTTTCTTCTACTATGGAATAGGATTTTCATTCTTGCACGGTGAAATGAATGGAACAACCATATCGCTGATGTACCCCTACGATTGGCTTCCAATATATGCGGTTGTCACATTAACCATACTTGAAATAATCAACACGCCAGAAATACAAAAACGACGCTTGCCACTAATAGGAAAAAAAGAAAGCGAGAAACAATAGAACAGCACCGTACAGAATTCCTGGCTAATTCAAGCTGTCTTTTTTCATAATTGACAAGTTTTTGGCGATCATTCTTTGCGGATTACTTCGAATTTTTTTGGATCTCCCTTAGCAAGTCCAATTACATGAACAATAAAATTCATTGCCACTGTTATGTAGCTTGCTGCAGTGCCTGCTATAGCGTGTTTCCAGCCCATGCATTTTCCAATGGTGTAGGCTCTAATTGCAAGCCATATGCCTAAAGTTGTAAAAAGAACTGGCAAGAGCACTGCGGGTATTTGAACGACGCCTAAATAATACAGTGGCAGCCCTAACATTCCAATGGAGAATAGCCATAATCCTGAGAAGCCAATTATGCTCAGCCTAATTCTGTTTGGAAGAGGCAGCATTTTCTGCTTTAAAATTGCTATTTGCCCCCAAACCCATCTGCGTCTCTGTGTTACTGCATCGGCAAAAGTTAATGGCGGCAATATTAAAATTTTTTCTTCCGAATTAAATATACTGTAACCCATTACTGCAGCTTTGTGGAAGTAGAAAGAGTCTTCGTTGAGTATCAACTTGTGCTTAGTATTATGGGTAAATGTGCTTATGTCATAAGAAACGTTCCTGTCTACTTGACCACTCATGCAGGTTCCTTCGCCATGAGCCCACAGCGGATGCCCCAAATTTGTAAAAAAATTGCAGAAGATCCCGCATGCAACACAACGTTCGTAGTCGAGAATAGTGTTCCATACGCCGTTTACTTGTGGAGTAATTGTCCCAATCATAATGTCAGCTTGAACGGTTAAGCATTCTTTTATAAACTCAAGGCTAGGCACCGCATCATCGTCACCTTGAAGCAATAAGTAGTTTGGTCCCAGTTTGCCTTCATCAACTAATTTTTGTCTTAACCTGCGAGCGTATTCTAACGCCCGACCTTTGTACAAGTCTTCACACTCAAAATCTGGAGGCACAACAACTACCCTATCGCATACGTATTCAGGTTTATGTGTATCCGAATCTTCAATAATTACCCAGGTTTCCACGGGCATAGGCAAAGCATAGTTTTTTACTGTTTCCAATATTTTATTTACTGACTTGACGTTACCAATCGTTGGTATCTGAAAGATAATGTTGTCAACTTTTTTATCAACCTCACCTTTCTGTTTCAAGAGAGCGGTCTTTCTTGTCCTGTTAAACAGAACGCCAAACCCTAAGATGAACAGGTATAGAAGAGGAGAAAGCCAAATCACCGAAATTAAATAATCAAGTATAATAATCATGCTTATTCTATATCCTTAAATTATAGGTTTTATCGGAAATAAATGTGAAACCAAAGTGTTTTTCTGGGCTCTTGAGGTCAGCGTAGAGATAAGGGTCAAAAAAGAAAACTTTGTAACCTGACTTTTTAAACAGAAACTCCTGTGCCCCTCTCACAGTGTCGAACCTCATAACATTTAATCTCACCATTTAAGCCCATCGTTTCCCTGTTAACGTTCTTTTATCTACACAATTCTTAAAAGCTTTGCTCCAATTTCCCTCCAAATCAAGCCCTTGAGATAACCAATCGATTGAAAAAGCAATTTACTAGCAAGCTATGGCTTCATTTTCAAACGGGAACTAAAGATCCAGAGCCTTTTTGAAAAAGAAAAATTGGAAAAAAGGGCGCCGGGAATGGGATTCGAACCCATGCGGACCTTGCGATCCACGGGCTCTCAAGGCCCGCGCGTTAACCACTCTGCCATCGGGATGCCCAACAATTGTCGAAGCATTATCCCGGCGCGATTTCCCAGCGCCAATTGGCTAATTCTGTTCTTACCTCAATAAAATGTTTGCGCGTATTTTTTTACGAAGATGCTTTTGTAGCAGCAATTGGAAGAACTAGTATGTTTTAAAGCAAAGTAATTAACTAACTACTGCCATTTTTCTTGGCATGGCATCAAAATCAATAGTTGTTGAGGTTCCCCAGGATATATTGGATACCATTTACAATGGTGCTAAGCAGCTTTACCCGCGGGAAAGTTTTCTGCTCTTAAGGGGCAAAAAAAGCAAAGGCGTCATCAAAATAACGGATCTAGTTTTGGCTCCTTTCGCTGCTCATGGACGCGGGTTTGCCAATTTTAACCCGTACATGTTTTCAGGAGATTTCTCGCTAGTAGGCACGGTGCATTCTCATCCCTCAGGAAATATTTCACCAAGCCACGTGGACATGAATCACTTTTTTGGGAGAATCCTCATGATTGTAGGGTACCCATTTGAAGGGAAAGGCTGCATTGCAGCATATGATTGCAACGCTGAGAAATTGCCAATAACAATTACTAACCCAATAGGCGAAGATTCTAAAGACGAAAATTTTGAGTAATCTGCTGAGCCCTTTTTGCTGCCATTTCATATTCACGCAGGAATTCAACTGCGAATTTGTCAGCGTTTTTCTCCGTGCCCCGATGCATTTTATCTACGCCTTTGCTTCGTAGATGATGATAGAACTCGTGGATAATCACAAAGGGATTTGCCAATATATCGCTGTTTAGCACTGAAATGGTTTCGTTTTTGTTGGTGTAACATCCGAACGCTTTAATTTTGTGTCCTTTCGGTAAGCCTACTTTTAGGGTGGGAACGTTAACTTTGTAGTTTTTTGCTAGCAGTGTAAGCGCTTCTTCTGTTTTTCCATTAAGTATAAGCCAGACTACCACCGGTTTGAAATTGTCCTGCACCATTGCGCCGTCAGCAATACAAAGCTATGCTGCTTAATTAACGCGTTCAGTTTAGCTGAGAAAGGCTTGTGTTTGCTTTTTACTTGTTGAAGTTGGCTGTTAATAGTAGTGGGGGGAGCCTGTTGTGGTTTAAAAGTTAAATTAGGATGATCCCAAAGGAGTTAAACTAGGACAAAAGATGTTGTTATAGGGATTATTCGCCGTAGGTGCCTCTTCGTATTTTCTCAGCCAACAAATGAATAAACTCAATCGGCCAAACATCGTCGCACACATCGTCAGTCAATATTTTTCGCTGATGATACAAAGAAATTAAATCATTTTTCAGCAGAAGTATTAAGAGGAACCGGTGACCGTAAGTTCGTTTGAATAATGCATATTTGCGAGCTTGCTTTTTAGTCATTTCGAAATGGGGTTCAAGAACAATTTTTCTCCCCTGAACAGTTTTTTCCAAAATGAAATCGGGCGTGTAAATTTCATTATTCGGCAAAGGGAAACTAATGGTTTCATAACCAAAAGCAATGTGCATCCTTAAAAGAGTCAGAGCGGTTTTTTTCTCCCATCCACTTTTGTAACGGCTCATCTTTTGGTAATAAGCTTGGGACTGACCAGTGATCTTTTGCATTCGGTCAAGAAAATCAAGTGCAGTTTTCAACGTGTACCGGTTTAATTTTTTTTTCCTAAGCCATCTGCCTAAGAGGGAGAAGGGATAATCAACCTTCGCGGGGTCTTTGGGAAAGAGCTTTTTTGCAAAGTCTGTTATTTTTTGTCTTGCAATTGCAGCGGTGTGTTCGTCTCGCCATAGCGATGGCGAAGCTGAGTCTATTATCCCAAAGCTCGCTGCTACGTTGGCGTTTTCTTTGGTCAATGGAACGTAGAGGTCTTCTGGCAAAAGGTGGTCATAGATGTGCAGGTCAGGTTGAGGCCGCACCATCCACCGCATGTAAATCCACGCCTTATCAACGCGGGGTCCGCCAAAGGCATTGATGTTTTGTGCCAAGTTATCAACGAAATCCTTGGGCTTACTAAATCTTTGAGAATATTTTAGCAAATTTTTTTCCGCATTAGTTTTGACAAACGTGTTGACGGATGCCATGATTTCGGCTGCCGCTTTTTTGTTTGGACCCAAATCATAATAAAAATCTGATTTCACGATTTCTTCTTCAAAAATATGTGCTTTTTTAATATCCAAAAAACTGTCGCCCAAAGCTTCATGGAAATACGAAAGCAACATTCTCGCGTTTTCAGGGTAACCTACCACCGCATCATCAAGTATGGATGCAACCAGTAAAAAGTAGTGAGCAACTATTTTCCGCTCTTCATAACTTTTGGAGTACGGATTAAAAGGCAGCCGTGGACTCATCCTCTGGTCCCATTGGGCGTCACCAACGTTAGAGTTCTTGTTAATGAAATCAACAAGTAAAGAAAGCACTTCGTCGGTCGCCATGGTGCATCCCGTTTATAAGGCATATACATGTAAAGCCCCTTAAAACTGCTGTCGTCGTAAATGACTGTTAGGCTATATAGTTCGATCCCGCTCAACTTAAGAAATAGATTAATACAAGCGGGAATTTTGAATATGCAATATAGCCGAAAAGACGAAGCGCCTGAATAAGAAAACACTGTAAAAAACATAAGACCCGTGGGCCGGTCGTCTAGCCTGGTTAGGACATCTGCTTGACGTGCAGAAGGTCGCCGGTCCGAATCCGGTCCGGCCCACTCTCAATTCGGTCTGAGCACTAGCACCAGAGGATTTATCGTCAAATAACGAAATTACTAAAAATTAACGTGTTGAGTTTTGTTCAATTGAATTTTCCGTGTCTCTGTTTTCTTCAAGCATTGATTATCCATTTATTTGGAGATATTGCGCCAAAGTTTTTTTTGTTTCTGCTTTTCAACCATGCCTTATTGTTTGATTGATTTTGCTTTTGCTTCAAATCTTAATTTACACCTCTCCATTCCTCAATTCTGAGGAATTTAGGGGGGATACCCTTTTGAAAATGGGTTCAGTTTTAGTCTTTTTTAGTCTTAATTTTCAATTCTCCATTGGTCAATTCTGACCAATTTTGGGGGGACCCCTTTACAGTTGAGGTAACTTCAAGCGATCAAAGTGCCACGATTCCAGTTAAAAAATACAAATTTCAAGCAACCGATAAGAGTTTGCACAAATTTGATGTCACATTGAACACTGCTGGAACGCAATCGATTAAGGCCATTGATTCGGGAGATAACTCATTTCTGGTTCTCAAACTTCAATAACTGTTAATCCCAAGAGCTAAAAAAGAAAAGTTGAAAACGACAAGCGTCTATTCAAAGAAAACAAGTCAATGCTGCTAGACTCTTGGAGCAAAACGAATCGGAGTGAAGTGAATAGCAGAAGCTCACCAGTCCGAATACGGTAGTCCACCACCATGATAACCTGAAGTTTTTTGGGCTTCTCTGGAAAAAAGGTATAGAAAAATGATCCCTATAAAATTCTAAAAACCTTTTTTCAAATACAAATAGGCACAAAGCAGCAATTCGAGAAAAGAGGAAACTCCAATAGCGGATCTGACCATGAGGTTATCCTAACTGCTGGTTTTTTTGCCACTGTTCACGCCAATACCGCCTTCTTGACCTCCAGAAAAGCATTCGGACCACAAACAACACTAAGACGATAACCAGCAAAATAACAAGGAATTCACCTGGAAAATATCCTCCTCCTCTGAAGGCTACAAAGTAAAAGAGCACAAGCGCAATGATTATGCCAATCGGCAGCATAAGAAAAAGCCCGGCAAAACGGTACCAGCTTGATGATCCCCCGCTATTCCAGCCACCGCCTCCTCCACCGCCAGGCCCCATTTTGGTACGTTGGTCTTGGATCTGTTTAAGCCGTTCTTCATTGAGGTAGTACTTGCCGTTTGTTTCAACAAAAATGCCCGATTGACCAAGTCTCCGATGCATAGCTTCTTCAAAACGCGGCGGCAACCCCAACTCCTGAATAGTCATGGCTTTTTCCGGACTTGTGGCTCCTTTTTGGCGGAACTTCTCAATTAACCCCTGTAACCGTCGATGCATTCCTTCACGATTTCCAAACATCTGGCCTACCAACAATTATGTTTTCAGTGTTTCTTTCATTTCCCACTAATATGAAATCGTATTTAAGTTTTCCCAATTCACAAATTCTGCAAAGCTAAAAGCTAAAGTTTGTATCTTTCAAAATCGGAAGAACCGCATTTTGGGGTAACAAAATAAAATATTGCGCCACATCTGCTACAGTGGCACTCTTGATTTTTGGTTTTTTCTACCTCTGGAGAACCGCATTTAGGACAGCGCATTTCAACGTTCGGCGTTTTCTTCCCTTCGGTTTAGGTTGGAACCGTTTCATTATTAAAGATTACGACAAATTAGGAGAAGGTTGAAGGCAAGGTTTAAGGATTATTTTATTTATTACTCGAATTGACCTTATTTTCGTATCTTTGGTCTTGCTTGTTATTTCTTCGAATAGCGCGTAGTTTTCTTCCATTAGTTCCGAGAGAAAATACGCGGTGGAGTAGTGGGTTCCAGCGGAGATGATTAATTTGTTTTTCTCCAGAATCGCGATGTGATGTCTAATTGTTTTGTAGTTTACTTTGAGGAGCGTGGCTAGTTGGTTTGAGTTTTGTGGGGAATTTTTTAGTATTTTGATTATTTTGGCGCGGGTTTTGCCGCCTTTTGTTCCCGCGATTAGCCAGCCTATTAATTGTCTTACTGATTGATTGTTGTTTATCATGTATAGGTGCTCCTGTGAGTTTCCTTGTTTATCTATTACATAGCTACTATTTAAGGTAGTAGCTGCTATCAAAAACAGAATCGCCGATCTTGGTTAGAGCTTGTTTGCCCGCGGGCAATAATGAACTAGTCAAAAAAGCATTAAAAGGCGGCTACTAGTCACAATAGTAACATTTATATTCACAAAGCTACTACCAAAGATAGTAGAACAAAGCTTTACAAGGAGACAAAACAAACGGAAAACCCAACTCCAAAACCCAAAAAAACCAAACTTGCCATTTTCATAGCCACAATACTCATCGTAGCCAGCATAACAGCAGGAGCAGCAGGATATTACATAGGTCACCCAGCCGCCACTAACAACAATTCATTAAACCAAACCCCAACCACCTCAGCTGCCTCAACCGATTCAGCCGTTTCTACCGCTCAAACTGACGCTACATTGCCCGATAATGCGTCACTTTCACAGATATACCGGCAAGTGGCGCCATCAGTAGTAGTCGTCGAAGACTTCCAACCAGAAACCAGCATATTCGGCCAAACTGAATACTCACAAGTCCAAGGTTCAGGTTTCACCTATGACCTCAACAGCCAAGACATCATAGTTACAAATTACCATGTAGTAGATAGCGGCGTAAACATCACGGTTACGTTCCAAGATGGAAACACATACACAGCTAAAGTGCTAGGCTCAGATCCCTACTCAGACTTAGCGGTACTTTCAACAGACGCACCACAAAGCGAACTAGTCCCACTAACAATCACTAACTCATCAAGCCTACAGGTCGGCGACTCGGTCATAGCAATCGGCAGCCCCTACGGGTTATCAGGGTCAATGACCACAGGCATAGTCAGCGCCTTGGGAAGAACAATCACTGAAGACACCACAAACGGGTACGACATAGCTGACATCATCCAAACAAGCGCCGCTATTAACCCAGGCAACTCAGGCGGACCCTTACTCAACGACCAAGGTCAAGTCGTAGGTATAACAACAGCCATAGTCGATAACTCCGTGGGCTTAGGCTTCGCCATACCCTCAAACACGATACTTAGAGAAGTTCAAGACTTAGCTTCGACTGGTACATACACTGAGCACCCGTACTTGGGGATAAGCACGATAGACATGACTTATGACATCGCTAACCAGATGGGAGTAAGCGTCAATTACGGCGTCTTAATTCAGCAAGTTACAACGGGTGGACCCGCAGACAACGCAGGTCTCAAAGCAGGCACCACTCAAGCTACTATAGACGGAAACACCATAACCATAGGCGGCGACATCATAACAGCAATTAATGGGTCAAGAGTCAGAAACGGAGACGACCTATCCTCATACCTGGAAGAATACACGTTGCCTGGACAAACCGTTAGCTTAACAATTGTAAGAAACAATCAAACCGTGAACATATCCGTTGTACTTGGCGCACGACCTGCCCCTTCAGGCACAGGAACATCTGCATAGGAATGGCAAGCTCCCCCGCTTTCTTTTTTTGGTGAATCAAGTTGGAGAAAGCGGCGTGTTTTGTTTTCGAAAGCTTAAAGAGCTACTATAGAGGATAGTAATGTGGTCGGAAGCCATGACTGAAGAGAAAAAACCAGAATTCTC
The DNA here is from genome assembly GCA_963767735.1 of Candidatus Bathyarchaeota archaeon. Lineage (GTDB taxonomy): Archaea > Thermoproteota > Bathyarchaeia > Bathyarchaeales > Bathycorpusculaceae > Bathycorpusculum. Next base: position 555,091 of record CAVYES010000004.1, on the reverse strand, counting down.
ACAATACAACTTAGACGGCAAAGCATTAGAAGCCTTTCTGGGTCCACTGGAATCCAACATTATGGAGGCAATATGGGGTTCAAAAAAAACACCCATAACAGTCAGAGAAATCTACTCTGCACTAAACAAGACCAAGAAAATAGCTTACACAACCGTTATGTCCACCATGGACAGACTCTTCGAGAAAAGCTTACTGGACAGGAAAATCGAAAAAGGAAGAGGCGGACTCTACTATGTCTACTGGCCTAAGCTTGGAAAACAGAATTTTCAAAAATCAGCTGTCCGCGAGGTTCTCGCAAGCTTGATTGGAAATTTCGGTGAAGCCGTTACCAGCTGCTTAATCGAAGAAACCAACATGGAAGAAGGAGAACGCAAAGCGCTCCGAGAACAACTCAGCAAAATTAAACGGAATAAAAATTAAAATTAATATGGCTACTTTGAAGGGGGGGTTGAAGTGAACTTTGAAGACGTTCTGGTTCAGGTTTTTCAACCGTATTTTTACTATTCAGTTATAGCTTTGGCCGTATCGTTTGTTTGCATAAAAATCGTGGTGAAATGTTGCCCTTTTATGGGCAGTAGAGCCAAAAGCCTGATTTACCTAATTCCAATTGTTGCTCCACTCTTTGTTATGCTTTCATTTCCGCCCAAAACTGCGATACAGGCGGTCTCTTCCCGTTTAATCGGGTCGTTCAGCATTCCCGCTCCTCAGGCACCCGCACTTTTTGGCCCCTTCCACCTGATGCAGCCGCCTTTATCGCAGACAATCACGCTTGTGGCGCTTTCAACAAATCAGATTTTTTCAATGACAGGAATCCTCTGCTTAACCGGCTTAGCGATAGGAGGAATTTACGCTGTCACAACTATAGTGATGGGTGATTGGATAGCGTCTAGACTCCTACACGTAATCAACCTTGACTCAAACGAGTATGGGTGGCTTCAAACAGAAATAGCTACCATCTCCAGGAAACTATCCATTTCAACTCCGCAAGTGGCGCTCATTGAAGACTTGCGCCCCAACGCTTTCACCATGGGAAATGGAGGCAAAACGAAGCTTGTCTTCACCATAGGGCTACTGAACATTTTGGATAAAGAGGAAATATTGGCTGTTGCGTCTCATGAACTTGCCCACATCAAAAACCACGATTTCTTATTCAAGGCTCTATCAAACTCTTTGACGGCTATCTCATTCTTCAACCCTCTGGCATACTTTGCTTTTTTCAACAGTCAAAGAGAAAGAGAAATGCTGGCAGATGAAAACGGAGCAAAACTTCTGGAAAAACCGGAAAGCTTAGCAAATGCATTAACAAAAATCACCAAGGCTCTGCAAAGCTTGCCGGGTGAAGGCAGGTTAATTCGAGTTACCTCAAACCTTTTAGTAACCTCACCAATCATTCATAGACCCCAAATCCTGTCTGGTCACCCAAAAATAAACCTGCGGCTAAAAAACATAAACCAGCTAACATCCATAAAACCAAAGAGACCCAAATCCAGCAAGCTAATAGCTGCAATTCTTCTAACATGCGTAATAATTGTGGCTGGTGTTGCTACCACTTGTGCCTTAGTTAACATTCAATCTGGATACGTCACTTCTAAAACCGTATTAACTGAGGCAGCGTATGTGAAAGGCTTCAGCACAGACTTATCGGGCACCCACATGATCGTAATCAGCTCCAACCTAACGTTTAACCCGATGCTCGGTCAAATTTACAGTTTCCAAAACCCAAACCTGCAAAATATTGCACCGCCCAATCAAGCATTGCGAAACGAGATGCCTAACTTTAATCAAAACCAAACCGAACACTTCGAGCCCCAAACATCATTCGCCAATCCTGGAAACGGCATATCCAACGAAATAGCTGTCATCTATACATTGACAAATGAAAATGGCACAACACTAATTATAAAATATTAGCGATTTTTGGTGTTGCGCGGTTAAGCGGTGATTTCGCGGATAACAACGACGATAAATTGCCCGTGAAGCGTTTTTACCAAGCTATGGTTAACTTTTACTGGAATTGGAGATTTGTCTTTTCGTACATGAACCATTTCGTGGCTAACCAGTGTTTTTTCTATAATATCTTTTAGAAGCGATTCGATTGTGGGTACATCTTTAGGCTGCAAAAGTGAACGAATATTCATATTGAGGAATTCGTCAAGGCTGTAGCCGTATGTTTTTGATGCTGCCTGATTTGCATATGCAAAGTCGCCTTTAGTATTCATGAGAAATATGGCTTCTCTTGCGTTGTCTAAGATTATGGCTCTTAGTTTAAGCCCTTCTTCCATCTTTTGGTGTTCTTCAATTTCTCGGGTAAGTTCCTCGTTTGCCTTTGAGCATTCCGCAGTGCGGTGTGCAACTACCTCTTCAAGTCTGTAGCGATATCTGTTCAGTTCCTCTTCTGTCTCCTTGTTCTTGGTGATATCCATTGATAAAATTAAGACCCCTTCGGGGACAGGTTCGATGTGAAGCTCAAACCAGCCTTTGGATCCATCTGGAAAAGTGAATTCATTATCCATTTGGTGAGGAACACGATTTGTCATGCAGTTCCGAAGATGGCTAAACACTTCTGTTCTGTCAATGCCCGGATAAGCCTGCATCATCGTGTAACCTAACAATTCCGTTTTGGTTTTTCTTCCTTGCTTCGCTGCTGCCTCATTCACGTACGCATAGCGCCAATCATGATCGATAATTTGGCATCCCTCAAACATGGAATCCAACGAAATCTGCAAACGGGTCTCCACCTCTTTTAAAGCTGTTTCTTTCCGCCTAAGCGCGGTAACGTCGTCTCCTGAGCTGAGCATTCCAATAGTGTTACCTTTTTCGTCGCTGACGATTATGTTATGAAAGCTAAATATCCGCTCTTCGCCTCGTTTAGTAATAACTATATAGTCAGAATGTACATGACTAAGAGAACCCTGTAGCATATCGTGGAAAAACCGTCTAGCATCTTCCCTTTTTGCTTTTGAAACAAAGCTGTCAAACCAGTTTTTACCCTTAATCTCGGCTCTTGAATATCCAAGAATTTCGCATGCCTTTTTGTTCACGTCGGTTACGACTTCGTCGCTGCCGATGGCAATCATAAAGGCGTCTGCACTTTCAAAAAACTTTTCTGCAAAATTATTTTGTTTTTCCATCTTTTTATCCCTCAACCGGATTACTTTTTGGTTCTTGCTGTCCGGCAGCAGGCAAATACATCTGTTGGGTGTACTCTTTCATCATTCGGCAAGCGCTAAAAGCAGGCGTGACGGTTTTTATTGCTTCTTTGACGAATTTTATCCATTGGTGCGGTACACCCTTGCGGTCTAGGTTGTAGTAGATAGGTGCGATTCCGTTTTCTAGTTGGTTATAGAGTGATTCGGTGTCTCTTTTGTCTTCTTCCTCTGGGCTGCTTCCCACGGAATCGCCGATTGCCCACCCGTTTTTGCCGTTGTAGGCTTCATCCCACCATCCGTCGCGAACGCTGAAGTTGAGTACACCATTCATCGAAGCTTTCATTCCGCTGGTTCCGCATGCTTCCTGCAGCCGTCGTGGCATGTTGAGCCAAACATCGACGCCTCGGACAAGTTCTCGTGCCACATCAAGGTCGTAGTCTTCAACAAAAGCAAGGCGCCCTTGGAATCCTCTGTCCAAAACTGCGTGGTATACCTGTTTGAGAAGCTGTTTTGATTGGTAGTCAGCTGGATGGGATTTGCCTGCAAAAATTATTTGCACAGGCTTCTCTGGATTTGTTATTATGCGTTTTAGCCGTTCGATGTCAGATAGAACTAGTTGTGGTCGTTTGTATTCGGTGAATCGGCGAGCAAAAGCAATGGTTAAAGCGTAGGGATCCAGTAGTGAACCCATAGCGATCACTTGCTGAGTGGTTGCTGCCCCTTGCATCCAACGCTGTTGCGCTCTGTCTTGAATTGTATGTATCAATCGGGTTTTTAATGTTTGACGCACCTGCCACAATTCTTCATCTGGTATATCATCTACGCATTTCCAATATTCTTCGTCGTCTTCTTTTTGAAGCAATTCAGAACCCAGGTGCTTTTCACAGAGCCCCCTGATTTCTGGCGCTTGCCAACTTGGCAAATGGACACCGTTTGTTATTGATATAATCGGTACCTGATCTTCGGTCTTGCCGGGCCAAAGGACCTGCCACATTCGCCGCGTTACTTTGCCGTGCAGTTTGGATACGGCGTTAGCTTGTCCTGATAGACGAAGCGCAAAGGCTGTAAGGTTGAATTTTTCTGGACTAAAGCCTTCATACTGTCCCAGCTTCAGGAAAGTTTCTCTGTCAATTCCAAGGGGCTCCCAGAGGTTACGTGAATAGCGGTCCATTAATTGAAAGCTGAAGACATGGTGACCGGCTGGAACTGGCGTGTGAGTGGTGAAAACGGTGCATCTGCGTACGTTTTCGATGGCTTCTTCCAAAGAGGCTCCGTTCGCCCGTTCTAACCGTAGACGCTCAAGCATCATGAAAGCCGTGTGATCTTCGTTAGCATGCCACACAACCGGTTCTACATGAAGCTCGCGCAGTGTCCGCACTCCGCCTACGCCTAAAACAATTAGTTGACGTAGACGTTCTTCTTGGTCGGCTGTGTACAGGCGGGCTGACAACATCCTATCTTGAGGGTTATTTTCATCAACATTAGTATCCATCAAGTACAAGCTAACGCGGCCAACATGCACCTGCCACACCTTAACATACAGTTGGCGGTCAGCGAGTTGAATCGGGATAAGAGGTCCGCACCTGTAGGGCCAAGCGCAAGGGGAGATAGGTGCATCGTTAAAGTTCAGTTGCAGGTAGTCTTCTTGTTGGTCGCCTTCGGAAGATATGCGCTGGCGAAAGTAGCCTTGAGGATACATGAATCCGACAGCGACTAGGGGTAGCCCGCGGTCCGAGCTTTCTTTACATATGTCTCCTGCTAAAACGCCTAAGCCTCCCGCGTAAATAGGTAGCGAAGCGTGGAGTGCATACTCGGCTGAGAAATAAGCGACTTGCCCATCAGGTTTGCTTGGGTTTGTTTTGCCGCACCAGTTGTGGCCTCTTGTCATTTCTTCGTCAAACTTTGACATTACTGTGTCGTAGAGTTCCAGAAAAGACGGGTCTCTTGCCGCTGCCTCCAGCTTATCCATACTGATACTGCACAGCTGCTTGACCGGATTATGTTCGCTGGTTCGCCAAAAAGCGTAATCTAAGGAGCGAAAAAGCTGTCTTCCTTCCTCATGCCAGCTCCACCACAGGTTACTGGCAAGCTCGAATAATCTGCCAATTCGTGGAGGAAGCTTAGGAGATTCGTTTTCTTGATTATTTGCTGCATACATGAAGTTAAATAACCTCTGAATTGTTGGCTATTTTTTGTGAAACATCAAAACTGGGCAATTTAGAGAGCTTTTGCGACTCTTGATGCGCCTAATTTAATATTTTAAGCGCCAGCTTATATACGTGCTGTAAATCACCAGGCTTCAACGGCACTTTAATTTTATTAGTTCATTTTGAGTAGATTATGATAAGGTTCTTGAATTGCCAAAGCCTTTTTTTGTTCTGGTTGTTTTGGGTTGCTTTTTTGAAGCAAAGCTTGAATCGTTTGCAGGTTGAATCTAGAATAATCGCAAATAATCGAGAATAATCGCGTTTAATCGCAAATAATCGCGTAGAGGAATATAGCAGGATGTATTTTTGTGTCCTTATGTGTCTTTTTGAAGAAAAGAATTGTTCAAGTTTCCGTTAGCTAGAAAGGTTAGACATTACTTGTGTCGTTTCAGATGACACCACTTTTACAAGCTGAAGTGAGGGGAGTTCTTGCTTAATTTTTTGTTTCTTTTGTTTCAGGCTGGTTTTTTGAAGCAAAGCTTAAATCGTTTGCAGGTTGAGTCAAAAAAAGTCGATAAAAGTCAAAAAAAGTCGAATACAGCGATGAGGACCTCAAAAGAGAAAATGCTATCGTATAGCTCAAGTTCAATCAAGAACAACAGAGTATTGCCATTTTTGTTCTATCCGCGCTACCTACTAAAATAAACGCCCTCTTCCAACAGAGTTGAAGTCAGCCTTAAATCCAGTAACTACTAAAGTTCGACTAGAATATCCTTCCCTTCAACCTTTACTGAATAAACAGGTTCATCTTTGATTTTTGGGTGTATTAAAGGAACTTTTGGACCAGAAATGACTTTGCCTGTTGTGACGTCAAATTTTGACTTATGCTTGGGGCATGTCACTGTGTTTCCCTCTAACGTTCCTTTTGAAAGGTCGTCGCCCATATGTGTGCAAATATTTCCGATGGCGTAATAGATGTTGTTTACGTTGGCTATCAAAACTTGTTTTTCTGCAACCTTTACAGGCTTAATTTGTCCCAGAGATATCTCTGAAATTTCAGCAACTTTAACAAGAGTCAATGTTTTCCACCTCCACTCGCTATTCTTTCTCTCTTTACTAGTCTATCAATGGTAATTAACGTTTTTTGGTCGTGACTCAGAATCAGCAAAAAACAGTCAGAGAATTCATCAGTCACATGTTTTGTTGTTGACTGAACCTATTCACTAATAGTTATTAATTGGGCTGCGCTTATCTTTCAATTGATTGTAAATGTCAATTTCTATACCTGATAACGAAGAAAACGTGAAATTATGTACATGCCCAACTTGCCCTACCTACAAGGATTCAAATTTAACTGACACACTTTTCTGTGCTAGGGGAAAAGCAAAAGAACAAATCAAGACTACCGGGTGCATCTGTCCTTCATGTCCAGTCTTGGTTAAGTACGGACTTAAAAAAACGTACTACTGCGCCATCGGCAAAGCAAACCAAGTTTAGACGGGGCATCGAATCAGAAGCACGTGCTACATGTCTCTAACAAAAATAGGCTGAAGTTTAAGTCACTTAAACTAATCAAAAAATCCATTTTCATGGCTAATTCTTAAGCACAGAAATTTAAGTGACTAAAGAATAAATGGCTGATTTAAAGGCCAAAGTCACGCAGATCGAAAGCAGCAAACCCGCTCTTGAAGCGTTGCTTAAACAAGTATTGGAGCTTGTCTTTGTTGTTCAGATTTAAAGCATTCTCGTACGCCAGTTGAATCACTTTTAAACTGTTTTCCATCGCTGTTTTTGCATGGATTTTCAAGCATTATTAGAGTACACATGTTTTTTAGTTAAGTGACTCCAATCAAATAAGAGTTATTTTCATAGTTTAAAGTCAAAAATAGCATCTATATAGCTTATGTCTGTAAGGCTTATTTATGAAGAAAATCTTTTCTCAAAACTGAGGCGGACATTTCGATGATTGTAACATACCGATGCCCAATATGCAAAGTTGAATTGCCTAATCCGAAGGACCTAAGAGAGCATAGAATGAGGAACCACAAAAACACGCTAACCGAAGTAAGTTTTTGAAACCCCTTACTTTCGCTTATGTCTCTGCGGTTTTAAAGAGCAGTTTCAACGCTGTCTTTTTGAACTAATTGCTTAACATTTATTTTCTATGATAAATTTGTCCCGACTTTGCGGCGATTGCCGCAAAATGATCGGCGGAGGCTTTAACACTGCCCCAAATGCCAAATTTACTTCTGCTATACCTGTTGGATTGAGCTAATGTATAGCCAAGACAAATTACCCTTAGAGTGCCCGATGGGTGAAAAGTTTCGCTAAAAAATGGGCCTAATTGTGATTGTTTGACGGTGTTTTTAGCCTTCGCCTTCTTCGGTTCTTCAGTTGTCAATCCTAACTTCTCAATTAGCTGTTGGCAATTCTCTGGTGCATAGCCATGATAGTAATTGTTAAAGTATCCAGCGATATGCTTGACAATGATGAATGGGTAGTTACTGCCACTCAAGATACCAATACAACTTTTTTACTCAGCTCAAAAATAACTTCTTTGCCCAAGAAATCAGCGTCTTTTTCATATCATTTTCGCTTCAAGAAATATGTGGGTTGCTAAATGCTTTAGGGGTATGTGTGACTGTGCGGCTACATCCACATTTGCCATACGCTCTACAGTTATCTCAAAACCAAAGGCTTATGCGAGATTGCAGTTTTGGGACTATCCCTTCTGTGAAAGTTAAAGTGTTTTATTGAATAAAATGTTAAGGATGTAGGGCAAGCTCAATCTGATGGACGTTGTTTACGACAACCTGAACTGAAGCTATACCTGCAATTAAGAAGCCAATAGTCAGAATGACGCTGACAAGCTTCAAACGTGTAGGATAATACTTCTTCACTCCATAATAAAATAAGAAAATCAACGCCCCCACAGCAGCGACAATGCTGTATTTCCAAGCCATCAAACCCCAAAAGCCATAGTTACCTAAAACTCCCTCTGCATACGTTCCAACTTCAGTAAGCCCTAAATTCAAGCCAATCTTAGTTGTCAAACCATCCAAAAACTCCGCAACAACCAAGAAGGCATAGGAGTAGGCTAGCCACTTTGAGGTGAAAGTAGGTATTTTAATTTGGTCTCTACTCAGAAACGTCCTCATTGCTTTGTCTCTTCTTTCTTATGTTCTCAACTGTTTTCGGGAATATCTTTAATGTTACCAATTTTGGAATATTCCGAAATTTGGAACATCATATCCAAGCCAATTATGCATTTTCACCTTGATGCTTGAAGCTAAAAGGAGCATCACAATGAAACAAGAAAGGTCGCGCCAGCATTAGAAAGATTATATGAATATGTGTTCTAACATTTTGGGCTCTGTTCTCATATTCCCGATTTACTTTCAAGATAGTCTCTACTGTGCTAAAATGTAGTTTGAGCATTTGTTTTTTTAACGGTTGAATTCTATGTGTTTATACGGTTGATTTATTCAGACCTTGTGATGCTTGTGGAAGAACACCTGTAGGCGGCGGAGCAATTTTCATATACCATATCCTGTCCAAACTAAACTCAGATGACATAGAAAAAGTCGTCAAGGAAGCATACCACAAGGAAAATAGCCCAGGCAGACCACCGAGAAAACCCATGGGCATCTTCAAAGCACTTATCGTTAAACGGCTCCAGCAGATCCCCAGCGAGAGAGAACTGTGCCGTAGGCTATGGAAAGACGATAATTTGAGGGAGCTCTGCGGCATAGAAGCTGAAGAAAATCCCTATCATCCGTCTCAGTTGTCACGGTTTAAGAAGCGTGTCGGAAACAGAAGGCTTCAGATAATCATGAACAAACTGATCAAGGAATTATTAAGGGGCGGTGTGATAAGCGGCGAAACGGTGGACTCGGGCGCTACGTTCGTAAAGGCGTACAGTCGGCGTGACCCGCACGAGAACAGTCGCGGAAAGTCTGATCCAGAATCCAGAGTTGGCAGAAACGGCAAAACCTACGAGCTCGGCTATAAACTGCACATACTCACTGATGCTAAGTCAGAGTTGCCCCTCGCTGTGATCGCTGCGCCTGCGAACGATAACGAGAAGAAGCATGCTTCAGCCCTTTTTCGCATGGCATGGAACATAAGCGAGCACCGAATTAAAACGTTCACTGCAGATTCACAGTATTCGAGCAGAAAACTAAGAGATCAGCTTTCAGTCTGCGGTGTTAAGGCGGTGATTCCGTATCCGGCCAACCAGAACAAAGAAGTTAATGTGCTGCGGGCGGACAAGTACTTCAGAACGCATGGTCCCAGCTTAGAGAAACAGCTCTACAAGCAGAGAAGCGAGGTTGAGCGGGTGAATTCGAGGCAGAAGGAGCAACTTTGTCTTGAAAGGCATAGGGCTAGAGGTCTCGAAAGAATAGCTACGCATGCGTTGCTGTGCATGATCGCCATGTTGCTCAATGGGGTGGTTGCGTTGAGGCTAGGCAGGCCGAAAAAGCGCGGTCAATCACTATGCTCGCGAGGTAAGGGCAAAGAAACGTAAACGCAAAGAAATCGAATTAGCAACAAGCTGGCGCTCGTGGCTGTTGCGAAATCAGTTTGCGAAGTATCTGATGCTTCTGGCTTTGTTTGATTTGTGCGTGTTGATAGCTGCTTGGGCTGTGAGAAGCATAATTAGGACGCAGAGTTAAGAATGAAACGTTACTTTGGCTAATCCTCTCAGATTATGCTGTGTGAGACTTGCCGGGTTCTTGAGTCTGCCAAAAACTGCTCAACAGCAACCCGTTTCCTGTAGGCTCTCCTGAACTGTTGAGGTCCATGAGTGCTACAGCCTCGGTACGGTACTATACCTGTGTTAATACAGAAAATCATAAAAATATTTTTATTAATGGTTACCTTTGAATTTATTGGTGTTTTTCTGAATCGAAATGAAGCAGTCCAAGTTATGAGGGATATTTTTGAAATGTCCACGCTGTTTCATTTTCAGTACATTTCTCTGATAAATCCTAATTTTGAAAATTTGCTTTCGAATTGTTATCAAGTTCTCGTAAAAACAAACTTTAACAAAGAAAATCAAATAGACATTCTGTGCGATGTTGCTGATAAGTATGGGTTAGCTTTGGAAAAAGAAAAAGAAGGTTTAGTTATCATTTACAGACCTGAGAAGAAATAAACTAACTTAACCTTTTTTAGAGACCCTAATAGTTAGTGCTTATGGGTGTTACTCTGAATCGCAAAGAAGCAGTTTTGGTGCTTAGGGAAATTTTTGAAGAATGCACATTGTTTGATGGTCAGTATCTTTCTTTGATGCCGCCTAATGCTGCGGGGTTGCTTTCGGAAGGTTATCAAGTTCACATCAAAGTACCTATTGACAAAGAAACACAAGATTGCATGCAACAGGTCGCTAAAAAGTACAACTGTGCTTTATCCTTGATTAATAGACATGGAGAAGATGTAGCTATCATTTACCGTCCTAAAAAGTAAAAGAGCAAACATTTTTAGCTTTATTTATTAGTAAATCCATTTACCGTTTTATTGTTTTTGGAGGCAAACGCACCATAAATGCTGTTCCTTTGCCTTCTTGACTCTCAAAGCTTACGGTGCCTCCTAAAGCTTCAGTCATTCGCTTAACAACAGGTAAGCCGAAACCTTGACCTTTTGATTTAGTCGTAAACATTGGAGTAAACAGCTTGCCTTTTAGTTTTTCGGGTATGCCAACTCCTGTGTCCTTTACTGTTATTATGGTGTCGTTTGCTTCTTTGAAGACACGTATAGTCAGTTTGCCGCCATTTGGCATCGCTTGAACAGCATTATTCACCAAATTATACATGATGCGATTAATGTAAGAACAGTCAGCCACAACTTTCCTAGCTTCAGCTTCTATTTTAAAGGTTACTTTAATGTTTTCTGGCAAACCATTCTTTTTCAATAAAACTTCAATTATGATTTTTAAGTCGGCTTCTTCAGCATTAGGTTTAAGCGGTCGGGCAAAGTCTTGCAGGTCAGCCACAATCTTGTTAATGTACTCAGTGTTCTTTTCAATTCCCTCCAGACTTTTCTAAGGTATTCTTTTTCTCTTCGCTTTCAGGAATCGAAGCCAACTCAGTTTTAGCCAAGTACACGTCACTAATAATTGCTTGCAAAGGATTACGAATATCATGACCAACCATACCCGCAGTAGCTCCAATAGCAGCCAACCGCTCTGAATCCTTCAACTGTTGAGTGCGCTCTTCAACAAGTTGCTCTAGATGTGTTGTGTGCCGTTGCAGTTTCTCTTGAAGTTCCTTCTGCTGCGTAATATCCCGAACCATAGACCACGTACCAACCATATTCCCTTTCTCATCTGTTAGACGCCAAGTCCTAACTGAAGCAGGAAAGACGACGCCGTCCTTCCTGCGATACTCTCTTTCAAAAACAATTGAACCCCCAGTCTCCAAGACCTCCTTTACGATTTTTTCCCTCTGTCCCCACCATTTTTCGGGCAAAAGGTCAGTAGCGGATACATTTGTGAGTTCTTTTTTTGAGTAGCCTATCATCCTCGAATAAGCCTGATTGCAGTCAATCATCCGCCCCTCTAAATCCCTAGCCATTATTCCATCTTGCGAAGTCTCAAAAAGTCTACGGTACTTCTTCTCAGATGCCACTATCACTTCTTCAGCTTTCTTACGCTCCGTAATGTCATTTGCGTAAATATTTACGTACCCTTCCCTAGTGATAGGAACAAACAATAGCGAAAATACAGTATCTCCATATGTTTCTTCTACCTCAATCCTTCTATTAGATGCTAAAGCCTCGGCAACAGCTTTGCTTATGTATTCAGGAGAACGCTCACCAATCCGCCTGCTCCATGCCGTCAAAACGGAAGCTCCAGATGCATTGCTGAACAGAATTGTGCCTTTTCCATCTATGCGAAATACAGGGTTAGGATTTTCAGAAGGAAACTTTGCTACGTTTTCAATTTCTCGTTCTCGCTGCATGAGCTCAGTAATATTCCTCGCTACGTGGACTGACCCAACCAAGCACCCTTGCTCATCCTTTAAAGGAGTCGTAGTTACTAAGAAATCTCCTCCGAGGCGGGGTTCATACACCTCAGCTTGATGTATTTTTCCATCTTTCGCTGTTTGTGCGTGTGGACAAAAAGCAGGGGGACTATCTAATCCATGAACGCACTGGTAGCAGAAGAGTCCGATGGCTTTTTCGGGAGTTACTCCAAGCTGTTGCGCCATGGCTCGATTAGCCCGCACGATTCTAAACTGATTATCAAGAATAGCCACAAAGTCGGGGACGCTATCAAAAGTTCGTTCCCAATCTTTCTTTGCTTGCCAAAGCTCGTGCTCAGCTTTCTTGCTCTCAGTTATGTCCTCAAATAAAGCAATAAAATAGCCCTTCTCTGGACAATAAGCCGAGACTTTATACCATTTACCTAAAGGAATCGCATGATTCTCAAACTGAAGTGACTTGCCCGTTAAAGCAACTTTCCCGTAAACTCCAATCCAATCAGCAGGGTCTTTCTCAATTCCAGAAAGAACTTCCGTTACTTTCTTGCCGATAATTCGCTCTCCCTTGAGCCCCGTCATTTCTTCAAAAGCATGATTAACCTCAAGAAAAACATAATCAATTGGCTTACCCGATTTGTCAACAACAATCTTGTGATAAGCAAAGCCATCCAGCATCTTATTGAAAAACATGTCAAACTGTTTCCGATCGCCGCTAAGAGCCTTCGCCCTTCCACCCGCTAAAACGTCTGATGACATGAGTAGGCTTCACCCGTTTAAATTACCAAAGATACCGCACCTAGAAATATAAAAATACACCTATTTTCAGTTAACCCCATCTTAGAACTTTCTTAAACAGCTTTATTGTAGTTTCGTGAGCTTAACTAAGCAATTAAGAAGTAAACGATTGCTACATAAGGATCGGCATGGAGTTCTAAATATTCCCAAGGAAACAAACTCTTGACCACTCTATGTTCCAACTACCTCACGTCTGGGAGGGCTCAACCATCCTTAATCCAGCTAAGTTTCGATAGTCACTCAATTAAGGATTCACAGTAATTTTTTCTTTCTCCATTCAAAACCGTTTCTTGTACAGCAATTTATTTTCTTTCTAAGAAAGTCGTACATTACCAAAATGAAGTTAAACCAGAATCAACGTTTGGATAGTGAACCAAACTTCTTTACTATAAACCATGTACTATGTAATATCAGCAGATAAAGCGGTACCAGCTAAAAAATTCAAGGAAATTTAGAGTTCAGAGATAGCTATAAGTTTGGATAAAATCGCGATGTGCTTATTCATCTCGTTCTAGATAAGGCTCTTCGGAAGCTTGGAGTTTTTTCAGTTTAATCAAACGTGCATCTACGGTTTGATGTATTGTTGTTCTGAGTTCTTCTCCTCGAATTGTCTTGCTAACCTTGCTAACTCTATCAATTTCGTTTGCTAGTTCGTTGTCTCCCAAGGTTTCGCTTATCCATAATGCAAAGTCTCCACGCCTAAAGTGGAACTCTACTGACTTGACATCTATCGTTTGTATTGTGTTACAAAAATCTGCAAGGCAGGATGAACATCTATCAGTGTACTGTCCAACATCTGTGAAGAAGTAGAAGGCATTATTGGTGGACACAATTCTCAGAATATTTGTGGCTATTTTTGGACCAGCTTTGTCTTCAGCTTTTTTAGTTTCCACTGACTTGCCTCCCTCACATATTGCATCTTCTGTGTTTTCGTCAAACATCAGGTTAGCGCCTGCCTTTATTTTTCAAGTAGCATTTGCTACAGAACTTCTCGTTGTTCTCGAAAACAGTGGCGTTTTCCCCGCAGGAACACTTGCTATCATTCACAGCCAAAACGTCACCATCCTAACTTCTTCTTTCACTAATGTCGTGCGCACCTATGCATTCAAGACTTCAACTAATTTAAAGCTGATTTCGTCTGCACTAATATGTCGAAAATTGAAAGGATTTTCTTGAAACTGGGTTTTCGAGCTCAAACTTTAAGGAAGTTGAGTTGGCACTATTCAATTACTTGAATGGAGTCAGTTGGGCACTGGATTTCGCAGCCTCTGCAGACTAAGCAGCAATCTACGTTGACTGGGGACGATTTGCCGTCTCTCATTTCGTAGACGCCCACTGGACAAGAGTTTACGCAGGTTTCGCATCCGCTACAAGTATCGCTGTTGACTATTATTTTAAGCATTTTCCGTTCTCTCCAGATTTTTCCAAGGGCTTGGAGCGGTTTATATACGCTTTTGTAAACTTTCCGCTTATTACACAATCAAATTCCTTAAAACTAACAAGTCGGCAGTTCAGATGAATTATGATTTTGGTAAGCGTAACTATTTCACATAATATTTCTAACAGATTACTTTAATTTCTGTAAACTAAAGGTCTGTACTAAGTAAAATAGAGCAAACAAAGACATTTCAGCATAGATTTTAATGGTTTCAGGTAAATGCGTTTTACAATGCAAATTTGCCTGACAGTGTAACGTTTATTTACACAATTTTTCAGCAAAGTGTTATTAGTTTTGTACGTCCATTAGGGACTTGGGGGAAGCAAGTGAATAGAGAAGAGTCTGTTGCCCTTCTGAAAAACTTAAGTGTCAACCAACTTGTTAGCCCTACAGTTGTTAGTATTGAACACAGATTTCCAGATATTTACCAATTGAAAATTAAAGGCGATTATGACCTTCAAGCAGTAAAACAATTTCTCAAAAATAAATTCTCAGCAGAAGAAAACAAAGATTATTTGGTTATTTTCGAGAGTTAAACAGCTTTTTATAAATGGTCAATGTAAATTGGTTCGTTTGCAGATTTTTTTCTTGCTTCAAGTAGCCCGTCGTTTAGCGTCAAAACTATTGGAACAACGCTACCATCAGGCTTTAGCTTGCTATGTTCAGATTGACTATTCATTTTATACCTCTCGATGTTTCATGCAGTCTTTGAATACATCACTAATAGTAAGATATAAGATTTATGTTGTTTCAAAGAAGCAACCACAAGTAAATACAGAAGATAAAATTTCCAGCTCAAATTTCAAGGAAGTAGGAACCTGATTTTTCTACATACAACTAAGAACATACAACAGTAATCCTTCAGCGTTACCAACTTTATCATAACTAAATTACACCACATGAAACCCGAAACAAGAAAAGCATAGGCAAGGGAATACAACTTGAAGAACATAATAAGTGGAAAACACTAAAACAAAATGCAAGCAGAAAACAATGAAAAAAATAATCAGACACTTTTTTACATAATATTTATTTTGTTTTGTTTGGCGAACTCTTCTATTATAACATGAATTTTGCGTATGTGCTCAAGGGAAAGACAGTCACTTACTACTTGGCTAGTACAGATTCCTTTGCAAGCTATATGCAGTTTTAGTTTAAGTTTTGGTAGTTCGCATTCATCAAATATATGTTCTAAACAATAGTCGATGCATTCACCTTTAGTCTCTTTCAGTTTTTCTTTGATAATCAACATTATCCTTTGAGAAGTTAGGTTAACAACATCTTCTGTCATAGAGAGCTATTACATAATGATTGTTTTTTAAGCATTTGTCCACTCAGTAACCTGCCAGAAAAGTTACTGCCAGACACCTTTCACCTTGACCTGATAACGCTAATCCGAAATGCAAGAAAAAACTCTTAAGCAGACTATTAATTACAATTATAATGGTGAAAAGGTTATGTCAAAAAAACAAAAGGAAGAAGTTGGAATAGTCGAAACCATTGAAGTAATTGTTAACAAAAAACGCGATAAAGCAAATTTTGAAATAAAGCATGACGTAAATGGAAAAGAAACCATGGCTATAACGTGCAAAGATGAAAATGGAAAAGAAGTAAAAATAGAAGTTCCATGGGAAAAAGTTAAACAATTAAAGAAATAAATCCCTCACACAAATATATTTTTCTTACCAGGGGAACTGGGATTTTAGGAAGGTATTGCTGTTTGGTTTCGTGCTTCCTCCATTATGGGCAGTACCTGTTTTAGTTCTTTGAAGTATTTCAGAACGGTTATTCCACGTTGTGTAACAGCGTAAACTATTCGTTGTTTTCTGATTGTGCGTTCTTCAACCAAGCCTTGTTTTAAGAGGAAATCAAGATACTCTTTTAGGACACTGCAGTTAACGTTCGCTTTATACATAACATGTGTTAGTTTTAGCGGTCCTCTTTGTGCTAAGACCTGAAGAATATCAACATACATTTCTAGTTTGGAGCGCCTCATACCAATCGTCTTAATGTTAATCTGAAATCAGAATTAACGATATGTGCGTAGTGAAAAACATGTTCATTTGATTATCAGCTTAATTTTTGAAAGATTTGGAAAACTGGAAGCTGAAAGGGGAGATGGATTGCTATGCTGGGTTTATACAAAAACTTAAAGGCGGATTCAAGCTCATATGCTTGAGGGTTAGCCATAAGTGAACATGATTGAGAAAACAAATCTGAAACCAATTGACCCTGAAACGTTGAAAATAACCAAACTGTCAACAGAAGAAGATACCTTTTTTGTTGAATTGCCTTTAGATAGAATTCCGCAAGAGGATTGGCAAGAGTTATTTGAAAAGGAATTGAAAAAAACCCCTCAACCATTAGTAGCTGTACTGACAAAACCAAATGATTCTTTCCCGATAGTTGAACCTAACTATCCAAATAGTTCGCAAGGGGATACAATTTCAATTATTACTAATCCAAAGAAGCTCCAAGAAGATATTAAATTAGTTATGCAGTTGGTAAAAATTGTCAATAATCGAGTTGACCAACACAACAAAGAAGTAAACGAACAAAACGAAAAGGAAAATTTAAAAACCAAAAATGAAAAAGAAACTATAAGAGAAATGCGTGACTCTCTTAAGAAAAATCCACCTACTCTCTAAACTTTTTAAAATCTACTACACAGAAACCAAAACTTGATGAAACTACACTATTTTTGATGGCTTCATTTATTTAGACACAGATATTAACTTGACCGGTCTTTTCTTCCATTCAAGGTTTATCAACTTGGATATTAAGCTACAAGTTTTCGAGTATTATGCGGATGATGATAATTATTCGAGAAAGAGCTTTCGCTTCGCTGTAGTTGACTCGAGTAAGTCTAAAAGTTATCCTCAAAATTTTGTTTGTATGTTACCTTCACAATTCGGAAAAGGGAAGGTAGATAGTGCTTTCCTTAAGTTATTTGGAGACAAAAGCTTGGAACAAGCTATGTCTTTGTTGAAAGCTGCTTGGGAGAGAGAGGATGATTCTGAAATTAAAGCTGAGATAGAGCGGAGACTTAAACTGCTTGAGCCAAAAGTGGTCAATCAAATAAAGTGCAGTGGTTGTGGAAAACTCTTCCAGTCCAAACGGATAAGAAAGTTCAAGAACAATTTTTGTGACGAATGCATGAAGAAAAAGTTCGGAAGTCAAGCATAGAGACCCAAATACTGGATACATTTTCAGATGATTTGATAGAGTGACAAAGCTTATTCTTTCACTAAACGATTTAGTTACAGATAATTAGGGACCTATAGAGGTTCAACCCACGATATATCATGTCCACCTTGCAAGTAATCATGTCTCCAAACGATTTCTGCAACAGGAAAAACCCAAGTACATTGTCCATCTGCATCCGCATGATGTATCAGTTGTATAGTTTCATCGATGCGCACAACGGGCATTATGTGCCAACCCTGACCGTTGCCTAAAGCTAATGAAATCAGACAAGGCTTTTGCTCTTCTAAAAGGGATTTAATCCGATCCACTTTATCTATTCCCTTAATGAAACTTTCCACTTTAATGTTAATTATAGAATACACACTTCTAATCTTAGCTGAAACAGAGTCAAAACTATTATCTTGCCCAAGGTCAAAATCCTCCTGAAAGGTCACAAGATTCACTCCTTGAATCTTCAAATATCGAATTATCCACTCATAGCCTGTTGGAACACAACCAGATTCGTGACGCTGAGGCACTACAGTTTTGCTCCAGTCTAATAATTGTGTCATTTGTTAACAGAATAGAATAGACAGCAATAACGATTTAAGACTGTTGACTCGTGTTCTATAAAAATCCCGTGGGGAACACTTCCCTCGTCGTTAATATTCTATTCTCACGGAAAGAATCCCGGTACCCCCAGGTGCCGCAAGAGAACCGAGATAAAATGCATTTCTTTGTTGGTTGAACGATGAGTCGATAATCACCGTATGGAAGATGTCGCAGGATAAGTCATGATCCAAACACCCACTAAGGAAGAGCTGAATAGTTTTTTGCAGAGAAGGCAGATTAACCAAAGTATTTTTAAAAGGGTTGAATTGCAATATATTATTTTTTCTCCCGAAGCCAACAGATGGGTATACGACAAGGAAAACGATATAGCTAAACTGTTAACCCTTTAGATTTTTTTATCGCGAGCTTCTTTTGAGTCGAGAATTTTGTTGTTTATCATTTCCCAAAGGTCAATTTCTGGGATGGGTCGAAAGCTGGGACGGAATTGTTCTTTTGCAATCTCATAGATTGCTTGGTTAATTGGCATTGAAACACCTACTTTGCGGGCTAATTCAAGCATGTATCCGCTTAATGATTCTAGTTCTGTGGTTGGTTTTTCGCTGAATACGTCTTGTGTCATGCTGGTTGGTCCGATTCTGTTGACGATGAAGTCATGAAGTGGATTTGTGGGGGATTCTGGCATGTTGACTGCTATTTGGATATCGTTCCAAGAGGGCAGGCTGCCCAGCTTATGCTCTTTAAACCCGGCTGCTTGAAGCACTTGGATTCCTTCACCTAGAAGTCTTGTAGTCATGTGCACAAGAATCTTTTCAGACTCGACTGATCGTTTTCGGAATCCTACTAGTGCCATTAAAGCATTTATGAGGTTAATTGCTAGCTTGCTGTGAACTGCATCTTGTAAACGATTGGTGATAAAGCATTCTAATCCGGGATATAAGCGTTTTTAACGCTTTTAAGTTCGAGTTGTAGGTCATTGTTTGGGGTTCCAATAATTAGGTATCCTCGTTTTACATATGTGGCTTTCCCGAAACCGTCTCGCCATGCGTTGTAGCAAACAACACCGTATATTGCTCTAGAAAAATACTTGGGTAGTATCTGTTGGTTTTCTAAGCCGTTCTGAAGGCTAGCAACAATTGGCTGGAAATTTCCAAGCTGTTGCCGAAGCGTTTGTGCTATTCCATCGAGATCATAGTTTTTCACGGTAATGATTATAATGTCTGGAGGCGGAATCTCGTCTAGTGATTCAATTACTTTTATCGGCATTGGAGCAGTTGTTGCTTCTTGACCTATTTTGTAAAGCCGTAACCCATATCTTCTAAGTGCAGCAATGCTTTCGCCTCGTGCTAGAAGAGTCAAGTTTTCATTGTTAGGAAAAATCCAGCCTGCTATGCTTAAACCGATTGCCCCCGCACCAACGATTAAAACATTGGGTTTTTCTTTCAAGGGACTACACTCATTTATCGTTATTAGCGTTCTTAACAACACCTTGTCCAAAGGGAGCGATATGATTATAATTTGCTAAGAGCAAATAGATAAATTAATAGCCAGACGGGAAAGACTCTCGGAATGAACCTTGCCCAGAGATGGATAACGCTCCCTTCCCTTAACTCCGCTCTCTCAAAATCTTATGTTCTTCTCGGTGGCCATATCCAGACGCATCAGGTACTTTGCAAACTAATTTTGGAACAACCACTAGTGCAAGGAAATTTTTGCTTTTCTGAATTCCCCTAAAGGAGACATTGTTTCTTGCCGTTGACTCAAAGGGTAAGTTTCAATGTGATTTTGCAGAAGAAGAATCGTGTAGTTGGCTGTAATGGCGATTAAGTTCCTTATGTTAATTTAAGAAACCAAAAAATAAGAGAAAACAAAGAAAGAAAACAGATGTCGAGTGCGTTATTACACTCGTATTGCTGCGCGCATTAGTAACAAGTAGTTGCCGTTGTCTGTTTGCAGTTTAGCTCCTATTCTGGCGACGTATAGCTGTCCACCCAGCCAGAAGTATCGACCTTCAAGTTTCAGTGTTACTGCTTGTCCGTCGAGGCTTGTGCCTTGAGCCTGCAGCATGAAAATGTGTCTGTCTGGTCGTACAACGCCGTTTCCGCTTGTCATCGTGTAAGTTACACCGTTTACCACTATTGTTCCGCCCGCAACATCAAATTCCTTGGGTACACTGATAGTGGATGTTTGCTGAAGCATCAAAGCGAAGTTCGCTTGATATTTCACGGTTTGACCGTTGATTTCTTGGTAAGCAAAGCCCTGCGCTTTCATAGTCTTAACACTCCCAACTGCGCCGTTTGAAACGGGTTGAGCACCGACAAAGGGTACTGCAATCATCAACAATATTGCAAAAGCAGCCATCGCTGCCAAAACTACTTTATTTTTA
Organism: Candidatus Bathyarchaeota archaeon; assembly: GCA_963767735.1. Classification (GTDB taxonomy): domain Archaea; phylum Thermoproteota; class Bathyarchaeia; order Bathyarchaeales; family Bathycorpusculaceae; genus Bathycorpusculum. Next base: position 534,436 of record CAVYES010000004.1, on the reverse strand, counting down.
TTTTTTAAATTTACCATTTTTTTTCCTCCAACTGTTTGATATCAACAACTCTGTTGGAGTGTTTAAAAAGGAAGCCGCACTTCTGATGTGCACCTTAAATGTACACTAAGCCTTGGCTTCATCTAGTTTTTCAGATAACATTTCTTCTTCCATATGCACAAGCAACCCGATTCGCCGTTCCCACCTGTTCAAGAACCGGTATTGAGCATACATCGCGTAAATGCTGTAAGCAATCACGATTGCTGCAAGAATCAAAAGAATAAAACCTACCAAACCCAACCCAAAATGCCTAGTTCTCAAAATCAAAAAAACAACAACCAAGAACAAAACAACTGAAGAACCAAGCCCAATAAGAGTGCCATTTCGAAACTTCGTCCATTCCTTATCTAACTCAGACAAAAAGTCATGTAGAGACCTGACGGGGTAAACCTTCTCCTCACTACGTTCACTGGTCAATTTTTCTTACCGTCCTTATTCAGCGTTCTTGAGTTTTTATACCTGATGCACCAAAGATGAACTAGAACCGCTTAAAGTATCGAAGGCAACGACTTGCGCAGTTCAACGTAGAGTTTTCTTCCTTCATCCGTTAACGAACTGTAACCATCTGCAGTTTCCTTAACCAGTTTTCTCTCTTCAAGAAAAGCCAAATGTTTCAAAAAATCGTCATAGGAGACGTTTGTTGATTTCCGCCAAATCACGGTGCGTAGCTGAGGTTTTGAATTAAAGAACAGATATTCCAGTATTTCAAATCGAATTTGAACAGCACTTTTTCTGATCTTAGTCATTCTTCAGATGCACCAGTAAACGGGTACTACTTAGTTAGTGAGCACTAATATAATAATGGCATTTTGGCGCTAATCATACAGGCAAATAGACTCTAAACTGTTTGGGGTCTGTCAACTTTACTTCTTCATCTTTCCCTATCAGACTGGGACGGCGACATCATCCCCCGCTGATAAAACAGCGTCCCAGTCTTTTAACATTGTGAATATTAGCAAGCTCCGTTGCAGTTGTGCTTACGTTTAGAAAAAGAAAGATAAGCAAAAGCTGACAACGCTAAAGGGTAGATTTTGAGATTTCACACAATTTTTTCCCCATAATATAATATAGGGGATTTTTCGTGTTTATCGTTTTTTTCTTTAGCGATTAATTTACTTAAGGAACCTGTTCGTTTACTTGACTGTATGTACCGCCTTGCGTGGTTACTTTAATTGTAATTGTGCTTTCTTGAGCGTAGTTTGCGAGACCTGCGGTGGCTATTGTTGCAGTATCCCCTTGTGTTAACGCAGTTGGCGAGGCTCCTGCAGTTGTATCAAGTACTCCATTGATGTATCAACATTCATCAATTGAGGGCTTAAGCGGGATGTTCCAGTTCACGATATATTTCAATTTAAGAAACTTGGCTTAAAAACATGAAATCGTTAGATGTTTCAGAGGAGAAAGGAGAAAAGCTCCATGAACTTTTTCAAGAGAATTGAGCGGGACCTAACTGTTCTTGCGATGGCTCCGTTGGTTGAGCTTGAGAGAAAAGAACGGGAAAGAAGACTTGAAGAGAGATTAAAGCGTTCAGAGCAAAAACATAGCAACAACTAAAGAAAATTCACTTGTTTACCACAGGTTTGCCGCTTGCTATCTCGTAGACTAACTCAAGGGAGCTCTTTGGTAGAGATTTGCTAATCTTTCATTAATCGGGTTCATATTTCGCTTTGAATGCTTCAACTTCACGAATATCTTGCTGCTCAATATTTGTTTCAGAAACGCAAGTAGAGGATTCATCCACAAATAATAAACCAGAACAAGACAGTAATAGACTGTGGAATACCATGAGAAAGTTGCTGTTGAGCGCGTTCTTGATAGCCGTTATGATTAGCGGATTAACTTTTGTCGGCACTGCTCATTTTGGTACAGCTCAAAGTGGCACAAACGTCACGGGCATAATAACATCAAACACTACTTGGACACAAGCAAACAGTCCATACACATTAACGGGAAATGTTCTCGTAAATAACGGTGTAACCTTGACAATTGATGTAGGAACTACTGTGAATCTGGGTAGCTACTACATAGAAGTAAACGGAACGTTACAAGCAATCGGAACCAATGCCCAACCAATCACTTTTAATGGTGGACAAATCACTTTTACGCAAAGCAGCACTAACTGGATAGAATCTACAGGCGCAGGTTGCATAATACAGGATGCAATTGTAAGCTCAACTCTTTCTATCAGCAGCTCAGCAAACATAAGCGACAATATTATGCAAGGCACTTCTGTTAACATCGCCGACAGTTCATCCAGCATCCTAATTTCAGGTGGCTCCCCGATAATTAGTGATAATACTATCTCAAGTTATTATTATGGGGTAGACATTAGCGCTGGTACACCAACGATAAATGGAAATTTGATTTCAGATAGTGACTGGGGAATTTTCGTCAGCGGAACCTCATCAGCAATCACATGCTCCCCCACTATATTTAGTAATATCCTGTATAATGACCCAGTAGGCATCATAATTAATGGCTTGTCAATTTTTTCAGGGACAGCCACCGTCACACTAAACGTCATCACGGACAGTCAAGGAAGCCAAGCGTTTAACCCTGCATCCGGCGGCAGCGCAGGTATCGTCATTAGCAGTGGCGAAACGTCATCTTACGTTTGCGACGTGACTTACAACACTGTTTCTGGCAATTCCTATGGAATTTCAGTGTGCGGTGCTCCAGTAACGATACTTACAAACAACAACATTTACGGCAACCAATACTATAACATTTACTTAACCTTCAACTCCAACGTTAACGCAACCTCCAACTGGTGGGGAACAACAGACCCAGATGCAATAAGCCAAACAATCTATGACTACTACAAAGATTTTAACTTAGGGGTAGTCACGTACAGTCCATTTTTGACCACACCGAACGCTGAAGCACCAACCTTCATTACAGCCAGTGCAGGCACCGGCGGCAGCATTTCTCCAAGTGGAGTTATCAGCCTCAACTATGGTGGCAGTCAAACTTTCGATATAGCAGCAAATAGTGGCTACAGCATAGCCACCGTTTTAGTTAATGGAACTACGATTGGTTCGGTAAGTTCCTACACTGTCAAAAATGTTAACAGTGCAACAACTATCTCAGCAACATTTGCAACTAACCCTACTTCAACGCCGTCTCCAACACCAACACCTGCTCCTTCATCAACCGCAACTCCAACAACTGCACCAGCTGCTACCTCCCAACCAACTGCAACTCCAACATCAACAACAACTCCAAACTCTACACCCACCTCAACTCCAATAACTCAATCAACGCCTTCTTCAACGCCTACCATTCCAGAGTTTCCCTCAGCAGTAACCTTGTCGCTGGTCATCATATTAGCAGCCTCCGCTTCAGTTGCGCTTACGCTTAAAAAACGAAAGACAGGCAACGCTGGCAACGCTGAATGGTAGTTCGATGAAAATTTTTGTAGTTCAATCAGATATCTTTTAGAGACGTTGGGGTATCGATTCTCGCCAGCGGAGCTTTGCTCATGCTTTAAATCTTCCATGGACAATTATTCAATTTTTTGACAGTGCCTAAACTTAATCGTTAGCTTGCGGTTCTTGCTTTTCTTTGTCAAAACGTTTTTTGCAAGCTTCATCTTCAATGATATCTTTTTGCTCCATGTGTCTATTGAAATGGGTAGAGATATTATATAAATTCAGACGTGGGATGTATTTTTCATATCTCTCGATTAGTTCTACATAAGGCATGTGATTGCAATGGTTCATGAAAAGTAAAACTATTGCGAAGTCTGACTTGCAGATTTTGCAATTTCTTTGTTTATGCATTTTTTTCACCTCCAAAAACTGTTGAAAAAAGTGCTTGAGAGACAGATTAAGCACATTCTGGACTTTTTTATTTATCCACCTGTCAAACTATCAGAAATAACTTAACCTCTTCCCAAGCAAGTGTATACTGATCCCTATCAGTCAAGAAAGTTTGACTAATGCCAGTCAAGGAACTTTTACGAATAGCCTTTTATTCTAAAAAAAGAGAACAAGTGACAACATGAAACTGCCGAAAATCAACGCTCAATTTACAACAGCGGGAATAGTTATCATTATATTTGGGAGTCTATTTTTGCATGAAGCATTACTGCCCGGAGCTGAACCCTATAACTTATTTTCTGCATTTTTACTTTACTTCGGAAGTCTAATTTGCATTGCAATAGGTAGCTTCCTTATTCTTCTGAGCTTTACTGCTATAACAAACACCATAAAGAAAACTTTGAAAAGTGACGAACTAAGTGATTGGCTTAAAGGGGCTATTTTTCTCAATATCCTATTGCTTATTCTCTATATATCGTTTGATGCTTTGGCATGGTTTAACATGGAAGGTGTAATTAATTTTAGTGGATACTATCCGACATACAACTTTTTGATAAATACTTTTTACTATTTCCCATTATCGGGTGCTGGTACGGGTACTTTCTTTTTCCAAAATACACCTCTATGCTTTTTCATAACAGCATGTATTGTAAATATCGTTTTCATCTCTATAATGACGCTAAAAAGCAGAAACTCGGGCAATATCAACCCAAGAAGTGGTTGGTTGAATGTGCCGATGGCTATTTTGCTTAACTTTCTTTTGATAGTTGCCTACATTGGGCTGGAAGATTTTGTATGGTATGACATGACAAATGGACACACAATAAGTTCACATTACGGTTTATGGGTAAGTTCCTTCACAATAAATTACAGCGATACTTTAACATACATCAATATGCCTTTACTCATTTTTGCTTTAGCATTAATTCTGAACGTGTTGATAGTGATTAAAGTCATTAAGCAAGTTAGTATCAACCATTTGTAGAGCTTTTCCCACGTCAAGCGATACAAAAACTTAAAACCTGAATGTAGGAAGGTATTACTAATTAAAACCGACAGGGATTGATTGTTGGGTAACAAAGGCTTTGGTGAAATAATACTAATTATAGGAATCGCTTTACTGCTTATTGGAATCGGTCTCGGAATATATAGCGAAATGTTTAGTAGTTTTACATATGCAAGCACCCTACCTGCAAACACCGTACCTGTATGGTTCGCAATTGTTATTGCCGTAACATTCGCGATTCTTGGAATTGTGCTTATTGTTCTTGGATTAAGGGAGTTAGGTTTTCATTATTTTGACAATGATGCCTAGTTGCAACCCTATCGAAAAAACCGTAATTGGTAAGTAAGACCTTTTCCCACAGTAGGGTGTACCAACCGTCTAGCACGTTTTAATTTTAAGTACAATCGTTCTAATCATAAGTCATAAAAGCGGTTAGTAACCAATTGGATAATAAACATATTATTTCAAGTTGGTCAGGAATGCTCAAAAAAGAATTCAAGTTAATGGTTTTATCTAACGCTTTTTTTATTGCATTATACTTGCTTTGGAATTGGGCTGAATATTCAGGGTTAAATGGGATGTATCAGGTAGCAGTAAACTCTCACTTTCCCGTATCCATCCAGTTTGGCGGTACAAAAGCAGGATATGATATTCTAGTTTTTAATGACTTTAATTTTGGTCTGATTTTACTCATACTTGCGGTGATTCTAAACCTTTACTTAGCGTTCAAACTCCAAAAGCAGGTCAAATACATAACAGAATGAAAGACCTTTCCCCACGGTTGGCTTCATAGTCCTCTACTTTCTTGAGAATAAAATTTTTTAAGCTAGGTTCAAACTAATACAAAGTTCGTGCACATCATGAGACGTTTAAGATTGGCGGGGTTTTTTCTTTTTGCAGTTGGTTCGGCAGTCCTAATCTATTTGGGGATTGAATTTTTTGCTTTAAAAGCCCCATACGATGGTGCCACCGCGGGTTTAGAGTTACTAGGTTTTGTTTTAGGCATATCAGGTGCTTTGTTAGCTCGAACGCAAAACAAGCGTGAAATGAAATCTTAAGCTTTCAGCCATATTACAGGTGCGGAACGAAATTTATTAGGAGCAACTTTTCTAATTGGCTTGGAGAAGGTAGAGTCCAGTGGATTTTAGGGTAAGACGTTGCTTTAGAGGGCTCAAATCGGCCCTAAAGACTGAGATTTCGGAATATTACGCGACGATTTTTTCAAGAAAAGCGGGGGCACCCATATGCATCGCACTTTGCGTGTTAACAATCGTCTCTTATGCAATAGCACACCTATAAAAAAGCAAGTAAAAAACACGCATCCATGTTGAAAAAGCACTGTTCTGCATAGAAAGTGCGGGACCTTTCGTCTATGTTGAACTATGTTGAATCATGTTAGGCATCTAATAGGAGCATCTAGCAGACCGGGGGGTAGAATGTAGCGCACACACAAAAGCCCTAATTAGAAGCCAAGTACTAAATAAATAAAATAGATAAGGACTTTTTGCCTTCTTTTAACTTAGAACGATTATGTTTGGGCGTTTTCTTTTCTGAAAGAGCAACCCTGTTATTATGGCTCCGAGGATGATTACAGCCGCTATGACAGGGAGGAATTGACCCATTGCCGCAAGTAAAAGCGTCTGGGTTGCTGCAGGCGGTTTAGCTGTTGCGGTAGGGGTGCTTGTAGGTGTAGACGGGGTTGTTGGCGTTGGGGTTGGTGCAGGTGTGGGACTAACCGTAGATGTTGGAGTCGGAGTTGGCGTAGGAGTTGTTGGAAGATTTTGCATAAAATCGGCGGTTATCGTCTGATCCGCACTCATGTTAACTGTGGTTGTTAGACCGGTAGCTTCGCTGCTCCAGCCTTCAAAAGTCCAGCCGTCCGCGCTTGTCGCTGTCAAATTAACCACAGTGTCGTATGGGTAGGTTCCGTTGCCAGGAGTTACTGAGCCTTGACCATTTGTGTATACTGTGAGCCTATAGTTGTTTGGCGCGTAAGTTGCAGTGATCGAGTGATCAGCCTGAACATTAGTGAAGCCAACTGTTTGACCCAAAGATGAAGTAACCGCTACTGAAGAACCATCAACAGTTATGCTTGCAATGAAATAGTTAGTGGCAGGCGTAATGATGTAGCTCGCAGTAGCGCCATAATTAACAGAATTTGTACCAGGAGAAATCTGACCATTTGACCCCTGAGTAACCGTAATCGTGTAGGTGTTAATAGCGAAAGTCGCAGTGATGGTACCTGTTCCGCCTATCGTCGCTGTTGCTGAAGCAGAATTAGCATTGTTAAATGTGATTGATTCAGTGTTAGACGACCAAGTGGAAAAAGTGTAACCGGCGTTAGGTGTAGCTGTTAAGGAAAGAGTACCGGCATTCTCCCAAACATTGGTGCCGGCAGGAGACGTTGACCCGCTACCAGAAGGACTCGCGACAAAAGTCACCAAGAACTGAGTTTGGTAGGTGCCAGTAACGGTAGTCGCTCCATCAAGAGAAAAACCTGATGCAGGTGTAGCTGCTGGCGTAGTAAGAACAAACTGCTCACCGCTGTTAGAGCTGCCGACCGTAGAGGTGAAAGTGTACGTTATAGTCGTGCCTTGGTCCACGTAGCCAAAGTCGTAGGGGAACTGGCTTTGAACTAGGTTGACCGTTGGGTTAGCTCCCACGGTGACGGAGACGATATCACCCTGCGCCGAACTATCGAGACCTGACTGAGCAAACTGCAAATCATACTGAGTCACGTAGTTGCCAGTAACCGTGCCAGCAACCGTAACAGTCAAAATATCGGACTGAGACGTATCAAGCCCACTCGTGGTACCCCAACGATACTGAGTATTGGTCGCTGAAGAACTGGCCACTGGACTCGCAAAATTATACGTAACTGAACTGCCGCTGTCAACCCACACGCTATAAGGCAAACTTGTCGCGGTCTCAGAAACCCCGTTGACAGTCACGATAGTAGCGGAACTGTCCCCTTTAACGTTGCTTGAAGCATCAAAAGTCACTTGGTACTGAGTCGTGTAAGTCGCCGACTCTGTTCCTGAGGCTGTTATGGGCGAAGTAAGACCGCCGTCATCGCTCGTCAAAGCAAATTGCTCACCTGAATTGCCTGCGACAGTAGATGACCAAGTAAATGTTGTTCCATTATCAACCCAAAGGTTAGTGGGCAAAGTATTCCAAGCGTACGTTTCTTCTCCCACCGTAAGAACAGTGTTAGAACCAGCTTCGCTGCTTATTCCAGTCTGAATGAAAGACACTTGATACCAAGGATCAGCTTTGACTTGCATACTTGCGAATGCACAGATTGATAACGAAATTAGAAATGCGATTATTATGATTTGTAGTTTCTTCATATTTATTTCATCCTGAGGATAGATAGATCAAATGGTGCTGAAACGCAATGTATATTCGCTATTGCCAGTTTCTTTTCTTGCAATGTGGCTGCTGCATTTTCTGCGTCTAACCGCAGAACCTCTATGGGAATAGTCAACATGAATTTTCACTGAAAAATTGGCGCTTTAACATTTAGGATTTATGAAGCTAGAAACAATATTTCCAATCAACAGAGCTCTCGCTTCGCCTCTTTTCATCCAAGCTCTCCCGCATGAGATCAATCCACGTGAAAATAAGCGCTTTGCTGTAGAAACAAAAAATAAAAAAATGGAGTTTTTTTGGGTTTTAAGTTGGCATCGGTGTTGATTGTGGAGGAGTCATTGTTGTCATGGGTTGTTCGGGTTGCGGTTTTATTTGGAAGAAGGCGATTGCAATTAACAGTACTGCGATCCACATTAGAATAGCGCCTATGAAAATTATTAATAGAAATGCACCAATTATAAGCAGTAAGGCACCCGTTGAGAATAAGCCTACACTTGCTTTTGATGAAAGTGTTTTGAGTGATCGTCTGGCGAAGAACGCTGCGACAATAGCGAAAACCCATAGAACCACTACGACTAAAAATATCGCCCCTAATGCTGATGTAACATCGCCCATGGGTATATTTGAAGTGGTTGGGGTCATACCGCGTAATGATGAAATTGTTGACCAGCTGCCGTTCCACGTCGGATAAACATCTCGAATCAGGTTTGTAACTAGGGATGTGTCAAAAATTATGTAGAGAGCCGCCGCAACCGCTACTACTACGCCTACTATACCTGCAACGAGGCTGTAAATCGCGTTAGTAAATATGCCACTTTCTTTATAATAGTTCGCTAAACCGTTCAGTGCAATGAAAACCATTATTACGCCAATAAGATCAAGAACACCAAAAGTATAGGTGGAAACCAATGAACCTATTAAGATTAGTATCGCTCCAACGCCGCCCAAGGTCTTGCTTGATTCTAAATTCATCGCTTTTCCCTCTGATTCCTTGTCATCTTTTTTAGAATAAAAGCTTTTTCATGCTTATCCATTGACTACGCAGTTAACGTGTACAAAATGATTCAAAAACAAAATTTTCTTAGGAACAACGCAGGTTAAGCTTAACTGGTTTTTACAGTTTCACTGCCGCATTGACTTTGAAGTATATCGTAGTAGGTTTGTAGGTAAGTTTTGCCGTTTTCGGTTATGGCGTAGACTTTGCGGGAACGCCCATCTTTTTGCTGCTTTTTGCTTTCAAGAAACCCTCTTTGCTCAAGAGAGTTTAACGCGGGGTAGAGTGCGCTATGTCTTAGTTTTATGCTGAAATCTGCTTCTACTTGTTTTTTGATGTTATATCCCCATGTTGGTTGAGCTTGTACTATTCGTAAAAGTTGCATGTCAAGTAAGTTTCTGATTATGTGTTGTACAATTTCTTTTCTGTATCTTTCAGACATAGTTTCTTTCCTGTCGGCGATAATAGGGACTGTTTTACGTTTCGATTTATTTAGTTTGCGTTAATTTTGCTTTATTGCATATTGCGTTGGTATGTTAGTGTATGCTTAGGTTATGTATGAAGCTTTATATTAGCGTCTATTAATATTACATACTCAAGATATGTCCGAAAAAGGACATATTGTATATACGTAGAACAGCAAAACTGTTCGACAGATAAACACTTGAGGAGAAAGAGAAAAATGTTAAAAGCGATAAATTCTCAAAAAGAGGTTTCAACCAAACTAACCAAAGGCCTACTAGACCTGATAATACTGCAGTTTCTAAGCGGACAACCGATGCACGGATACCAAATAATAACCAAAACCCGCAAAAACTTTGGCGTATACTTCGGCCCAAGCACCGTCTATCCCCTGCTAAATACTCTTGAAAAGAAAGGCTTCGTAAAAAGCGAGTGGAACATGAACTTTGATAGGCCAAGAAAAATTTACAGCTTGACAAGCGATGGACAAAACATGCTGAACTTCACTGAAGAGTCTCTAAACTTGATATGCCGAAAAATAGGAACACAAACAAACACAGAAACTATGGAGCCGTCTGCCCAGCCGGGTGTAGCTATGATAGCTAAGAAAGGGATAAGTGCACAAACGAACCACTTAGCATTACAAATGCGCTAAGAAAAATAAGGGCGTTTCGGGAGGAAAGTAGCCTTTTCTTGGCTTTGGTATTTACCCAAAAAGTTACTTGCCAACTTTTGACAACCGTGTTTTAAATATATCCACAGTTAATTCTATATTGGAAGACTCAATTGAAACAAATTAGCAACCTCACAAACGATGAATTAAATAACCAAATACTCGAGTTTTGTAGACATGTCGCAGGCTCCGCAAGTATCACCGCTATAGCCCACGTTGACAACTATTCAAACAAAACAATCAATGAGAAAACAATAATCGACGTAATGCTTGTAATCAAAAATTTTCAACCAAGAATAATGAGATACATAAAAACATTCAATGAACAAACCATTTTTGTTCTTGCGGTTGATCAATGGATTTTCGAGCGAGACATCGGAATAGGCCTTCTGGGCGAAGCCATTGCAAGTAAACTAATTTTCCCCCACTCTCCTCTTTATGGCGAAGACTATTTAATGAGTAAAGAAGTGACGTTAAAGAAACGTTTAATTTTGGAGTTACTCCAAAATTTAGCTTCCAGTTTTCCTGAGCTTACGCAGCATTTTCAAATTAAACCGCAATACTTCATGTATGAGGTGCTCTTGAACAGAATCCGAATTTTCCCTTTACTTAGCTATAACGCCGAAGACCTAGTTAAGGGACTTACATTAAATGAAGCTGAAAACTTAATCAGTTACAATAACGCTTTAAGGCAACTAGAAGCGGAAGAAAAAATTTATTTCTCAAATGGTTACGTAAGGATGTCAAAGCGATTTTTAGTAGAATGCCAGGATCCAATAATCAAACTGCTTAACTTGTCAAAAAACGCTCCAAGAAGAATCTTCACATCATTATTCGGGACTTTTCCTCAGTTAATAAATATTATTTCCCAAAATACTGAGGATTTCGTGAAGTCTCAAAAGATTAATTGGAGAAAAGTGCCTGATTCATCCTACCTATTTATAGATCCTCAAAAATACGTTTTCTTTCAAACTTCAGAAGGGTTGATTTCATTAGCAGATAAAATCGACATTAAAGGATATGTTCAAAAGATGCTTTTGAAAGACCCAAGCGAAGACGTTGAAGTTGAACCCATCGGCGGAATGCTAAATGATGTCTACTTGATTAATGTTCGTGGGCATGGCGCTGAAAGGAAGGTACTGGCAAAACGCTTTAAGGATTGGTCTGGATTCAAATGGTTCCCGTTAACGATATGGTCTCTTGGTACAAGACGCGCAAAACCTTTAGCCATTACAGCCCAGGCTAGACTTGCGAAGGAGTGCGCGATAAGTGAACTTTTGCTTAGTGAAGGGTTTAAGGTTCCAAAGATTTTGCATGTAAGCAATGCTGAGCGTTTAATTTTCATGGAATACATTGAAGGAGAAAGCCTTAGCCAAAGTATCAAACGCATAGCCACAGCTACAGAGCGAGAAACATGCAAAGAGGAACTTGCTATCATAGAGAAAGCAGGCGAACTACTTGCTAAGGTTCATTCACATAATGTCGTTTTAGGAGATTCCAAGCCGGAAAACATGCTGGTTAAACCTGATGGCACTATCTATATGATTGACTTTGAGCAGGCAGCTCAAGACGATAAGGGGGATAAGTCGTGGGATGTCGCTGTGTTTCTGTATTATTCGGGGCATTACCTTCAACCCCTTAATGGCGCCATTAAAGCTGAATCAATTGCAAAAGCGTTCATCAATGGCTACTTGACGGCTGGCGGAGAGGTCAACGTAATCAAAAAAGCCGGAGCTCCTAAGTACACGCGGATTTTTAGTATATTCACAATGTGGAATATTATTTCAGTTATTTCAAACGTCCTCAAAAAAACAGAAGCTCCAAAGTGAAAACGCATGGTAAAAGACCAGACAACATTAACTTTCTACGGCGGAGTTAATGAGATTGGCGGGAACAAAATCCTGCTTCAAGACAAAGACACTAAAGTTTTCTTTGATTTCGGCATGTCTTTTACCGCTAAAAAAAAGTTTTATTCGCCTCCGTTCCTTTCACCTAAAAACGAAAAAAGCCTGCAAGAACTCGGAATCTTACCTCAAATTCAGGGAATATACAAGTTTGACCAAACCCCGCCTGAAACAAACGCCATATTCCTCTCTCATGGTCATCTTGATCATTCGGCGTATTTGTCATTTATTAAACGGGAAATTCCCGTCTACTGCGGCGAAACAACCCAAACTATTCTGCGAACCCTAAGCGAAACTCGGCGTGCTGATTTGGAATTCGATGTCGGAGACATCAACTTTAACGTTTTTAGGACGGGCAACAAAATCAAAGTTGATAATGTAGTCGTTGAGCCAATCCATGTTGACCATTCAATTCCGGGCGCTTACGGCTTTCTGATTCACACTTCAAATGGCACAATAGTTTACACGGGTGATTTTCGAGATCATGGTGCCAAGCCAGAGATGACTCAAGAATTTGTGGAAAAAGCTCGGGAAGTTGAGCCTGTGGCAATTGTGACTGAAGCCACCAACATGACAGGAGCAACAGTTTCCAACGAAGTGGAAGTGGAGACCAAACTGGACAAGATTTCATCACAAGTTGACGGGATCCTGCTTGCAGAGTTTGGCTACTCGGATGTTGACCGCTTCAATACGTTTTATCGAATTGCCAAGAAGAATAATCGGTGCTTGGCTGTTTCACTAAAACAAGCCTATTTGCTGGATGCACTTCACAAAGACATGCACTTGCAGGTTCCAGCGTTGGATGATGATGGAATATTAATTTTTCGAAAGTCGAAGAAGCGGTATGAAAAGTGGGAGACCAAATTAATTGAACGCTTTGACGGCGAGGGCAAGATTTTCGATGTGTTCGAGGTTTCGAAGCAGCAGTGCAAAATGGTTTTAGCCGTTTCCTTTTACGATTTTGAAGAACTTAATAATATTCAGCCAGTAGCCGGAAGCTGCTATGTGCTTTCCGCATCGGAACCGTTCAATGAGGAAATGGAGATTGATTATGAACGCTTGGTCAATTGGCTTAGCCATTATGGTTTGCCGCAGTACCACGTACACGTCTCGGGGCACATGATGCCTCTTCAGCTTAAGGCAGCGCTTAGAAAGATAAATGCTAAACAGGTTTTCCCAGTTCACACTGAGAACGCAGAGTTATTCAAGAAGTTTATGGGAAATGCTGCCGGTAAAGTGACGCTGGTGGAAAAAAGCAAAGAATACCCGCTGTAGCATTCTAAGAGAGTATTTATTTACTTTCAAAAGTAAATACTATTGGTGATTTTGTGAGTGAATTTAGCTACTATAAGGGATTATACAAGGTTAAGGTTTTAACTAAAAGTGAAGGCTACTGGATTGTTGAGGCATTGGAGAATTTTGAGGATTGCTCTGAAGGCGCGGGAATTACCGTTAAAAAAGGCGAACAGCGGATTGTAGAGCCGGACACTTTGTTTAAGCAAAAAACCTTGCCGCCGATGGTTAAAGAGCACGAATATGAACTTAACATGGAGAAGAAGCTTAAACGAATGATCGCAGAAGATGAAGCTGAAAAAAAATAGAGCATTCAAATTTATTTTTAAGAAAGAGTTGTCCCATTGCATCCTGCATGCAGGCGAGTATTTATTTACTTTGATGTCAATATTAATAGTAGATTTTTATGAGCAAATTATGCTACTACAAAGGACTCTACAAGGTTAAAGTTTAACTAAAAGTGAAGGTTACTGGATTATAGAAGCCCTCGAAGAATTCCAAGACTATGTGAACTACAAAAAAATCACCATAAAAGCGGGCGAAAAAAGCATTGTTTTACCAGCTGATTTAGTCGGGAAAAAGACCCTTCAGACTTCGATTCCTCAAACAAAAGTTTTGATTGATTTCCCAGAGGGCCAATCTAAATAGAAGATCGCAAGTCAATATAGGTACTAATCTTTTGTTTTTTAGGACTTTGCGTGTGAGCTACAGTCTACCCCCAGTTCACTAGATGATCCAAATAGACGCCTAACATAATTCAACATACTTCAGCATAAACGAAACGTTCCGCACTTTCTAAGCAGAACAGTGCTTTTTCTATTGTGAAGTTTTTAGTAATTAGTAGAGCCCTGGAGGAATGAAGGATTTTTAAGTTAATTTTTTGGGAAAATAGTTTTTGTGAGATTTAATTCAATTCCTCAGCCAATATCTTTTGTAGCGTTTCTTTGATTGGTGGTAATTCAAAATTTGCGGTATCCCACATTTCTTTGAATTCTATTTTGGGATATTCATGTGCGACGAAATTACGTGCAGACTTCATTCTTGTCCATGGGACCTGTCGATATTCTTGCTTAATTTCTACAGGTACCTGTTTACGTTTTCTCCTATGAGAATCAGATTCATAGATAAGGCTTTTATCGCCATTTTATTTTTCAAAAAGTCTTCATAAGTTAAGTCTTTTGTGAATTCCTCAATTTCGCTGATAGCTTCCAGAATCTGGTTGATGTAGATTCGAAAGTCCTTTTTCATACTTGCACTGTCTCATTTAGTATTTGCTCTTTTATAATGGGAAGGAGCGCGCCTTTCTGAACCAAATCTACTTTCACGCCTAACCTTTTCTTTATGAACTCCTCAACCTCAATGAACCGATAAACACCTATTGGACCTGAAAATGTGACTAAAAGATCCAAGTCGCTTTTTTCTGTTTGTTCTCCTCGAGAATACGAACCGAATATGCCGATAGTTTCCACTTTGTAACATGCGTTAAGCTCAGGTTTAATAGCTTCCAGCTTAGATTTGAGCTCTTCAAGAGTGTCCATTCTTAAAGTTCCTATCTGATGTAATAATGTCTCTTGCAATATTTGGTTTTCTTTCTTTTCTATCCACAAGACGCCAAATCAGCCATTTTCAACTAGAACGCCTCTTAGATTATCGGAGTTACATCACAACGAAACTGGCTATGGACAAGCCAACACAGTATTTTTTCCAGGTGCATTAGCTATGAAAATTTGTGTGTGCTCACAAGCCTAACCTCCGGTTTTCTAGATGAACCAAATATACCACCGACTATTTACGGGAAAAGCGGGTTTTCTAACTTATCCTCGAGAAGAAAGAGGAAGGCTCGCCTCTAATAGTTTTAGATGTTAGTTTCCGTTTTCTTCATCGGAATGGCGGACATCAAGCTGCTGTTTAAGAAGCGAAGGTAGCGGGGTACTTAGCCTTTTCACCTTTTATTTAAGAAATGGGCTATTTGCCCAAACTATTGTTTTTTGGTTAGTTCTTCTATTATTTCTTTGGCCCGGTCGACTCGAACTTTTCGCTCTTTAACCATCTGCGCCGCAACTTTATCTACCAGCTCTTCTTTTGCACCTGCGGTGATGGCGATGTTTCTTGCATGCAAAGACATATGGCCACGCTGAATTCCCTCATTCGCCAACGCTCGAAGGGCACCAAGGTTTTGGGCTAAGCCGACAGCGGCTAAGACTTCTGCGAACTCATTTGCTGATTTGGCGTTGAGGATTTTCATTGCGATCCTTGCGATGGGGTGGGTTTTTACTGCTCCTCCGATTAAGCCTACTGCCATCGGGAGCTCGATTGTGCCTTCTAAGTCGCCGTTTTTGTTTTTAGTCCATTTTGATATGCTGGTGTATGGTCCTTTTAGGGCGGCGTAGGCATGCGCTCCGGCTTCGATGGCGCGGTGATCATTTCCAGTTGCGAGAACCACGGCTATTACGCCGTTCATGGCGCCTTTGTTATGTGTTGCTGCGCGGTAGGGGTCAGCTTCTGCAAAAGCCGAGGCGTAAGCGATGCCATCCACGGCGGCTTCTCCGCCAAGCGATTCTTTGGGCACGGTACACCATGCTTTTGCAAGTCGTTTAGTGGCCAAGTTGGAGATGATGCGCAAATAAACGTGGCCGCCTGTGAGCTGCTCAATTAGCGGCGCTACTGCCTCAGCCATCGTGTTAACAGCGTTTGCGCCCATGGCATCTCGACAATCAACGTTCAATTCTACAATCAACATTTGACCCATCGAGGTGTCGATGATTTTAGCGTTGAGGTCTTTCGCTCCGCCGCCAAAAGAGTTCAGAACTGGGTCTTGATCATTTGCCTTCTTTAGAACCTCAGCTTTAGCATCTAAAACCTGCTTTTGAGCCACTTTAGCATCTTTGATGCCGACAACTTGAATTTGCCCAATCATGACGGGGGCTGTGCTGCTTGTGTGGAACCCTCCGCCGTCGCGAACCATTTTAGCAGCGTAGCTGGCGGCGGCAATCACGCTTGGCTCCTCCGTAGCCATCGGAATCAAATAGTCTTTTCCGTTAATTTGGAAGTTACCCGCGATGCCTAATGGCTCGGGAAAAACGCCTATAACATTTTCCACCATGTGATCAACCAAGTCAATAGGCAACGAACCTGTGTCTTCAAGTAAGCGGACTTCCTCGTCGGTTAAGCCCGCGAAATCTTTAACGATTGCTAAACGCTCCTTGGGTGTAAGCTTGTAGAAGCCTGAGATTACTGAGGTTTTAGTCATTTTTAATCCCGTTTACTTACGTGTAAGTCGAGAGAGTAATTTGATTTTTCGCTTTTAAGCTTTAACTTATCCTCAGCATACAACATCATGGCTACAGTGTTGTTTGCCCCTGGTTTCTAGGCATTGCTACTGCGGAAACGCCTAGGCGCTTATGAATTTCCTTGGCTAAAACTGCGCCCTGACTCCGATAGTTGTCTGTGATAACTTTTTTTGCCTTTGAACGTTTAACGTACTCGATTACACCGTCGAAATCAGAGTGGTCACTTAAAGCAACTAAATATTCCCTGTCGCCGATTTGCCTGCAAGGCGAATTGAATTCCCAACCGCTAACGCAGATACGCGCATTATTCAAACCCACGTATCCCCGAGAATTCATGTGATAAAAAGCGACGCATGGAAGGTTCCCACCCAAAAGCTCCTGCCCATCCCCATCTGTAGAGAGCGACAAGCAACCTAGCCGCATACCGTGTTGCTCGCAAACTTTCGTAACCTGATAAACCCGCTCGGGCATAACAAACGGCACAGCGACGTCCGCATTTCTTAGAAGCTGCATGATTTCTTGCAGTTTGCCGTGATACCCGAAAACGTAAACGGTGCCGCCGCGCAAACGTTTCTCAATCATGGTAACTAAAAGTTCACGCACATCCACATCAAAAGAGCGCCTGCATGATGGGCTTCCATAAGTTGCATCAACAACCAAGACGTCACATTCAACAACGGGAGTGTCATCAATTCTGAAGTCGCCAGAGTAAGCAACCCGTATTCCGCCAGCATCCTCAACCAGCACCTGCGCTGCACCCAAGATATGGTCTGCTTTAACAAGCGTAATCCGCTCTTCGCCATACTTGATGGTTTTGCCGTATTCAATTGTCTCGATTGCCGCCTCTCGAAGTTTCAGCGTTGAGTCAAGTGTCTCCGCAAGATCTCTTGTGGCTTTGGTCATCAAAACTTTCTCACAGCACTTCAAACTTCTTCGTAAGCCGCCCAGATGGTCTGCGTGCGCATGAGTTACAATACGCAGGGGTCTTGACTCGTCAAAAGCGTCGCAGGCAACGCTGTCGCCAAGCAGAACTGCGCCGTTTTTTGTTATTTTAGCCCTCGCAGACAAGTTTTGATCCTTCTCGGCTAAGTTTTTTCTGCAAGCCACTCAATAAGCTGGCCTGGATCGTCAGTTTCAATCGTTACACGCATAGGTCCCAAGGGTGATTCTGCTGTTTCCTCTGAGAAGGAAATGTGCCCTGCAAATGCTACCTGCTTGTTTAAACAAAAACTAATAGTGTTCCCTCTCAAACTGCGAAAAAGTGCTTTTCTGGATGCATCACGAATCCTGTCATTGCAAAGAATATTTCGCAGTTTCACAAGAGAACCCCGCCCCGTAGCTTCAGCCGTTAACGCATTTGATCTGCCTGAAGGCTTAATTGTTATAGAAGCGTTGCCTAAAACATTAGTAACAGCTGTCTTCACTTTATCTTCGCTTTCGGTTGGGCTAATTTCAGCTTCAACGCGAACAACTACTTCACCCATTTTTCCTCAATCCTCCCCAAAGCCTCAACAACTTTAGGCTTAATCTTCTCAACATTATTATCGTTAACTATCATCTGCTCAGCCATCGCAATCACATTTCCCAAACCAACACTAAGCTCACGCATATCCCTGTCGTGAAAAACCTCCCAGCCGCTTGGGTCATCGCCTCGGCGACGACTGAAAAGGCGGTTAAACCTTGTTTCGGGAGAAGTATGCACGGCGACAAGACTAAACCGGGCAAAATGCGCCTTAAAAGCATCGACTTCATAGAGGCTCCTTAAACCGTCAACAAGAACTTTACTGCTTGCTTGTGCTTCAATTTTGGGAATGCATTTCTGAGCAACAACAGTGTTTCCGCCTTCTTCTCGCAGTTGAAGCATGACTTTTCCAACGTTCTGCGGAGTTAACTCCAAGCCTCGCTTTGCTGTTTCCCCCCTAATAACATCGCCCATAACAACTATGGCGTATCCTAATTCGCGCGCTGCGTCAACGACCAAAGATTTGCCTGATCCAGGCATCCCAGCCAAACCAACAACTACCCTATCAACGTTCATCTATCGAACCCTTTTCGTTTGATATTAGCCAACGTTTGCATTAAAAAGCGTTTGTTTTTTTATGAAAAACTAAGAAAAACAGGAGCTAACGCTTACCCAAGAACCAACCGCAGTAAATGTACATTAAAAATTAATCTATTCAGATCCAAAAAGTCTAGCGGGTTATTTTTCGACTCACCAAATTCAGCCCAGTACCATAAAATTACAAAAATAAATGCGCTACCTCAAAGATTATCTGGATTCCACAAACCTCTTAACTTTTTCAACGGGGATAATAAATTCAAATTGAGCGCCTTGACCTAGCTGACCAGTCTCTTTTACCTTCCAATTGTAAACCTCGCATATCTTGTGTATCAAATACAGCCCAAATCCTGTGCCTTTTCCAAAGCCCCTCTCAAATAGGCGGTCTTTAAATTTCTTATCTATGCCAACACCGTCATCCCTAAAACATAATTTAACGGAGTTTTCACCTAGTTTTTGTGCGAATATGCTTATCGTGCTTATTTTTTCGCCATATTTCAATGAGTTGTCAATAAGATTGTAGAAAACTTGTGTAAGTAAAGAATCCGCAATCACTTCAAATCCAATGCAGTGGTTTTGAACTTTTACACCTTTAAGATCTGAGAAGAGATAAAGCGCATTTTGAACCATTTGACCTATATCCACAGGAACTAATTCTTCAACACCTATCATTTCGTAAGTTTTTGCAAAATCAAAAATATCACAAATATTTTTAATGGAAGCATCAATGTTTCCAAGATACTTTTCCAAGTTAGAGTCGGCTTTGCATTTTTTTCTTGCCAAATACAGGTTACCCTGAATTAAACCAAGTTTGTTTCTGACATCATGCCTTGTAAAACCGCCTAAAACAGTAATTTTTTCGTTTAGCAGTTCTGCTTTTGAAAGAGCACTGGCTAACACGTTCTGAACTATAATTAAGTTGGAAATATCCAAGTATGACATAAAAAACCCGACAATTTTGCCTTTCACTACTAATGGTCCACCAGACAAACTGACATCGATAATAGTGCCATCGCGCCTTTTCCGTTTTGCACTGAAGGTTACTTGCCCTTTCGCAATTAACTTCTCGATAGTTTTCGACTCTTTTTTAAATTCAGCAGGAACAATAAAATCCGTAAGTTTCTTGCCTTTGATACTTTCAATGGTAAAACCAAAAAGATCAATAAAGCTACGATTGACATCAGTCACGCGGAAATTCTTATCCGTGAAAACAATCGCTTCTGGATTATAGGCAAAAAGCGCTTTCAGTGTCTGTTGGCTTTTCTCTAATAGTTTTTCTTGCCTTTTACGTTCACTTACATCTCGAACTATGCTTACCCCAAACCATTGACCACTCTCAATGAAAGCAGAAAATGAAAGTTCAACTACGGTCGTTTTGCCTAAATTGTCCTTGAGGGTGAGCTCAACTGTCTTTCCAGTCATTAATAAGTTGCCATCGGATAATTGCTTAAAGCCATCATTCATGTTTTGTTCATATGTTGATGCGAATTGTTTGTTAAAATGCTGGTTTAATGCCTTGGCAATTTGATCCTTAGCGTAATCCATCATGTTTTTTGCTGCTTTATTATTGTAAACAATTTCCCCATTATCGTTGAGAACTAAGATCGCGTCAATGGAAGAATCAAAAATTGCCCTAAATCGCCTTTCTCTGTCCTTAAGCATCGCTTGAGCTCTACTGTAGTGTGTTGCTTGAAGAATACAGGATGCCAATTCAGCATATGTTGCATCTAAGGCACCGCGTTTATCTATATACCTGAACGCGCCAGAATTCAGCGCTTTTACGGCAACCTCATCTCGTCCTTTACCTGAGAATAAAATGAAAGGTGTCGTAATTCCAGCGGCTTTTATCTCCTCCAAAAATTCTAAACCATCTTTCCCATTCATCTGGTAATCTGAAACTATAACATCAAATTTCCTAGTTTTCAGAATTTCAAGTGCTTCCTGAACAGACAGGGCTGATTCAACTTCAAAATTTGCCTGCATTTCTAAGCATCGTTTTGCCATGCTTAAAAACGCGTCATCGCCATCAACATGCAAGATGCTGATAGGATTGTTAGAAATTACTGCAGCATTACTCTCTCTTGAAGCGGTTTCAAACATTATCTCGCCTATTTAGCAATAACCTGCAATTTAAGCCTACGATTTCATCTATAAAATGGCTTACGGATTGAAACTCAAGCTTAGAAATAATTATGCTTGAAATGGATTAGTGATTAATAAGAAATAAAAATGATGCCACATAACTAAACTTAACCTGAAGGTGTCCGGCATTGGAAAATATTTTAGTGGTTGACGATGACGAAAAAATGCAGGAAATGTTGACTGAAATCCTAACCGATAAAGGATACTCGGTTACATGCGTTGGAAACGGCAAGAAAGCTGTTGATGAAAGTTTTAAACAACTCTACAATTTAGCTCTTATAGATATTCATCTACCTGATGGGGAAGGAATAGAATTACTAGGTCAACTTAGAAAAACAGAGCCTGACATGATAAAGATAATCCTAACGGGGAATGCGACCTTAAATAATTCTATTGAAGCGGCAAATAAAGGAATAGATGGTTATGTTGTGAAACCATTTGACCCTAAAAAACTAACAAATCTAATAGAGAGTAAATTGAAAGAACAGCGAAAGAAAATACAATTTGACGAGAAAAAAGTAGCTGAGTATATTGAGTTAAGACATGAATGGATGGCAAACGCTAATCTCAAAAAATAAATAATATTTTTAATCATTAAAATTGAATTAGAACTAAAGTGAAGAATGATTCTTTATCTAAAGCACAATCAATGTAAAATACTGCTTTTATCCTTGCCATCCGTCGGGGTATTGATACTTGACGAACGGAGTTGATTCTTTAGCTTGTTCCACAATTTTAATCATCTTAACATATTCGTCTGCCTTCTCCGCCAAGACTTTTTTTATCATTTCCAGCATTTCCGGGATTTTAACAGGCTTCAACAGGTACCCATCAGCCTTCTCGTTCACTGATTTCACGGCATTTTCAATTGATGGATGACCTGTAACTATTATATTAACCATTTTGGGCTGAAGCTCTCGTAATGTTTTGAGGAGCTCAATTCCCTTAATGTCAGGCAACTCAATATCGATGAGGGCAATATCAAATGGGCCTTCTTTACACAATTTAATGGCATCTTTACCTTTTCCTACGGCTTCAACTAAATATCCAGCATCAGACAAAACTGTAGAAAACAAGTTTCTTGTTCCTTCATCATCGTCAATAATTAACACATTAGATAGCACAACGGCTCCTCCAGCTTTTCTGAATCATAGACTATAACCCAACGGCGTGGATAATAAAAACTATGAAGCCAAAAATTGAATCCCCAAACCATATCCCCAATCTACCTTAATTGATAATTCGAGAATCAGTTGCAAGGTAATATGCGCAATTTGGGTCATCAAAGTCGCCCTCCTCGGGACTAAGAACCTCATTTCAGCAACCTAGACTCCTTTTTTGTTTCCCCATATTACCTTGTGTTGTTGAATTATGATTCTTGAGTTCAACCCGTCTTTTTTAACTGAATCCACTATTTTACTCGCAAATTTTCTGTGTGTCCATTCGGGTTGGATAATGGAGTTGGTCGGGTTTAATTTTTTAATTACGCGTTTGGCGTAATCTAAGTCTGTTTTGTCTGAAACCACAAATTTAAGTTGAGTCTTATGATCAAACAACGCTCTGGTTTTTTCTATAACCGCCATGTTACTTTCCTCGCCCGAAGATGGACACTTGCAGTCCATGCTTACCAAATCTACTAATTCAAAAATCCTTCGGTCGAACAATGTGCCGTTTGTATTAATCTGCACCCAATAACCCAAACTCTTTAGCTGGCTTAATAGGTCAAGCAATTGACTGCTTTGGCAGAGCGGTTCTCCACCAGTTATGGAAATGTTTTTGCAGGGGTACTTCTCAATTTCTGAAAGGACCTCTTGTATTTCCATTTCTCTGCCATCTTGCTCAGCATATTTTGTGTCGCACCATTTGCAATTAAGGTTGCAATTCGAAAGCCTAACAAAGACTTCTACTCTGCCAATCTCAATGCCTTCCCCTTCGACGGAGTAAAAAATCTCTGAGATTCTCACATTTTACCCTCTTTTTTCAACCTCAAAATAGGCGGTTCTTCGATGCTTGATTCTTGTACGCGCTTAGTGGAATCTGCGCCACCTTTAAGCAAACCTATTCTCATCTTTACTTGTTCAGTTTTCAAAGTATTCGCTCCAGCTTTGGGAGCTCTCCCAGACCCTGACTTTTTCCAAGACTACGTTTTTCGGCAGGTCTTTGAGGTTTTGGAAGATGTATTTTGCAATGTTTTCGGATGTGGGATTGCCTATTTCATCGAAGTCGTTGAGAAAGCTATGGTCAAGTTTATCTGTTATTTCGCGCAGTTTTTCTTTTAGCAATCCAAAGTCTACGAGCATTCCAATTTTGTCCAGTTCATTTCCTACGACGAAGATTTCGGCTTTCCAAGTGTGTCCATGAAGGTTAGAGCATTTTCCAACGAAGCCAACGAGTTTGTGGGCTGCGTCAAAGGTCGATTCAACTCTTAAACGATACATTCTCAGGTTCCCCATAAAGAACTCACTGCCACTCGGCTGCTAAAGCGATGGTTTTTGTCTTCATCTTTTTCACCGAGCGTATTTACTTGGATCCTGTATTCCTGCGAGCGCAAACGCTTCTTTTCTTCGTCGGCAGTTGCTGCAGAATCCGCAGTGAACGGGTTCGCCTTTGTCTGTCCAGTCCCATCCTTGATAGCAACTGTAAGTGTAAAGGTAGTTTACGCCCAACGCTTTTCCTAGTGCGACCACGCCGTCTTTGTCGACGTTCAAGCAGGGGCGCTGAGATTTTGTATCCGCCAAAGTGGGTTGCATGCTCAACAAGACGATTCATCTCTGCGACGAATTCGGGGGTGTTGTCTTTCATCGCGACGGGTCCTTCTCTTCTGATTCCTATGTAAACGTCGTAGATGTCGCGTTCTTTTGTTTTGATGTAGCTGTCTAAGTCAAAGTGTTCTGCATGAGCCAAACCGATAGTCAGCAACATTGTGTTGCGAACGACATCCCACCATCTGAGGATTCTGTTTTTTGCTTTTTCCTGCGTCCCAGATGTCTTCTTGAGGCGTCTCTGGCACGGGAACGTTCTCTTGGACCAGTAAGCTTGTGGAAAGCTCTTTCATCCATGAAATATCAATTTCTTTGTATGAGCTTTTGAAGCCTTGTTTTTCTAAATCTTCAACGGCTTTCTTGACGCACCAACGCTCTTCCTTAACCATCCGTTGACCGTAATCGGCGTTAATGACCAAGATTGGGTTAGCCCGAATAATTTTAGCAACGTAATAGAGAGCTGTTACGGAATCAACGCCTCCGCTGCACATCACTACCGCTTTCCTCATACTTTCACCTCACAAGGGGAAGAATGAAAAGACTGCATGGTTAAAATTTGGGTTAACGCCACATATAAAATGGCTAAATTACTCAATATGGCTATTTTTGTTTTTATGGTTTTCAAATTTTTTCCTCCTACTCCGGGTTTTATTATGGCGGAACGGATGGAGGTCCACTCACCCGCCATGATTTCAAATCATTCTTAATGGGATTTTTAAACTTTGTTGAAACAATTGACGTGCCCAATGGTTGAGTTCATGTGGGCCTTCTCGCACAATCGATCTTGCCTCATTTCCACTTTGTAAGTATTTCTTCTCGCTTAAAAGTGCCTGTGCTCACGAAATATAAAGCTAAATCGACAATGAGCACGCCGACGGCGAAGACCAGTAGGGTATTGATGCTTAGTGTAATGATTCCTTCTACTCCCGCAAGAAAGACAGCCATGAACGGAATAAACATCAGGCCCGAGATCTGGTTTGCGCCTCGTACATCGCTCACGCGGGATGAAGCAATCACGCCTACTTCAACGCTGAAAACTGCTGCGAGAGGCACGAGGATTAACAGCATAACCCCCGCGTTCCAATTGGGAAAATAATAGTAGCCTAACCCCGCGTTGTGCAGTATGTAGTCCGATGCCGCCATGAAGATTGACACTCCGGCCCACGTCGAGAGCAAAGGCGGCAAGAACGCTGCGATGCTTTTCCCAAGAAGAATTTCGCCGTCAGTCGTGGGGGTCGCGAGCAAAGGTTCCAACGTCTTCTCAATCTTTTCGCCCACTATACTGTAGGCTGCAATCGTACTAGGCAGAGCAGCGGCTAAAACAACGTACAAGTAAATGATTGATTCTGCACCAAGTTGTAGTTGTTGCGCCGTGGGAATTCCAGAGGCTACTTGATTTCTGATGACGAGTGAAAAAAGAACGGCCATAAGAAGGGGAAGCGCAATGGTATAGAACATTATGCTCTTTTTTCTGCTGATCACCTTCAACTCCTTGCGCGCTATCTTCCACGGCATCCAAGCGGTCATTGTGCGTTCTCCCTCACGAGTTTTAGGTAAGCGTCTTCGAGCGAGCTGCCAATCACTGTAACTGTCTCGATGCGTCCGCCTGCTGCGGCAATCGCGTTTATAATGTCAGGATTCTCTTCCTCAGAGTTCTCTACATCGACATAGAGCTTGTTGCCGTCCCTGACCATGTTCTTGACCTGGAGTCTCTTCAACGCGATCAAAATTGCTTCGTTCACCTGTATCAGCTGAATCACAGTCTTTCTTCCTCGTATCGTCCGCTTGATCTCTTCAGGGGTACCGACAGCCATCAGCCGAGTATTCAAAATGCCGATCCTGTCACAGATCCTCTGAGCCTCATCAAGGTTGTGCGTATTGATGAAGATGGTTTTTTTCTCCTTTTTCAAATCAAGGATGAACTCCCTCACCGCTTTTGCGGCTTCAGGGTCTAGGTTTGCGGTTGGTTCATCCATGAAAAGAACTTCAGGGTCATGGACAAGCGCGCGTGCTATGGCGAGCTTCTGTTTCATCCCTTTCGAGAACGACCCCGCAAGAGCATCTCTTTTTTCCCAGAGCCCAAGCAGCTTGAGGAAGTACTCGTTGCTCTCCTTTCGCTCTGAGTCACTGCGTCTGTAAAGCGTTCCGTAGTAGTCCAGGTTCTCATAGGCGGTCAGCGACTCGTAGAGGCCCACGTTGTCAGGGACAAGCCCGATGATCTTCCTGATCTTCAGGGCAGCTTCTTGGTTGCCAATCTCGTAATCGCCAATTCGGGCTTTGCCGCTTGTCTTGGATATCAGGCAACAGAGCATTCTGACTGTGGTGGTCTTTCCTGCCCCGTTTGGTCCAAGGAAACCGAAGACTTCGCCCTTGTCTACGCGAAGAGTTAGGTTGTCGACCGCAGTCAGGTTACCGAACTTCCTTGTAAGGTTCTCAGTCTCAATCATGCTATTAGCCCGCGATTCAGCTTCAATTCTTTAGTGATAATTAAAAATGTTTTATATAAGGAGGTCACCGACAGCTAATCCGAATCCTTTGGTTAATTTGAACCACTCGGGCTGCATCCTTCGTGTTAAAAGCATTTATGAGGGTAAGTGTTAAAAATAGCTGAAGGAACACGTGATGTCTGAACAGATAAGGAGCTTCATTGCATTTGACATGCAAAACGAGCAGGTTCTCAGTCGGCTAGCTGCCGCCCAGAAGCTTCTGGTTGAAACAGGTGCAGACCTCAGACCTGTAGCGACGCAAAACATCCATATAACGACCAGATTTTTGGGTGACATCAACCCGGGCATGGTTGACAAGGTTTACGAGGCGATGAAAAACGTCAAATTTACCCCTTTCAATATTAAACTCTGCGGTTTAGGCGTTTTTCCAAGCCTCAATTATCCCCGAGTTGTTTGGGCGGGGATGACTGATGGCGTCGAGCAACTCAAAAGCATTTTCACTCAGCTTGAACCACAGATTCGCGCCTTGGGGTTTGCGGCGGATGCTTATGGGTTTAGCCCGCACTTGACCATTGCGCGGGTAAGATCAGGCAGAGACAAAGAGCGCCTAGCTGAGTTTGTAACGAAGAAAGCTGATTACGAATTTGGCATAATCAAAGCCGACTGCCTTAGGCTGAAAAGAAGCCAATTATCACCTAAAGGTCCAACTTACACAACGCTCAGAGAAGTCTGCCCGCCAATGGAGCAAAAATGAAGCCATGCAGGAAATAACAGAGCAGGTTCTCCAGAAAATTACTCCCACAAAAGAGGACCGAGCAAAAGTTTATGCTATCACCGGCGAGATTGAGCAGAAGGTAGCTTTGGCTTGCAAGCAGGAAGGGGTTGGCGCAATTGTGCGTGTTGAAGGTTCAGTTGCCAAAGACACGTGGCTTCGGGAAAACCCGGACATTGACATTTTCATGCGGCTGCCAACATCGATTCCGCGAAAAGACCTTGGGGACATCGGCTTAAAGGTTGCTAAAAAAGCGGCTGGCGATTACGAGCAGATTGAACGTTTCGCTGAGCACCCTTACCTACAAATAATCGTTGACGGTTACCGAGTGGACATTGTCCCTTGCTATAATGCCAAACCTGGCGAATGGCAGAGCGCAACTGACAGAACACCCTACCACACAGACTACATCAAAAAACACTTAACCACGGAGCTGCGTGGGGAAGTTAGGCTTCTTAAAAGGTTCATGCAGGGCACAAGCGTTTATGGTGCGGAAATAAAAGTCGGCGGATTCAGCGGCTACCTCTGCGAACTATTGATAATGAAATACCGCTCGTTCGCTGAAACAATACAAGCCTTCGCACGATACAACAGACGAGTAATAATAGACATCGAAAACTATTACGAAAACAGACAAAACGAGCTTTCCCTACTCTTCCCAGAACCATTAGTGATCATTGACCCCGTTGACAAAGGAAGAAACGTGGCTTCAGCCGTGCAACCAGAGAAGCTTTACAGTTTTGTTGGCGCAGCTAGAGCTTTCCAGAAAAAGTCCGATGAATCATTCTTTTATCCTCCAAAAACTCAAGCGCTACCCGTTGCCACCTTAAAAAGCCAGCTTGCCAGCCGCGGCTCATCAACTGTATTTCTGGCTTTAGACCAAGTAGGCGCTGTTCCCGACGTCTTATGGGGACAACTATACAGAACAAAACGCTCACTCCACAGATTAATAGAGTTAAACAATTACAAAATCCTAAAAGACACGGTTTGGAGCAACGAAACAACCATCAGCATATACATATTTGAGCTTGAAAAGCACGTTTTGCCAAACATCAAAAAGCATCTCGGCCCACCGCTGGAGCGAGAAGCAGAGTGCGAACGTTTCTTAGCTAAATATGCTTGTAACGAGAACGTTATTTCTGGACCCTACATTGCGGATGGACGCTGGATAATTGAAGTAAACCGCAAAACGACCGATGCAGTTGCACTCTTAAAAGAGCAGCTGGCAGATGGAGGCAAAACTGCAGGCGTCGCAGAACTCATTGCAAAATCAATCCTAAAAAACCACAAAATTCTAGTTAACGATGAAATTTCTGAATTGTACCTTGAGAACAGCGATTTTGCCGAGTTCTTAACAGATTTTCTTGAAGGCAAACCTTTTTGGCTAAAATCTGACAAAATCTGCTGATTTTTTGAGAATCTATGTCTTTGTTGTAAGCAACAGTTGACGCGGGATAGGGGATCAATTTAGCAACGGAATTTCTCAAGCAAAATTGAAAGTAGAAACTTTGCAATAGGGTGTGATGGAAAGCAATAAGAATCACCAATACTAGTTGAAATATGGTAATTTTTATGGAAAATTATAAGCAACAGGCGTTGGAATTATTTAAAAGTGGTGAGACAGGGGATAACGGACCGCTTTCTTACATAAACTCAGATAAATTTGTTCAGCACAATCTTACATTGAAAGACGGTATTCAAGGATTAATCGAGCGTAGGGCAATTAATCAGAAGATCTCGTTTAAAGTCAATCCAGTACGCGCCTTTCAGGATGGTAATTTCGTATTTTTGCACTCAGAGTTCAACGTCCCAAACGTTTCTTTGATTGGTTTTGATATCTACCGATTTGAAGATGGAAAGATTGTGGAACACTGGGATAACTTTCAGCCTAAAGCTGAGAAATCAAACCCGAGCGGGCACACTATGATAGATGGACCTACATTTGCTTGGGGGCTTGACAAGACAGAAGCGAATAAAGAGCTTATGCGAACTTATATGGAGGACCTGCTTAATGGCCGCAAAGAGAAGTTCGCAGGCTATTTTGATGGAGACAACTATATACAACATAATCCTCTGGTTGCTGATGATCTTTCAGGACTGGTAGCTGGATTGCAGGCTTTGGCTACACAGGGGTTGGCTGTGAAGTACACCAAGGTTCATAAAATTTTGGGAGAAGGAAACTTCGTACTCGTGGTTTCGGAGGGCAACTTCGGTGACAAGCTATCATCGTATTATGACTTATATCGAATCCAAAATGGGAAAATTGCTGAACACTGGGACACTATCCAAGTAATACCCCCGCGTGAAGAATGGAAAAATCCAAATGGCAAGTTTTGAAGAGGGCATCTTTAACATCTTTTACCGCACAAAAGGAATCGCACCTTACCTGGGATGAACCGTGACTAATGATTATTGGGAAAGTGCTTATGAAAGCGGGGAATACAAGCACTGGGAGTTCAATTACCCCTCTCCCGAGCTTATAGCTCTTGCAGCCGCAGGCGTACCTCAGAGAAATGCGAGAGTTCTCGACGTTGGCTCAGGCGGCGGAACCGACTCTATTTTCATGGCGCAACAAGGATTTAGAGTCATAGGCGTCGATATCAGTTCCGCCGCTCTTACAATCGCAGAAAAAAGAGCGAAAAAAGCCCATGTTGAAGTGGATTGGTTCAGGGGAAACGTCTTGGAGCTCCCCATAGTCGACGCGTCTATCGATTTCATAACCGACCGCGGTCTATTTCATCTCATAGAAGACCATGACAGACCTCACTATGCTTCAGAGCTTTTTCGGGTATTGAAAAATGGGGGACACGCCCTGATAAGAGGGGCGAGCGGGGAATCACCCCATGACCAATTCAATGCTATAACCGAAGAAGCCATCGACAAATATTTCTCCAGGTCCAAATTCAAAAGAGGCCCAGTGCTGCCGATACCACTCCTCTCTGTTGAAGGTTCCATGGACGCGAGGATTGTTATGCTTCAAAAAACAGGGCACCCGTGAACACGTGTTTATTGTGTTACGGAGTGGTACCAGCTGATTATGTATTCAGGCAGGTTAAGTCCTCTTTGACCCAGTCGCTCAGCGAGTTTTACTGGAATTGGGCTTAGCACGTAGGCAGCTCTTGTGTAGAAGCGTCTTGGCGTCATTGGCTTAGCTTCTTCTGGAAGGATGATTTTTAAGTCTGCTTTCTTTGCCAGAGTTGAGTCTGGTGAGGTTGTTATTGCAAATACGGTTCCAGCGAATTTTTTGATTACGTCAGCCCAGATGATGACGGGTCTTGTTTCGCCTGAGTATGAGAGGAGGATTTCGAGGTCGCCTGCTCTTGGATGTGGAGTGTTAACGCCTCGTGTTATGTAGACGTTGTCGCCCAGAAAACTTTTGATGTGGAAAAGTCTCACACCCGTCATTTTGGCGATTTCGTTTGCGGTGCCTTTTCCGCCCAGAAACACGTTTGTGCGTTTTTCAAGTAAGTTGACGAGTTGTGTGTAGGTTTCAGAGTTAACGTTGGAGTCGATCATTTCGCCGATTTTCTCGAATTCTTCAACGCAAAGCGAAAACACATCATCAACTTCAAGGTTACGGAATACAGCTTCAACCATGCTGTTCAGAAGTTCAAGGGTTCCTAACTCGAATATGTCGCCCATCATGCCAGTTTCGCTGTATTCAGTGCCTGGCTTAGATTTGCCGCGTCCCTTAAGTTCAACAACATTACCGTATTTACCGACTATTTCCCCTAGAGGTGATTCAACAGCGGAAGTAAAAAGGCCCATGGTGAACTTGTTTGATTTTTTTTCTTCAATATATTTGGCTAGGTCTTGAGCCATCACTAGCGGGTCATCGGAGTAGCCGCTGCCGGAATTTATCAAAAGCAGGGTTTTCTTGTAACGCCTGGCAAGGTCAGCTGCTGCATCATACATGCTTTTGCCTGGAAAACCTGGGTCATCTGGAGTTAAAACAACCTTGTTTCTCCAGCCAGCTTGGCTCAACGCAATTTGGCTTAGTGCAGCATTCAAAGAGTACAGAGATCTGCCTGATCCTCCGCAGATTACGCAGTCAGCCGCTTTAAGTTCATCAAATAACGGTGAGAGCTCTTTTCGTTTGATGCTTAAAATATTTTCCTGAATTTTGTTGACGTACCCGACGCTGCTAATTTTGCTTTTGATGGCTACCGCACCTTCAGTTCAAAGACATGATTTAATGAATCTCTATATTATCCTTGCGCTTGCAAGCATGTAAAAACGCCAACTATTCAATTAACTGCTTAACTGCTAACGATTCTGTAGCAAAGGTTTCTCAACAG
The DNA here is from genome assembly GCA_963767735.1 of Candidatus Bathyarchaeota archaeon. Taxonomy (GTDB): domain Archaea; phylum Thermoproteota; class Bathyarchaeia; order Bathyarchaeales; family Bathycorpusculaceae; genus Bathycorpusculum. The sequence continues at coordinate 503,102 of CAVYES010000004.1, read as the reverse complement.
TTCCCCTAAATATTTATATCAAAAGAAGCCGTCACGCAGAGGAGTAGTGAAAAAAATGACACTGCAAAATGGCGCTGAAAAATACCAGTTTCTCGTAAAGTTAGCGTTGGATAAGGGTGCTGCCGACGCCAAAATCATCCCTGCAGAAAAAGTCGTGGTTGAAGACCGGGTGGTGCTCAAGTGCAAAATCGGCTGCAACAACTACGGCAAAACATTGGCTTGCCCACCTTACACACCCTCAGCTGAAGAATTTAGAAAAATCGTAAGCGAATATAATTATGCAATGTTCATGAAGTTCAAGTCCAAAGCCCAAGCTGACCCCGAAGTGTATAAGCAGCTTACGGTAGCTGAAACCGACCCCACGGTTCCAAAAGAAGTAAAAGAGAAAGCGACGAAGTTTTGGGCAGAATGGAAAGACGACAAAAAGAAAATGCTCCAAAGCGTGGTTGATTTGGAAAAAGCAGCAATGAACAAAGGCTATAGCCTAGCCGTGGCGTTCGTTTCAGGAACATGCCAACTGTGCGAAAAATGCAACACTGAAACACGGATTTGCGCTCATCCAAACTTGGCGCGATGGTCCGAGGATGCAGTTGGAGTAAATGTAAGAAAAACCGCAAGCAACGCTGGAATCCAAGTTAATTTTCCCTTTTCCAAAAATCCCGAATCTTTCGCGCTGCTGCTTATAGATTAAATGGCTTCAGCCAAGGTAAAGCTCAAATAATTTAACTGCAAAAGTGGAAAGTGAATTCATGAAGATTCTGCTTGACGAGATGTATGCTGGTTTAAAGGAGTACTTTGAAACTTTAGGTTATGAAGTATTGACTGCTCAGGAAGCCGGGTTGAAAAGCGCTAAAGACCGGGAAATCGTGGAGTACGCGGGCAAACACGATTTAATCCTTGTAACTCAGGACCAAAAGCCAGCCGAACTTGCTGAATTAATGGGTGTCAAATGCGTTTTTATTTCCAATTTGATGATTGCAAAATTAGTTGATGAAAAAATCAAGCAGCTTCGATTTTAGAGGCAGATGTGTCGCAGGTATTTATTCCACAAGTAAGATGCGGCATAACCAGCCGTTACACCTGTGACTGGACCCATGAACAATACCAGCGCATCAAGCATGGTGCTTCTTTGGATAAATAAGCCGACGGAAAACTCTTTCGCAAAGGGAATAAACTGTGGAAAAAAAGCAAATGCGGAATAGCTGATTAAGCCAATTAGCATTGTGCTAAACGCCATCGCAGCCATTAGCCTATTGCGGTTTACGCCTTCGTGGGATCCTTTGATTCTGAAAATAAACAAGAACGCGTCGACTAAAACGCCGAAGAGAAACGTGAAGAGGAAGGTGAATGGTCCCAAAGCGGGGCTTCCCAATGCTGTCAAGAGTCCGCCAACTGCTCCTACGTAGGTGGCGCCTAACTTTTTGATGAATAAGCTGCTGAGGGCGAGAAGAACTGCTTCAACGATTATTAGGACATAGTTTAAGGGGGCTGGCAGAAACATGTTGACGACAAATATTATTGAGCCGAAAAGCGCTATTAAGAATAATTGGCTAAGTCTCTGCGTCATATACCCCCTTTTGATATACGAGTTCCTTTACTGTTTAAAAAGTTTAATGTAAAACAGTGAACGATTGAGTCTTGCTACAACTTTGATGAGCCTTGATTATTTTAAACAGAAAAGCATAAATTGGCAAGATACAATATTAAATAAATAGCTTATATTTGACTTATAAATGTGAAAAAGGGGACATGGTAAAATTGAGCACTCATGCAGAAGATTTGAAACTTCGCTTAATGACAATCGAACTGTTGAGAACAGCGAAATACAAGCGCAACATCACTTACCGCGAATTAGCCTCAAAAACCGATTTACCAGTCACCGTGCTGAGCCGCTACGCAAAAGGCCACGTGCTGCCGAACACAACAAGAGCCAAGCAATTGTGGCGAGTTCTAAACAAGATTGTTGGTTTAGAAGCCGAATTGCGCAGCAGAATAAAATTTGACGACGCAGGTTACTTCGATAACACAGAAATTGTCGGCGACTACAACATTTTGCAGCAAGCGGCAAACCATGCACTTGCAAATTTTGCCGGAAAACGAGTAACAAAAGTTTTAACAGCAGCCGTTGACGGCATTCCCTTAGCCACCATGGTTGCCAACGCGTTAGGCGTGAACCTTATCGTTGCAAAGCGCAACAAGGAAGTCGGCGTTAAAGCCTTCCTGGACGAAACGTACATTTTAGGGAGAGATTCAGGCGTAACCGTGACGCTCTACATTCCAAAAGAAGCAATCAAAAAACGCGACAGCGTACTGATCGTTGACGATATGATTAAAAGCGGAGAAACACAAGAAGCGCTCGTAACCCTCGTCAAGAAATCAAAGGCTGAAGTTTCAGGCATCTTCTCGCTTATCTCTGTGGGAGAGGAATGGAAGAAACGGCTAAAATCAGGCGAAGACTCCCCGGTGGAAGTTGTCACAGCCCTAAAATCACCCTTTGACCGCTCCACCTAAATGCAAGCTTGGGATAACATTTTTCTTTTCAGTTACCAATTACTCCTTAGTGAGCGGACTTAAATGAAGATAGACCATATCACCCTCCTCGTCAAAGATCAAGACCAAGCAGCCAAGTTTTATATTGAAAAGCTTGGATTCCAAAAGCGACAGGACACTTATTTTGGAGAAAATATGCGGTGGGTTACTGTTTCGCCACAAGACCAGCCGGACCTTGAGTTAACTTTTGTGAAGGCAGACAGCGAAGACAAGCTTAAAGCGGTGGGAAAGCAGGCGGGAGACCATGTGTTTCTAACTTTGGAAACCGATAACTGCCAAAGAGACTACAATGAAATGAAGGCTAAAGGAATAAAATTCTACGGAGAACCGGCAGAGCAGCCTTATGGCGTTGAAGTTGTTTTCGAAGACCTCTATGGTAACCTAATTGACCTAATTCAACGAAGCAAGGATTGATTTTCCCGCTTTTTTTATTTTTGGGGAGAACGGCGCTAGCATTTAGTTAGAAACTTGACTATATTCAGCCGATTTCAGTTTTGGATAGGCAAATTCACAACGAATGTGCATCCTTGGTTTGGTATGCTGCTGACGGCAATGGTTCCGTTATGGGCTTCTACGAAGCGTTTGCATATTGGCAGCCCTAAACCCATTCCTCCGCTTTTGGTTGTGAAAAGCGGTGTCCAAAGCTTCTGCAAAGTATCTTCGCTCATTCCCTCGCCCGTATCTGCGAAACTAAAAGCAACCTTGTTTTCAACTCTTTCACTTCTGATTGTCAATGTTCCGCCGTTAGGCATGGCGTCAAACGCGTTTCTGATCAAATTAACAAAAACCCTTTGCATCTTGTCTTTATCTACTGCGAAAGTTGGTTCTTTTTCTGTGTTGTTCACGAGAGTGATTTTTTCTGGAACTTCGAGTGAAGTCAAGGTCTCCTCCAAAAGTGACTGTGGATCTGTTTCGCTTCGATTCAGATTTATTTCCCTAGAGTAGTCAAGAAGTTCGCTTATTATTTTGTTAGAATTATCCACTGATCTCTCGATTGTAGCTATCATCTCCTTCTCTTTTTCATTTAATTTTGGACCAGCTTTCTTCTTTAGGTAATAGACTGCGCCAGCTATGCTTGTGAGAGGATTTCTCAAATCATGCCCCACCATCCCGGCTAATTGCCCAATGGTAGCCATCCTCTCTGATTTTCGCAGTTCCACGGTTTTTTCCTCGACCAGCTTCTCCAGGTTTTCTGAATGCTTTTTGAGTTCGTTTTTGAGTTCAATGTTTTTTGTTAGGTCTTGGAAGCTTTTTCGGCGGTAGACGTGTAGTTGCCATGAGCCTGATAGGGCAATAACGTACGCTAGAATTAAACCGAGAAATATCGTGAAAACGTAGGTTATGGAAGAAGGCTGCAGAACCCATATTACAATTGCTGCCTCACCTACCGCCGCGATTGATGACAAGACAATTTGGTTAACAAACCGATTAGGAGCAACCATGCATATCACAAATAAAGCAATAATGGTGATTATGACCTGCGCAATAAAGTTCTGCGGTCTTGTCGCATTTATGATTCCGCTACAAATCAAAACAATCAGAGTGAATGCGGTAATGGATCGGTCGTACTTCCTATAACTCGTCTCCTTCCCTATTCGAAACAACACAAAAACAGTGTACAATAACACACCCAATCTAAGCGCAACGAGACCGTAGAATTCTTGGGATAATCCGAAAAACTGGTAATCATTAAAGGCAAAACCGATTAAAGGAACCGCAAAAAGTAGTATTGCTATTCTGGCTTGCTTTATGTCTTTGCGAAGATGAAATTCTCTGTATTTGCCTTCTTGGTCGCCTGTTAGCTCAAGCTTCAGTCTGTCGAACATGCGTTGTGTTTCCATTTACCACTCGTATGGTTTTCGTTAATATTTATCACTTACGCTAAATATTTGTCAATTATGTTGACGCATGTGCTCTTTTTATTTTAAATGAATCAATATTTTATTTAAAATTCGCACAGATAAAAAAACAAAAATTATAGGCATTGACTTAGGTTTTTTGGATCTTTGAATTTTGCCAAGCCAAATATTTTGTTAATCTTACGAGATTTAATTGAAGGTTTTTTCCGAAATCTTAAACAGAACGGCTTTCAACTAAGCATTAATACAATCAGTTCGAGGTTCATGGAAAATGCGAATGATACAGTGGCGCGATGGAACGGTCATTACAATTGACCAAACCAAACTCCCCCTTCAAGAAGTCACTTTAGAGATCAAAACTGTTGAGCAGATGGCTGAAGCCATAAAAACCCTGCGCGTCAGGGGCGCCCCGTTGTTGGGTGCAGCTGCAGGATTCGGAGTTGCGTTAGCAGTTTGCCACTCAAAAGCGCAGAGTAAAGAAAAATTGTTAATTGAACTGGAGAACGCGGGCGCAATTATTAAACATCAACGTCCAACTGCCGTAAACCTGTTTTGGGGCGTAGACCGTGTCTTAAACGTCGCAAGGGGCTTTTCAGGAAATGTTGAAGAACTAAAGGCAGCGGTGATTGAGGAGGCGCAGAAAATTGCGGATGAAGATGCGAGGCAGAACCGTGCAATTGGCAAAAACGGAGCAGTGCTCATTGAGGACGGCGACACTATTTTGACCCATTGTAACGCGGGTGAGTTGGCAACAGTCGAGTACGGCACCGCTTTGGGTGTTATTCGGGCGGCTTGGGAAGAGGGCAAAAAAATCAAGGTTATCGCCGACGAAACCCGTCCTTTGCTGCAGGGTGCGAGGCTTACGGTTTATGAGCTGAAGCGCGATGGCATTCCTGTTACTTTGATTACGGATAATATGGCGGGTTACGTTATGAGCAAAGGCCTCGTTAACAAGGTTATTGTGGGCGCCGACCGCATCGTCCAAGACGCCGTGGTTAACAAGATTGGAACTTACTCGGTGGCGATTCTTGCGCATGAGCATGGCATACCGTTTTATGTGGCGGCGCCAAAATCCACCTTCGACCTGCAGCATAAAGCGTCAGATGTAATTATTGAGGAACGCAGACCAGAAGAAGTCACGCAGATCTGTTTCCAGCAAATTGCTCCCGAAGGCGTCAACGTCATGAACCCAGCCTTCGACATCACCCCGTTAAAATACGTGTCAGCAATCATATGCGAAACCCAAGTTTACTACAGTAAAGATTTTAGCAAGTTCAAGAATGAAGGAAAAGAGCAAAATGAGCGAAAACAAAAAGGTGCAGCCCCCGGAATTTAGAACAAACGGCGCCTTTGCAAAAAAAGGCGTTGTGGTCGCTGAGCAGAGCAGCATAGACGCGCTTACTTCGCGGGGGTATGGCACATTAGAGGACAAGGTTTTCACGCTTACCTTTTTTGAAGCATTGTATCTTGTGGATAAGGGGATGCTTGAAGTCAAAGATGAAAGCGGCAAAGTGGCGGATTTCCAAATGCTCCTGCACTGCTACGAAGCCAAAAACGAGAACGGCTGGGTCAGCTACCTTGTCTACCGTGACCTGAGAAGCCGCGGTTACGTGGCGCGGGAAGGGTTTGGCGCTGGAACAGATTTTCGCATGTACGAACGAGGCGAATACGGCAAAGACACCGCGCCCTATCTGGTAATGAGCACGCAAGAGGGCAAACCGCTCGGCATAGATGAATTAGCCGAAGCCATGCAGCAGTGCCAAAACCAAAAGAAAGAACTAACCCTAGCAGTCATGAACCGCCGAGGCGAAATAGTCTACTACTCCGTCTCACAACTAACATTCAAATAGCCAGTGAAAACATGGCAAACTCCCCTTACAACTGGAATGCACAGGACTACGCCAAAAACAGCGCAAACCAGCAGCAATGGGCAAGAGAACTTTTTCCCAAACTAAAACTCAAAGGAAACGAAGCGCTACTCGACATCGGCTGCGGCGACGGCAAAATCACGGCTGAGCTCGCACGGAGCCTACCCGAGGGCTGGGCAGTTGGCGTTGACAGCTCAGAAAAAATGATAAACCTGGCACAAAACTCTTTCCCGCAAAAAGATTACCCGAACCTGACTTTTCAGGTGATGGATGCAAGGAAACTGGCTTTTCAATCGCAATTTGACGTAGTGTTTTCTAATGCTGCATTGCATTGGATTGTGGACCAAAAAGCCGTGCTCGAGGGCGTACAGAGGAGCTTAAAGCCAGGCGGCAGGCTGCTGTTTCAGATGGCGGGCAAAGGCAACGCCAAAGACATTCTCGACATCATTTACGAGCTTGTGGATATGGAGCCTTGGACAGGGTATTTCCATAAAATGGCGTTTCCCTACGGCTTCTACGACCCAGAAGAGTACAAGAGTTTCCTGAAGCAGGCGGGTTTGGAGCCTGAGCAGGTGGAGCTTTTTCCAAAAGACATGAAGTTTAACGGCGCAGAAGGCTTAGCTGGGTGGATACGAAACACATGGCTGCCCTTCACAGACAAACTTCCAACTGAACTTAAACCAAAATTCGTTGAACAAATCGTTAACCGCTATCTAAATAATCACTCTCCAGACGCTGATAGCACAGTTCATGTAAGCATGATGCGCATAGAAGCAGAAGCATACAAACCGTAAAGAAATATTATTATCACCTTTAATGGTCTCAACTTTTTCTCGGCGATTAACCCGAATCTGCGTCTCCTGTAGCATAGAAGCAAAATAGTCGATGTTCGTGTCGGGTACTTGCCAGCGGTTTTTGTTAACTGAAAAATCAATCGCGTACCTTTCCATGCCTGTTTTCCTTAGGTCATCAAGGCTGGCTTTTACATCGACATCATAAATCAATTCCAAAGAGCAGTTCTCCAGCTAAATTCTATGTTTTATACGGGATTTTTTCCGAGTGTCTGAGACCGCTAAGACGTACATATCATAATCTTAAGGAAATTATCTTATGAAGTAGCAGGCGCTTAATGGTGAAAAAGTCTACAGCGACGAATATCATTTCAATATGTATTATAGCACTTGGAGTAGCCTGCCTATTGTTCATAGTATTAACCCCACAAATTTCAGCTATAACAAATCCGCCAATTAGCATTAGAATGCCACCTGAAAGTTTAAGCCTAAATATGCAGGGTATTTCAGAAAATAACGGATTTTACAATGTCTCATTATCAATTACGAATACAGCGGCTGTCCCTACCCAATTAGATAAGTTTCTTGTTAACCAAGTAAGCCAAGAAAACGTCGCAGGCTTAACCATTTACTTAAATGGTACTATCGTTAATGCGGCAACGTCTCTTAATTATGACCTAAAAAGCGGCGATATCCTCCAAGCTAACCTCATAGTACCCGGCTCGAACTACGCTTCAGAATCAATTATGGCGATTTGCGTTTCAACGCCACAAGCATTGTACTATACTGAAGCTACGCTTTCATAACTCTGCGTTAAAGCCTAGCAAGCGGACAGCATCATTGAGATCAAGTTTTCCTATAATCCGACTGCTCAACACAATAGCACAGACAATTCGGGTGAACGTTACAGGCGAAAGTGTCCTCTGCAACAAAGGTCCCGTATGGGAAGATATCCAGTAAATCGTCAGGGTCCTCAAGCTCATATTCGTCGCCGCTGTAATTGTCGCATTTTTTGCAAGTGTTGGGATTGCCTGAGTTGACAAATAGCCAGGTAGAAAATTTGATGTTGGGATCCACAACAGCCGCTTGGAAGCTTTTAACTGCCATAACGGCGTTAACCGCATCTGAATATATCTCCAGCATAACTTCCCGCTTTTGTTCGCTCAACGATGGTTGGTCAAGAAACTTGCTGTTCTTTTAGCGGAACAGATTGTTCTTAGGGGAGAGTTAAAAATGACCTTTTGCTTACTTTAATGCTGGTGAGGATGTTGGATAGAAGAATAAAAGCCTTAATTATGGCCGTCTTGATTAGCGTAGCTTTTTTTGCTGTTGATTTACCTACCGAACTAAAACGTCCAAACACAGCTTTAGCTCTAACACCTACCGCCTTACCTACCTTTACTCCAACACCCACTTCTTCACCTGTTTCAACTCCAACAATTCCAGAACCAACTGTTTCTTTTACTCCTTGGAATACAAATTTGACTGTTATACAGCCACCAGCCATCCGCGAGGCAGATATACCTCCAATCTGTGAAATAGTATCTCCTGAAAATCAAACTGTATTGCAAACAGGTAACTTTTCATTAAATGTAAACGTAGCTTCGTATTTTTGGGTGATTGACAGTGTTTATTATGAGGCAAATTGGATTGAGGGGATTCACCAAGTTTTGGGCGTTCAGCCAAACTATGTTGACGCGCTTAATGCTTCAATAACTGTGAACTTTACCGAAATCCCTGATGGAAACCATACAGTAACGGTCTACGCCAATACGCATGATGGTTCCCATAGTTTTGCAACTACGGTTTTCCAAATTGTATCTTCGCCTTCACCAACTCCAAAATCTACGTCGACCCCTACGGTTCCAGAGTTTCCTTGGATATTGGCAATTCTGACGTTAATGATTGCGGTATCTGTATCCTCTGCAGTTATGGTATTAAGGCAGTCAAGACAAGGCTCGCACAAGATACGAAGCCCCATTGCCCGCCTTAATTAACTTCACAGGCAACTTATCTGGATCTCTTTGTGGTTCGCCTGAACTTTCAAACTGGGGTTCTTTTGGCTGAGGCAATCAAAAAGCGCAGATTAAAAGAAGTAAACGAAAAATCATGGAGCCCCTTTTCAAAATTAACCCCACCCGTTATCGCGATTGCAAAATTCAAGTTTAGGAAAATTTTTTAATCTGCATAACAACCGTTTAATTGAGGAATAAACGAATGAGCAACGTTGAAAAAGAAGACAACTTTCTGGATTTTAGTGAAGTTAAAACTATTAGAAATGCGCTGGAAAGCTGCAGTGTGCCCTCTGAGATTAGGGATTTGTTGTTGGATAAATATCCGGAGAACAGAGAGTTTTTTTATGATACTGAATGGGCGTTTGATGATTTATCAGTAGCGTCTAAACATGCTTTAAGGAAAGCCCTAGTCGAGTATTCAGATCAAACGCCTTCAGGTAAAGAGATTGATAATTTAGAGAATCTTTTGGCTGAAATTGAATGCAGAGAACACGTTATGCGGTCAACCCACGTAGTTTTAAGTGATGTGGGTGAGAACAAAGGAACTGAGTTTAAACCCGCCTTTGATGAAAGCAAAATTTCTGAACCTTTTGAATTCGATTTTGAATATTGCGCTGTATGCGATGTGCGCCAGTATAAATGGGAACTGACGCCAGATGCTGCGGACCTCAGCTTCTTAGAAAACATAGTTGAACAGGGAAGCTACCACATGGTAAATGAAATAAAAGAGTCAATGGAACACAGCGAATTTGAACAAACAGTTAAAGAAACAAAGGACGCCCTGGGTATAAGGCAGCCTTAACGAACTTACACACTATTTTATGTCTTTTTCTTTCACAGAAAGCCACGATTGATGCTTGTGCCCTACTCGAAAGCCAAGAGCTAAATACAAACAATTGCACATTTTCACTGCAAGTTTACAGGTAAGGAGAAAACGTTATGCCCACTTTCCAAACTGTCCGTGGAATGAGAGATTTACTCGGTGAAGAAGCACAAACCTTCACATACATCATCGCTAAAGCCCGAGAAACAGCGGCGCTTTATGGTTACAAAGAAGTCATAACGCCAGTAGTTGAACCGCTTGAGCTTTTAAGCGCGAAGTCGGGTGAGGAAATTCGCCAACGCATGTTCATCTTCAAAGACCTCGGCGAGCGCCAAGTGGCGTTACGCCCAGAATTCACTGCCTCAATCGCACGCTTAGCCACGACAGCGCTGAAAAACGAGCCTAAACCTCTTAGGCTTTTCTCTGTGGGCAGTGTTTACCGTTATGATGAGCCACAGCGGGGGCGTTACGGGAGTTTTGGCAGTCAAACTTTGAACTCATGGGTTCAGCCAAGCCAGAGGCAGACGCCGAAATTGTTTTGCTAACTAACAGTTTGATGAAAGCGTTGGGTTTGCAGGGTTACGCATTCAAAATCGGGCATATAGGCGTCATACGGGGCATTCTCAGCCAAGAAGGCGTGGATGAAAAAACTCAGAACGCCATTTTGCAGCGCATGGACAAGAAAGAGTATGAGGAAGCTTTCAAGCTGGCGCCAACAGATAAGTGCCGCAGCATGCTGGAAGGATTACTGAATCTGAAAAGCAACGACTGTTTTGAAACGGTTGAAAAAATCAAAGCTTATGTGGCTGGTTGCGAGAAAGCTAAGGCGGCAGCAGAAAACCTCGGCGAAATCCTTAAGCTCATTGTAGAGAGCGGGTGCCCAGTTCAAGTTGTGGAGCCTGCGTTCGCACGAGGCTTAGAGTATTACACTGGCATGATTTTTGAAATCTACATTCCCGAGTTGGACATTGCTTTGGGCGGCGGAGGCAGATACGATAGGCTTATTGAATTGTTCGGCGGCGAACCCACGCCAGCGGTTGGGTGTGCACATGGAATTGACAGGGTTGCGCTTGCTTTGCAAACTCAAAAAGCAACGTTAGGAGGTAAGGTTGAGAAAAGGGTTCTTGTTCTGGCAGTAAATGATGCCTTGAAAGTTGAAGCATTAAAAATTGCTGCAGATGCTCAGAACTTCAGGAGTTATTGTTGAGTTTGAGATTATGGGACGCAAGATGGGTAAGGCTTTGGAGGATGCGGACAAACGCAAAGTTGATTACGCCGTGATCGTTGGCGAGCGAGAATTGAAAGAGGGTGCTGTGATGCTAAAGAATTTAGCTAAACGGGAACAAACAACCGTCCAATTAAAGAGTTGACTGAAAAAATCAAGGACTAAAAAATAACAAAAATAAGAGTTGAAAGCAAGCACAATAGTAGCTATTATTTCAATTCTACAACTAACAAATCAATCACTGTGTCGCCAATGTTTGTTGCTTCATGGTTCTGGGCATCTAAGAAAACAGCGGAGCCTTCCTTCAAATCCATCTCTTGGGTTTTGCCTTCTGAGATAAGTTTTAGTTTTCCACCTTTCAAAACATAAACCATGTGTTGAGGATGATGATGCATTTTAGCTGTATCGCCAGGTTTGAAAGTTACTTTGAGAACGCGCATTCGGTCATTTTCATTTATGAACTTGTAAACGTTTTTAGCCGACACCAAAGGGTCCGCTTTCTGGTTCATTTCCATAAATGAATCACCTCTAGTCACACAGTTACTTAGACCTAAAAATAAGAAATTGTGACTACAACATTGACACAACAAAAACAATTAAAAGAAAGAAAAATAAGCCGTTTTGGCTTAGAGTCGTTTGATGTAGCGGTTGACTTCCCACTCGGTGACTTGTGTGCGGTAGAGGTCCCATTCTCTGCGTTTTTCACTCAGGAAGTTTGTCGAATGCGGTTTCGCCTAGTGTTTCACGCATTAAATCGCTGGTTTCCAGCTCGTCTAGGGCTTCTTGCAGGGATTCTGGCAGGGAAACGATGTTTCGTTCTTTGCGTTCTTCATAGGTCATTTGGTAAACGTTTAATTCCACTGGGTCGCCTGGGTCAATCCTGTTTTTGATGCCGTCTAAACCAGTCGCGAGAAGCACTGCAAACTGCAGATATGGGTTTCCTGCGCCGTCTGGGCAGCGGATTTCGCATCGGGCAGCGTTTTTTCTTCCGCCAAAGTTTGGTACGCGGATAAGCGGGGAACGGTTTTTGTGTGCCCAAGCAAGATATACTGGTGCTTCGTAGCCTGGGACTAATCGTTTGAAGCTGTTTGGCCATGAGTCTAGGATTGCGCACATTTTGCGTCCGTGAGCCAGTTGCCCGCCGATAAAGTTTCTTGCTAAGTCTGAGAGGAAACCGTTTTTCTCATCGTCTGCGTAAAAGAGGTTTTGCGACACGTTTTTGTTCCAGAGGCTTTGGTGAGTGTGCATTCCTGAACCGTTTATGCCTGAGAAGGGTTTAGGCATATACGTGGTTATGTAGCCGTTTCTTGCGCCAACCACTTTCCCGCACATTTTCATAGTAATAGTTCGGTCAGCCGTTTTCAAGGCTTCGTCATATTTGAAGTCAATTTCGTTTTGCCCCAAGTGCAACTTCATGATGAGAAATCTCTATTTCTATGCCGAAAGCTTCAGCAGTGTCAGCGATTTCACGTCTCAAATCGTCCGTTAAGTCGCCAGGATGAAAATCAAAGTAACCCGCCATGTCTATCGGCGTCGGCAAACCTCCAGTTTCGCTTTCTTTCACTATGAAAAATTCCAGTTCTGGAGCACACATGAATGTGTAGCCTGCTTTGGACGCTTTATCGACTGACTCGTTCAAGAACGTACCGTGGGTCTCCTTCGAAACGTTTGTTTTGGGGAGTGTAAATGTCGCAGATCAGCCGCGCAGATGATTTTTCTTTTGGTCGCCAAGGCAGAACCGCGAAGGTTGTTGGGTCAGGGTACAGCACCATGTCTGATTCTTCAATAGGCCTGTAGCCTGTTATGGAGGATCCGTCGAAAGATTGGCCGTTTTCAAATATTGACTCAATGTTTTTTGAGCTTACAGCCAAATTCTTTAACATACCGTTAATGTCTGTGAATTGAAGTCGAATGAATTTAATTTCTTGTTCACTGTATTTGCTTGAATTACCTTTGTTACGTTTTCTTTCCAAGACGCATCTTTGAAGTTTCTCATTTATCTTTCACCTTTTATTTAGCGTGTGATTAACTGTTTATTTAATAGTTGTTTAAGCATAAATATATTTAACGTTTAATGAAACCTTGTGTGGAAATTGTTTTATTATTTAAATTTATGCAACAGATAAAATTCATAATTAACCTCAATCGACTTCCGTTCTGAAATCCTCAAACCCATCCACGCCTAATTCAGTCTACTTGAAGGCAACGGTCTTTAAGATAGAACAGTTTTAAATTGAAATAGCAATAGTTTAAAAGTAAAGAAGATGTAAAACAGAGCACTGGCGAAACAAATGGTTAACTGGAGAAACATAACTAAATTTGCCCTCGCGTCAGGCATAGTATTTATAGCCTTTATGGTGATAGCTGGATACGTAAATTTCAAGATAGATAGGTTATTGTATTCGTCATCTGCTCCTGCGAGCTTCATTGATTACACCATCTTTCAAGCAATGCTACCGTTCCTAGCCTTCGCTGTTCTCTCATTCATAGTATTAGCCCTTAGCTTATTCTCAACAAAATCAGAAGCCAAAAAAGAAACAGAACCACAACCCGAACAAGAAGCAACCCCAGAAAAGGAAAAAGAAACGCAAGAAACAGAGGACCTCTTCAAAGAGGCACCAACCTAAACTTTTTATTTATTTTGCCCTCCTCAAGAAACGAGACGTTTAGAATATAGCCTAATAACTTTAAAATTAAACGACTATTTTCGCCTCGGGAATTTTTTCTTAGTGAAATGGGTTGCTTTTTTGGAACAAGTCTTAAATCAAAGTTAGGCTACGGTTAAAAATGGTTAGTAACCGTTAGTAATGGTTAAGTCTGGTTTAAAACGGTTGTATTTGGCAGGAAAAGGGTTAAGCCCTAACGCGTTCAGTACGCTTCAAAGCAGCCATAGGCAAAAGAAACCGAATACAAATCCCCACCCTCATCAGATGGGAATTCAAATTAGAACCCACCCAACTCCTAACAGTATCCGTCCGACTGTTCGAACGCGGAATCCAAGAAAACCTATACACAAAAATGAACAAAGAGGGACGAATAACAATCCCAAAAATAAACGCAGAAATAATAAAAACACAACTACACAGTTAATGTGGCGGTTAGCGCGCGTTTCTGTAATTAGTGGAGTCCGGAATGTTGCGACAAATCTGTTAATTTGCAAAATGTCTAACTTTGTGTTCTTTATTTTATTTCTCGCCCACCTTGCCAAGCACGTGTTAACTTTAACATGGGTCATTCTCAGGTACATAGACACCATTTACAAGTTTTTAGGCATATACTTCTTAGCTATTACAAGAGTTATGGCGTTAATTATAGCTTGAGTTTACTCGAGAAGGAGAATGTTGTTGCTTGTCGTGAATACTGAATCGAAAAAGTTGAGTGTCAAAGAAGCTTGACGATACAAACAATGAAGAAACTTTTCTACAACACGCTAATTGTTGACGAGGATTCGAGCGATTGTGTGAGTTCTTTGCATCTGTTGATTTCTGTTTTCAAGTTATTGATTGCTGTCTTCTTTTTCTCAGTTTCCTCGATGAGTTTGTTGTAGAGGAGTTGTGTGTTGTTAATGGGTCTTGTTTTTGTTCGAGCAGTTCTCTTTCTTCTGCTTTTATTTTTTGGACAAGATTCCAAAAGGTCCAAGTCGTCAGGTGTGTTTGGCGGTTCTGCAATTTGGGTTGGAACTGTTTGTTTGTGTCTTTTAGGTCTTTGACGCCGTTTGGGTTCTTGAATTACTTCGCAGGTTGGATGCATCTTTTCTAATTCTTGAAGAACAGATGCATGATTTTGTTCGGTTAAGATTGACAGCTCTGCTTTTCCTAACAAGTCCTCGTGGGCATTTTGGTTTGTTTTGTTTCTTTTGTATTCTTCTTCTATTATAAACAAGTAGATGCTTTCGTTTTCTTTGTGCATTGCCATTACTCAAGTTATTTGATGTATTAGGATAAATTTCTTCGAGGAGTTTGTCGTGTTGCTAATAGGTCTTTGAGTCATTTTTTCTTCATTTGAATATAGCTCTGTTTTATTGGATTCAGGTCTGTTTCTTTTTTTGAATACGTCAACCATCCGTTTCACCTTGAGTACATGTCAAGTATTAATATATAATAATTATGAGCCAGTTCACGTAATATTCCCAAAACCGCGCGCGTACCCAATTGGGACATATGTTTGCTTTTGAAATAAGCTATTTATTAAGAAATAAGATTTCTTAAACTTGGGTAAAGTAAACATGGAAAAAACAATAGTTGATCTGCGCATGCTTTCTAAATCTCAAAAAACCGAATTCTTGAGACATATTAGAGTTTTCCTGCAGCGGCGAGTAGATGAAGAGAGATATTATAGATCTTTTTCACTTTCAAGTTTAGAGGAAAATAATAAGGGATTAGAGGTTGATTTAACCGCAGAGATGAGCGCCCCCAAAAACGCAATTGAAAAAATAAAAAATCTAAAAACCGAACAGAAAAGCCTTTTACTTGAAATTGACGAACTCAAAAAAACAGCTGAGGCAAAGTCTACTGTTTTAGAAAGTGAAGTTAATGCATTGCGAGACGAAGTTAAAGCGTTAAAAATTCTGATGAATGCGTCAGAACGCGCGCTTTCCTGATATTTTTTTAGATAATAAGCAGCGCGCTATTCTACCCTTATGAAGTTTGTATCGAATTGTGGAAAAATCTTTTGTTACGTATTGTTTAATTATAAGATGGTGAGGGATTGTGTAGCGCTTGCCATAGTCCTTCCCATTTGAAAATACTCACAACCCTTAACTTTTTCAGGAATTCACCGCGCGTTAGTCGCTTTTATCTCGCATGAATTCCTAATGGTGGGAACTCGGACCTTTTTGCTTGGAGTGGTGACGCTTCTATTCTTACTTTGTTCTCAGAAGACATGGTTTTGCATATTAGAGTCAGTGATCCTTCGGTGAAATTCAATACAGTTTTTCCTTCATGTGTAAGACTATAAACTTTTCTGGGTCGTTCGGTGAGCATGTTCCATTGGCTTTTGACGTAGCCTTTTTTTTCAAGTGTGTTGAGGAGGGGGTAGATTGTGCTGGGACCGAAGTAGACGCCAAAGCTTTTACGGATGTTGGTGATTACCTGGTAGCCGTGCATGGGTTGCTGTTCGAGAAATTGAAGTATGATCATGTCGAGTAAGCCTTTGGTGAGTTTGGTTTGGATTTCTTTGGGGTGGTTGTTAATCATTTTTTGTTCCTTCTGTTTGTGTAGTTTTGTTCTACATATGTACGATATGTCTTTTTAAGACACATTTGTCATGTCTTAATAATGCATAAACCATTAGATAAACCCTCATACATAACACAAGCATATCAAATCACACTGAGAACCCCTAGTTGTCGAACATAAGAACATGTCAATATGTAAAATAGATCTTTAAAACTAATAATTTCAAACATTTATTTGGCTTAAAAGGAACTGTACAACAGGTCAACAGAAAACCCTCGAAAAATTAACAATCTTGTGTCTGTAGACCTCCAGTCCAAAGTTATTTATCGTCAAAGCGCGCTGGAGCAGTGTAAACACCTGTTAAAAGTCCAATGCCGAAACGACGGTTTAGAACAGGTGAGGGTTTAGTGAAAGTGAACAATTCCCACTTCATTCTTTTAGTGAGCGAGCCTTTTGGTCTACAAAACGCACTTATGGTCGCATCAGCCTAACTACAGTCTGGTAAACTAAATGGAAAAAGAAAAGTATATGGTAATACCCCAACTTTATAGACGGTTTTTTGGTATGAAATACCACAACTTAATAGTCAAGGTACTTCATTGTTTCCAAAGGGAGCCGGGTTTAAGAAAAGTAAGTCTAAGTTCAGCCCGACTCACCAAAAAAATGTGTCGGAGAAGCCCATAAATCCATTCAGGCTATTTAGTAAAGCTCAGGTGTCAGGTGGAATATTTTTCAATGGAATAGAAAATACTTTGTTGAATAGCCTTTGAAATTGAGTTTAAGAGATTCAGTTGTGCACTCGGGTTGTCTACAAGTTCTCTCCTGACTTGAACCGACGGCTCATTCAGATTATGCTTCGCATAAAGTAACGCTCGCCCATATTGGGTAAACGCCTTCTCAAGTTCTTCTTGAACTCGTTTTTGCTCAATGGTTAGACATCGTGACACCTTTAAGAGCGCGTTCTCAAATTCGTCAAAGGTCAACGTAACGGTTTTTTCTGGTTCTGCTTGTTTTGTCATTTTACGTCCCCATGAAATATTCTGGAGCCTTTTAAATCTTGAAAACGGCAAAGTGGGCTGCTTAAAAGCGAAAACTTTCTAAGTTATCGCCTGAGCACGCATGTATAGCCAAAGTTTTCAAGAAACACGTCGATGTAACAATTGCAGAGTTAGGCAGTGGTTACCCGGTTAATTTGCAAGGAAGTTTTGGAACTACATCTACTGAATAACAGTTAATGTTAAGCTGACGGCAGAATCCCTTAACCTCTAAACCGCCGAAATTGTAGATTCACCATTAACCTTTGTTATCCTAAAAATTTTATCTACAAAGCTTTCCAATTCCGCTTCGTGGGAAACTGTAATCACCTGTTTGCATTTTAGCTCATTGAGTATGTCCCTTAGTCTGAAGAGCTGCTCACGGCCCGCGCTAGCGAGGGCACAAAGAAAAGGATGACCACGGTAATATCTATTAGAATGGCCGCGGCGACGGCAAGGCTAATTTCTTGAAGAATGGCGATATTAGTTATAAGGTATTGGAGATAACGACGTTGGGGGAAATCGGGGTTTAGGAGAGTTTTCCGATTGTGACTGCAATTGTTTGCGTTTGGTTGTTACGTATGACTGTGAAATTAAAGGTTTGTCCTGGTAGCATATTTTGTTCTAGGTAGGTAAGTAGTGAGTCAGTGTTGGTTATTCTTGTTCCGTTGATGGCTATTATTATGTCGCCGCCGATGGTTACGGTTGAGCCTAAAGTTGTAACTTGGGTTGAGCCGCCTTTAAGGCCGTTCTGTGTTGAAACGCTTTCGACGAGCGATCCATAGGTAACGCTGGTTCCCATGGCTTGAGCAATCTGAAGGTTCATGTCTGTTAGTGTGGCGTCAATGGAGGGATGCTGATTGTATGAACCAGTTGTCACCAGTGAGCTGAGTTCGCGCATTATGGTATCTGATGGAATTGCAAACCCTAAACCCTGAGAATCACTCACAGCAGCTGTCGTTATGCCAACGACTTCGCCTGCATAATTGAGTAGGGGTCCGCCTGAGTTGCCTGCGTTTATGGCGGTGCTTGTCTGGATTATGTCAGGGATTGTTGGACCTGTAGCTCCGGTTTCAGTCGTTTCAGTTATTACTCTTCCCAACGCGCTGATTACACCTGTGGTTAGCGTTCCCGATAAGCCGTAAGGTGAACCTACCGCGACGACGGGTTCTCCAACCTGTAAAGTGCTGGAGCTAACAAGCGTCAAAGGTGTTAAACCGCTAGGCATGGGAGTTATCGTTAAAACTGCAAGGTCAGCTAGTTGGTCTGAACCTAATAATTGTGCGGTGTAGCTGTCTCCATCTGCGAAGCTTACAGTTATATTAGTTGTACCCTGCACTACGTGGTCGTTGGTGACAATGACCAATTGATTGTCCACCGAAGCTATGAATCCTGAGCCCTGCAGTTCATCGTAACTAGTACCAAAGAAACTTGTTACGGGTAAGAGATCTGTGATTACAACCACTGACGGTTGAATTTGTTGGTATAGGTTTGAAAGCGAAACATTATTGCCTAATACGAATGATGCGTTTGGATAAGTTGTGGCATTTTGAGAATAATCTTGCAATTGAGCTTGTATGTTATTGAGTTTCCCGTTAAAATTTGAATAAGTTACCGCGTACCCGATTAAACCTCCTGCAACCAAGCCTACGACCAGAAGAACCACTATAATAACGACTGAAAAACGCTTAGTTTTTTGAGGCAGCGGAGATGAAGGAATAGTTGGGATAGTTGGAGTTTCCATAAAAATCCTCAAAAATTTAAAAAAGTTTTGTGGAGGTTTGTTGTCTTTGCATTTTAGGATGAGAAGAGGTCATCGCTTGCGTAGATGGGTTTTTTGCATGTGGGACATTTATCGTCAGTGGTTTGTATGCGGCTTCCGCAGTGTGGGCATGTCTGGTTCTTTTTATTTGCATGCAGGCCTTGCATTTCTTTAACTATTTTTCCGTCTTTGAGCAGAAGCATTCGTTCTGTGTTGCGTGCAGCTTGACTATCATGGGTTACCATGATTATTGTGGTGCCTTGCGTGAGGTTGAGGTTTGCAAGCAGCTTTATGATTCCCTGCTTATTTTGGCTGTCTAAGTTTCCTGTAGGTTCATCAGCAAGAATTATAGCGGGGTCATTTGCTAACGCTCGTGCAATTGCTACCCGTTGCTGCTCTCCAGCGCTGAGACGCTGAGGTCTATGCTCTTCCCTTCCTGACAATCCAACCATTGCTAAGAGTTCTTTTGCTTTTTTTGTTTGTTCGCTTTTTGGTTTGCCTCGTCCTTCCATGGGTAACTCGACGTTTTCTCTAGCGTTTAGATATGGCAGAAGATTGAAGGTTTGAAATACAAAACCCATCTTGTCTCTTCTAATCTTGTATAGCTGGTTTTCCGGGAGCTCTGATGCATTAATGCCGTCCAGTAAAACTTTACCTTTGGTTGGCTTATCAATGCAGCCAATAACGTTTAGCAGTGTGGTTTTGCCGGAGCCTGAGGGACCCATGATGGCCACAAATTCACCAGCGTTTACCGTAAGATTCAAATTTGCTAAGGCTGGAACGTCGCGTTTGCCAAGTGCATATGTCTTGCTCAGGTTCTGTAATTGCAGTACTGGTTTACTCATATCTCATTGCCTCTGCTGGTCTTATTTTTGCTGCTCTCCACGCTGGATACAGGCTGCCTAATGTTCCAAGCAGGATAGCTACACCGAAACCCAACAATACAAGCTCAGGAGTCAACGATGCTACTGCTAATCCGCCAAATCTCGTAGTGCCTGAAACGCTCGGAAGCAGAAGTGATGAAATCGTGGGTGCTGCTATGCTGCCTATTGCAATACCAACTACGCCCGCAATCACACTTAAGAGGATGCCTTCGAGCATAAATTGGCTCATGACTGTAGAGTTGCTAAAGCCTATTGCTTTAAGCGTGCCAATCTCTTTGGTTCTTTCCTTGACAGTGTAGAGCATGACAAATAACACTATCAAGCTTGTTGCTAAAACCACCACGACAATTTCTTCAATTGCAGTTGAATTTGTTTTGCTATCAGATGCATTCGCAGTTGCCAGTGCAGTAGTATAACCCGATTCCTCAGTTGACAGCGTGCTTTCGCGATCTTGGGCTGTCGTAACCGTAAGCTCTGGATGCAATGTACTTATGGCGCTAGCTACCGACGAAACATCACCACTGTTTTGGGCAAAGACTGTAAGGCTAGTTATGTATCCTGTATTGTTAGTTACTGCTTGAGCGTCGGATAGACTCATGTATAACGTTTGCGTGTCCGAAACTGATGATGGACTGTAGATACCTACCACCGTAAAGCTCTGACCTAAAATGCTAACTGAGTCGCCTACTCCTGCTCCAAAGTACGCAGAGTTGTTTTCGCTAAGCAAGACATCTCCGCTATCGCCTGCCTGCAAGTTACTTCCAGCAGTTATATTTGTTGGCAGAATCGGATAGTTGTTGACAAGATCGGCAGTCAGCGGAACCCCTTCAATCTCGTACGTGACATCGAGAATCGTGATGGTTCGCGTGTACCCATTAAAATCCAAATTTCTTGTTACGTTGTTTCCTTCAGAAGCTTGCAGTATTGGCTCAACATCTGCAATTCCAGAGATGGTAGTGTTGATATCATTGTATAGGCTCTCGTTCATAGGGCTTGCTTGGCCACCACCAAATGCACCGCCACCGAACTGACCAATTACAGTGCCACCGCCGAATTGACCAGGCGTAAAGCCTCCGCTGCTGCCAGACGTGCCGCTTGGTGGAGAAAAACCGCTGCTGCCAGACGTGCCGCTTGGTGGAGAAAAACCGAACCCTGAATTGCTTGACGCAAGACTGCAGTCTATTTGAGTTAAAGTTTGGTTAATTGTTGCTCCAGTTTGGCTAATAATGTTGCTTAGGCTTGATGAAACCGTGTTTGCTGTCTTCTCATTAGCCAAAACACCTGCAGGAATTGAAATCATGATTGACAAAGCAAAACCTAATGCGATAATTACTAGTAACGCGCGCATTTTTCTTCTCGAAATATTTCTTACCGCTCTACTTACTATTCCCATAATATTTTACACCTTTCATTTTTTTATTGTAAAAAAGGCAATCAAAAAGAGAATTGAGGGGATATTTTATTTAGGCGGTTATTGGGCTTATGGCCTTGTTTTTCTATTTTCTCTTCTCTTCTTGATTGCCCTTTCCCTCCATACTGTTGAAGACTTGTTAAATGATTTTTCAATATTGACCCCAAGTATATCCAGATTTGACCCCAAATTATTACAGATTTGATCAAGCGATAGACATTGCAATGAGAGAAAGACGTTGCTTCTTTACGTTTTGAAGTCATGTGTTTCTCAACATCACGAACTAAGATCACTGTTGAGAAAAAGGCGGAATTGGGGTGATATCTTCGCTGCGTTAGGGGTTCAAATCCATCATAGTCAATTAGTTTGCTAAAAAGAGTAAGTTTGTTAGAAATTATGGTTTGGAAAACGGTAACTCCCGGGGTGTTTGAGGATGCTTGTAAGCGCAAGAGGTATGGTAAGGACGAGATTAAGATTGTGGCGCATAAGTTAGTTATTATTGTGCCACTTTAATTGCCCTTTTCTTAGTATCATTCATTGTGCTTGTTATTTCTTCGAATAAGCCATAGTTTATTTCCATTAATTCCGTGAGGAAGTATGCGGCAGAGTAGTGGTGGTCTCCTGCGGAGATGATTAATTTGTTTTTCTCTAAAATTGTGATGTGATGTCTAATCGTTCTGTAGTTTACTTTGAGGAGCATGGCTAGTTGGTTTGAGTTTCGGGGGGATTTTTTTAGGGTCTTGATTATGTGGGCTCGGGTTTTGCCGCCTTTCGTTCCCGTGATTAGCCATCCTAGTAATTGCCTTATGGGTAGATTGCTGTTTATCATGTTGGTTGCCTGCCAGTTTTTCACTGTTTAACCAATTACACAGTGCTACTATTTAAGGTAGTAGCTGCTATGGGAAAATAGAACCGCAAATACCGCCCGCTTATTTTCTGCATCATTTGGCACAATTGCGGCCTCAAATAGAATAAATCGGGTGTGAATTGGAATAAGGTTTATATCGCTAAGCTACTACCAACGCTAGTAGCGCGAAACATTCGCGAGGAGACAAAACCAACGGAAAACCCAACGATAAAGCCCAAAAAAACCAAACTTGCCATTTTCGTAGTCACCATACTCATCGTAGCCACCTTAACAGGCGGAGTAGCTGGCTACTACATAGGCCACCCAACCACCTCCACTAACAACAATCAACAAAACCAAGCCCAAACCACTTCCACCTCATCTACCTCAACCGCCGCAACCACCTCCACCGCTCAAACCGACGCCACTTTACCTGACAATGCGACACTTTCACAAATATACCAGCAGGTGTCACCCTCAGTCGTAGTCGTCGAAGACTTCCAACCAACAACAACCATATTCAACCAACCCACCTATGAACAAGTCCTCGGTTCCGGATTTACTTACGACCTCAACGGCCAAGACATCATAATCACAAACGACCACGTGGTAAACACCGGCGTAAACATCACAGTTACCTTCCAAGACGGCAATACTTATACCGCCACGGTACTAGGCTCAGACCCCTACTCAGACCTAGCTGTACTTTCAACTAACGCCCCACAATCCGAACTAGTCCCACTAACAATAACCAACTCATCAAGCCTACAAGTCGGAGACGAAGTAATAGCAATCGGCACTCCCTACGGATTAACTGGCTCAATGACCACAGGAATAGTCAGCGCATTGGGCAGAACAATCACCGAAGACACCACAAACGGATACGCCATAGCTGACATCATCCAAACAAGCACCGCCATAAACCCAGGCAACTCAGGCGGACCCCTACTCAACGATCAAGGCCAGGTTATCGGCATGACAACGGCCATAGTTAGCGACTCACAAGGCTTAGGTTTCGCCATACCCTCAGGCACCATACTGAGAGAAGTCCAAGACTTAGCAACTACTGGTACATACACTCAACACCCGTACTTGGGCATAGAAACCGTAGACATGACTTATGATATCGCGCAACAAATGGGAGTATCTGTCACGTACGGCGTCCTAGTCCAGGAAGTAACAAGCGGTGGACCCGCGGCCAATGCCGGTCTCAAAGCAGGCACGACTCAAGCCACAATAGACGGCAACAACTTATACATAGGCGGCGACATCATAATAGCCACTAACGGGTCAAGAATCAGAAACTCGGACGACCTATCGACGTACCTCGAAGAATATACGCTACCGGGACAAACCATTAGTCTGACAATTATACGAAACAACCAAAGCATGAACATTTCATTGGTACTAGGCGCACGACCTGCCCCTACCAGTTCAGGAACCTCTTAATAGAAATGGCAAGCTCCTCACCTTTCTTTTTTTGAAACTGAAAAGTGAAAAAAGTAATCTTTGTTTCGAAAGCTTAAAGAGCTACTAGTCACGATAGTAATGTGGTCTCAAGCTATGATTGAAGAGAAAAAACCAGGATTCTCACAATACAACATAGAAGGCAAAGCATTAGAAGCCTTTCTAGGCCCACTGGAATCCAACATCATGGAGGCAATATGGGGCTCCAAAAAAACACCCATAACAGTCAGAGAAATCCAAGCAGCCCTAAATAAGACCAAGAAAATAGCCTACACAACCGTCATGTCTACCATGGATAGACTCTTCGAGAAAAGCTTACTGGACAGAAAAATAGAAAAGGGAAGAGGCGGACTCTACTATGTTTACTGGCCTAAACTTGGAAAACAAAATTTTCAAAAATCGGCCGTCCGCGAGGTTCTCGCAAGCTTGATCGGCAATTTCGGCGAAGCCGTTACCAGCTTCCTAATCGAAGAAACCAACATGGAAGAAGGAGAACGCAAAGCGCTACGAGAACAACTCAGTAAAATAAAAAGGAATAAAAAATAATAAGGCAACTCTGAAGAGGTGGTTGAATTGAACTTTGAAGATGTGCTAGTTCAGGTCTTTCAACCTTACTTTTACTATTCCATTATAGTTTTGGTCATATCGTTTGTTTGCATAAAAATAGTAGTAAAGTGTTGCCCGTTCATGAGCAGCAAAACCAAAAGCCTGATTTACCTACTCCCTATAGTTGCGCCACTCTTTGTTATGCTTTCATTTCCGCCTAAAATTTTGATACAAGCAGTCTCTTACCATTTAATCGGTTCCTTCAGCGTTCCTCAAGGGCCTATGCTTTTTAGCCCCTCCCATCTAATACGGCCGCCTTTATCGCAAACAATGGTTACGCTCATGGCACTTTCAACAAGTCAGGTTCTTTCAATAACAGGAATTATCTGCTTAGCCGGCTTAGCATTCGGAGGGATTTACGCTGTTACAACTATTGTGATGGGAGATTGGATAGCTTCTAGGCTCCTGCATGTAATCAACCTCGACTCAAATGAGTATGGCTGGCTTCAAACAGAAATAGCTAAAATCTCCAAGAAACTATCCATTTCAACTCCACAAGTGGCGCTCGTTGAAGACTTGCGTCCCAATGCTTTCACAATGGGAAGTGGCCGCAAAACGAAACTTGTCTTCACCTTAGGGCTTCTAAATATTTTAGATAAAGAAGAAATATTGGCAGTAGCGTCCCATGAACTTGCCCACGTCAAAAATCACGATTTCTTCTTTAAGACCATGTCTAACGCTTTAACGGCTGTGTCATTCTTCAACCCTCTGGCATACTTTGCATTCTTCAACAGCCAAAGAGAAAGGGAAATGCTGGCGGACGAAAACGGAGCAAAACTCCTACAAAAACCCGACAGCTTGGCAAACGCATTAACAAAAATTACTGCGGCACTACAAAACCTACCGGGTGAAGGTAGATTAATCCGAATAACCTCAAATCTTTTAGTAACATCGCCAATCATTCATAGACCGCAAATACTTTCTGGTCATCCGAAAATAGACTTGAGGCTAAGGAACATAAACCAACTAACCATGATAAAACCTAGGGGACTTGAACCCAGCAAGCGGATAGTTGCGATTTTTCTAACATGCATAATAATTGTAGCTGGCGCCACTGCTACTTACGCCTTAGTCAATATCCAATCTGGGTACGTCACTCCTAAACTGGCACTAACAGCCTCAGCCTACGTTAAAGGCGTCAGTACTGATTCGATTGGCACCCACATAATATTAATTGATTCTAACCTGACTTTTAACTCAATGCCCAGTCAAATATTCAGTTTTCAAAACGCAAACCCGCAAATTATTTCACCATCTAATCCAGCGTCGCTAAACCAGCCGTCTAACTTTAATCAAAACCAAGCAGAATACATCACTCCTAAAACATTACAAGCCATTCCTGGAACTGACCTGCCCAACAAAATAGCCATTATCTATACATTGACAAACGAAAATGGCACAACTCTAATCATAAAATACTAACAACACTTTCAATTCTCAGCGATTGCTTGCCAGAAGGAACACGCGCGCTCGTTCAATTGTGAAGGCGCAGAAATTAGTCTAGTAAGCGTTCCTGCAGAAGTTCTCCGAAGAATCGAGTTCTGCATTATAGAAGTGCATACTCCAGAAATAAGAACTGCCATTGAGAACAAATTTAGGAGTTCCAGTTTCAATATTGTTAAAAGCATTCCAAATAAAGGAGATGAGAAAGTTTCGACGATTTTCTTCAAGAGAAATTGGAGCAATCTTTAACGTCAACTCGTTCAACTGGTCCGTTGCCGGTGCCAGCGGGATGAATTATCGGGCTTTTTCTATCTTACAATTTGGTTGGCGGTTACTATGTGGTCTCACATTACTTGTTCTAGGATTTTGCGTTGGAAAGGTTGTCCCTGGTGTACACCTCTTCCTTTATCCTGTAGTAGGCATTATTATTCTTCTTTCAGCTGTGCCTTGGATTATACGTGTAGATTCTGAGAGGGTTAGGCGACATATATAATGAACCATACTGATGATATCAGTCATACTCATGCCTTTGGTTTTGTGCTCTCTTTGCTTTCTGGAGTTCTGATAGTTCTCCAAGGTGTGTTTCTCGTGATTCGGAGTCGATTGATTCTAGAATTGGGCCTTGGGGCGATCCGAAGACATTCACTCGACGCGAGGGAGTTTGGCATTTTAGGAGTGCTAACTGTGGTTCTGGGTTTAATAGTCATTTTGGGTGCTTGGCTCTTGTGTAACTCAAAGAATGAAAGGCAAGGGGCTGTTACTGTGATTGCTTTTTCGGCTTTGAGTATTTTCACAGGGGGCGGCTACCTTGTGGGGCTGCTTCTTGGGGTAATCGGAGGCGCTCTGGTTTTATCGAAGACTGAGACAGAGCAATCAACTGAGAACAAGTAAACACCGTTCCGTTTCAAAAGTCTAACGACTTTTTCCTCGATTATTCTGACAAGGTTGTCTTCTCCAATTTTTCGAGTGAACCTGCTGAGAACGCTTCTAGAATAAGCCGCCTCGCCCGTCTTAAGCAAACAAAGCCTTCTGTATCTTTGGTCAACGTCAAGAAGTCTTGTCATTTCTCTTAGGCTGCGAGCGCCCTTCATACGCATTACGATGAAAGTTCTGAAAACGCCGAGTGGGTTTCTGGGATGCCTACCGGGTCCACTACTGTGAAATCAACCTATGACTGCTGCTTTAGCAAAACTTAAGTCTAAGTTTCTGAAGAGGGTTTCTATGGTCTCGTGTTCATCTTGTCCCGCTAGGATATACCTCCTAAGCTTGGACGTAACTCATTTGATACGAGACCCCGCTTCTCAAAATAAGCTTTCAATTTCGGGACAAACCAGCGCGTTTAGAGCCTTTACAATTGATCTCATTTCCTTAATGCAATTTCAGGTTCGGCTCAATTCCTATTATCCTATTTGAGGCATTCTCTCCTAGTTTTCCACAGTAATTATCACTTTCTAATATGAGCGCAAACCAAAAAGATTAGGAACAAAGTTGGGTATAATTCTGAAAAACCGTTTAATAAACGTGTGTTTTACATTTTTACAGATGATATGAAAAGGAGGAAGATCCTAGCGATAGCTACTGTAGTTACCGTGTTGTTCTTTTCACAAGCAAATGCGGTGCCCGCTCTTCAACAATCAACCAGTAACTAAAACAGCCTCTCTTTTCAAAAAATCTGCAAGAGGAATTGTAGCATATGCACACTATTTCTCGTCGCCGAAAAGGTAAAAGCCAAATGAAGGCTCAAAACATACTGGCACCGACCAGAAGCGTGGAAAAAAACCGTGATTTCCCAGCAATGCTCAGAATCTTGGATGATGAATGCCGGAAGTGCACTCCACTAACTCCGCTTGAATGCATCTCACGCTGCAAAACCTGGAAGATGAAGAACGAGCTTAGAAGACTCCACAAGACCATTGAAAACCCAGACTTCATGAAAGACCTAATGAACGTACTCAAAAGCGACACGCGACTACACATTCTCATGACGAATGCTAAAGGCCACTATTCAGTGCGCAAGCTTCAACAAGAACTCAGAAAGGCGGGTCACTCACACAGTCAAGACACCATAGTTAAAGAGTACTTGCGGCCATTGGTGGAAGTTGGGCTTGCCGTTGAGGCTCAAGACGGGTACTACGCGACAACGTTCGGTGGCAGACTTACAGAATTGATCGAAGGTTCAGCTAAAATACTGAACTTTCTGCCAGTGCATTCCGAGTGCTATGAAGAAACTGTACTCAAAGCTTTGCTCAGCGGACCCAAAACCTTTGAAGACATAAACGGGCTTCTCCCCGAAAATATTGTCTCGCGAATCCTAAGGAGACTGAAAAAGGTGGAGCTGGCAGAAACTCCCAAGGAAAGAGCGTACATATTCTTCTTCAAATCAAAACGCGACCCTGCAAAGGAAACGTTATCCTCCACCGAAAGCAAGGTTTACAACGGCGTACCTAACGGGAGAATTTCCGCCCAAAAACTCGCCGAAAAAACAGGACTTACAACAAGGACAACCTACAAGTACCTGAGAATACTGAAGGGAAAGAAGCTGGTGTTCATGAGAAAAATGCCTAAAGCCTACTGCCTGACTGCTAAAGGCGAAAAGTTGGCTTTGCTTCTGAATGAACTCTACAATCTGGTTGAGGAAACTCTAAGTTCTTCTGAACAAGTCTTCAAAGACAACGAAAACATAATAGAGGGTTAAAAAATGTATTCAATAGAAATAGGAAAACATGGAAAATTAAAATTTTATGAATGGTTTTTATGTGGATTGGTTCCAAGAGAAGTTTTAGACATAAAAGAACAAAAAAAAATTATAGTATTGCTAAAACAATCTATAGAGAAAAGTGAACTACTCGCCCCTTACGGGGCGAGCATCCCTAATTACGACCTATTGATGTATTCCTCGATTTTCGTGCTAGTCACAACACCTGCAGTTCTAACAGCGTATCCCTCCGACCACAAATGTCCACCCCAAAGCTTCTCCTCCAGCACCGGAAACTCTTCAAAAAGCAACTTCGCTGAATTGCACCTCAAAACACGCACCATCTCAGGTATACATACTTTCGGCGGAGCTGAAACAAACACATGCACATGATCACCACGATGAACCTTAGCAGCAAGCAGCTGAAAACCACTTTGACTAGCAGTCGTCTTAAGTACCTCCTCCAACCTAACCTCAACTGAGCCTAGAAGTACCTTGCGCCGGTATTTAGTGGCCCAGATAAGGTGGTAGTTGGCTTGGTAAGCACACGATCTTGCTTTCTCCAGGTCTATCACCTCCTTATCCAATGGTGACAGACCTATCGTTTGGTAGAACTAATAGAACTGCGGGTTGGACGCATTCATCCTGCCGCTAACGCGGCAGGTATTCTGCTAGGTTTTTTATAAAACTTATTACTTAAATTGTCGTGCATGTGCTTGGAGATTGAAAATGTCTAAAAAAATGGAAAAAATAAGGAAAGGTTCAATTTCCCGACTCAATAGTCGAGGTACTTCATTATTTCCCAAGGCGAAACGTATAAGCAGTATTGGTTCCAATCGTTGGTTTTCAGTTCAATGAATGCGTCGAAAACGTGGGTACCTAATGTTTCTTTTATGACGTCGTCGTTTTCCATTTCATCTAATGCTCCTTTGAGTGTCGTTGGGAGTTCTTTTATGCCTAGTTCTTTGCGTTTTGCTTTGCTGAGTTTATAAACGTCTTCGTCAACTGGGTCGCCTGGATCAAGTTTCTTTTTGATTCCGTCAAAGCCAGCCATCATAATGCACGCAAATGCTAAGTACGGATTGCATGATGGATCTACGCCTCGGTATTCAACACGTTTTTGTGCTTGATGTGAAGGACCTTTATAGTACATGGGGATGCGTGCGAGTGCTGAGCGGTTAGCTCTGGACCACATGACGTATATTGGAGCTTCGAAGCCTGGTACAAGCCGTTTGTAGCTGCTGACAGTTGGACAACACACTGCAGTTAAGGCTTTAGCGTGGGTAAGTATGCCTCCAACGTAGTATCTGCCGGTTTGGCTAAGTTCGCAATAGTCATCTTCCGCGTCGTACATTGCGTTTTTGCCGTCCTTCCATATGCTTGAGTGAACATGCATACCGCTGGCGTTGTCAAGGTAGATGGGTTTAGGCATGAAAGTGGCGATTAAGCCGCGTTTCTTGGCGATATTTTTGGCGACGAACTTGAAGAAGAGTGCTCGGTCAGCAGTTTCAAGCAGTTCGCCGTATTTGTAATCGATTTCTACTTGTCCGACGGTAGCTACTTCGTGGTGATGCTTCTCGATTGTTAAGCCAAAGTTATCTTCCAGCACCTGCGAAACTTCGTTTCGGTACTCCACTGTTGTGTCTTCAGGCGGAGTTCGATAGTAGGCTTCTTTAGGTCTTAGAATGAAGCCGCCGGGAGTTACTTCGGGAGAATTTGGCACAACCCTTGGTGCTCCCCATGCATCTCCTTCGCCGCTTTTGGGAGCTGCCCAAAGATCCCAGGTCATTTTAGTTGGGTCAATTGAGGTGAATACGAAGTGTTCAAGTTCAGGAGCGAAAATTCCAGTGTAACCCATGTCTTTTGCTGCTTTTATGGCTCGTTTCGCTACGTAGCCTCTTGGGCAGGTAACGGAGGGTTCTTTTGCCCCTGAAGCTTCCAATGCGTCGCCAAGTACGATTGCGCTTTTCTGCGCTTCATCAGTTACCCAGGGCATTATCGATAAGGTTTTGGCGTCAGGCATGAAGATCATGTCGGATTCTTCGATTGATTTGAAGCCGCGTACTGAAGATCCGTCGAAGCCGATGCCGTCTGTGAATGCTGAGCCGTTAATGTATTCTCGGGCTGGTAGAACCATGTCTTGGAGTATTCCTCTTACATCGACGAATGCGCTGTGCACCCATCGAATATTATTTGATTTAAGAGTTTCAATTGCTTTCTTTACTTGTTCATCCATGACTTTCACCATATTAAATCATATGTTTGAGAATCCACTTAAAACATAAACGTATATAAGTTTATCCCTTGATTGATTGAATAAACGTTCACTATGCAAAAAAAGTTTCTGAGGCAAAAACATTAATTAAAAATTAGATGCACCAAACAAACTAAAAACTTTGAATAGCTAGATCGAATTTTCCCATCTCTCCCTTCGCAGAAAATCCCCAACATCCAGTACGTTCTTAACAGCAACCTTGCCTTCTGTCTCATTTAAATTATCCATTATCGTGCCAAAGCCAAGACATTCACCGAACTCATTAAGGACCAAAGTGGCATCATCCTTATGCTTAGACCCCATCACCTTCACTAAGCCAGCTCGAAAAACATCTCTTCCGCAGATGAAAAGCCAAGCCGCTTTTCCGTCAACCACAATCTTATTCGAAGCAACATCCACAAGCATATTTAAAAGGTTAAAGCTTGGAAAGAAACCGCCATTCTTGCCCACTTTACCCAGGTACAAGCCAGCATAAAAAAAGTCCTCTTGCCCAACTTTTTTAAGGCGCGGATTCAAAAGATAATACCGTTGGCTCTTTTCAAGTATAAACTGAGGGTCAAAGGCAACTCTGGCTCCAAAACGCGAAGCAAAAACTTCATACGGTCTCATTAGGAGAGCACCTTTTTTAGCTTACATACGAAGAAACCCTGTGTTTTTTCAGGCCAGATTCTTCTGCAATTGGCAACCTGCGAGGCAAGTTTTCTCCTAAAAACCTCAGTTAACCCATTTACCCCAAGGCAGTTAATCGGTTGAATCTGCAGCCCCAAGTTTTTGACTGCCCAATCCATATTTAACTCGTCTTCCTCGGGCTCCAATGAACAGGTGGAATAAACCATTTCGCCATTTTGTGATAAACATTTTACGGCTTCAGTTAGAATTTCCCGTTGTATCTTCGAGTTGCGCTCTATGTCGGCGAGGGTTCTTCGATAAAGCCATTGACTATCAGCGGCAAAGTTTCCGGAGCAAGGAACGTCCAAAAGTATGTGGTCAAAGATGCGGTTCAGAGTTCCGGCTTGCCGTGCATCCAAGTTATAGACGATTGTGTTGCTGACGTGGCAACGCTCCAAATGATTCGCCATCGCCACCAGCCTCTGCTTACTCGCATCTAAAGCTATTATTGCACCGCTGTTTTCCATTAAATCAGCAAGTTGAACGGTTTTCCCACCGGGAGCTGCTGAAGCATCCAACACGATTTTACCTTTTAAGGCGGTGAAGAGAGTTGCTGGAATTTGGGCAGCTGCTTCCTGAATCGAGTACAAGCCAAGCAGGTATTCAGCTGTGGCACCGGCAGAAACTTTGGATTTTGCTATCCAATATCCATTTGGCAAAAAAGTTATCTTCTCGAGTGTAACGCCTAAACTATTGAGTCTTTCAGCGAGTTTTTTGGTTTTAGCATTCATCTGGTTTATTCGTATCGATTGCCTTAGCTGAACCTCCGAATATTCCCAGCCAAGTTCTTCATAGCGATCTACGAAAAATTGTTTACCAGACATCAAACCTACATTGCCGAAGAGCTAATAAAAACCTTTACAGGATTATCAAGAAAGGCATATGCCTAACGGCCAATAATTAACCCCCTTGTTAGCTGCGGACGTAAAAACTGGTTGATTTTATTGCCAAATTGTTTGGTTTAACATGCTTGCGCTCGATTATTCAGGTGTAAAATTTTTCCAAGTATTTCAAATAAACTTTGCCATAAAGTTAATAGGCTACAAATTCACTTTTCAAGTAGTTTCACGTAATAAATATCCTCAAAAAATGGAGAATGTATAGTTATGGCGCGTTATAGGCAAACTGACGAAATAGTCAAACTGATGGAAACTCCAACATTCATCAGAAATACCAGTATTATTGCTCATGTTGACCACGGAAAAACCACACTAGCCGACAGTTTACTTGCAGCAGCAGGAATCATCAGCACCCAAACTGCTGGGCAAAAACTGTTTCCTCGATTCGTGGGATCTTGAGCAGAAACGTCAAATGACCGTTTTCGCCTCAAACGTTAGCTTAGTTCACACTTACAATAATCAAGATTACCTCATCAACCTCATCGACACCCCTGGACACATTGACTTTTCAGGTGCCGTAACAAGAAGCCTCAGAGCAGTCGACGGTGCACTTGTGGTTGTGGATGCTGTTGAAGGACCCATGACTCAAACAGAAACCGTTTTGATGCAAGCTCTTCGAGAACGTGTTAAACCAATTCTATTCATCAATAAAGTTGACCGACTAATAAAAGAAATCAAACTCACACCTGAAGAGATTCAAAAGAAATTTGCAAAGATTCTCATGAGAGTAAACAGTTTAATTGAGAGGTATGCGCCTGCAGAACATAAACAAGACTGGCAAGTCAAAATAGAAGATAGCCGTGTTGCATTCGGTTCCGCACTGCACAAATGGGGTTTAAATCTTGATCACATGAAAATGAAGAAAGTCACTTTCCAAGACATTATCGACGCATACTCAGGCGACCCGATAGAAGTGGGAAGAAAAGTTGATGAACTAAGTAAAAGAGCACCGTTACCAGAACCAATTCTGGATATGTTCTGTCAAACACTTACCTAACCCATACGAAGCACAACCATACAGGCAGCCACAGATTTGGCCAGGAGACGTTAATAGTCCAACAGGTCAAGGCATGGCAAAAGTTGATCCTAAAGCACCTTTGCTCATGTGCATATCAACAATTGAAGTTGACCCACACAGCGGAACAGTTGCAATCGGCAGAATTTTCAGCGGTTCAGTTGAGCGAGGAAAAACAGTCCAACTTTTAAGCAGTAACCAGAAAGGCACTATTCAACAGGTTTTCATGAGTATGGCAACTGACCGTGTTCTTATTGACCGTGTTCCAGCAGGCAACATTGGAGCAATCTCAGGTTTACCATCAATACATGTCGGCGAAACTATTGCAGAAGAAGGCGCAGATGTACATTCGTTTGAAGGCTTAAGATATGTTTCTGACCCAGTCGTAACCGTAGCTGTCGAACCTGAAGACGTCAAAGACCTACCTTTATTCGATAAAGTCATGCATAAACTTACAACGGAAGACCCTAACCTGCACTTTGTTATGAATAAAGAAAGCGGCGAATTTCTCCTATCAGGCATGGGTGAACTTCACCTTGAAATCACCGCTTACCGAATGCAGGAAGCAGGCTTAAAAGTAAAACTTAGCAAGCCAATCGTCATCTACCGAGAAACCATCAGTCACGATTACCGCGGTCCAGCAATCATGGGTAAAAGCCCCAACAAACATAACAAACTTTGGATAACTATTGAGAAGCTGTCAGATGAAGTGATTGAAGCAATAAAGTCTGATAAAATTAATGATATGCAAAGCAAAGATGAACGAACGAAAACCTTGCGGGCTTTAGGATGGGAAGCAGATGAAGCAAAAGGCGCAGTAGCTGTAGAAGAAAACTGCATTCTTGTCAACCGTATTCGTGGAAGACAATATGTTGAGGAAATTTTAGACCACATTAAAGGTGGGTTCCGCGAAGCAGTCCATACATCGCCATTAGCTAAAGAACCAGCTTACGGCTTGAAAATCAACCTTGAAGACATAGTCCTGCATGAAGACCCAGTCCACAGGGGACCAGCACAAGCTATCCCAATGACTTGGAGACCAATATACTGCTGTATACTGCTGAGCGATCCAAAACTGCTTGAACCACTCATGAGTTTCGAATGTAAAGTTCCAAGCGAATTCGTCAGCGCAGTAATCACAATGCTTAACAAAAGACGAGGAAAAATCCTTGACATGCCATCTGAAGAAGACATGATCACTGTAAAAGCTGAAATGCCAGTTTCCGAAAGCTTCGGCATCGCTGATGAACTGCGAGGTTCAACTTCAGGCAGAGCTTTCTGGGCAACACAGTTTAGTCGTTGGGCACCAGTTCCAGAGCAGATGCAAGCTGATACAATAAAGAAGATTCGCGAACGCAGAGGTTTACCACCAGTCCCGCCAAAACCAGAAGAATACTTCGAGAAAGAATAAACAATCTATCCCTCTCCCTTTTCCTAATTTCTAATGTAGTTATCTGACGCTTTATTCCAAATAGTTGCCATTATGCCTTTAACAGGGTTATTTCAACGGTAAATAGCCCCTCTTCTTCCCCATCTTCCTGACGGGCTTGTTTTTAGTTTGTTTTTGAGCCAATTTTTCTTCACAAATAGTAGAGATTTATAGATAAGCTCGGTTCAGAGCTTATTTAAGTTGGTTTTTTGGATTTGGGATTTTAATTAGCCTTAAGCGACCGCCTTTTTATGAACCGGCAATTCATAAAACCTAATAACGTAAAACTGAAATGACAATCATGTGCTCTTTACTAAATTATCAAACTCGAGATTTGGAAGAACATTTGCAGCAAAGAAAAAAACAAACGAAAAAAACTAGCGCTGAAACGATTGAAATATTTGTGCCGGACACAATCTCGTTAAGCTGCAGATAAATGAATTGAGTCGTCCAAAACTGGCAAGCAAATACGCTTTGTTGTTTCAGTTAAAAATAACTGTGTTAATCTTTTCCAATAATGTCTCTCGCGTTCAGGCTTTAACTGTTTAGTGCATTAGTTGGTTGATGAGCGGTGTGTTTTGGTGCTATTACTCGTAAAAATTCTTATATAGCTCTCTTTGTAAGGGGGTTTAGAAGGTTTTAGGTTTTGGCAAATAGACGGCATAGTTCAATATCGATCAGGCGACTTCTGAAAGGTGAGTTTATCTTTTTTCACGGTTATGAAGTTAAATGTATTATTCATGGTGTTTCAACATGATTGGAGATTTGGTAATCGAGACTAAGGGGCTTCGAAAGACTTTCGTTTCTAAAGAGAGGGGAGCAAAAAAAGAGGTAGAGGCAGTTAAAGGTATAGATCTTACTGTTAGGAAAGGGGAAATCTTCGGTTTTCTTGGTCCAAACGGCGCCGGCAAATCTACCACGCAGAAAATGCTCTCAACACTGCTGTGTCCGACCGGTGGAGAAGCCAAGGTTCTTGGATATGACTTAGCAAAACAGCAGGAACAGATTAGACAGAACATTGGATGCGTGAGTCAAGCAGGTGGAGCAGACTTGTATTCGACGGGTTTTCAAAACCTAGTCCTGCAAGCTCAACTGTACGGTATAGATGCTTTGGCTGCAAAGAAATCCGCGGCTGAATTCGTTGAGCGTCTCCAGATGAACACATTCATAGAGAGACCAGCTCAGTCCTATTCTGGTGGACAAAAACGCCGTTTGGATATTGCGCTTGGGATGATTCACCATCCGCAACTGCTTCTTCTTGATGAGCCGACAACAGGTCTTGATCCCCAAAGTAGAGCCTATCTGTGGGGAGAAATAAAAAAACTGAAAGCTGACGGCATCACCATCTTTTTAACCACTCAATACATGGATGAAGCCGACAAACTCTGTGACACAATCGCAATTATAGATAACGGAAAAATTATTGTGACTGGAACGCCTGGGGAGTTAAAAAGCTCTGTTGGCGGCGACACGATAGTTTTTAGTTTTCTAACAGAGGAAACCGCTCGCAATGCTGAAACCATGTTAAATGAGAAGATCAAGGTAGAGAGAATTCAAACTACGGACAATTCAGTCCATTTAACCCTTAAAGACGGAGAGAAAAAGATGCCTGACCTTTTGCGTTCATTGGACGCAAGAAACTTGGAGGCGCAAACCGTAACGTTATCCCGACCCAGCCTAGATGATGTCTTTCTAAAGTACACAGGCCGATCACTAAGGGAGGATGTTGCAAAATGAAAATGTTGCATGACACAAAGTTGATGTTCATTCGTAACATGCAGCATACACTCCGAAGCCCTGTTTTCGTTTTTGCAAGCATGTTCCAGCCACTCATGTATCTGCTTCTCTTTATGCCGCTTCTCAAAGGTCTAGGCGCCGTTCCCGGTTTTTCCCAGGGAATAACGGTTAACGTTTTCATTCCTGGACTTTTGGTTCTGCAAGCCCTATTCGGCACGGCGTTTGTTGGGTTCTCACTTATTGACGATATCCGATCTGGAGTTATAGAACGCTTTTTAGTTAGCCCAGTGAATCGCCCAGCGATTCTTTTAGGCAGGGTTCTGAGAGACGCAGTTGTTCTTCTGCTTCAATGCGTTTTAATTACATTGGTTGCTATTCCGTTTGGTTTAAGCGTAAACATCTACGGGTTTTCGCTTTCTCTGCTGCTGTACGCTTTAATCGGAATTACAATGGCATCTATTTCATACGGTTTCGCTCTTATCTTCAAAATTGAAGACTCCCTCGCCCCCACCTTGAATACAATAACGCTGCCTCTTTCTCTGCTTTCAGGCATCATCCTTCCCCTCGCGTTTGCACCTCTGTGGCTTCAGGACCTAGCTAAGATTAACCCATTCTCGTACTCAGTTAACGCTGCACGCGCATTATTTGCAGGGAACTTTCACAGCATCGGAATTTTAGAGGGATTTGTAGTCATCATCGTACTTGCAATCCTCGTGTTCCTGTGGGCGTTGAGGTCACTTGAGAAAATGGCATCATAACTGAAAATTAACGCCTGAAGCAAATCAATAAACGGAAGGGAGAATAACGAAAACTTTGATAGAGCTCTGATGATGAATTATGGAAAGTGGCGCTTATGTCTAAGATCTACGTGCAACCTTTAGTCCACGATACCTTTTCAGATTTCGTTGATTTCGCAGACGACAACAAGTTCAACTTGGAAATCGCGACTTTTGCTTATGCAAACGTATATGATACCGATTGGCACAAAATTCTTCGTGAGCATAAGGCGAGACTTTTTGCGTTCAAAGGAAAAATCTCATTCCACGGCGTATTCCAAGACGTTCTTGTCCACAGCAGCGACAAGAAAATAGCAGAATCCTCGAAAGAACGGGTTTTAGACAGCTTGAAAGCGGCTAAGACGCTGAAGGCAACTCAAGTCGTTTTCCATGGGAACTTCAATCCACTTGTGAAGGACAATTATTTCAGGAAAAACTGGGTGGAAAGAAACCTTGTTTTCTGGAAGGAAGTTCTTGAGAAATACGATGTTACGATCCTTTTGGAAAATACTTGGGAACCGACCCCCGAAATGTTCAAAGAACTACTCGACGAACTCAGTTCACCCAGACTAAAGGTTTGCGTTGATGTCGGTCACTTGAATGTTTACTCTAAAATGCCCTTTCGTGAATGGGCTGATGCACTTGGCGACAAGATGTCTTATGTGCACATAAGCGATAACTGTGGAGAAAAAGACGAGCATTTAGAAGTTGGTCAAGGCAAAATTGACTGGCAAGAGTTCACAAAAGTTATTGAAAAACATCAAATGAGCCCGGAAATCGTTCTGGAACAAGTCACATTAGAGAAAACAAAGCAGTCGCTGTCTTACCTTGAGAAAAATCGGATT
Source organism: Candidatus Bathyarchaeota archaeon (assembly GCA_963767735.1). Lineage (GTDB taxonomy): Archaea > Thermoproteota > Bathyarchaeia > Bathyarchaeales > Bathycorpusculaceae > Bathycorpusculum. The sequence continues at coordinate 465,000 of CAVYES010000004.1, read as the reverse complement.
TACCCTTATAACAGGGTTTGAATTGAAGCTTGCGTTTTTATATTTGAGTATGCAGGCGATGCTGGTGTTGCTTGGTATATGCCCTAAACAGGAAAATGTTAAAAGCTAAACAATGTTAACCAGCATTATGGTACACAAACCTATGATGTCAGAAGTCGAAGCTGCTAGAAGGCTTGATTGGCAAAACAGAGTTTACGAAATGCATTTAAACGGAAAACAGAGTACATCCATTAATTTTGCTGGCAGGAAAATCCTTGTGTCAAGAGACGTTTTTGCTCCCGTTCCATTTGATCATAATCTGCTGGCAAAATCAGTTTTGAAAGAAGTTAAGGAAACAGACAGGGTTTTGGATATGGGCACTGGAAGCGGAGTACAAGCGATTCTCGCAGCTTCCAAATCAACTAGCGTGACCGCAGTTGACGTGAACCCTTTTGCCGTAAAGCTTTCAGAGAGGAACGTTAAACTAAACAAATTATGTTCTCAAGTGAAGGCTTCGAAAGCGATTTGTTTGGGAATGTTCATGGAAAGTTTGACTTAATACTTTTTGACCCGCCATTCAGGTGGTCTGAACCAAGAGATGCATGGGAAAGAAGCAGTGCGGACAAGGATTATGCGTCTCTGCAACGGTTCTTTAAGCAGGCAAAAGAATACTTGAATCCTGAGGGAAGAATGCTGATCGCCTTCGGAACCTCCGGAGACATCGCTTATTTGAAGCATCTGATCAGAAAACACGGATTTAGAAGAAAACAATTATTGAAAAACGACAGGGCTGGCTGGACCTATTTCTCGTACAAGCTAACGCCTTTGAATAAGAATAGGAAGAATAACCCTGAACAATAATTCACCGCAGTTTTATGAAGCGTTTGCGTCAAAATATGATGTAATGCTTTCCAATGAGCGGTATCAGAAGATTATTCCCTTTTTCAAAAAGATTTTTGACGAAAGCAGGGTGAAATCTATTCTTGACTGCGCCTGTGGAACTGGGAAGCACGTGATAGCTTTTTCACAGTTAGGCTTCGATGCTGAAGGTTGCGATTTAAGTTCTGAAATGGTACAGTGCGCAAAGATAAATGCAGTTGCTTTAGGGGTTGAGGTAAATTTTGTTCAGGCGGATTTTAAAAAACTAACGGAGGCGTTCAATCGGAAATTTGACTGCGTCGTCTGCGTTGGCAACTCTTTAACCCATGAACTGGAAAAGCAAGGTGTATCATCGGCTTTGGAAAGCATTTATCACGTCTTGAACGAGGAGGGCGTGGTGATAGTTCAAATAAGAAACATACCCAAATTAATCAGGGATAAGACGAAGATTTTTCCAGTTCACCATCATAAGGAACCGAACGGAGATTTGAAACTGTTCTTTTACGTTTTAGATTCTTATCCCTCAAAAGTGACCTTCAACGTTGTCTCATACATTGAAAGTGATGGGCTTCCAAAATTTGAAGTTAATTCTGTAGATTATAACCCAATTTCCGAAAAAGCTTTCTTCTTTGATGATGAAAGCGGGGTTTAAGAATTTGAGAACTTATGGGAATTTTGAGTTTGCGGAGTTTCGGGATCTTGAAAGCGCAAACATCATAATTGTCGGAAACAAACAAGCGGTTTGTTAGGTTTGTTTTGTTTTTTGGTTTTTGGGGCGATAAGCGCAAGCTGGATCTTGGTTAAGCGGGTCTTTTGAGTAGATGTAGGCTCTTGCACGGCAGCCGCCGCAGATATTTTTGAATTCGCATATCCCGCATTTTCCTTTAAGGTTTTTGCGGTCAGCCAACTTTTCAATTGCTTCTGAGGTGCGCATTCGATCCATGATTTCTTTGACGCTGTCTTTTCTAATGTCTCCAAAGACTAGATTTAGCGGGGCGCAGCCGTATGCTTTTCCGTCATCAAGTATTTCGAGCCATTCATATTTTGTCAGGTTATCGCAGAGGCTGCACATGCTATGGAGTTCGCGAGCGGGTTCTTTAGTTTTCAAAACGCGGTTGTTGAACATTTCGTAGGGTACAATTAAGATTTTGTCGCGCACCGTCTTGTTCAATTCGTAAATTTCATTTAGTTGTTTCTCGCGGGCTTCGGGAGTGGGTTCCATCGGCTCCCAACTTGGCAAGTTGTTCTTCTACGCAAATTGGCTGTGGAATAAGAGATGCTAAATGGAAGCCTTTTGCGCATAGATCCAATGAAAGCTTCACTAAATCGCTAACTTGGTCTGCAACGTATTTTGTGTTTATCACACTAATCGCAAAGGGCACCCCATATTCCTTACAGAGTCGGGCAGCGGTAATGCTGTCTTCGAATGCGCCCTTCCCGCGGAGAAAGCCGTCGACCTCTTTGAGGCCGGCAAGACTGATAATTGCCTTACAATTCCCCGAAGCAAGTTCTTTAGCGACCGCGCCGTCGAAATGCCAACCCGTAACCTTCACGTAGGGAGCCAAATTGAACTCTGCAGTGTAACGAATTATTTCCAAGAAGTCTTTCCGCATCAAGGGTTCCCCAGTCCAACCTGCACCTGTAATGAACATGTTGTCAGCGCCGAAATCTGCTGCTTTGTCGATGAGCAATTTAGCTTCTTTAGTGGTGAGTTCCCCAGGCAATGGTTTCCCGTCGCCGAGTGAATAAGCGTGCCTCACTGGGAACGCTCTTGTGCAAGACCAAATAAAATGGTCTAATCTGTTCTCGTGTTTCTCGCTGGTTGGTTTATTCGAAAGCGTTTTTCATGCCCTCTTTTGGGTTGGATAGATTATTCGAATTACCGAATTAGCCATTTAAACCATCCTTTTTCACTTGAATTTCCCGCGGGTTATTTTTGGAACCTGTTTTAAACAAGAAATCAACATAATTAGCAGGAACGAAAAACTTCACTTAATTTATCGAAGTTATCAAACATGACGCAATGCCCTCGGTCAGCAAAAATTTCCAACCGCGCCCCAGGAACAACGCGTGCAATTCGGTAGGCGTTATCCACCCTACAGGTTTTGTCCTGGGCGCCTTGCCAGACGAAAACTTTTCCCGCAGGAATTTTTGAAAAGGAAACAGGCCAAGGCTTCATGAAAAGCTGATGCTCCAAAAACACCGTTTTAACACCTATGTAGCCTTGACGAAAAGCTTCAGCCATAGACCCACACATCAAATCAGCCCACTCCTTACTGGAAAAAAATTTTGCGTCTTCTTTAGGCAACCCTTTAAGCATTCTTCTTCCTTCGCCCGACGCTAAAAAAGCCCCGATATCACCGTTGGCCTTTAACGCTTGAGCCTGCATTCTCTGCAAAGCCAACATACCCAGAAATGGCAGTTTCATGACGTAACGAGCAAACGGCATGTTATGTGCGGTTGATACGTCAAAAGGCAGGGCAGGCGCGCCAACAATCAAAGCTTGAGTTATGCGTTCGGGAAAACGCGCCGCGTAAGCAAGTGCGAAGGCGCCGCCTCCGGACCACCCGATAACCCCAAATCGTTCGATACCTAAATGGTCAACCAAGAAATTAACGTCCCATGCAAAATCACAAAGGCTTTTCGGGGGCAAAAAAGTTGATAAGCCGTAGCCTGGGCGATCTATGCTCTGATTATCTGCAACTTTGCCCTGTGAGCCAGCTCGGTCAGGAGCCTAACTTCTAAACGGCTACTGGCAGTGCCGTGGAAATACACGACAGGTTTGCCCTCGCCAACAATGAGATACCCAAGACGTCGCCCATCAGGCAAAACGAGTGATTGCTCCACCAATCTTGCTGCATCATTCTTCTTTATTTTCGACAAATGGCACCACGAGCGACTTCCGTGATAACTTTTTCAGGTCACCTTTAATTACCACAACACATGTGGGATCGAAACTGCAATTTATTGCTCCCTCTAATGTTGTTTCAACTATTTTCTCATTAGCTAAGGTTAAATTCTCACAGACTGCGACGCTGGTCTCTTTGTTCACGCCGGCTTTGAGGAGATATTCTGAAATTTCGCTGGGAGTAAAAGCAGCTGGGTCGGGAAGGAGCATAACTGTTTTCCCAGCTTTAACAGCATCTTCAAACTCACGCTTCCTCTCCATGGTTGCCCCCTTATGAAAAGTTATCAGAACAGCATCATCCCACGGCATGCGAAGTTTAGCCGCGCAGGCGAGCATAGAACTTATTCCTGGCACGACATTAACTTCAACGCTTTTCCCTAAAGGCCTCCGCAAAACAGAACCGAGCATCCCCGAGAATCCTGGGTCACCAGTAGAAATAACCGCCACGGTTTTTCCGCTTTCGACTGAATCCAAAGCGCATTTTAATGCCTCGTATATGTTTTCACACGTTAACGTCAAAGTTTGGCCTTTGATGTCTTCTCGAAAAAGATCCAGAACACAATCCGCGCCTATCACCATTTGCGCTTCCTGCACTGCTTTTCTAGCCGCTGGGGTAACGTAATCTGGCGATCCGGGACCCGCGCCGACTATGTAGAGTTTTGCCAAGGCTTTAGTCCTCTTGCGTTTTCGTCTGTTCTTTCTTTAACCTACTTAGGGGCCATCATGGTTCTTTAGCGCTTCGCTGACGGCTATTTTGGTTGAGACAGCTATTAATTCACCCATTTTGGTGTGACCCCCTGTATGTCGGATTACCGTATCAGTGTCTACTCCGGAAACGACAATCATGCTGTCAGTTCCTGTGCCGGTTGCTTGCAGTTGAGGAGACGCTGTGCTTTTCACACCTCTATCTTCAAGGGCAGCCGTCTTAGCTTCTGTAGCTGTCATGATAGCTCGAGCCATGGCGCCGACAGTTAAAACGACATTTGTCAGAATAATTATATTTATTGTGCCCGATGCAGATTGAAAACATGTTTTTTTCTCAACCCAGTTCCCAACGTCCACGCCCATTCTCAAAGCGTTGTCCTTGGCCCCTCCAGTGGCGAGGCAGCATACCTTGAAATCTTGATAAGACTTCTCGCAGATAGCCATTTTTTCCATGTTCACTGCAGTGGCAATGAAAGTAACGTCTTTCGGGTTGATTCCTAAATTGTAAGGTAATCGTCGCATAAACTTCTGATGTTTTTTTATCGTCATGGTGCTGTTTGCCAAGACCAGCGGAACATACGTGTTCGCGACAAATTTGACTTGTTTAAGCCCGTCTACCGTTGAAAGTACTTTACGTTTTTCACCAAACGAGACAAGCGCGGTGTTAAGCTCAACACCGTCATATTGATGGTAAATGACTCGTGCATCTATTCCTTTTAATTCGAGGTCCAACTTGTTTTCTTTATATTTAGTGACATTTTCCTTCATATTCCCCGCCGCCGATGATCAAGTCAACTTATTTTTCAAGTTTCGCTTTTATCACTTATCTGGCTTTCCTGAGAAACTCGCGCAGCTTTCAAGTGATCAGCAATGCTCGACGGCACATTCTTTGCCATTTTCAACTTTTCCTCAGACACATTAAGCGTGTGCAAAAGCTCTTCTTGGTTCTTAACGAAAACCGCCCCCATGCTTTTTAAACTTTCAAACAATGCTGTCGCTTGTCCCTTAGTGAAATCTCTGCTTTCAATAGGCACCTCGTCAATAACGAAAACTGGAATTCCTCTCATGAGGGCTTCTTTCGCGGCTTCCAAATTCTGCAAGTTCCCATGACCGAACGGGACTGAAGTCACCACAACGGTGCTCGCTTTGCTGATCATGGCTGTGTTGTCTTTCCGAGTCTTCTCGGTTGTGGATGAAAATGGTGCTTCGCTTGCAACGGGTATATTCAGAAATTGCGCAGTCTCAAAATCAGTGTCTAACACGTTTAGCACCCCCGCCGAGACGCTGTAGCCTTCTTCCAAGAGAATCTTCATGAGTGCGGTTCCCGTGCCAGCCCCGCAAATCAAATGAATTGCGCAGTTTTTTAGCGGTGAAGATTTTGGAGGTGACAATGGAATAATGTAGAGAGAGTTTGTGACGAGATTCTTTTTGACTATAGCGTCTACTCTGAACACGCTTTTGATGTTTTCACTGGTTAAAACTTCATCTATGCGTCCAGCAGAAAAAATCTTCCCTTTGTTCAGCAGTATGGCAGAATTGCAGTAGCGGGCCGCCAAATTAAGGTCGTGAATAGCAGCCATAACAATAATGCCTTCTTTTACGCAAAGCGACTTCACCAGATCCATAATTTCCAGCTGATTGATAATGTCCAGATACGTGAGCGGTTCATCCAGAAGCAAAATTTTAGGTTTCTGTGCTAACGCACGTGCGATAATTACCCGTTGCCTTTCGCCTCCGCTTAACTCGTTTACGAATCGTGTGGCAAGATGCCACGTATTCGTCAAATCCATTGCCTTTCGTGCAATAGCCATATCATTCTCAGTTTCCATCTGGAACCTTGACATATGTGGACTGCGCCCCATCAAAACAACCTCTAAGGCTGTAAAGCTGAAGCTGATGCTGTTATCCTGTGGAACTACGGCCATTTGCTTTGCCAAATCCACGCTTTTGATGGAGTAAATGTCCTTATTGTCCAGCAGAATGGCGCCCTTGTGGGGTTTGAGTGTCCTGCTTATGCTTTTAAGAAGCGTGCTTTTTCCTGATCCGTTTGGCCCGATGATCCCCACGAAGTCACCTTCCTTCACCGATATATTTACGTTCTCCAAGATTTTGATTGAGCCGTAGCAGCATTCGACGCCGTCAACATTTAACAAAACCATGTACCGCAGTCACCTCAAAGCGAATAGCTCGTTTTTCTTCTTCTAAGCAGATATATGAAGAAAGGCGTGCCCACAAGGGCAGTTATTACTCCTACTGGTAGCTCAGCAGCACCTGTTGCGACCCGTGCAACTGCATCACAAATCACTAAAAACATGGCTCCAGTTATCGCGGAGGCAGGCAGGAGAATCCTGTGGTCAGGTCCAATTACCAGTCGGGTCATGTGAGGAATTATCAAACCCACGAAGCCTATTACTCCGCTGATGGCTACTGCTGCTGCTGTTATCAGGGAAGCTATAGCAAGTAGAAATATCCGTACTCTTTCCGTATTTACCCCTAAATGCTGTGCTGTGTCATCGCCCATAGAGAGCATGTTTAAATCACGTGTAAAGAAATAGGTGACGGCGATGCCTATAAAAACGAAAGGCATTATTGTCCACACCTGTAACCATACGATATCAGAGAATCCGCCCGCTAGCCACGCTACTATTCCCGTGAGGGCTTGGCCAGAACGAAGCTCCATCAGCGTTTCAATAGCCAGCAGAAAAATGTTTACAACTATGCCGGAAAGCAGTAAAGTTGTTGTCGGAATTTTGGTTCCAACTCTTGAAATGAGCAAGACCAAAAATACAGTCAATAAAGCAAAAATGAACGCGAAAGCTTGCGCCGTTCCCAAGCCTACGACCGTTAGGGCTGAGGTGACGTACAGGACGGCAACGGTGTAACCTACCGATGCACCTGCAGATGCTCCCAACAAGTATGAATCAGCCATGGGATTTCTAAAGACGCCTTGGTAAATTACACCTGCCGCGGCTAATCCCGCGCCAACTAGAGCTGCTGCGAGTATACGTGGAAGTCGGATTTGAATAATTATTGCTTGGCTGGCTGGCGATATTGAAGCTGAATTGATTGAGCCGTTTAAAAACGGAATTTGTTTGCCTAAAATGTCTAAGATTTGTGAAAAGGAAATGGAAGCGTAACCAATATTGAGTGATACAATTATGGTTACAACAAGAGCAACTATTAGTGTGACTAAGATTAGTTTCCAACGTGAAGAACGTTTAATGTATGTGCCTTCAAGTTTGTCTGTGCTCATTTTGTTTCACAAACAAAAAATTAGGAAGTGGAATTAAAAAGCTGCGGGTACAAGTCTGCGGCGACAGCATAGACGCAGTCGGCTACTCTTGGACCGGCTTCAGCAAACAAATCTCCATCGATTACGTAAACTCTGTTGTTTTGCACTGCACTGATTGTGTTCCATCCTGGTGTTGACTCGACTTGAGCAACGCTACCGTAGAACGGGGAGATTCCCATTTCTGTAGGTAAGAATATTGCATCGGGGTTAAGCGCCACGATAGTTTCAGAGGAAACAGTTGGGTATTCTTGGGTTTCGTTGGCAAAAATGTTAACGCCTCCAGCCTTGCTGATAACATCGTTTATCCAAGTTGTTGAGCCTGAACTCATAAATGCGCCTTGTGGAGGTCCCCAGACTTCGTAGTAAACTTTCAGTGGAGTTGTGATGTTTGCGTCTGCAATTTTCGTGGTTATCGCGTTGATTGAGTTGGTTATGTTTTCAATCACTGCCGTTGCCTGAGTTTCAGCGCCTGTCGCTCTGCCAACTAAGGAAATGTCTTGGTAAATGCCTGTGATGGTTGTTGGATTGAGCACTAAAACTTTGTATCCTAAAGATCTCATGCTTGAAAGAGCGACACCATCGTTGATGTTGTCGGTCAGGATTAAATCGGGACGAAGCGAAGCGATAGCTTCCATGTTGGGAGTCCCATAGCCTCCATCAATCGTAATGTTGCCAGCTGCAGCCCACGCCGAAAAATTGTACGGGTAATCATCATAGGTTGTAACGCCAACAACCTTGTCGCCCACACCTATAGCAAACAAGATCTGCGTACAACTCGGCGCCAGCGAAACAATCCTCTGAGGAACTGAGGTTAAAGTGGTTACGTAACCTTCATCATCTACCAATGAGATATTGGAATTTTGAGATTTCAGGGTGCTATTCTGTCCCGAATAATTAACGTAAATTAAAGCGGAAGAAAGAATTGCAGCGATTGTTATAATGGCGGCAATATAAATAACATATTTATTTTTCATCTTTCCTTAAATCCCCCTTTCCCTGTGGATGGATTATCCAACTCGCTATATAAGCTTTGTTTCAACCTAAGTTAATGGCAAGTTGAGAAACTAAGCTGCAAAACACATAACGAACGCCGAGCATCCGCCCAAATATCAAAGATTCACATTGAGGCGTTTCAAAAAAAATGATTCCTAAACATCTGAGAAGACGAAATTTTGGGAAAAGCTAATCTATTAAGAGCAGAGCATATGTTTCAGGGTTTTTCTCAAAGGGTAAAGTAAATTTTAAGCCAGCTTTCTCCGCGGTCGCTTTCACGTTCACTCCAACCCCTTCTTCGGAATATCGTTTCATTGTGGGATGCACGCAAAGTCCTTTTTCCACGTTGCATTTTTCACACAACTGACAAGACCCAGAAACCAGCCCAATAGCGAGCAGATACCCTCTTCCAGCAGCCGCTTTTTCGAGTTCTATGACTGTGTTAAGCAATTTTTTCATATCATCCTTCCACGCAGACCAAAAGCTTTCCACTTTTGCCTTCATCTCTTCTGGAACGGCGGGATCATTTGATTTTGTGAGATACTTTATCAGTTCTGCGTCCCCTTCGGCCTGTGATTTAAATTTCATGAACAATGCATAGCGATACTCGCTAACGATTTTTCGAAACATCTCTGGCGAAGGAGCATAAGGGGGGCATGCCAACGTCTTTCCATATTTTTCGCAGCCCAGCTGGCATTTGAAAACAACACGGTCTTCAATCACGATTTTTTCAACGGGGATAATCTTTGCGTCTACAGCGCCCAATTCTAACGCCTGCTCTCTAATAAAATCAAGGGATTCTATCATCGTTTCGTCTTTCGACATGTAGTTCAGTTCCCGTATGTATTTTTTTAAGATGATTCGATATTTTACATGTTCTAACTAAGTGATGTTAGGTTTTTATAATTTGCCAAAATACTCATTTCGCAGCATCCGTTGGGTTAAAGTTTTTCGCGTCCCTTACTTCGTAGCTTATGTTGGCTGCATTTTTCATGTTAACATTTTCTATTTCCTGCGTCATGCGGTTGGTCATTCTGCCCACAACAAGCACAAAAACGTTAAGACCTCTTGAAGCTGCAATGGCGACGGCGTGGCTAATGCCGAATTCGATGTCTGCTTTCAGCTTCAGTTTGTTTAGAACGGCTCTGCCAACCGCCCCCATGACCGCTATTCTGTCTGGCTTGAACTCCTCATAAAGAGCTTGGACTTTTGCTATGTCTACTGACCTTGAGCCACCTTGTCTTATGCTAGGCAACTTGACGATGAGGATTTTGCCATGTTTAAGGTTCATTTTGCCCTGTAGGTTTCTTAGCCCCAAATCTTCTCCCACTGCAGCGTCTGCCATGGCTACACCTTTTAATTCCGCAACTGGACTGTTTGGGTCAACAGTGTACATGACGCCTTCTTTGACGATTAAGGCAACTAGTTTGCCCTGCTTTGACGGGTTGGGTAGCTATGGCTGGCCAAGCATGCTCAATTTTAATCTCATTTCTGATGGAGGCAACGTAACGCTCCAAACTCTTTAGGTCATCATGAAGTTTACCTTTCCCTTTTGGGGTTAAGTGATAATCTGCGCGTCCTGAACCCGCTTCAATGAGCCCTTCTTTTGTGAGTTTTTTGAAGTATTTTGAGATGGCTTGAATAGTGATTCCCATTGTATCGGCGATTTCTTTTTGTTTTACATGGGGTTGGTTGTGCATGACTTCGAGGAGGATTTGGAATTTGGTGAATTCACCTTTGTTTTGCAGGAGGAGGTTTTGGTTTTTTCTGGGCAAGTTATTCAACCTGTACTTAACTTTAGTTAAGCGAAAGTTAATAAGTATTCAGCTGGATGAATCATCCAGGTAGAAGAAAAAGCAAACAGGGCGACAAAGCGCATGCTTAAAAATTTAGGCTCAAAAAAATCCATTATACTCTTCTACGCAATAGAAATAGCTATAACCGCAGCACTTTTCCTATGGTTGTACGATCTTACAACCTCCACAGGGAATATAAAATTCAATGTTCATACAGGCAGTGTAGAAGAATTTGCAACCTTCGTAGCGTTAGGCACGCTAGCGTGGATCCTTGGATTATCACACGGGCTCGATGCAGACCATTTAGCAGCAATCGACAACACGACTCGAAAATTAATGCAGGAAAAGAAACCCTCAACCTTCACAGGCACTTTCTTTAGCTTGGGGCACTCTGGAGCAGTCTTTATTTTTGCTTTCGGGCTGATATTAGCCGCAAAATATCTGACTTCTTTCGTCCCCGCGCTTTCAATTGTAGGCTCGTTAGTTAGCGCAGTTTTTCTTTTTATAATCGCCATTTTGAATGTTCAAATTGTTTTTCATCTCTGGGGCGTATTCAAAAGAATGGAGAAAAAACAGTGTTCAGACTCTGAAGTAGACAATATGCTTGCGACCAAAGGATTCATGAACAAGTACATAGCCCGGCTACTCAAAATTGTCGATCAACAATATTACATGCTACCAATAGGATTTTTGTTTGGATTAAGCTTTGACACTGCCACACAAGTGGCGCTTCTCGCGATATCTGTAACTGTGGGAAGTTTGGTTCTAAACATTCCGTTCTACACTCTATTTATTTTTCCGTTTCTCTTTGCCGCTGGAATGATTCTTACCGACAGTACTGATGGCTTTTTTATGAACTTTGCTTACGGTTGGGCATTTAGAGGAACTCTGAAAAAACTGTGGTATAATATTACTATGACGACAGTGTCTGTGTTGGTGGCGCTAATAGCTGCAAGTATCGAAACTATCGGTTTGGTGGGATCTCAACTGAACTTGGGAGGGCCCTTCTGGGGTGCCATAAATGTGGTAAGTGGTCAATACTGGGGTTACGTCGGAGTGGGAATTATAATTACGTTTGTTTCAACGTTTATCGTTTCCTATGCTGTGTACAAGGTCAAGATTAAATCAAAGATCGATGCTATCCCCTGTTAACGTGAAAAAACAGTGAAAGGACTCAAGAATAATGAGGAACTGCTGATTAAGTAGGCTGTAAGCTGTGTTAAAAGCGGAGAAAAACTGTTTTGACCAACACACGTCCAATCATTATGGGTAAAAATATGGGTAGGTTGTCAACTATGAACATGAGCTTTCAAAAAACTTTGAAGAACAGCCAAAGACCTAAAACGTGAGTTGCGCAAGGTTGATTCGTTTCATATGACTGACCTTACACCTTTGTTGATTGGGGCAGCGCTTGTTGGAGTTTTGCACATGGCAGCTCCAGACCACTGGGTTACTCTTTGCATTCTGAGCCGAGAGTCGGGTTGGAATAGTAAAAAATTATTTGGTGTATCATTTGCAACTGCATCGGGTCACGCTGCCGTTTCAGCGGCTTTAGGATTTGGAATCGCCATAGTAGGTCTATTGTTCTCAAGGTTGATCTCTTCCTATATTTCGTATGCTGTCGGATTAGTAATGCTTGGAGTGGGGCTTTTCATCGGCGTTAGGGCTCTTGTTTCAAAAAAGAAGGAAGAGGTTACCCCTGGAGAAAAATTGCTTGAGAAGGAAAAAAAGAACGCATCAAAACTCAATGGAATTGGTTACTTTGCCGTCCTTGGCGCAGCCCTATCTCCAGATTTAAGCATCGCTCCGATATTCCTTGCGTCTATCACGGTTGGCGTAATGTTCGCGGTCGATCTTCTAATCATCTTTGTAGTAACTTCGATTCTGGCTCAATTGGTTCTGGTTCAAGTTGGAGCTAAAGGACTTGCCAAAACGTTCGAGCATGTCCCGGAGAAATATAACGACTCCATTGTGGGCTTTATTATCGCTGCCATTGGAATCTACATAATATTAGCGGGCTAGAGTTTGGAGTAATGCTTTAATTCAGATTAACAGTTAAGGTTTTAGTGAAGATTATGATAGTTGGAATTTGTGGTAGCCCAAGAGAACAAGCAACTGATTACGTTTTGAAGGAAGCGTTGCGGATGCTCAACGAGAAAGGTTTTGAAACGCAGTTGTGGACGGTTCAGGGGAAATGGATCGAGTTTTGCATACATTGTGATTATTGCCTCAGTAACAAGGAATGCTTTTTTCAAGATGACGTGCAGAATGCTTATGCGTTACTTACTGAGGCAAAAGGAGTTATTTTTGCAACACCGGTGTACAACGGCGGCGTAAGTGCTCAATTGAAAGCAGTGATGGATAGAACCCGCGCAGTAGTTGCTGCCGACAAAAATGTTTTCAAAGGCAAAATCGGCATGGGCATAGTCACGGGAGGAGACAGAAACGGCGGCCAAGAATTCGCACTTATGCAGATTCACACCTTCTACATTATAAACGGAATGATACCTGTAGGTGGAGGATTTTTTGGCGCTAATTTAGGCGCAACCTTCTGGAGTAAGGACACTTTAGAGGGTGTCAAGTTGGATGAAGAGGGTTTTAGGAGTTTAAAGAAGACGGTCAAGCGTTTTGCAGATTTCATGGAGAAGTATGGGGAAAAATAACGGCGGGTCATTATGGTTGAAAGTGTTAGGGTTAAGAAGCGTAAGGTTGCTTGGGGAATTACTGGTGCCGGCGATAAAATAGCGGAAATATTGGAAGTTATGAAGGATCTAAAGAAGCAGTCGGAAGATGTTGTGGAGATTGAGGTTTTTGTTTCGAAAGCCGCTGATACTGTGCTGAAGTTTTATCTGCTTGAGGATGACTTGAAGAGGAATTTTCCGAAAGTACAGGTTGAGCTTAATTCTAATTCTCCTTTTCTCGCCGCTTGGCTGCAAATGCGCAAATACGAGTTTTTGCTCATAGCCCCAGCAACGTCAAATACGGTTGCTAAAATCGTCAGTGGCATAGGTGACACGTTGATTACGAACTCGGCTATTATGAGTTTGAAAGCCTTTGTCCCCGTTTACATACTGCCAACTGATTTCAAAGAAAGCATCGTTTACACGAAGCTTCCAAATGGTAAAGAAATGAAGCTAAGAGTACGCAAAGAAGAAGCTGACCAAGTCCGGAAACTCGAAAACATGGAAGACGTGCATGTACTGGAAAACCTGCAAAAAATGAGAGAAACTTTTCTTGAATGGCTAAAAACAATAAAATCCTAAAATTACTCAGATTATAGCGCTGGGAAAATCACATGATCTGATATAGCATTCAGAAAGAAGCATAATGATTATGCATGGTTTAGGCTGAAAAGTAATTTTGTTAAGGCTCTCGGATTATTCTATATGTGGATTTGTTGAAAAAAATAAAAGTGGATGAGAAATTTATGATTGCACGTTGGCTGCTACGGTTGCCACATCGCATATGTCTATTTGGTATGTGCCGTGGAAGTCCATGTTTTCGTCGTAGTTTGAGTTGCCAGGTACTGCGCCGTAGTCGTGTTCAATGGTAGTTAGGTCGGCTCGTGTAATTGTGGTGTCTTGTCCTGCGTTAACTATATCGAACCTGTTAAACACCGTCTGTCTTTCTATTGATCGGTTGACTGTGCCGTCAAGCAGAGGTATTCCAGTGATGTCCAGAGTGAACTTAGTCCAAGATCCAGTTACGTTCAGTTCTCCGTACACTCTGACTTCAATAGGGGTGATGTTGGTGTTTGATTGGATGTTGATTGAGCCGTCTGTTTTGGTTACTGTTCGGGTGATTGTGATGTTGGCAACGCTCCATGTACCGTTCATGTAGAAGTCGTTTCCTTGGAAGTTGGTCGCGGTGAAGCTGGCTTTTACAAGTCTTGCTGCATAATAATTGTAGGTGGCGGTACCATCTAGGCTGGTTTTGGTTGTGTTAGTCCAAAGCGCAGTGGCTGAGTCGAACCAGTTTGTTGGAACACCGGTTCTGCTTGTGGTTGCAGCCATTACCGTGAGAGCGCCTTTAACTACCGGAGCCACTTGGGTTCCCCACGAGGTAATGTTGCCATCTATTCTTACCCAGTTACTTCGAATGGGAATTACGACTGGAAGTACCGTTGATACAGGTGAACAAGTGGGCGTAGTTGAAGGTCCAGGTGTAGCTGAAGATGTAGGTATAGGTGAAACAGCCGTAGATACTGTACTTGCGAATGCTCCTGTAAAACTTAGGCCTATTACTGCGATTGCGGTTAGGAGAATTGCGGCAATCATTGTTTTATTTTTAATGATAGTTTTCATTTTGATCATCAAGTTTCTGAACTCTCAAGATTCTGTAAGTTAAATAAAAGCGTTTCTGAGCCTATTTTCGTATAATATTGTTCATAACTGTTTATTTCTACTTATTATTGTTCATTTATGTTTATTTTTATTTTCTAACTCGGATTCTGCGTTATTCATGCCTAATGGATGCGTTTCAGGGCAGAATAAAAAGCAGGCAGGTTCCCGACCACAGATAAAGCCGATGGGAACGCGGCGGGCGCCAGAAAACGGATGCCTCGGTTTTGCATAGCTGTTTGAGATCAAAATTTAATCCCGCACCCACTTGAAGCCAACTTGGTCCAATAGTGTAATGTGTAAGCGGCGAGGCATCTCGCGGTTTTTCAGCTGAGGCGAACATAAATCTTATATCACACTACTACAGACATACTTTACATAAGAGGTATCAGTTTGACCGAGACTACATCTCCTGAGCAGACAATTGTGCTTATCGACTCAACAGCGGAAAAATCTGAACAAATAACAGAACCTGCTACAGAAAAAACGGAACAAATAACAGCGAAGCCGGCTGAAAATGATGTTTCGAAGGAAAATATTGCCCCAAGGAAAACTATCGTTTACGCAACTGTTATTGATGACGCAGCGATAAGAGAAGCAAGCAGTAGAATCAAACAACAACTTTTCATAAGATATGGCTTTCTAAAGCCCAAACCTGAAGAAATTCAGTTTGCTTCCATTGAAAAGTACTACCAGCTATACAATGCGGTTTACGGAAAATACGCGATTGATTATTATCGCAAGTCAGCCTATTCAATCCCAGTTGACTCGACAGTTAGAGAAGTCATTTTATTGGACAAACAGTTTTTGCCCGAACAACAAGCAAGCATAACAGCAAAACCCAACATTAAACTCGAAGGAGAAGAGCACATTATAATGGAAAACAAAGTCTTCCTTGTCTTAAACAGTGAAGGCAAAGAAGTCAACGCGAATATGCTTTGTTACGCGCCATCCGAGAATTCCCCCCAAGAAATAATTGCAGAATTCGGATTAAAAGAACTTGCCCAAAACCTAGACGTGGATGTTATAAAAGAAAGAACAGTGAAACGCCCAAAAGATATAAACAGCAGTTTACTACCCTATTTACAAAGTCAAGTTTGTAAATTCGAAAACCGGTCAGGAAAAAACAGTGGAGTTCGACGGAATCAACTCAAAAATACTTCGTCAATAATAATTGGCGATAAATGGCAAATGATAGCACTCAAGTGGACTAATAATTCATAAAACCTAAAATACCCAAGCTTCAAAGGGAACTGTCGTGTGCTCCTTACAAAATATTCAAGTTCGAAATTCTGAAGAACTTTTATTACCTATAAAAAAACAAGTGGAAAAAACCGAAGATAAGACGGTGAAAATAATCATACCGTACTATCCGTCGATGAAAAACTCGATTTAACGCGGCGCTAAATATTTTTGTCGCCCACAGATCGCGAAAGAAGAATAAAGCTACTTAAAACTGAAATTTCCACTGTTTTTAAAGCCTTCAAGAAATCTGTCTGTCTGTTTTTGGGCGAGAATTGCGTTCCAAGGCGATTCAGCTTCAGTTAATATTTGGATACAAACAAAACCAACCGACTTCATAACATTTCGGATTTCCGCCAGAGGCCAAAGTTTCACATGCGTTTCCTCAATCAGTTTTTCAGGGGTAGCTCCATATATTAGTTCATTAACTAAAAGCAGTTTCCCGCCTGGTTTTAGCACGCGTTTAATTTCTTTTAAGGCATCAGGAAATTTGGTCCAAAAATAGTAAGTTTCAAAAGCAGTCACCAAATCAAAGAAGTCATCTTTAAAAGACATTTTTTCAACCGACCCTTCGATTATTTCTACTCGGTTTTGAGCAATCAGTGTTTTGTTAATTTTTTGGGAGAATTTCACCATGTCGGCTGAATAGTCGATACCGAAGACTTTTCCTTGGGGTGCCAGCTGGGCTAATTTGCTAATTGTTTTGCCACCTCCACAACCAACATCCAAAATTACAAAGTCTTGTCTAACAGTTATCTTTGTTAATCCCCAAAGCGTAAGCGGTTCATGATGCTGATTCATCATTGTGGCAACTAACCTGCCGCAGCGACCCATTGGACATCTATATTGATCCCCTAAATTTGCCATCTTAACTGCCTTCAGAGTTTAAAGAGGTCCTCCTAATAAATCGTCCAATCATAAAATGTTAAACTTTAATGTTAATCGAATTCGATTTAAGTTTTTTACAGTTCAAGATTATGGTGTGTCCAACAGGAATTTGAATCCAAAGAGTTTTAGCGAAGACTTATAGGTTGCCAGTGTTAAGATTTGTTGGTTTTTAAAAATGGTAATGAACATATTTGGGCGCGAAGAAGAAGAAGAGAATTGCGAAGACGACTGCGATTGTGAAGACTGCGAAGACGAAGAGTAAACCTCTTTCAATTTCTTTTTTTCCAAGCATCATGTTTGAAACCTATGGTAGACCTCATGAACCAGAGTCAACAAGTTTTGTGGCTATATAGGCCAAAATCTACGGTATCTTTTTTTTAATTAGTAAACGCGTGTTTGAGATTGGTCGCGAACAAAATTGAGCAAATAGTGTGGTCCTCCTATACCCCGTCCTGTTGCCCCGCTTGCGTTCCAACCCGTAAAGGATTGGGAGCCTGGCCACGCTCCTGTGGTTGCTCCGCCACTTCGGTTCGTGTATAATACGCCGAATTGCGCTTGGTTCATGAAGGTTTGTACCTCTTTGGGGTTTTCTGAGAATATGCCTGCTGTCAGTCCGTACTCGGTATCGTTAACTCTGGCAACGGCTTCCTCTATAGTGTTGAATTCATTGACGACAACCAACGGCATGAAAAGCTCATCTTTGAAAAGCCTGTGAGTCTCTGGCAACCCGGTGATGATGGTTGGAGAAAGGTAGTATCCTTTTCTGAATTTGCCTTTCTTGAGCACTTTTCCTCCGATGAGCACTTCTCCGCCGGCTTTTTTTGCTTCAGCCAGAGCCGCGGTGAATTTCTCTACTACGCCTTTGTTGATTACCGGTCCCATGAATACGTCTTTTTCCCTAGGGTCGCCCACGGCTATTTTGTTGACGCGTTCGCGGAGCGCTTTCAAGAAATTATTTCGAATGGTGCTTTGGACATAGATTCTTGATGCTGCACTGCATTTCTGGCCATCGTAGCCGAATGCCGCCCTGACTGTGCCTTCGACCGCCTTGTCGATATTGGCGGACGAAGTTACAACAACTGGGTTTTTGCTTCCCATCTCGAGCACAATCGGCTTAGGGTACGGCTGCTGACTTAGGAACTCATGATACAGGCTCATGCCAACGTCTTTTGAACCTGTAAAGGCGATTCCCGCCACATCTCTATTTGAACCGAACTCCTTCTCGAAATTTGGACCCGGACCCGTCACATAGTTAATTGCTCCCGCAGGGATTCCAGCGTCTTTGAACACTTTGTATAGCATCAGCCCGGTAAGAGGAGCCTCGCTGGTTGGTTTGAGAATAACTGTGTTCCCTGTAAGGAGAGCGCCAAGTGCCATCCCGTTTGCAAGCATAAAGGGAAAGTTGAAGGGTGAAATAACAGGCCAAACCCCGAAAGGTTTCGACAACACCACGGAGTGCTCGCCGGGACCACCTGACTCCATGTTTTCGATATATCCGTTGTTTTTCCCCATGATTTTTGAGTAGAACTTGATCGCATCAATTGCTTCCCAGCATTCTGCCAAGGCTTCAAGCCGGTTCTTCCCGACCTCATAGGTGATGGCAACCGCAATGTCAAACTTTCGCTCATCAATCAAATCGGCTACCTTGTTCATTATCTTGACCCGTTCCCGCCAGTTTTTTCCATGCCAGTTCGGGAACGCTTTCTTGGCAGCCGCAATTGCAAGTTTAGCGTGGACTTGTGTGCCGACCTGAAAGCGACCGATCGTTATTGACGTGTCAATGGGGCTGTAGTGCTCAAACTCGCCGCCTTCTGACCATCCTTCTTCTTCTCCGATATACATGGGGTAGCGCCGTCCTAGTTCACCTTCGAATTTTTCAAGAGCAACCTCATATTTCGGGTGTATACTTTCGTCTGCGGAGAGAGTAACGTAGGTTATCTTTGGAGACTCAGCTTTTGCCATACAATATCGTGGGTTGGACGTCTACTTAATAGTTTAGGAAAACAGCATAATCACAATCTTCAGTTTGAATGAGTCAAGATTATTCGGGTATTATTTCGTATGAGGTTGTGATTTCTGCCGTTTTCTTGAGCATCGCTCCTACTGAACAGTATTTGTCGTGTGAAAGTTGGATTGCTCTCTCAACCGCTTCTTTACTGATATCTTTTCCTTTAACGATGTATTTGATGTGGATTTTGGTGAAAACCTCTGGCGGTTCATCAGATCGTTCAGCTTCGGTCTCAACGGAATAACCCGAGATATTTTGTCTTTTCTTTTTCAGAATGCTAACAACATCAAAACTGGTGCATCCCGCCAAACTCGCCAAGACCGTTTCCATAGGTGTCGGCGCCGTGTCTTCTCCGCCATATTTTTCGGGCGCGTCAAAGTTCACCGAAAGACCCTTGTCGTTTTTGGCTTTAAAACGAAAGTTCCCTTTCCAGTTCAAAACCATCTTCTTTTTGTTGGCAGACATACTATCTAGTTTGAAATTGATCTTAAAAAGCTTTTTGCGGGTCTATAAACCTGCAACCAAAGAAAAAGAGCAGAAAAAAATGAAGCTTTTCTGCGGTTTGAATGCTATGGTACATATTTTTCTTTGTTTGAAGGTGCATGTACGTATTTGTCCAGCAATTCTCTCTTGTTTACGATGTTGAGTTGTTTGAATAGAAAATCGAACTTTGTTTCGATTTCAGCTGCAATTGCATCGCGGGTTTCTTGTGGCAGTTTCATTATTTCTTTTTTGAATGGGCCTAACCCTTTTTTGCGGGTTTTGTAGAGGAATTGGCCTTCAGTTTCTCCTTGTTTAGCTTCGTTTGCGGCGTTGACTTTTAGCCATGCATAGATTTTGGCTTTTAGATCAGCTGGGAAATGCTTTGATTCGTAAATCATGTTTTGGAATTCTGTGGCTAAGTGTACTTCAGCCGCTTCGCATTCGACAAACTTGTGGAATGCTTCAGGAGGCAGCGTTGATGCTCCATGCTGAACAGCTCCCGCCAACCCATATTCTCTGCGGGCAATCTCAGAAAGAGTTTTCAACGTGTTAAAGTCAAGCATGATTTGCGCGATTGACCCGTCAGGCAGAACAACGCCGCCATGAGTTGTTCCCGTCTGCACAGAAATCTTGCTTATTCCAGTTAAATCCTTATCCAGCTTCTCTTTGAGGCCACTCATAAAGACCTGCAGATCTTCAGGCGTCGAATTCTGATGCCCGATCTCGCCAATCTCGCCGCCTACCGAAATCTTGATGCCTTCTGGCTCATGATGACGGATAAACTGAGTAAGCTTAGCGCAGACTTCATAATTTAAAAGCTGCTGCTCTTTAAAACTCGGCTTAGCCAAATCCACCAGTGTTGATGAGTCAATATCAATGTTGAAGAAGCCCGAGGAAACCGCGTCTTCTATTAAAGTTTGCAAGCCGTCAATTTCCTTTTGAGGGTTCTCTTTGTACTTGGCTGCGTTGGCTTGGAAATGGTCTCCCTGAATAAAGACTGGACCAGAATAGCCTTCTTTTATTGCTGCAGCCATAACCATGCTTGCGAATTCAATCGGCGGCTGATTAGTATAACCGATCTCCGAGCGCGCAATCTCGAAGACGAAAGCGCCGGAATCATTTTTGTTTGCCACTCTGAATATTGCGCGTGCCAGATCATAAGTCATGCTTCGTAAATTTATCGCAGGAACTGTGAAACCAGCGAATTCGCCTCTGCCGCGAGCCATATAAAATTCATAGATGCTTGCTGGATAAATCCCCTCATTGAAAGCAGCGGTAAAGATCTTTTTGGCTAACTGCCTTTTTTTCGCCACATCGTCCTCTAAAATAATTTCCCGAACGGTTTCCTCAACCTCAAACGTCCCTGCCATAATTTCACATCCTTGAATCAATGCCTAACCTACCAGACCCAATTCTCTTATTTGAATATTAAGCATCGCTCTGGTTGGTCCAAATTAAGTACACGTATGATGTCTTGTGACTGTTGAATGATAGTAACACATTGTTATTAACCACAATTGCTGCCTATTCAAGGTAGTAAGCATCGCGCGTGATTTTTCGAGGAACAGCAAAAACTTCGATAATAGCTCGCGCGAAATATAAGGGATTAAAAATGAGAGAAAGAAAAATAATAAGTAAAAAAAGCGTGCGCGGAATAAGCGCATTAATTATCGTGGTCATAGTCGTCATCGCAATTGTCGTAGTTGGAGTCGGCGTATATGTGGCTACACGTGGTAGTAAAAGCAGCCCGAGTACTTCTGCAACACCCACACCTGCTTCGTCTACAGCACCAACAGCTTCACCTACCTCAACCTCAACTAGCAAAATAGCAACTGCAACCAGCTATGAATTCAACGAGACAGGCACCGCATCAAATGGTACAGTACTTGACACTTTGTTTTATGCTACAAAGAATCTTGGGACATCTAACGTAGATCTATACGAGGCAGTAACGTCGCCTTCAAGCGGCACACTTATTTACATTATAAACGGAGGCGAGCAGAAGGCATGGGTATACCAAGACGGACAATGGACGGATATTTCTACTGACTTCTCAAGTATCTCATCCAGCGTGCAATCAACAGCAGGCTTATACGTAAACATGCTAGAATACTACGGCGGCTCCGGAAGCTTCACTTATACCATACCGAGCGGACAACCAAACGCAGGAGACAAAGCTACGTTCACAAATATCCAAATTAACCCTTCACTTCCGGACTCTCTGTTTCAAGGACCCACTTGACCAATAAGTAAACAGGCGCTTGATCCAAAGCTCCAGCTTTCTTTCTTTTTTCTGTTCCAAACTTGAATTAAATTATTTTTTCAGAACCATCCCTTCTCTTGTTTCTTTTTTAGGCAGGCATTGTGTTACAAAATGGCAAAAATGAAGTTCGCTTTCTACTTTGGGCAGTTTTAAAACATAACTGTGAAAGGGCGTATTGCATAGGAAAGAGAGCCAAAAATGGGTTATGACCAGCTTTAACCAATTTTGAACAACTTACCCGCTAAAATTCCGATGCAAAACTATACAAGCCCGATTTACTCAATTAACAATAATGGAATGAAAGAGATAAAAATTTTAGGCGCGGGGCTTTCAGGCCTGACCGCTGCGATAAATCTTGCAAAATCAGGTTATAGCGTTGAAGTTTATGAAAAGAATAAAGATGTAGGCATGAGGTTTAACGGCGACATTCAAGGCTTGGAGAACTGGTCCGACAAGAAAGACATTATTGATGAATTGAGAGAAATAAATGTGGACGTTAATTTTAACTTCACGCCTTTTCGTAGCATAATTATTACGAATGGTTTGAAAGCTAAAGAAATCCATTATAAAAGACCACTATTTTACCTATTAAGACGAGGTCCCTTTTCCGGAACAATCGACTATAGTTTGAAGGCGCAAGCGCTGAAATCTGGCGTGAACATTCACTTTCAAGAAACACTTGCCAAAAATGAAGCAAACATCATAGCAACTGGTCCAACCATCATTGAAGCTCCTGGAATGGTTAAGGGCATAGTTTTTAAAACAGATATCAAAGATATCGCGATTCTAGCGTTTAATGATAAGTTGGCTTTCAAAGGCTATTCCTATCTCCTGGTCACGAAAGGATATGGCTGTTTATGCTCCGTAGTGATGAAAGATGAGATAAGCAGGATTAATTGGTATTTTGAAAGAACAAAAGAGTTTTTTTTAAAGAAAATTCCCTTCCAACTGCAGATCATTAGAGAGGTGAGTGGTATTGGTAGTTTTTCGTTGAAGAAAGTTAAGAGCGGGGTGCCGCTGTACGTAGGGGAAGCCGCTGGGCTGCAGGACTTTCTTTGGGGCTTTGGAATGAGATTTGCCTTTGCTTCAGGCTACCTTGCAGCTCAAAGTGTTACTTGCAAAACGGATTACGAAAAAATTGCAGACAAACATTTTAAGAACCGTTTAAGAGCTGGAATTATTAATAGATGGTTAATTGAAAATATTCTATCAAAAGAAGATTATTCAGCCTTGGTCAACTTTCCGCAGCTTATTGAGAAACTGTATTCAATACAAAATTATAATCTATTGCTTAAAACGATATACCCTTTAGCCCTCTTAAGCCTAAAGAAAAGATATTTGAACCTTAGATCTTAGCACCCTCTCTTGAGCTCATATCCATACAGCATCGCTAGATGAACCACTCAGGCACATTTTTCCTTCAGCTTTTTGGGTGTCGCTCTAAAGGTTAAAGCTTATATTGTTTTGGTTGCTTACTGTGAAAGCATGTCTTTTCATGTTAGGCGCAAAGACCGAGAAATCACTGATCCAAACGAGCTAAGGCAAATACTAAAAACCTCCAAGTACATTACCGTCGCCCTCTGCATGAACGATGAGCCCTACCTCGTCTCATTAAACCATGGCTATAACGAAACCAAGAATTGCCTGTACTTCCACTGCGCACCAGAAGGCAAAAAACTCGTTTACCTAAAAGCCAACAATAAGGTTTGGGGACAAGCAGTGCTGGATTTCTGCATTACCGAGGAATGCGACTACGCTTACACTTCCGTTCACTTCTCAGGCAAAATGTCACTGATTAGCGATTTAAAAGAAAAACAGCAAGCCATAGAAGTCTTGGTGAGGCAGGTTTCAACTAACCCAGAGGCGAAGTTGGCGAAGATTAATCCTGAGAAGCTTGAAAAAACAACAATGGGCAGAATAGATATTGATTACATGTCAGGTAAGAAGCATCAAAGCCCCAAAACCAGCAGTTAAAGAAACAAAAAAATGCTGTGCAGCCAAATAGCTTCAGAAGTCATTTAAACGTCTTTACGAGTGTGAGACTCAAAATCAAATGACTGAAGCTTCCTTTACTCTTCATTTCCTCAAGCCTTGAGATATTTGAAAAACAAAAAACTCAGATAGAGAGCCGGGTCGAAGCTGAGGACCTATCACTTAGTTTTCAATCTTTTTCGAAAAATCAAGAACGTCATCACCGAGGCAACAATAACGACCGCCACTACGACCCCAATTTCTGTAAACACAGTGTTAGACCAACTGGTTGAAGGAGAAGGCGTAGGCGATCCACCCAAAGCGTAAATGCTGTCGTCAAATGAGCCTATGTAAACCACGCCGTTTACGACGGCTGGAGATGAGGCTACCTGTCCGTCAGTGTTATATTTCCAGAGTTCGGCACCAGTAGCGGCATTCAAAGCATAAACGCCTCCGTCATAAGAGCTTATGTAGATTATTCCCCCGACAAAAGCAGGAGACGCCCCGACATCGCCGCCGGTGGCGTAATACCACAGCTGTTTGCCGTTAGTAGCGTTTAAGGCGTAAACGTCATGGTTATCCGAGCCTACGTAGACTACGCCGTTGGCGACGATCGGAACCGACCAAACCCAGGCGCTTGTTGCGTATTTCCACAGCTGGATGCCGCTAGTAGCGTTCAAAGCGTACACGTGGCCGTCGTCAGAGCCAACGTAGACCACACCACCTACAACAGTAGCAGAGGAATCAACGTCACCACCAGTGGCGTAACTCCAGATTTTTGCGCCAGAAGCAGCATTAAAAGCATAAATATTCCCATCATCAGAGCCAATGTAGACCACACCTCCGACCATAGCAGCAGACGAATCAGCCTCACTGCCCGTAGTGTAACTCCATATTTTGGCGCCGTCAGCTGCGTTCAAAGCATAAACGTTTCCATCGCCTGAGCCTACGTAAACGACGCCATTGGCAACAGTGGGAGAGGAAACAACTTGGCCGCCTGTGGTGTAGTTCCAGAGTTTGGAGCCGGTTGCCGTGTTCAAGGCATAAACATTATCGTCAAATGATCCTACATAAACTACGCCGCCGACTACAGCAGGAGACGAATAAACCGGAGCGCCAGTGGTGAAATTCCAGAGTTTGTCGCCGTTAGTAGCGTTCAAAGCATAAAGGTTGCCGTCACCGGAGCCCATGTAGACTACGCCGCCGACAACAGCGGGAGACGACGCAACCATGCCATCAGTGGTGTATTTCCAAAGCAACGTTGAGGTCAGCACCGGATTGCCTGTTCCTTCGCCACTGTGAGATGGATCTGAAAGGAACATTGGCCAGTCAACGGAAGGCTGTTGAGCTATCGCCTTTGTCACATAGGCTGAGAACATTGATAAACACAAAATAGCAATAAACACAACTGCTAAGGCAGCCTTCAACTTTGAGTCTCCATATGAAGTAGACAATTACACAATTATTGAAACATATTGCTTTTCATTGACGATCAAGAATATTGCTAAAACCATCAACGTCAACGCGGGAGCGCCCGTTGCCAATTTTCTTAAGCCCCTCGACTTATGCATTCGCCTTTAAGCGTTTAGGTGCCCATCTGGGCTAAATTTACCTGGTATATCTTTAGGTTTTGGTTGGTGTAAACCGTCGTTAACCAAGTTATATTATCAAATCTTGCCACGCATCCGGGATAATTCCTCAGTTCATCAACTCCTACGTACACGTATGTAACATGGTACTCGAGTATAATCTGCTTTAACTCTGTTACGCTGCCGTTGTATGCGCTGTCGATGGCGGCGTCCCTTTGATAAATTTCATTGAGCGGCACTCCTTGTCCATAGGGCCAATTTATGTAAGATGACACGGTTAATCTTCCGCCAATAAACGCTACAGGCGTCTGAATAGAATAATACGTTAAAAAGACCGAACGCTCCGGCGTGTTACTCCGCACCCAAAGCCCAAGCTGATATTCACTCCAGCTTGCTGCAGTATAATTTGTTCCAACATTGTAGATGATGACGCTTGCTGAAGTCAGAATACAAAGCAAAACCAACGTCACAAGGACGATTTTTCTTGTTTTAGCCAACATTACGCCAGCCAAGACCGCAATTGGAATCCAAGCAAAAATGAAGAATTTGTACATGTCCCATGGGTTAGGCGTCAACAAAATAATGTTTGGAATAAGAAATAAGAAAAGAAATGTTCCTTTCAAAAGCTCGTTTCCACGTTTAGCAAAAGAAACAATGGCTATAATGAAGGGGATACCTAAACTCAAAATGTAGTAGGTTAGGGGGTCCTTCGCAAAATTCTCTATCCAAACAAAGCTAAGCGAAATCGACAAGGGAGGCCCATTGTTTAAAATGAAAGGCAACGCCAAGGCGGTTGGAACCAAAAAGTAAACGAGGTTTTTGATGTTAGAACGTTTAACGTTAAATAGAATGGCGACGAAGAAAGCGACGTAGCAGCAAAAGAACGCCACATTATGAAATTCAAACACTAAACCCGTGATGATCCCAGCCAGCAATATTCTTTTTTTGTCATCCATATTCCAAAGCAAAGCTAAAACAAACGCAAACGCCGGTAACCCCATCAGAAGCGGTCTTTGCTGCAGCAAATTGTCAAATATCGAGGGTAACCCAAACGTGCCGCCATACTGGTAAATGTAATTTGTGTTCACATTAAATGTCCCGTTTAGCAAAGCGGAAAAAAGACCGAAATAGCTCAACCCCCAACCGAAAGTGGCGATAATAGTTGCAATTATTGCGGCGCGTCTTCCATTCGGCCTTGCCAAAGCCCAAATTGCAAGCGCAAAGACAAGTATGAAAACAGCGTTTAAAAAAGGCAGAAGCGTTGGCAAGTAACCGTAAACCTTCTCTATGATGGCTGTGTGAAAATCAACAAAGTAATGATAAGTCTCAGGATACCCAGCGAAATTTGGCATCTGCGGCGGAAAATTACCTTGGTTTATACTTTCAATTATCTCGTAGTGCAAAGGCGTATCCTGCCAGTTAGAACCAGTCAAAACTACGCCGTACTGATTCCCAACCCATACGCTCTTAGCCAAAACAACAAGGGCGATGATGAAAATTATGGAAAAAAGCAGAAGGCTTGTTTTTTTAATCTGTTTAAACTTAAGAAACTGGGGCGGCTTCAAAGGTTCGCCTTTCAAGTAAACCACCAACGCGTAGATTCCTGTTAAAGCGAGAAAACTCAAAAGAATTATATCCCGCGAGTAGCCAAACGCCAACGATAAAAAATAAATAAATTGGACAGAAACCAAAACACTGAAAATCGGCACAAACGCCCATATTTCATGAGTTTTCAACGAGAAAAACCGGTAGCAAATCAAACCTGGAACCAAAAAAGTAAAAATTAACGCGGTTAAGAGAGCGACGTAAACTGAAGGAAACGACGCCAAAGCCAACAGCAACAGCAGAATTGCAATCCAGTATTTTTGCAAAACCCCCAAGTAATCACTATTCCTTATTACCTTCCGTCACCCACAGTCAATTTTATGAGTAAGTAGTTTGTGACGTATTAAAATTACCGCTAAAAAACTCTAATGCGAAAAGCAGTTTTTTTAACAAGCCTCAACTACGATTCCGAGAAAGATTAATTAGTTGAATTATCGTGTATTGTTGAGGCGCTTATGCTCAGGTAGTATAGTCTGGTCCAGTATATGCGGCTGTCGCCCGCAGGACCCGGGTCCAAATCCCGGCCTGAGCGCCATTTCCTTTTAATCCAGCCCGATTAATAATCAACCCTCATATTGACACATCACTCAATGAGACGCCCATTTCACTGATGATCAGATATGATACTTTACTTGAATTAAGAATCCTCTATGGAAAAAGAGCTTACAGAATAGTTTGGATAGGGCAAAAAGAGGGGTTAAGCGGATTTAGCCGAGTGCTAACATCGATAGGGCAAAAACCTAAAGTGGAAACCTTACCGCGTATTAGCAGCCAGACCCGCCCAACATGGGTGCGCCTTTCTGTGCTCAGCACAATGTTGTTGTTAGGTGGATAAAAATTGATGTTGTCACAATTTGAAGCAACAAAGCGCAAAATTGTTATGGGTTCTTACACCGATTGCCCTCTGTACTCACTCATTCGGTGCAGCCTTAGCGGTTCCATGTCTGGAAATTCAGCGTTTCAGATTAGGCACATGTAACTTTCACAATTCATAAAATACATGCATTAGTGAATAACATGGCAACTAATTTTATCTAAGAAAGGCTGCCAAGTGCAGTTTAAAAGATAAAGAAAAAATGAATTGGCCCACGTACAAGTCAAATGACTAAAATGATTTAGAATACTTTACTGTCGTGCCACATGCATCACATGTGTAAATCGCTACGTAGAACACAGAATTCTCTAGTTTTTTATCGGGTTTAGCAAGTTCTTTCCCGCATTTGGGACAGTTGACCTTGTAGCTTAAAATCACGAAATCAACTTTTATTAATGCTGTTATACTATATGAAATCTTGTTGTCTCAACTGAGAACAACAAATGTTTCCTATCATTTTCACCTCAGCCAGTAGTTGCAGTCAACCGATTGATAAGTTATTATAACGCCTTATCACCCATTCATTGCAACGGTGTCAGTGTTTGCCAAGTTTAACTGATCCTTTGGGAGTGAGGGGAGTAACTCTTAGAAACCGCATTGTTATGCCGCCTATGCAGACTGGAAGGGCAACGTTTGAAGGCGCGGTAACCAACAAGCTGATTAACTTTTATGTGCGACGTTCCTCAGCGTTAGGTTTACCCATTGTTGAGCACGCCTATGTTTCGCTGACTGGAAAGATAGGCCCTAAGCAACTTGGAATCTATGATGACTCGTTAATTAGTGGTTTCGAGAAGCTGGCAAAGCGGTTACACGAGGTTGGCGCACCCGCGGTTGTACAGCTATCTCATGCAGGCGGAGTTACAAATAGAAAAGTCATCGGCACAGAACCAGTTGGACCCTCTACGAGAGAAAAGACGCGTATGCTTGAAGTCAGTGAAATTGAAGCATTGGCCAACGATTTTGCTTTGGCGGCCCAACGAGCTGTTAAAGCGGGTTTCGACGGCGTTGAGCTTCATGGAGCACATGGCTACTTGCTTAACCAGTTCTACTCGCCTCTGTTTAACAAGCGTATGGATGAGTACGGCGGCTCTTTGGAGAATCGGATGCGGTTTCCCCTGTTGGCGGTGGCAAAGGTACGTGAATGCCTCAAGGGCAAGCTGCTGCTCTATAGGTTAGGCTCGGATGATTTGGCTCCAAATGGAACGCACATCGAAGATTCCATTGCTTTCGCCAAGAAACTTGAACAGTCAGGTGTAGACATTATTGATGTGTCCGGAGGCATGTGTGGAAGCGAACCAAGGCAACTCCGTCAAGTGAGAGGCTATTTTGTTCCACAGGCAAGCGAAATCAAAAAGGCAGTTAGCGTCCCCATTATTGGTGTGGGAGGAATCAAAGAGGCGGAATACGCGGATAAGCTGGTAAGAGAGGGGAAAGTTGACTTGATAGCAGTAGGCAGAGCGTTCTGGAGAGACTATCAATGGGCAGAAAAAGCCCTTGAGACATTAAAGCCAGCAGAATCATCATAACTGAATCGAAGACCCACAAACGAAGATTTTATATGGCGAAAAATTGAAATGTACCCTTAAAGGTGAATGAAATTGACAAATCATGTCTACAGCACCGAAACTTCTCCACCTGAATGGAATCACAGAAATCCATTCGCACCTGTCGTTTTTACGTTTATCGGAGTGTTGGCATGGCTTGTCTTCATCCTGGTCTACGCACTCTTCTGGTCGAGAGGCTTCAGTTTTTTTCAGAATGTGATCGTGACGATAGTCTCGTTGGCCATTGCAGGGTTACTTATCGGTTTGATGTGGGTGATTTGGGGAACAACTCATTATAGAAGTGTACATTGGGTTTACCCAACATAGTTTAAAATCTGTGACCAATATTTTGTGTGGTTTGTTATAGGAAAAACAGATACCTTAATAGGTGAATGAATCATTCATTCATTTCTAAGGTCAAAGCGTATGCCAAAAACAGAAGAAGCAAACCAACAGATACGCGAAGAACAACGCGCTAAAATCCTTTCTGCGGCTGCAAACGTCTTTGCAAGGAAAGGCAATAACGCCACAATGGCAGATGTAGCCTCCGAAGCAGGAGTCAGCCAAGGATTAGCCTACCGGTACTTCGAAAGCAAAGAAGAAATCTTCACCACATTGATAAAGCAAGCAACAGAATCCAGCGGCGGACCAACCGAACGCATCAAGCAAATTCAAGGCTCACCAGGAACCCGCTTTATGCTTTTAGTTTCATACATACTGGACAATAACAGACGAAACCCTGGCTTTTCTCAGATCTTTAGTCAGGCTTTAGAGGATGACACGACGCCTAACGAGCTTCGGCAGCTTGTTCAAAGAAATGGCAAGATTATTCAAAACATCATGCGTGAACTACTAGTCGAAGGTCAGGCAACAGGCGAAATCGCAAAGGATGACCCTGACCAACTGATGGTTGCTTTAATGGCATGCATTAATGGATTGATGAAGAGAGCAACTATGCTTGACCCAAATGATGCCCAAAAACATTTTCCTGAAACAAAAATTATCCTACGAATGCTCAAACCCGACCAAGAAGGGGGCGCGAATTAAAGGTGAAGCGAAAAGGTATCTGTTATGATGTTGGACGAGTAATGATGGGCAGTAATTGGCGCCCCAAATTTGATCCTCACATCGTGCACCGAGAACTCGAAATAATAAAAAATGACCTGAATTGTAATGCCGTCAGAATTTGCGGCTTAGACATTGAACGACTCAAAGTCGCCAGCGAAGATGCGTTGAAGCAGGGGTTGGAAGTGTGGTTTTCGCCTGAAATGTGGGACAGAACCCCCGAAGAAACACTTCAGTACCTTGCAGACGCGGCTTCTGCGGCAGAGACTTTGCGCCAACAGTTTCCTGGAAAAGTAAAGTTCAGCGTTGGTTCAGAGGCAACTCTTTTTATGCAAGGCATCGTTGAAGGCGACAACGTCTTTCAGCGGATGAATAATCCATCTTTTTGGGGAAACATTAAAGCGGGCAAGCATAACAAGCCGCTTAACGAGTTCCTTTCGAATGCGAACGCCGTTGTGCGGAAAACGTTTAGGGGCGAAGTAACGTATTTCTCGGTGCCGATTGAAACGGTGGATTGGAGCCCATTTGATTTTGTGGGAGTCGATTTCTATCGGGACGCCCGAATTAAGGATGTGTACGGTAAAATGGTCAAGGGATACACAACGTTCGGTAAACCTGTTATGATAGGCGAATTCGGCTGCTGCACATACCGTGGAGCGGAAATGCTTGGAGGGAACGGCTTCATCGTCACAGTCGGCATGATGGCTGACTACCTCAACCTGAAGGACGTTCTGCCCAAAGGAATCGTTGACGCGATCAGCATTATCCCGAAGGTTGATGGTCATTTCATTCGCGATGAAGATTTGCAGGCACGCGAAGTTACTGAACAGCTCGCTGCACTTGACGCCGTTGGCATTGAGGGCGCATTTGTTTTCACGTTTGTCTCCCCTACGTCAACCTACAACCAAGATCCAAGATTCGACAGCGACATGGGCAGCTACAGCCTACTGAAAAGCTACCCAGAGAAAGATACCGTTAACGAAATAATATCCCAGGCTGCAACAGGAGCAAAACAGCTTTTGGGGCTAGATTTAGCTCCCGAGGTTTCAGCTAAACTTATAGGAGGAGAAGTCGGTAGGCATGGAGACACCTATCCTGATATGCCTTGGGAACCCAAAGCATCATTCAAAGCAGTAGCTGACTACTACGGATTAGAGTGATTTTGACAAGAAACAGTGAAGCACCAAAGCAAAAACGCTGAATTCATAAAGCCGACATAGACGACGCTGCCCACAAAAAAAGCAGCACATTACTGCAACTACTATCTGGCTGCCAATTCAAGAGCTACTTTTAGGATATTTGGACAGGAATCAGAAGTAGAGTTATGGGTTTGAGACGGCGAATTTGTCAGCTTAGTCTTCAATCTCTTTTTGAACATTAAGAAAACCACTGCAGCAACAATAACGACGGCTACTACAACCCCGATTGCAATGAACAAAGTTTCAGATGACGTGGACGAAGGAGGCAGCGTAGGTGAACCCAAAGCATAAATGTTGCCGTCAAAGGACCCTATGTAGAGTACGCCGTTGACGACGGCTGGAGACGAAGCAACTTGGCCGTTGGTGGTGTAGTTCCAGATTTTTGCGCCGTTAGTGGCGTTCAAAGCATAAATGTTGTGGTCATAGGAACCTATGTAGACGATTCCGTCGACAACAGCAGGAGAGGCCCCAACGTAGAGGCTGGTAGTGTAGTTCCAGATTTTTGCGCCTGTTGCCGCGTTGAAAGCATAAAGGTTGTTGTCATCGGAGCCGATGTAGACTACTCCTTTTACGATAGCAGGAGATGACGCAACCATGTTGCCAGTAGTGTAATTCCAGAGCAGTGTAGGAGTAAGTATCGGTTTGCCTGTTCCTGCGCCGCTGTGGGAAGGATCTGAGAGGAACATGTTCCAGTCAGCGTTCGCAAACGGAATCAAAAATAAACTGAAAAGAAAAATTATGCAAACCAATGCGGCTACCACACGAAATCTATTCATGTGAATATTAGCACCGTCTAGTTCTTTAGAGCTAAAGCATTATAAGATTTTTGTTATTGGTTCTCTAGTCATTCAATAGCGAAGAGTCAATGAAGCTTTCCAATTTGCAATTAAATGTTTTGCGCATTTCGTGCGCTGCAGCCAAGTAAAAGTTCCTAAAAGGTTGCAGATTTGACTATTGTTGCTGTGTTTGGGCAGTCACAAATCTAAAACTACCTGAAAAGACTGTTCTTTACATGTGAAATTCAAATCATTGGATGAAAATGCGAAGCTTCTAGACGATTCAATAGATGACTACATAAAAAAAGAAAATAGCAGTTTTGTCCCGATGAGAAATCTGGAGCAAATTGGGTTAACGATTTTTCCTGACGCTCGGGTGAGCAATTTTGGTTTGCATAAGCTAGTTTTCTGTTTAAGGCATAAGAGCCATGATTTGGTGTTAAAGGTTGGGAAATCCGAAGCAATAGAACTGGACCATAAAGCGTACAAGCAGATGCCCTCAAGCTTAAGGCATGTTTATTTTGCACGGATTTTCTGGCACACTAAATATTGTCTTTTGCAGGAGTACGGTGTGGAAACAGATGTTTCAGCACAAGACCTGATGCAACTTAGAGCACTAGCCTACGAGTACGGGTTGCTAGATATAACCTGCGATAACATTAGAAGCGTGAATGGTAACTTAAAAATTATTGATGCTGGCATCGCACCTCCGGGTTTTTTTGGGCTTTGGAGAACAGCGGATTTTATTAAGTTCATGTTGCCGCCGCCTATTTGGAGGGCAGTAAGAAAGTGGCGATTGCTAAATAGTGTTAAGTGAAAATAGCTTCAGGAAAACGCGAGTTTTTTTGTCTTAGTTTTGCGGAAAACATATCAAGCTGATGCAATCATCTTGAAAGTATAAATGACTCTTACTTCGAAACCTCCTCAAAGTATTCGTGCTTCTGATAACTGGTTAAAAGACATTCTAAAAGGCAGCAACCTATCTGATAATACCCAAATTGTTGCCCGAGCCACAGAAGACAGCTTATGTGTCTTGTGCAAGGGCGCCAGGTTTCTATGCGGCAAAACCCGTTGCCCCATAATGGTTAAAGTTAACTATTTCCTCAAAAGTGTGCCGCTGATGGCAAGTGAAGACATCAACGGTATGTCTCCGCCAAGCGTTTTCATCGGACGAATCGGCTACCCCAACGTTTATGCGGGTCCACTCGTTCCCCCCATACATGAGGATACAAGCATTTACGATTTGCCTGAACATTGGTTTGGGAAATCGATGGATGAAATTGTTGGTTTCCGAAGCATGCTTGTACGTGGGAAACATCGAGTGAACGTGCATAAGTTTATGGATGCAGGAAAAATACTGGATCAAACACGCGAGTTAGCCCTTGCAGACAGCTGTGTAGACATCGAATTGAACCTTACAAAAAAACCGCGTGGCTCAATTTTCATGGATGACAATATCCAGCCGTTTGGTCCTTCAGCGCCCATTCGAGACCTCCATGTCGGCAACGCGCGGTACGATGATAAGATAGAGAAGGCGTATTACGACACGGATTTGAAGGCTAAAAACGCAGTGTTGGAACTCTACAATCGAGGCGTCATGGTAACAAAAATTCAAAAAGCCTTCAGCGTCGGCGCTTTCGGAGTGGAAAAAAACAGACGCTTAGTTCCCACACGCTGGAGCATAACAGCAGTTGACGACACCATCTCCAAAAGCCTCAGAGAAAAAGTAAAAACTTTTCCCGAAATCAACGAGTACAGGGTTTACGAGTCAATCTACCTCGATAACGTTTTTGAGATTTTAATGATTCCACAACAGTGGAGTTACGAGTCGATGGAAGCTTGGTATCCAGGCACCGTTTGGAATCCTAATGGAAAAAGCATCGCGATTTTTTCTGATTGGGAAGGCAACGGTGGAAGAACCACTTATGCTCAGATAGGCGGCTGCTACTACTCAGCTCGTCTGGCTGTTTGCGAGCAATTAGTCAAGGAGCAGCGTCAAGCTACCGCCGTTGTACTAAGGGAAGCAAGACCAGGATACATAATGCCCATCGGCGTCTGGCAAGTAAGAGAAAATGTGAGAAACGCGATGCGGCAAAAACCTTATCTTTTCAAAAGTCTCGCTGAATCCCTGCAGTTCATCGGTGGACGATTCGAGATTCCGATTCAAAGATGGATACTGCAAAGTGAACTGTTAAAGCGGGCGCTGTTCCAAAAGAAAATATCAGACTTCTTTCGAGGTTAAGTAGGCAATAATTTTAAAAAGCAACTTCTTATACTCTGAACTGACGCTCATGTTAAACGCTGCAGTTAAACGGTTCATTTTGCCCTTTTCACCATGGAAAAGTAGGGATGCCTTTAGGTTTGATGTTGAGGCAGCAACCGTTTATGCGGTTTCAGAGCTTGAGAGATCTAAAGGCGGCGGCTTAATCGTAAAGCAGCCTGAAGAAAAACTTCTTTTCATAGCCAAAATAGGTTATCCACTGTGGCTGTATCCCAGCAACGAAACCGCATTCATCTTTGATGGATTAAACGATTCTACGCTCAGCGTGGTTTATTTTGAATTGCCTCCCGCTAAACCTTTCATGGAGAGCCTTGAGAAAAACTCGAAAACAAATGAAGACTACATGGCTTTTCTGTCTGACCATGGCAATTATTTTCTTCAGACCAAGAAAGAGAAAGAATTCATAATGCGAGGCTTAATCGCAGGTGCGGATTTTAAAAAAGAATTCGGCGTTTACCGCAAAGAAGCCGTGGACGTAACCGCTCAACCTGCAAAGTTAGCGCCTCTTACGCCCATGTTGGAAGAAGCAACGATTTCGTCTATGGTAACTGAAATTGGAAAGTTACAATCGGCCCTCAGGGAAGACTCTCAGAGGCTTTCAGAGTGCCTACGACTTGTCAACAAAACAACCAGCCAATATATGACGGAACTGGATTATGAAGCAGAAGCAGTAAGGGACGAGGCGAACGCTAAAATCAAAGCTCAAGAAGAATTTGTAAAACCCCAAATCACCAAACTAAACAGCGAATACAAACATCAAATAGCAAAGGTGACCAGAAGCTTTGATGAAGAACTTGAAAGCCTTGAAAAACTGAAAGCAAAAACAATAAAATTCATAGGCGACAACGAAGAAAAAATCAGGCTTTACAATCGAGAAGCAAAAACTCAAGCTCAAAAGAACCATTTAATTTATGAAAAATCATGGAAAGAAAAAAGCCGTCAAACCAAAAAAGAACTGGATGGACTAAAGAAAGAACTAAAACGGCTAGAAAACAGCATCAAAAACCTAAACATACAAAAAACCAAAAAAACATCCGAATTAAAACTTGAACTTGAAACTGAAATTAAATTAGCGCGCCAGCCATTGCTTGACCTTGAAGCAGCCCGCGGCGCTAAAGTGCTTGTTGTTAAACAGAAAACCGAAAAATTGCTTAAACAAGAAAAACCTGTAATAGAAGGTCTTAATAGCGTTATCAAAGTGGGCGAAGCAGTTAACGCCAAGTTTGAAATGCTAGGAATTAGGGAACCCCAGTTGAAGAGCCCAGCGTTATTTTATGTACCTTTTTATGTGGCTTGCTATCAAGCAGGATTAAATAAACGGTACATTTTTCTGCCGCCCTCCATAACAAGCTCCATCGGTTTCGCTGTCAAACTCAGGGGAGCGTTCGGAAAGTCAAAAATCAAAGAGCTGTTTATTCCGCGGTTCAAAGAAATAACAGACTTAATTGACAAAGTCCAGCTGCTTGCTAAACAAGACAGCTTGTTAGATAACGAAATTCAAGATTTAGGTGAAAAAAACAATCTCCTTAACGCAGAATCTGTCCGTTATAATATAGCTAAAGGCTTAATTTACCTAAAACAAGAAGGGCTGCTTTCAGACAAAGAATACCAAGCATTAACCAGCAGCTTGGCTTAACGCTTAGTAAAAAATGACCCTTTCTTTTAAAAAAACTTATTGCGTTCCTCACGATTGCATAAAAGATTAATTAACAGTTTAGTTGGCGTGAAATATGAAAAAATACACGGGCAAAACCGCGACTGCAATAATACCGTTTCCTTCGAACCGTATTTTGCTTGTTAAAAGGGATACGGTCCCCTTCAAAGGTTACTGGGCTTTGCCGGGCGGCAGAATGGATCCTGGCGAAACCGTTGAACAAACCGTTGTCCGCGAGATTAAAGAGGAAACAGGCCTTGACGTAGCCATAGCTCGGAAAATAGGCGAGTACGTTGAGAAGGGAGTGAAGGATGACGTCGAGTACGAATATTACCCCACATGTTTCCTTGTTAAAACAGTGGGCGGAGAAATAAAACGGCAGGAAAGTGAAATCCAAGAAATCCAGCTGTTCAGCCTAAAAGAACTGCCTTACCCATTGGCGTTTGAACATGACAAAATGATAAAAGACTATTTGAACAAAAGCTAAACGCTCACAAATGTTAATTTAATAAGTTCTGTAATCAGTATTTCTTTTGAGCGGAAAATATGAATTACGACATAATCGCTGACTCATACGAGAAAATTGAGGCAACCACCAAACGGTTAGAAATGACAGATTTACTGGTTGACTTGCTCAAGAAAACGCCTAAAGACGTCATGGCAAAAGTTGTTTATTTGACCCAGGGCAAATTGTATCCGGACTTCTTGGGCGTTGAGATGGGCATAGCCGAAAAACTGGCGATAAAGGCGTTAGCCCGAGCGTCTGGACAAAGTGAAAGCGTAATTCTGTCTGAGCTGCAAACGAGCGGAGACATCGGCGAAACGTCAGAGAAGCTTTTGGCTAAGCGGAAACAATCCACTTTCTTCACCAAGAAGCTTACGGTTGAGCATGTTTATGAAACGCTTGATAAAATGGCGAAAACCTCCGGTTCCGGCGCGGTTGACACCAAAATGACGCTTCTCTGCAGTCTTTTAACTGACGCGTCGCCAAAGGAGGCAAAATGGATAATCCGCACCGTAACAAGCAACCTGCGGCTAGGCATCGCGGACATGACGGTTCTTGACGCGTTAGCAATAGCGTACGGCGGCGGAAAAGAAGCCCGAGAACTCGTTGAACGTGCCTACAGCATTTCTTCTGATTTGGGCAGAGTCGCGGACGTGGTTGTGGAGAAGGGTTTGGATGGAATTAAAGGGTTTCAAGTTGTGGTTTTTGAGCCTATTAGACCCATGCTGGCAGAGCGGTTAGCTTCGCCTGAAGAGATTTTAGATAAATTCGGCGGCAAATGCGCAGCTGAATACAAGTATGATGGGGAACGTGTGCAGGCTCATAAGAAAGATAGCAAAGTGATGCTGTTTTCCCGGCGTTTAGAGAACATTTCTAGTCAGTATCCTGACGTGGTTGAATTAATTAAAGAAAAAATAGATGCAAAAGAAGCGATTTTGGAAGCTGAATGTGTGGCGATGGATTTGGAAACGGGTGATATGCGCCCATTTCAGGAGCTGATGCATCGCAGACGCAAATACGGCGTGGAAGCAGCTATAGAGCAGTACCCGATTTCGCTTTTCCCCTTCGACTTACTCTATGTTAACGGCAGAGACTTAACCCTTGAACCCCTGCCACTCAGACGTAAAGAGCTTGAAAAAATAATCAAGAAAACCGACCGCGTAACGCCCGCCATTCAAAAACTAGTCAAAAACCCAAAAGAACTTGAGGACTTCTTTGAGGAAGCCATAGCGGAGGGCTGCGAAGGTTTAATGTGTAAATCCGTCGCCAAAGACTCAGTTTACCAGGCAGGCAGCCGAGGTTGGCTTTGGATAAAATACAAACGCGACTACAAAAGCGAAATGACAGACACCGTGGACCTTGTCGTGGTAGGCGCTTTTCACGGCAGAGGAAAACGGGCAGGAGCATACGGCGCTTTGCTTTTAGCCACCTACAACGCTGAAGGAGACACCTTTGAAACAGTTACCAAATGCGGCACTGGCTTCACAGACAAAGACTTAGCCACGCTTCATGAAACGCTACAGAAACACGTGATCCCCCGCAAAAACTCCCGTGTCCAGTCAATGTTGGAGGCGGACGTTTGGTTTGAACCAAGCCTGGTGCTCGATATTTTAGGTGCTGAAATCACCCTGAGCCCCATTCACATGTGCGCCATGAATTCAATACGCAAAGGAGCAGGCTTGGCGATTCGCTTTCCACGCTTCACGGGCAAATACAGAACCGACAAAAGCCCAGAAGACGCTACAACATCAAAAGAAATAGTGGAAATGTATCGTGCCCAACTCAAAAAGATCAGCGAGTCTCCGCAGGCATAAAAAAAAAGCTAAAACTGATAAGCAGCAACCGCTAAAATACTCAGTGTGCGTGAACTACGTTGGCTCAAGATCAGGAAAAAATAAAATCACTTATCGCATTCAAAAAGCGGATGGAAGAGCAACTGGAAAAATTAACTGCTGAATCTAAGGAGGTTCAAGCTGCCTTGGATACGGTTAATGCCATTTTGCTTGAGAAGGGCTTTAGGCGCGGAGACATTAAAGAAATTTCTGAGGCGCCTGTGCCTAAAGAGGTTGTTTTGCCAAAACAAGAGCCTGAACCCCCAAAAGTTGTTGTTCACTCCTCTGAAGCCTCAAAACCTGTCGCCCAGCATATGCTTGAACAAGAAACCGTTATACCCCTGAAAACTATGGCTGATGAACCGTTGGCGCTGATTATTTTTGATAAGCAGGGCATGCATGTGATGCCTGATGAAAGCAAAAACTTCAGCGTAAACACGCCACCTTTCACCAATTTCCTCGTTGAAAAAGTCTTTGCTAAAATGGAGGAGAAAGACAGCGAACTGGTTAGGACAAAACAGTTGCCAGCAGACAAAATGTTCTCATACAACATTTTCCGAGAGGGAGACTTGATAAAAGAAATAATGATCAGAAACGTGGATGAGGAACGGCTCAAAGAGCTGAAGTCAAGCATCCGCTGGACTTTTGAGAAAATGTATGAAAAAATGAAAAGTGCTTAAGGCTGCTCTGAATGTTTCTTCAGCGTGTCAGCTATCTTGTTTTTTGGGCATAAACCCACAAGTCTTTCAGCTTCGGAGCCGTTTTTGAAAATTATCATGGTGGGTATGCTGAAAACTTGAAAGCGCTCGGCCGTCGCGGGGTTCTCGTCAACATCAAGTTTGCCGACTACGACTTTTCCGCTGTACTCTTTTGCTAATTCCACAACTGTTGGAGCCAAAGCTCGGCATGGTCCACACCAGTTAGCCCAGAAATCAACAAAAACCATTTTGTTTTTCTTGATTGTTTCTTCAAAATTGGCATCTGTTACATGAAATGGTTCAGTACTCATTTTTTTACTCCTCTTTTAACCATTATTAGTCTGAATTATGTTTGATATAAACTGTTCGTGACACCAAAAAAGAAAAATTAACAAATGGGCATTACTATTCAAATAGAAAAATTAATCTTAAGTGCTGAAGGAAAAAAGCAGTGAGCCTCAACATTAAAGCCCTGATTCAGAAAATTCCGCGTTCAGTAAAATTAGCAATCCTCATCGTGGTATTAGCGAAAATTCTAGTTTTAACAATCGGTTATGCCGTAGCTTACTTGACCAATGGACCTGCCTCACCCTTGACAATCATTATGAACATGTTCTATCACTGGGACGCTCCGCATTACGTTTCCATCGCAGAAAACGGGTATGTTAACACTGGGGATGCCGCGAACTTTATCGTTTTTTTCCCCTTATACCCTGCACTTATTCGCTTGTTCACAGTTGATTTTAACTACGCCAGCGTCTCCGCGCTGATAATCTCAAACGTTTCCAGCCTAGCAGCCTTCTTATACCTCTACAAGCTGGCAAAACTTGAATTCAACGATAAAGTAGCCATAAAAGCTGTCCTTTTCCTCAGCGTTTTTCCCACGGCATACTTTCTCTCAGCGCCTTACACTGAAGGACTATTCTTTGCCCTATTGATCGCCAGCATTTACTATGCGCGACTGGGCAAATGGCAGTTCGCAGGCTTAATCAGCTTTTTGGCAGCACTAACGCGAATTGAGGGGCTTCTGCTGTTGCCTGTGCTTTTAGTTGAGTATTTTCACCAAAAAGGTTGGAAACCAAAAAAAACAGACCTCAACATTCTATGGCCGTTATTGGCGTTGGCAGGTTTCCTCATCTATCTTGGCATAAACTATCAGGTTACTGGAAGCCCGTTTACATTCCTGACGGTGGAGGCTGTACATTGGTTTAACAGGCTTGACCCAAAGGCGGGTTTAACTGCTGCTTACAGCTGGGCAAGGAATGCGTCTTACCCAGACAACGTCACCATTGGTCTTGCACCGTTAGTCTTCGCCTTATTTGGGTTGCTGATGGTTGGAGTTAGTTTTTGGCGGCGTCTGCGTCCAGTTTACATAGTTTATATGGTTCTTTCTTGGGGACTTGCCGTTTCAACCTCATGGTGGATCAGCGTTCCTCGGTATATAATGGCGATGTTTCCCATGTTCATGCTCTTTGGCTTACTTACAAACAGAAAAGCCGTTAACATAGCAATCGTGCTGGCGTCGGGAGCAGTAATGTGCTATTTCCTAATCTTCTTTGCACAAGGCTTGTGGGCTTTCTAAATCATTAATTTCAAAGCCGGAAGGCTAAAACACGCTTAGTTAAACTGATAGATTATAGGTGGCTTTAAAAATACTTAGATATTACCACTTGGACCGATTAAATCTCAACGATGCACCACCCAAAAACTTCATTCGACAAGAGGAAGTTTTCAGAGATTTGGGTTGCTGGGTGAAACATGGGAAATTGGGGATAAATCTTTATTATAGTAGAACTATATTGTTTTATGGTGAATTATGACGGAATCTGGTGTTGAAGTCAAAAAAGTGGATTCTCAGGGGCGCATTATTTTGCCAGCAGATTGGCGGGAAGCTGAAGTTGGAGAAAGCAGAGAGCTTTACGTCATCAAAAGAAAGGGGTATCTAAAATTGGTTCCTAAGCGTCGGGTGGATTTGACCGCGCGCTTTGACAAGGTCGATTTAGGCGTAGAATCAATAGGAAGCTGGAAAGAGTTTGAGAAGAAACTCTACGAGGAAAGCAAATGAGATTTTTGGATGCCAACATCTTCATCTATGCATACTACAAGCCGAAGAAACAGTTAACTGAAAAAGAGAATCAGATGAAGGAGCACGCCAAAAAAATAATTAGCAAAATATCACAGGGTAAAGAAAACGTCATGTTGACCGTTGTTCACGTGTCAGAAGTTGTCAACATTCTCAAACAGGGCATGCCACAAGACCAGTTAACAAATATCATCCGAGGACTGTTCATGTTAGAAAACGTAAAAGTAATCGACGTGACCCGAGACGCATACTTCGCGGCAGTAGAACTAGGCGAAGACCTAAAACTAGAAGCAAACGATGCATTAGCTGTAGACATCATGAGACAAAACCGCTTAAACGAGATATACTCATTCGACGAACATTTTGATCACATAGAAGGAATCACAAAGCTCCCATAGACCAAAATTCAGAATACAGCAAAGATAGCAATTATTGCAACATCAAACAATACTTACAGCCACTCAATATAGGTTATCTATTTTTTCTATTGTACTTGCGTCGGCATCAAACATATGAGAAGTTTCTTTGGTTGAGGCGTTGCAAGGAAAAGTGGGGGGTTTTGCTGGAAAAGCGGTTTTTTCATATCCTTTGTATCTGTAGTAAGCCATGGCGGCGACCCATGAAATTAGGAAAATTGCGATGATTGCATAACCCATGGTTTCGAAATCAAGGTTAGCTAGAAAACCCCAAAAGCCAGTTGTCCAGCCAAGTTCACTTGCCACTACCTGGATTAACTCTATTCCTCCGATGGCGAAAGCTACTAGAACGGAGATTATTGTGATTGTGAGGTTGTAGTAGATTTTTCGTATAGGCTTTAGAAAAGCCCAGCCGTAGGCGCACCGCATTGATATGCCGTCGGATGTATCTATTGTAACCATCCCTGCGGTGAAGAGAAGCGGCATCAGAAGAACGTACCCGAACGGTACACTGCCAGCGACACCGATGGTTATGGCGATAAGGGCAATCTGAGTTGCCGTATCAAAACCTAAACCGAAGAGAATACCTACTGGGTATATTTGCCAGGGTTCGTTCACGATTTTGAATAATTTTCCAAAGGTTTTATTCATAAAACTGTTTTTGTTGAGAGCATCATCCAGTTGAGCCCCCGTAAGTCTGCCTTCTTTTAAGCCCTTGAA
Organism: Candidatus Bathyarchaeota archaeon; assembly: GCA_963767735.1. Taxonomy (GTDB): domain Archaea; phylum Thermoproteota; class Bathyarchaeia; order Bathyarchaeales; family Bathycorpusculaceae; genus Bathycorpusculum. Next base: position 422,412 of record CAVYES010000004.1, on the reverse strand, counting down.
TGTTTTATACACATCTAATACTATGAGAACGTTGACTAATCCAATTATGAATAGAAATGCCCCGCTAATCGAGGTGCCGACTATGGCTCCTCCGCTTTCAAAAGCTGGAACTGCATTTACCACAGCTCTGGTTAAAAGCACTAATGCAGCCGTTAATGCAATTACGACGGTTGAATGCCCCAGAGAAAACCACATTCCCACTGTTACCGGCCGCTTTCCCTGCTGCAGGAGCTTTCTGGTTGTGTTATCGATTGTAGCAATATGGTCAGCGTCAACAGCATGGCGCAACCCAAGCACGTATGACACAAGACCCACCCCCGCCAAAATTGAATATTTGTATCCAATCATTGTTGCAACTAATACTAGCGCAACTGTTACGGCTGCTAAAACGCCGTAAATGGCGCCAATTTTTGCTTTCTCCTTAAAAGTTAATCCCAATCTGTCGCATTTACTGTTTTCTTGGGTCACTCAGAGATCACGCAGTAACACTTTATTAAAAAAACGTGTTACCAAACATATAAAACCTTTTAGGTGCAAATCACCAACAATCAATGTGTGACCTCTATGTCAAAAGTCACTCGTATAGGCGTAACGTTCCCGCCTGAACTCCTCAAAGACTTCGACGAAATCATAAGCAAAATGGGGTACGAGAGCCGCAGCAAAGCAATACAAGACGCAGTAAGACTATACGTTTCTGACCAAAAATGGATTAAAGAAGAAAACACAATCCAAACAGGAGTCATACTCATGGTTTATGACCATGAAGCAAAGGGACTTGAAAGTGAACTAACCGAAACCCAGCATGAACACTCCTCAATAATTACATCGACACTGCATATTCACATAAGCGAACGCGACTGCCTAGAAGCCATTGCAGTCAAAGGTAAAGCCTCAGAAATACGGGAACTGAGCGACGAATTAACCACGAGAAAAGGAGTAAAAATCCTCAAAACAACAATAGTAACAGTCTAAACATTCGACGGCAAATCACTTGCAAACCGCCTTAGTTTATTGCGTCTTGTATAAGTAAAAGCAAACACAGAAGCAACAACAACAACCAAAAACACAGCTACAATCACTATTAAAATATACTGTGTTTGAGCCGGGTTGGTTAGGGTGGGAGTCGTTGTAGGAGTTGTGGTTGTATGAGAATTAGACGTTGGAGTAGCTGTAGGTGCGGGATTTGTTGTTGCTGTGACGGTTGGTGTTGGGGTGGGCTGGGTTGTTTGGCTAGTTGAAAAGAAAATCGGAGCTGCGGCATTGGAGTAATTCAGGAATGGAAGATAGGTTATGGTGTTAGGGTTGGTCGCGTTGTTTGCGTCAATGATTGTTTGGGCGATTGCTGCTGAGTTATTTGTGCCCCACCAGTTATAGGCGAAGTTAAAGCTTGTAGCGTAAGTAGTTTGTAGATTGCAGAAGCGGTTGTCGTAGATGTTGTTGTATGTTAGGATGAGGTTTGTAAACGAGGTTGAATTGTATTGTTTTGACAGGCAAATGCCATAGGAATTGAGAATGATTGTGTTATTCTCAACAACCATAGTATAGTTGCTTAAACTGGGATTTGTTGGGTATGTAACTGTGAAGATGCCATTTTGGTATAAGGTCCACACGTTGTAGCTAGGGTCCAACGTGAGCTCTAAGCCGTAGGTGTTGTTGTAAATCAAGTTTGACTTTATGGCGGTGGTGTCGTTTGCTAAATCCAGTTGGTAGTCAACGGCGTAGATTGCAGTGCCAGAGTTATACACTGTGTTGCCTGTTACGGTGGTGTTTCCCTGCACAGATATTGCTGGGTAATTCTGATTTAAGGTTGTGACGGTGTTGTTGCAGATTTGTCCGCCGTCTGCATGAACTTCACCAGTTATAGTGTTGTTAGCTATTACTGGTGAGGAGTTAGAGCCTTGAATGTAGATTGCTATTGCGAAAGTATTGTAATAGCTGTTGCCGAAGCCAAGAGAGATGCTGTTGAAGGCAATTTTTGGCGAAACACCATCAGCCTCTATTGTGCGATAGACTCCAGAATCCCCAGTGTAGAACCAATTAGAGTTCACTACAGCATTTTCGATTATTGAGCCCGACCCTGTTTGCGGATTCCAACTCGAGCTACAACTTTCAAACTGTATCGCAGGGAACATACCTATTGCTTGATTTACGGCGCTTGAAGGTTGAGAGGGAATGTTGAATGTTATTTTTTTGCCGTTTGTTCCCTGAGCAGTTAATGTTCCGTTTACCCGCAGATAGAAACTATTAAAATTCACGGTTACTCCTGGCTGAATAGTTAAGGTCACGCCGTTGTTTACCAAAACATTGCCTGTGAAGCAATAGGGACTGTTTGCAGCTGTCCAGATCGTGTCAGAGTTTATGACGCCGCCGACTGAAGTGTATCCTGCAGGGGCCTGTGGGGCTGTGGGCGGTGAAGGTGCGGGTTTGGTAGATGTATAAGCTGGGGCGTTTGGGTTGGCAGCTGTTAGAAACGGGGTAAAAGATATTATTCCTAAGTTAAAATCGTATTTGTAATCATAGATGAATTGGCCTATAGTGGTTGCGTTGGTTGTTCCCCACCAGTTCAAAAAAGCGTTAAAATCAGAGGAATATGTTGTGTCTAAGTTGTGGATGATGTTGTTGAATAGGTTATTGTATATGATAGTTACGTTGCCTGGTATAGGACCATTTAGCCGTCCTAAAGATAGATTTGGGCTCCCGCTGGAGACAGGGGTACATACGATTCCATAGTTGTTATCAGAAAACGTGTTGTTCTGCACAATTATTTTGCTGTTATCGGAGTAACTTGCCATACTGAGTCCGATAGTGTTGTTGAATGCCAAGTTCGATTGTATCAAAGTTACCGTGTTGGATCCATCTTCCACTGTGATTCCTTGGTCTAAACTGTATAGTTTGTTGCCTGTTGCGGTAACGTTTCCCTGCAGGTTAAGGCCATAGTTATAGATGTACCCTAGACCTGACAATGATGAACGCGTAATTGTGTTATTACAGATTAACCCTCCATTAGCGAAAATGGCTCCGAAGATGGTGTTGTTTGCTATTATGGGCGTCGGGTTTGTTCCTTGAACTAGAATCGATGAGGGATAACTGGCCATGCCGTGATAGCCGCCTGTTTGAAAGGCCGTACTATTGATTGTGCTTAAGTCGATTTTGGGAGAAGACGAATCAATAATAATGGGCAATTGGGTGGTGATGGTAGCATATTCGATAATGGAACCAGTGCTTGTCTGCGGATTCCAGTTTGTACTGTTACCGCCAAACTCAATTATTGAAGGGCTGTTTGAAGACGAAGATGTACTTGGATTGTTTAATATTATTTTGTCGTCGGAAGTCCCCTGCGCATCTAGTGTGCCATTCACTTTTATGTAAAATCCGTTGAAATAAACAGTGACTCCTGGCTGAATAGTCAATGTGATGCTGTTGTTAACCAATATGTTTCCTGTAAGGAAGTATGGACTGTTGGGTGATGTCCAAGTGATATCCGAACCTATAATTCCGCTCACGGGTGTGTAGCCAGGTGGTACATTTGCTTCTGGGGGCGAAGGGGCTTTACAATTTGAAGTATACGCTGGAGCCATTGGGTTAGGGGCGTTTAGAAATGGTAAAAAGTTAACTGTGCCTAAGTTGAAGTCGTATTTGAAGTCATAAATTGCCTGGCTTATGGCCGTGGTATTAGTTGTTCCCCACCAATTGGAAGTGGCATTAAAATCAGATGTAAGGGTTATCTGAAAATTGAAGATGCGGTTATTAAAAATATTGTTGCTTTGGATGGTTAGGTTAGCGGACTCAGGACTTGACTGGGATGATAGGTAGACGCCGTAGGTATTATCAGAAACTGTGTTGTTCTGCATCAAAAGACTAAATCCATTAGCTAATCCCACCCCTACGCCGTAGGTATTATTAACAATCAGGTTGTTTTGAACAAGGACGTTATCGCCATCGTTGCCTGATGCATAAATTCCATAATAGCCACCGCACAATAAATTGCCTAAGACAGTTACGTTTCCCCATATACCAAGCGCAGAATCCCCATTTGACAACGCAGCGGTGTTAATTGTGTTGTTGCAGATTAATCCCCCCTGAGCATAAATATCGCCTGCAACTGTGTTGTTAGCTATTATTGGATTTGCGTTTGTCCCTTCGACATCAATCAGGGGGCCTCCGCCGCTGTGAGGACCACAATAGTTGATGGTGTCCAAATAAATTTTGGGCGAAACAGAGTCGATAAGTATTGTTGCAGGTTGCCAAGCTGAATTGATGACTGCATATTCGATGATTGAGCCCGTACTCGTTTGCTGATTCCAACTTGTACTACTCATTTCGAAATCTATCGCGGGGTCAACGCCAGGTTCATTACCATTGTCGGAGAGATTTAGATTTATCAGATCGTTCAGGGTTCCTTGGGCATTTAGCGTTCCATAGTTATTTAAAACATAATTGTTGAAGTTTACGGTGACTCCGGGCTGAATATATAGAGTTACTCCGCTATTGACGTTGACATTTCCCGTCAAGTTGTACGGGCTGTTTGCTGATGTCCAAGTGGTGTCTGAAGTAAGTGTGCCACTGACGTTTGTCCCTGAACTTTGCGCCCCGCTAAAGTGCATCGTTGTGGCTGAAACCAGAGAAACAACAATTAGAGCACACAAGAGTAGCCCTAACGGTGACTTTCTCATTATCTCATCACGTGATGCAAATAACTATCGGTTAGTTGGCTAATAATACTTGCGATGTAGAATAATAAGCGGCTTAAACTTCAAACATGCGTTCCAGTGAAGCCCGAGCCTTCTTTGCAACTGCATCCGGGACCTTAACCACATTCTTCTCCTCTTTCAACGCAACATACAAGCGATCAAGCGTTGTCAACTTCATGTTCGGGCAAATCGCATCTTGATAAGCCAAGTAAAAGTTTTTTTCTGGGTTCTCTTTTCGCAATCTGTGCAGGATGCCTTCTTCGGTGCCGACTATGAAGTTTTTGGCGGTGGATTCTTTGGCGTAGCGACACATTTTTGAGGTGCTGCCGACGTAATCAGCTAATTTGCGCATCTCTGAACTGCATTCAGGGTGAACCATAACGGTCGCGTCTGGATGCTGCATCTTTAGAACTGTGACGTCTTCAGGCTGGAAAAGCAGGTGCGTTGGGCAAAAGCCATTTTCAGGAATTGAAATAAGCGTTTTACCCGTTTTTTCGGAAACGTATTCGGCTAGGTTATGGTCTGGGCCAAACAGTATCGTTTCTGCGTCGAGAGATTTTATGACTTCTACAGCGTTGGCGCTGGTGCAGCAAACGTCGCAGTTGGCTTTGCACACGGCTAACGTGTTCACGTACAGCACTACTGGAGCTTTTGGGTATTGGGCTTTAGCACGTTTTATCTCATCGACCGTAAGCATCTGCGCCATTGGGCAACGTGCGCCTAAACATGGCAAAAGCACTTTCTTTTCTGGATTAAGAATTGCTGCTGATTCAGCCATGAAATCTACAGCTGAGAAAACAATCATTTCAGCATCTTTTTCCTCAACTGCTTTACGGCTCAACTCAATGCTGTCGCCCACGTAGTCAGCTATGTCTTGAATTTCTGACCTTTGATAATTATGAGCCAATATCACAGCTTTCTTTTCTTTCTTGAGCTTCAGAATTTTATCCGCTAACGCCATATTTCCGCCTATTTCGCCTTGAAGTTGAAAAGTAACAAAGACAAGTCAACAGATATATTCTTTTACCCTCAACGCAAACAGTTTAGTCCTAAAACATTTAAAAAAACGTGTGAGATGGCGTTACAAGCACATAACTCGACTTATTGTTTTTTCTGGTTTGCCAATTTCTCAGTTTTAAAGTTTAGCGGAGGGCTAAAGTAAATCTTTCGATTGTACAGGACTGTTACTATTTCTATTATAGTTAGTGAGGCGATTGAAAAAAGCGGAATCCAATCATACAGGTACATTTGTGAAACTACTGACCCCGTGGTTTCTGTCTTCAAGAATGCAAAGCCGACACCGTAATAGAAGAAGAATGGGAGATTTGTAGCCGCAAGAAAAACAGCAGACCCCGCAATGAATGCCCATATCGAGTGCCTGTTATACCACAAAAGCAGCGGTAATGCAAAAAGCGCGCTCCGCGGGTCAAATAAGCCGAACGCAAACAACAACGCTGAAAGCCAAGGTTTTTTGGCGAATCCAAAATACAAAGCACCCACTAACAAGACTGTTTGGAGGATGTGAGCGTTTGCTAAGAGATATCCACAGTAGTAACTTGGCGAGAAAGTCTGAACATGCAGGCTTAAGAGTCGGTAATGCAGAAAGTTAGCGGCAGAGTAACTTGCTGAAGGCGCAAAAAGCAGGGGATCAACCAAAACAATTACTGCAACTATAGCGCCGAGAAAGAGGTTTTTATTTTCAACAAGCTTGTAGACAAAGAAAGCCAAAGCTAGAATTGAAAGGAACTGCATTATGTCAAAAGCGTTCAGCGCGTTCTGGTAGCTTAAGGTTAAAAATGGCGCAAAAAGTATCAGAAAGGAAGGAGTATACTTGAAAGCTTGCGGCTGCCCAAGAATCTGATAATCGCCCGGCTGACCGCTTCCATTGTAGATTTGGCTTGGATTGTGGAACAATCGCCATTCCCCATTGTAGTAGGCTGAAAAATCTCTGGCAAGATTAGGCGATTCTGGCGTAAACGTTTGAGGATACGCGAAACAAAAAATGCTAAAGTTCAGCAGTACTGCTAAAAGGATGATTAAGGTGATTGCAGTTTTTTTGGATAGCCGTAGCTTCATTAGCTTTCTCCACAGGGTTGCAGCGAAGCTATGAGGTGAAGGAACAGGCTTGACTAACGATTTATTCTTTGCGGAAAACACCCACAAACACCAAATAAATTTTTCCAAAGCCAATCGCCAGAGTCCCCGCCACCCCAAGTGCCAAGCATATAATAATGAAAGCGACAGCAATAACATTGTCGTTTCACGTAAGCTTTTTCGGCTGAGCCATAAAAAAGCAGGTGTGTAACGTTAGTTTTGCTGGCAGAAAACTTTAATCACAAATAATTTCTGTTCGTTCTAACCGTATTAAGGAGAAAAATTCGGTATGTCTACATGTCCTCATTGCCGCGCCACGGTTCCCGAGAATGCAGTTTGCCCAAAATGCGGTTACGCTGACCCAGGCCGTTGATGACTCTTGAACTTCAATTAGTTTAATATATTGTAGTCGCCAACAAGTGGTTTCTTGTATGGTGACAATGAGAAAGCACAAGTGGATGCTAACCATTCTTATTTTTCTTATCCTGATTTCACCATATTGCATGTCGGTAGCCTCAGGAAACGCCAGCTCCACCTCCGATTGGACAATGTTCCGTAATGACCCCAGCCACAGCGGCACCGCAACGGGTATTATCTCAACCGATTCGGCTGAGCTCTTGTGGAATTTCACAACGATGCAAGGTGTTGTATCTTCGCCCGCAGTCGCGGACGGCTACGTTTATGTAGGTTCTGTTGATTGCGCAGTTTACTGCATTAACGCCTCCAACGGCCAACTAGTATGGTACTACCCAACCGGAGATGCGGTGGAGTCGTCGCCTGCTATTTACAACGGGATTGTCTATGTAGGCTCAGAAGACGCCAACGTTTATGCTTTGAACGCAACTGATGGCGCAAAACTCTGGAACTTCCCCACCGGAGGCAAGGTTACTTCGTCTCCTGCAGTTGCCAACGGCGTAGTCTACATAGGCTCAGACGACGACAATGTATACGCTTTGAACGCCACAAGCGGCGCAAAACTCTGGAAATACACCACCTATGGCGAGGTTGAGTCGTCTCCCGCGGTTTCAGACGGTATAGTGTATGTTGACTCCGACGACTATTTTGTTTACGCTCTTAATGCATCTTCAGGTAACGAGATATGGAACCGCTACACTAGAAGCAGCATCTCCTCGCCCAGCGTATACGATGGTTACGTCTACACAGGCTCAATCGACGGCTATGTTTTCTGTTTAGATGGCTCCACAGGCGCCCAGATTTGGAAATTTCAAACTCAAGATTCAGTGACCTCTTCCCCAGCTGTCGCCTACGGCTGCGTTTATGTTGGCTCCGAAGACAATAACCTTTATTGCCTAAACGCTACAAACGGCCAGAAAATATGGCAAACTCCAACAGGGTATTGGGTCTGGTCTTCACCTGCAGTTGCAAGTGGCAACGTCTACGTCGGCTCAGAAGACAACAACATTTACTGCTTTAACGCTTCAACAGGCGCAAAGGAATGGAGTTACCCGACTGGAAATTTCGTGGACTCCTCACCAGCCATTGCGAATGGTACACTTTACGTTGGCTCCGATGACAATCACATCTACGCTTTTGCCTTATACGATTCCAATCTTGAAACTTCAGCTTTGAAATCTAGCAGCCCTTTAGCGTGGACGGTAATTGCTTTTGATGTGATTGCGTGTTTTGCTGGGGCTGTGATTATTTTTGCAATCGTGTTTTTTGCTCTTCCAAATTGGCGGGCTAAGCGAAGCGCTAAAGCCACAAGTATTTCGGCTCAAAACGCCTCCTGGTTCTCAGCTCACGCCGATGCCGTTTGCATTTTGCTAATTTTGGCTTTTTCAACAATATTCTTCATTAATTTAGAGAGCGGAGTTCTTCGAGCCGCCGATGAACAAACGTACTCTCAATGGGCATACCACATGGTTAAAACAGGGGACTACCTGACTCCTTGGGCTTTTGGCGTTTCAACACTTTGGATAGCTAAACCGCCGCTTAACATGTGGCTGATATCTCTCGCTTACCAGGTCTTCGGCGTTAACAATTTCTCATCAAGGTTTTTTAGCGCCGTATTTGGCACCTTGTCCTTGGTGCTTGTCTTCTATTTGGGAAAAACACTTTACAATCGTTATGTTGGGTTCATGTCGGCGCTTGTTTTAGGCACATCTACAACCTTCTACGTGTTTGCACGACTCGCAATGACCGATATTCCACTAGTTTTCTTTATTTTGGGCAGCTTGTACTTTTTTGTTTTAAGCGAAAAAACAGAAAAACCCTACCGATACGCAGCGTTAAGCGGCTTATTTTTCGGGTTGGCGCTAATGACAAAACAGATTGAAGCCTTACTCATTCCACTAATCATCTTCACGTATCTCATCGCAACACACAGAAGCATCAGGTTTCTCCTCACAAAACACTTTACCCTTTTTTGGGGAGTAGGTATTCTGGTTTTTTCTCCATGGCTAATCTATATGGACGTCAATTTTGGATTGAAGTTTTGGCAATGGTTTTTCCTCTACGCTGACGTTACGCGAACAGTTAGTCCCATTGAGGGCCACGCCGGAGGCTATCTGTATTATTTTAGCTACTTAGCCAATAACGAAAACCTGCTTTGGGTAATACTGCTGCCTTTTGCGGCTGCACTTTGCGCATTCAACGCGGTTTTTAAGCGTTTAAAAGAAGACACTTTAATTCTTTTATGGATGGTAATCGTGCTGGCAGTGTTCACTTTTGCGCAAACAAAACTTTACTGGTACATCCTTCCAGCTTTCCCAGCTTTCGCCATAGCAATAAGCAGTTTACTATACCAGCTCTCAAAAAAAATGCAGCAACCAACAAAGAAACACGGAACTTCCCCTGCGCTGCATTCAACTCAAAGAGCAGCTTAAATAGGTAAAACTTCTCAAGAAAGTTTTCAGCCAAACTGGAGAACCCCAAGTTATTTTCAGTAATCGCGGTTTCATTTGGCAATTAGCACGGTGCATTTTGCTTGATGGGCGACTCTTTCGCTTGTGCTGCCAAGGAAGAGTTCTTTGATTTGGCTGTCTCCCCTATGGCCTAAGACTATTAAGTCAACTTCCTCTTCTGCAGCAGCCTCAATTATCTTTGACGGCGAGTACCCTTCTTTGAGTTCGGCGGTGATTTTAACGGCGGGTTTTTGTTTGGTTGCTTTCTCTTGGGCTTTGGATAGTATTGTTTCATGCAGCTTTCTTAGTTCATTGAGGACGGATTCCATGTTTGGCAGGTAACCTATTTGTCTTTGAGGGTACGCCGACGATGGATACTGTTGAAATGTGTTGATTTGATATCCAAACTCTGGAGGCGGCTGAAAAACGTTAATTATCAAAACAGAGGCGGAAAACTTGTCCGCGATTTCAAGAGCATAATCTAAAGCTTTCGCTGAATTTTCAGAGCCGTCTACACCGACAAGAATTTTTGTTATCATGGTCATCTAAGCTTAATTCGTCGTTGAAGCTCATAGACTTTTCGAGTCAGCACATTCTTTGTTTTTCTGCTTTTGGAAACAAAGCTTTTTTATGCTATACGCCTTTGTTTGTCTGAGTGCTTAACAGATGCCATACAATGAATTGAGAAAGGATTACTTACTAAACCGCTGGGTCGTCATTGCGACAGAGCGAAGTCGAAGACCCACCGATTTTGCTAAACAAAAAACTGAAATTGCCGAAAGCGCAGTTTGTCCGCTGTGCGTTGGCAACGAGAACATGACTCCGCCAGCCATAATGCTGTACTTGAAAGAGAACGGCGAAATAAAAACGGCTAAAGATCCGCTGGTTGGCGAACGCCCCAAAAACTGGCTTGTCCGCTGCATCCCGAATCTTTTCCCAGCCTTCGGTCCACCCAAACAACCCCAAGATGAAATTCAAATCCTAAAGGATGAATGCTTTGGCTACGCGATTGGTAATCATGAGGTTATAGTTGAGTCTCCAAATCATGATGAGGACCCAGCTGACGCAGAACTGCCCCAGTTGGAACTGGTCATCCATGCTTACGTTGATAGGCTCAGAGAGTTAAGCGCAAAACCATACGTCAAATACGTTTCGATTTTCAGAAATTACGGTAAAGAAGCTGGCGCCTCGCTTTCTCATGCACACAGTCAAGTAATCGCAACACCCGTTATTCCTGTAATAGTTCAAGAAGAGATGGATGCAAGTAAAAACTTCTACGCCGAAGAGGGTAAGTGCGTTTTTTGCGACATGATCGAGCAAGAATCAAAAGGTCCAAGGCTTATTTGTGAAGATTCAGATTTTGTTGTCTTCGCTCCTTACGCAAGCATTAACCCGATGGAGTTCTGGATTATGCCCAGAAAACACGCCGCCAACATCTTGGACTTGGATGATGCTGAAGTGGCAGCGTTCGCTAAAACCCTCAAAACAAGCCTCAAAGGCTTAAAGGATTTAGTGAATGATCCACCGTACAATTACGGTCTCCACTTAGCCATAAACCAAGAAGCCCAAGACTACTACCATTGGCACCTGGAAGTTTACCCTAAACTGTCTATTTGGGCAGGATTCGAAATAAGCACAGGAACATACATAAACACTGTAACGCCTGAAACAGCCGCTGACAGCTTCAAAAAAGCAATAAAACCCTAAATTTCAAGTTTCTTCCAGAACTGCAGTTTTTTCGGTATTTAGTGGGTTTAAACTGCGCTTACGAGAACGGCTGCTTGTTGACCCCCACTGTTTAACATTTCCCAATCATCGTGCGGTGGTCAGCCGTTTTGTATTTGGGCTATGTCTCCCGTGTCTGCCCATATTTCAACGGTTATGCTGTCTACGCCGCCTGGGTAAACTTTGTTAAGGTCAAGCGTGACGGTCCACTGGGGGTACAACGCTAACCCGTTTTTGGTGTTCGGGTGAAAAACAACGGAGACGGGCTCTGAAAGAACGGTGAAATTTGAGACCGTTGTGCCGTTTGCGGTCCAGCTGTAGCCTTTTACTGCGTTTGTTGCGAGTTGAATGGCTTGGTCTATGGAAATGTTGACTGTGGTGCTTCCTATCGTGAATAAGTAATAGTCATCGATGAAGTCCATTAAATTGTTGTTCATAAAAGTTAAGCTCACGCATTTAGGCGAAAAATCCACTCCGTTCTCAGTGTACATTATCACTATTTGCGTGGTGGCTCCGGATACAGTTACATTCAACTTGTTGTTGCCCTCCGTGATTTGCATGTTTTGCATTGAGTTGCTAACTGACGATAGCATGCTGCTCATGTTTCCAAGGTAAGACGCATTCTCATAACTCGTGAACCTCAAAAGCAAGCCCTTTGCAGCATCCAGAGCGCTGTTTGGCTGAGGTTGAGAATAAGCGGGTGAACCCTCCAGCGGTACAATCTGGTACCATGATAACTCGTTGCTTCTGAACCTGAAGTAAACGTCCATTTTGCTGTCGTTGCTTGTAAGCGAATACATCATGGTCTGCTCTAATATGCCGCCTAAATCTGAAGGCTCATCCACAGCGTCGCTTACCAAAGTCGCTTGGTAGTGGGAAGTGTCAATTTGCGTAACCTGCTGCAGAAAATTTATCGCCATATTTGTGATCTGAGTCCAAGATAACAATTGATTATACTTTGATTGCAAAGCATTACTCTGGTTAGATGCCTCATTCAAAGCATTAAACTGCCAAATCGTCACGCACGCTTGCCACAAGAACCAGTGCAATAAGCGAGACAGCGACAGCGGTCTTCCACTTCAACGATAAAGCGCGTTTCCTCGGCTGAATTTCAGGTGCCTCTTCCACAATCCTCATTGTATTGGCGGCAGCCGAACCGAAAGTCGATAGCTTATAAACGCCATTCTCCTGAGTTACAAGTTCGCCTAAGCTTTCAAGATGATAAGTTAAATTGGAACTGGAAACGCCCAGCAAATCAAGCATTTCAGAAAAAGTCTGCGTCTTTTCTGAAAGTATATGAAGTATCTTGCGGCGTACAGGATGCTTAAGTGAACGGAACATAGTTGAGTAAATCTCTTCCTTAGCATCAGGCACTTCTCTCAACCGCCTTACAGTATGACATTGAAATGCTTAAAACTTTGCTAGAAAATTTAACCTCATGATTAAGCGAAACCTTAACCAAAGGTTGACCGCGCTTAGTCAAGAAATCTGCAGTAAAAAATAGGAGTTAGTCAAGAAACACGTACAAAAAACCTTTTATCGCTAACTATTGCTTAGTTAAAGTTGGATGAGTTGAGTGAAAAGTCTCGACTTAGTGCTTGCTGTCGTCTTCCAAACTGTACCGTGCGTAATTGTTGCTAAGCCTGCGTTGTCTTCCGACGATGTAACCGAAAATTCTCTGAAAGCTAAACCACCTACGAATCACCGCAAAATTGAGGGAGAAATCCCGTGAAAAAAACCGTCGGGGCATTAGTTTGCATAATTTTTATTTCCAGCGTAGTTTTGATTCCGTTTGCCAACGCTGACTGGACAATGTTCCATGCGGATCCATCTCACAGCGGCGCAGGATCAGGCAATCCAGTGCTGACCTCAACGCTGCTTTGGAATTTCTCCACGGGTAATGAGGTTGCTTCGTCTCCTGCCGTTGTCAACGGCGTAGTCTACATTGGCTCAAAGGACTGTAACGTTTACGCTTTAAACGCCTATAGCGGCACCCAAATCTGGAGTTACATTACTGGCTCCAACGCTTTCTCGATTCCCGTGAACTGGGTTATGTCGTCTCCTGCGGTTGTAGATGGAGTAGTCTACGTCGGCTGCGATGACGGCAACGTTTATGCTTTAAACGCTGCAAACGGCGACAAACTTTGGAGTAGCAACGATGGCGGAGCCTCTGGCAGCTGGGGGATTTCGTCTCCTGCGGTTGTCAACGGCGTAATCTACATAGGCTCTGAGAACGGCAAGGTTTATGCTTTAAACGCCGCAAACGGCGCCCAAATCTGGAACTACACCACTGGCAACCAAGTTGTTTCGTCTCCTGCGGTTGTAGATGGCGCAGTCTACGTAGGCTCAGGTGACGACAACATTTACGCTTTAAACGCTGCCACCGGAGCCCAAATCTGGAACTACAATACTGGCAGCTATATTATTTCGTCTCCAGCGGTTGTCGGCGGCTTAGTCTATGCAAGCGCCACCAACGGTGACGTTTATGCCTTGAATGCTGCCAACGGTCTCCCAATTTGGAGGTACACCACGGGTGGCGAGGTTGATTCGTCTCCTGCAGTTGTAGATGGCGTAGTCTACGTCGGCTCCGGTGACGGCAATGTTTACGCTTTGAATGCTGCTACTGGCGCCAAACTCTGGAACTACACCACCGGTAGCGGGATCGATTCATCTCCTGCTGTTGTCGGCGGAGTAGTTTACGTCGGCTCCGAGGACGACAACGTTTATGCCTTGAACGCTGCTAACGGCATCCCACTTTGGAATTACACCACCCGCGGCAATGTCTATTCGTCTCCCGCTATTGTCAACGGCGTACTTTACGTAGGCTCATTTGACGGCAACGTTTATGCTTTGGGCGTTCCTTCCTTGCCCGTTCCTACAGCTACTCCCACGACAACTCAAACACCATCTCCAACGCCGTTAGCAACCGTTGTGCCCGCGACAACAGAAAGCGGCGCAACAGTGGACCTTTCAATCAGCGGAAACATAACCAGCTCTCAAATGTCCAACGTCACAATCGCAACAGACCAGTCTACCGCATCAACAACGTTGTCTTTTACCGTGACAGGGGAAAGCGGCACCATAGGCTTCGGCAACATAACCATCCCGATAAGCGCAGTAACTTATGGAACCACGCCGACAATCTACATTGACGGCCAAATTGCGCCAAACCAAGGCTACACACAAGACAGCAACAACTACTACGTATGGTACACAACCCAATTCAGCACACACCAAATATCAATCGTATTCACCACAACCCCAAACATCACGCCAGTGCCTTCTCACAGCCCTACACCGCAGCCAAGTTTACTTCAAGAAGCAATCTATGGAGTAGTAGCTGGCTTAGCAATCGCAGCAATTGTTGTAGCTGCCCTTATGTTCGTAGTAAAAGGAAAGAAAGACAAAGGCTCTTAGGGAACCGATTGAAACGCACTTAACAGTTTCTTCACATCTGCCATCTTCCCAAGATCATCTTTAATAAAATCACCTTTGCAGGGGCATTAAAATTTTAGGGACAACCAGCGCCCTAAACTTAGTCAAGAAATCTGGACTAAAAAATAGGCGCTTAGTCCAGAAACCATGACAAAAACTCTTTTATCGCAATCCATTTCTCAGCTAAAGTTGGATGAGTATGCGTAAAGGTTTCGAATTAATGCTTGTTTTCGCCTTCCTAATGGCATCGGTTGTATTGCTGCCTATTAGAGTAAGAGCAGACACAAATTACACGAATGTTAAAGGTCAGTTAATTATTACAAGTCCAAACAGTAACACAACTTACGCAGGCACTATGGCTTTGAACTTTACAGTAAACTTAAGTCAGAATGCCCCTATACCTTGGATGACGGCGGCAATTAGTTACAGTATAGATGATGAAAGGTCATCAACAATCTTCACGTCGGACGGCACAATTAATTTTCAATATAGTTGGGAGATAGTTCCAATATGTGCAAGCACCATTGTGAATATTTCTAATTTAACGAATGGAAAACATGAACTCACAATATCTGCAAGTGGAATTTGCAATGTTGATGATGATGGAATTTTTCCCTGGAACGTATCGCTTGCTCCCGTCTACTTTTCAGTTTATAATTTTTCTCCTCCAAACGTCCTTATTTTGTCTCCTCAAAATGAAAGCTATGAAGTAGCGAACATATCTTTGAGTTCAATACCCTTAGACTTCACCATTGATAAAACAACCTCTTGGATAGGCTACAGCTTAGACAATAAAAGCAATGTTACAATCGTTGGAAACACGACGTTAACAGGATTAAGTGAGAGTCAGCACAGTTTAACTATATTTGCTAATGATACAATTGGAAATATGGGCGCTTCGCAACCAATGAATTTCACAATTACTGTATCAAATGTACTGAAGGCATTACCTTTTCCAACTTTACCTATTGCTACTGTTTCAAGTGCAGTAGCAGTGGCTGTGGGTGCGGGTTTGTTGGTCTACTTCAAAATACGCAAGCCTACAACTCATAAAATAATAACTAAGAGGTAAAGAACATGAAAAAAGCCGCCATCGTCGCCTCAATTCTCGTTTTGCTGATGGCTCTAAGTGTGGTTTGCGTTCGACCCGTTAAAGCTCAATATCAAGGGAGCATAACCATCAATGCAGACGGCAGCATAACTCCCTCAACAGCACCCATTCAGCAGGTTGGCAATATCTATACTTTGACAAGCAACATGAGTGGAAGCATAACCGTGGAGAGAAATAACACTGTAGTTGATGGAAACGGAGACACGCTTAAAGGCGAATTTTCTATGAATAACGTGTCAAATGTGACCTTGAAAAACTTAACCATCACAGATACCGCAGTTGGCATTGAATTAGACGATACATCAAATTCCGTAATAGCCGATAATACAGTAACAGATACATCTGTCGAGTGGTATTTACTACTTAATGGCGCAAACACGGGTGCAATCGAAGTCTCAGGCGGGAGTTCAAACTTCATAATTGGAAATAATGTGGTAAACAACTACTTTGGCCTGTCACTTAGCGAAACCAAAAATAACTTAATTGTTGGAAACAACATAACAGACACATCCAATCCTAATTATACAGAAATAATTACGTCCGCACTCAGCTTTTCGGGGGCTTCACACATTATCTTTTACCATAACAACTTCATCAACAATACATATCTATTGGAAGATAGCGAGTATGGAGACGTATCAATCTCTGTAAACATTTGGGATGATGGCTTTCCCAATGGTGGAAACTACTGGAGCAACTACAAGATGTTATACCCTAATGCTGCCGAGATAGATAATTCGGGAATAGGCAACATGCAATATTTTGTGAAGCCGTTTAACTACGTTGCTCCTTCAAGCGTGACGACGAGCGAAGCAAAGAGTTACTGGAGCACGATAGACGCAGCATACGAGAATAATACTGACTACTATCCGCTTATGGAACCCTTCAACACAAATCCGCCAGAAATATCGCTTTTATCGCCACTAAACCAGAAGTACAATGAATCATCTATTCCTTTAATTTTCTCAGTAGATAACCCTGTTAACTGGTCAGGCTACAGTCTGGATGGAAAACAAAACATAACCATAAACGGCAACGATACCCTAATTAACATTCCTAACGGTTTGCACAGCATTACAGTCTATGCTAACGACACACTTGGAAACCTCGGCGCTTCAACAGTCAACTTCACTGTAGCGAAACCAGAGCCTTTCCCAACTGCAACAATCGCTGCTGTTTCTGTGGCATCAGTAGTGGTTGTGGTTGGTGCTGGTTTGCTGGTCTACTTCAAAAAACACCATCATTAAAACTCTTCCTCCGGAGCCTTTATGAAACATATTAGTAACAATGAAGCCCCCGTTAATTGTGCCAAAGCACATGCGATTTCACCAATTCTACATGCAAAGTGCGGGCATTACGCCTATGTTGATCTGTGTTAAATCATGTTTTGCGTCTAATAGGATCATCTAGCAGACCGGGGGTAAGCGTGTAAGAGAACAAAACACTGCTACCGATAGGGGTCCCTAATTTTTGTGACAAAATCCAGCCACAAAAATGGAGGCTAAGCAACGGAGCTCCCTCCCCACTATTAACAACCAGCACGGCTAAGTAAATAGCAACACAACCCGTTCCGCGTACTGTCAGGAACCACACGCAATCGTGCCAAAACAAAAACCAGCTAAGTTAACTGAAATCTTGGTTTAATCAGCAGAACGTCTTCTATGTAAGCTCTCAGGGGCTCCGCGATACTCCATGCTTGCGAGATGCAGCCTCTTGGGGTGTTCGGTGAGTCGCAGTCGTATATTTCGCTCAAGGTGCCCAGTCCAGCCTGGTTGATTCCGCTGCTGAATAGGGGAAAAACAAGATTTTTCATTGCATACTCCCGCGATTCGGGGCTGTAGCCGTTGATTTTCAGGTATGCCGTTATGAATGGTCCCAGCAGCCATGGCCAAATTGTCCCGTTGTGGTAAGCGGTGTCCCTGCTTAGCCGATCGCCGAAGCATTTGCCGACGAACTTTGGGTCGCTTAACGCTAAGGTGCGCAATCCGAAGGGTGTTGCCAACTCACGATTCACAAGGTCCACAACTTGCGCGCCTTTGTCTTTATCCAGCATGCTAAAATCCAATGAGACAGCCAAAATCTGGTTGGGGCGAAGCGACGCATCGGCGCCGTTACCGTCGAGAACGTCAGAGAGGTAGCCTGCGTTTGTGTTCCAGAATTTCTCGTTAAAGCTGACGCTGGTTTTATCTGCTATTGCAGCGTATTTTTCAGCTAAAGCTTTCTCGCCGAATTTGTTTGCCAGCAACTGCATTATTCGCAGCGTATTGTACCAGAGAGCTTGGATCTCCACTGCTTTTCCAGCTCGTGGCGTAATGTCTTTGTCGCCTACCGCTGCATCCATCCACGTTAACCTTGAACCATGCATAAGCAAACCGTCATAATCTAAACGAATACCAAACAAAGTGCCCCGCTCATGAAAATCAACTATAGCCTGAAGATGCGCCCAAAGCTTTTCTTGAACAAACGCGAAGTCCCCAGTGTATTTTAAGTATTGAAGCACAGCGTTAACATACCAAAGTGTCGCATCAACAGTGTTGTAGGCTGGCTCACCCGACTTATCGCCAACAAAATTTGGAATAAGCCCATTTCGGCTGAATTGAATATAATTTTGAAAAATTTCCTTGGCATCGCTAAATCTGCCCGGAACCAACATAAGACCAGGCAACGAGATGAGGGTGTCTCTGCCCCATGGTTCAAACCAGTGATACCCCGCAATGACAGCTTTTCCTCCGGAGGCATTATCGACTATGAAGGAGTCTACAGCTAAAAGAACCCAGTTCAGCCAATCACTTATTGGGACCTCAGGGTGTAAACCGTAAAATTTTTCCAGCATATTGCTTTGCTGCGTTAATTCTCTGCCCAAAGAAGCATTAATTTCATCGATTGTGTTTCCGACAGAAGCCAGAGCTTCTCTTGCCGTTTGGTTTTCATGGTTTACGGCGAAGCTGACCGCAAACTCTTTTTGTTCTTGAGTGGGAGCAGCAACTTCAAAATATCCAGGCTGGAAACAATCATCGCTGCTGGCTTCACCTCGTGACGCTTCCATGCGATAATATAAGTGTTCTATCCAGTTGATTTTCTCCTTGAACTCCCCGTCAGTTGAGCGACACAACATTGTGGCTTCTGGACGCTGGAAAGCTACTTCTAACTCTTTGCCTACGCTTTTTTGAGTGAAACCAAAAGGATTTTTGAATCTATCTGTAACGGTGTGAAAATATCTGCACGTTAAAATTGGGTAAATCCTAAGTTTAGCCGCGACAGCGTTCTCGTTAGAAACCTTATAGATTATTGAGACAACGTTCTTGTTTTTAGGCACAAAAACCGTTTTATTGACCTCGACGTTGCTGAAGCCATATAGATACGTGGGGAAAGGTGCTACGGAAAACGTTTTAAGGAGCTTGTACCCTTGTGGGTAAATCGCATCCTGAAACTCGTTAGCACCCAACTGGTAAACATCTTCACCCACCAAAACATCCTCGTCAAGCTTTGAGACGCAAACTGTGCGGTCGCCTGGCGGATGCAACGCGGCAACCAACAAACCATGATATTTCCTTGTGTTTATGCCTAAAACAGTACTTGACGAGTAACCGCCCAGCCCATTGGTTATAAGCCACTCCTTCCGCATAACCTCGCCAAAACGAGAAAGCATTTCTTGCGTGAAGGCTATGGCGGGCAAGTTCATTTTTACGGCATCAGCTTAGCAATGTTTTTGTCGCGTGGAACACAGAAATAGTTCGCCACTGGAACACATTTTGTTCTGAACAAAAGCAGATGAGGCTTCGTTAACTTGTATTCAGTGAGGGTTTCAGCGTACCCCATGCCTTTGGCGAAAACCAGTTCTGCAGCATCGTAAACTTTCAAAAATTCAGGCGAAACCTCTTTTTTCTGCAAGCCAACCGCGTCGGTTCCCGACGTTAATATTTCGTCGGCAAGTTTATCCATGCCTGAAACAGCAACATCATCTAAAGTGGCGTCGTTAATGACGGGTCCTCCTTTAACGACATAAGTTACCTTTAACCCCATGTTTTTTAACTGTTCAACAAGCAGCATATCAAAAACGATTTCTCCAGCGTTATCCGCTAAGAAGAGAACACGCTCTGCCTTCTTTGCCAACTCATATGCCCTGTCAATATCATCTATTGCTAAGTCTTTAGCTGCTTCCCTAAAACAACCCGACAAATTGTTCAAGCTGAACTTGTGGCCTGGAATATCAAACTCCATAATATTCCCGACAATAGCGCATAAGCACGCTTTTTTGAAGCGTTCCTGCTGATTATTGCCCTCTTCCACCAGCTTTTTTGCACGCGGCAACATTTTCAACGCTTTCTCGTTAGCCGCCTTCTTAGTTCGAAGGTACGGGTCACTGTTGCCTGTTAACTGTTTAATTACACGGTCTCTTTTAGTGCCTAAATCAGCTGCAACCGACGTAGGCTTGAATTCGCGATTTAAAAGTTTAACAATTTCAGCGAGGCATCTGAACCGCAGGGCAGGGTTTGTGGTGGCTTGGTAGGTCTGCGTTGCGCCTCTAGCTAGCAAGCAAGATTCACATTCAGCTTCAACTTTCAATGTACTCACACAGTTATCGTTTTGTTGCGTCGGCAAATGCACGTAGGATACTATATGGGTCTTTCGCTTTTACTATGCCGCTTGCAACAAGCACGCCGTTTGTTCCCAGTTTTAAAGCTACTGAAACATCTTCGCTTTGGCTTATTCCTGCGCCGCACAGAATAGTAATGTTTTGGTTTATTTGGTGAACAAGATTAACTGTATTAGTAACTACTTGCGGCTGCGCTTTAGAAACCGCGATTCCTGTGCCGATAAGCTCAGGCGGCTCAATGGAAACGATGTCTGGTCTTATTGCGGAGGCGGCAGCGCTTACAGTGGGATTATTGGCGCATACACAAGAAATTAGGCCTTTCTCACGCGCCAACGTGATGATTGCATCGATATCTGACAGCTTCAGCTGCCTCTCCGAATGATTAATTAAAGTTCCAACCGCACCCGCTTCCTTAACTGATTCTGCAAGAACACTGCCTGTGCTGTTGCCAGGCTTAATGGGGTCAATGTGCTGAGCGAACACAGGAATCTCAACCGTGCCTGCAACCCTTGCAATGTCAGCAAACTGCGGAGCCACAACAATAGAGACACCTGTTTCTTTGGATGCTTTTTCAGCGCTCTTCGCAAGTTCAACGGCTTTTTGCCCTGTTGCTTCTAAATAAGTTTTAAAATTTACGATAATTATGGGCGTTTCTAATTTCAAGGTTTTGCCTCACTTAAAAGGTAGAGTATTTTATTAATATCGTTTGCCTTTCTAAAAATTAAATAAAGAAATTTTAAGTTAAATATGCTATGAAACAGGGGCTTTAACTTGCAAGGCAGCCCTTTTAGCAGCATTAGCAGCATTTTCCATTAACATGCCCATAAGTTGCCCGTTTTTAACCATAGCAGCTCGCTTCAGGTTCTTTTCCTCCATAAGCTTCATGGCGGTAATCATGGATTCGTCTCCTTGGAGAATTATGAGAGGTGTATAGTTGAGGTCTTTTGCCAAAGTTTTCTTAGGGTCCTTGTGTTCTTCAACTATTTCCTTCAAAAGTTCTCTGTCGTTTATCACCCCAACGGGCGTTTGATCCTCATTGATTAATAGTGAAGTGACGTTATTCTGTAACATTTTATCGACAAGTTTAGCAACTGAGTCAGTTGTTGAGACCTCAACGGCGGGAAGTTTAGTTCCTGCTTGACTACTGACCTCCGAGATATCTATTCCCCGCTTCCAAATATCACTAAGCATCTCGCTTACTCGCTCTATTTGGCTGGGGTCGCTGGAGTAGAAGGTGTCTACTAAGTAAAAGGCAGATTCAGTTCCTACATCGTTCAGCGGAGGAATCTTAAACATGAACAGGTGCTTGTCATCAACCAGCATCATCGTCATGTAGCTTATGGGCACATGCTTGATTTCATAGTGAGTTGAAAGTCGCTGCGCTGGCTCAAGATTGTCTAAGTCTATGGACGCCATTAATTGAACTTTCAGGCCTTTTTTGAAGCAATTTATTAAGGGGTCATTTTCAGATAGGCGGTTAATGCTTTGTGATGTTGTGATTATTACAATGTCTTTTTTCGCTGACTCAAGAACCTTAGTTACTTTGGCCCAGGCTTCTTCAGGGTCTTTTATGACAAGTGTTTCGCCCAGCGGTATTCCGGTCTTGAGTTCATCTATTCGTCTTGAAGCTTCAACCCCACTTTGCCACATTTGGACGAAAAAAGCTTTCAGAACCGAAATGAACATTTTGTCATTGATCCATAAGCCTTCATCTTCCAAATTAAGCACGGAGGCTTCATTTCCAAAAGGCGCATACAACATGGCTTCTTCTTCATCTTTAATCAAGAAGCGCGGGAAAAATTTTGAGCTCATGTTAACATGGCGAAGTTTAATGTTTAAATTTTCTTCCGAAATATTCCTATCTACCCTCTCTACAACCTTGAGGTTTTCTGGGGAAATCTCGGTTATTACTTGAAGCGGGATATTTCTCTCTTGGGAAGAAACAAAAGCTGTATCAAAAACGCCTGCGATATCTTCCTGAATGAAACCTAAAGCAGTTGTTAAAACTATGACTTCAGTATTTGACTCTTCAATCATGGATAGCATTTTAGCATGAATCTTTTTCTTGCCCGTTATAATTGAGAATTTAGCCACGGGATATTCTGATTCGGGAGCGCTTATTGATTGCCACGCGGTTAGAAGAGGCTGTTTCTGGTCAGTTAAGTTGGTAATCTCGTTCTTTTTGGCACTAATGAATTGGTCAACTAGAGCTTCAAAAGCAACAATGGTGAAACGGGTGGGCCTTTCCAGTGTGGCTTCAATGAAGCCTTTCTCCTGCAGCTTCTTGAATGTACGATAGGCTTGAACACGCTCCATTTTAAGTCTTTTAGCCACAAAGCTTGTTGATTGGACACCGCTTTTGGCAAGAAACATATAGACTTGAATTTCTCTTTTTGAAAGCCCAAGCATCTGGAGAAACTTGGTTACATCCTTTTCGCTCATTCAAGCAACCGCCGTTTTAAAACCCGATTCTTAAATAAAAGGTGTAGTCACCTATTAATATAATTAGTGCTTAATTGTAGACTTTTTGCTGAAACATTTGACTACAAACAAAACATTTTGCCGTAAAACACGGTTAAGCAAGCATCTGTTGCTGCGAGCCTTTCTCGCTTTTTGCTCTTTTCGCAGGTTTCCATGATTTTCTAACAAAGCTTGGATAATCACGGTTTTTTTCTAGCAGCTGCCTCAGGAAATCCATGGTTTTCCCGTCAGTTAAGTATCCGCTGCCGAAGTCGCCGTATTCAAGTCTTAAATTGGCGATTTCTCTGTCACGCTCAACTTTAGCTATGATTGATGCGGCTGAAACAACCGGGAAAATCTTGTCTGCTTTATGTTTTGAGATAAGTCTGGTTTTGATTTTTAAGCATTCTTTTATGTGGTTTCCAAAACGATGCTCAACGGTGTCTGCCGCGTCAACGTAGACTTCATCGGGTTTTAAGGCTTCAATTACCTGTGCCATCGTCTGAGCTTCAAGCCTGTTTAGTTTATGCAGTTTTCTGGCGCTTTCAACTGCTTTGTCAATTTGGTATGGAAGCACCTTTATCGTTTGGTATTTTTCGGTTAAGCGTATGATTTCAGGGTACAGTGCCTCACGCTTCTTGGCTGTTAGGAGCTTTGAATCTTTCACTCCTAATTCGGTTAAAAGGGGCAAACTCTCAGTTCTCAACATGACTCCAGCAACAACTAAAGGACCGATAACGCATCCACGCCCAGCTTCGTCAACACCAGCAACCAACATTCGTTTTTTCAACCTTAAACTATCATTGCGTTAGTAAACTAAGCTATAATAGTTTTCCAAAAGCTACTTTACAAAGAAAACGGAGCAGAATTGCAGAAAGAAAGGCGGGACGGGGTATCAATTTAGCAACTGAATTTCTCCAGCAAAATTGATGGGGACTGGGTATACTATTTGCTTTGTTAGCTAAAAGAAGGCGTGGCGCTTGTAAATCAGGTTCGTTGGGCAACTATCATGGCGTGTGCTTTGTCGAAGGGTTCTAAATTCAAAACTTCTTTTACGTCAAAGCCTCTTTTCCGCAAAATATTGGCTTCTTGCCGATACACTGCTTCTGGATCCATTGTCACATCGATGCTTTGCGCCTTCACGGCAATCATGACCCAGCCGGAGGGTTTCAGAAAGACATCGGCGTTGTCAGCAAGCAGTTTCGCTTGCTCTGGCTGAGCCACATCACAGTATATCGTGTCTACTTTGCCAGAGATGAACATCGCATATCTTTCAGGCATCCGAGCGTCCTCCAGCAGCGGCGAAATATTAGGTCGATAAGCAGCTACATTGTTAACTAAATCGCGGATTGACCGCTGAGCAAATTCTACGCAGTAAACATAGCCGCTTTCCCCGATGATGTCTGAAACATGGCTGGGTGTGGTTCCGGAAGCAGCGCCCAAATAAAGCACTTTGGAGCCCGGTTCTATTGGCACATTTTGCACGCCTTTAAGAATGGCTGCTGCCAACTTGCTTCTGAAAGCGTCCCAAACCCGATATTCAACACCTTTGAGTTTGATAAGACGTTCGCCGTAAACGTTTAAGCCAGGAGTTAAGTTTTTGGTGGCTAACCGTTTTGCCCCGTCTTCAAGTGTTACTTCATAGATTTCCTTGAATTTTGGGTGTGGTTTAACCCTGACGGTCAACGACGTTCTCTTCTCCGCTGCCTATCTCTACGGGGTCCGCTACGGTTTTGCCTAAACGGTCGCCCTCCGCCTTCGCGAGGTCTAAATTGGCCTTCTCCACCTTCTCTGCGTTCTCTAAACTGTCCTTCGCGTCCTTCAGGTCTCGGTTTTGGTTCTTTTGGTGGCGGCGGCTCTTTGTACTTTTCATGTATTTCTTCTAGACGCTTGTTTATGTCCGCTTTGAGTTTATCTCCGATGAAATGGCCTCCGAAAGCGTCTGCTCGTGCGGCGATGGCTAGTTTTCCAGCAATGACCCTTGCAATTTTTCCTCTCTGCCACCTCTTAGCATCGTGCAACAGTGTGTGCTGGAAGATTAAGCCGTGTTTTGGCGGTCTCGCGCCGGTTTTCAATGAGCGGAACAAGGCTTTTTCTGCGCCTAAAACTTGAATGGTGCTTGCTGGTCTCATAGCTAAGGTTTGTAGGCTGCCAGCGAGGGCTATTAAGCGTGCGCCTAGGAGTGCACCTGCAACTGCGCGTACGTTGGGCGCCATTTCCTCCATGGTTCTGTCAACATAGTTATCCATGTTCTTGCGAAGTTCATAGAAACTAAGCACATTCTTTGCCAATTCTTGTATCTGCTGTAAATCGCGTTCAGCGATGTCTGCACCCATAGATGATTCCGCAGCTTTTGCAACTAATGCCGCTCGTTCTTTAGGAATATTTTCCTTCTCTAAAGCTTCGGTTGTGTAGCTTTCTCTGTCGCCTAAGTTCATGACTAAACGAGAGTAAGTTTCATGTTTTTCGATTAAACGGTCAAGTTCTGGGAAATAGACGCCGTACCATTCTCTGAGCCTGCCCACGAATAGGTTAACTGTCCGATCCAAATCATCCAGCGTCTGAATGCCCTGAGCAACAATTAAGTCTCTTTTTTCTGAGGCACCTTTAATTCTTAACTTGGCAAGTTCCAAGCTAACGTTGCGGTTCCAAAGGCTTAGATCTTGCTCATTTTTTACAAAGCCTGATTCAACTGCAACTTCATTCATACGTGAGCGGAGAACTTCAGCTTCGGCAGGTTTCGCCACTTCCACGGTGACGTTCATTTTGCGTTGAATTTCCTCTGCCAAGTTGGCGTTTTCAAAAATAAAAATGTCGTAACCTGCATTTTTTAGAAGGGAAATTAATGAGAATATTTCGTCTGACATTTTTCCGGCTTCAGTTTTAAGCAGGCTTCTTGCTGCTGCCTGAGGTTTTTTTGGAAACAGAACCTTCTCTACTAAACTGTTTTTGTCGTCGAAAGCTGCTACGCCGTACGGAAACTGGATGATGATTGATTTCATGTTTCTGAGCCCCAATAAACTAACTATTGTCACGACTTTAACTTAATAAACAGTTTCTTTGACTTAAATTGAAAAAACCGTATTTTCCCATTCTGTCATCATCTTTAAGCGCCAGTCGTAAATGCCGAACCAACTTTTGTGCCCAATATTTGAATAGAGCTACTGTATAACCCAAACAGGCTAACAAGCCACAGCTTGAATGCTCGAGTGCAATAGATAAAAAGGAAGCGAGGCAAATACACTAGGTTTTTATGTGATGGAAACATGAAATAGTTATGGGCTTAAACGAAGTAGGTTAACTTAGACGCAAACAAAAAATTTCAGGAAGAGAGAGGGAATCATTCGCCTGCGTCTAAGTTAACCATTGATTCACGCTTTTAGGTTACTCCTTTCTGCGTGCTTATAAAGATAATGCGCCTAGAATAATAAATAATGATGTGACTGTGCATCAACAATAACAAGGTTTTGAGCTAAAGAAGGAAAATTAATAGATTTTAATCAAATTGGCAGTTTCGATAGGGCAAAAAAGATGATTAAGCGAATTTAGCCAAGTGCTGAACATTGGCAAGACACAAAAACAGCATTAAACGCCTTGCTTATGCTGCAGCCAAACCCGCCTAACGAGAGGGCTTCGTTAATTCTTTCTTCTTTTACTGCATAGGTCGATAAATGGTAATTAAACCTTCTTTAGCTATTTCCATAGCTAACTTACTTATCAGCAACATCGTACAGAATACTCATTTCATTTTCTTTGTCAAAGTCTACTTTAAAGAGAACTTGATAACCATGTGATAGCAAATTTTCAGAGTTAGGACTTATCAAAGAAACGTATTGAAAATGAAACAGCGTGGACATTTCAAAAATGTCCTTAAGAACTTGGACCGCTTCATTTCGATTCAGAAAAACACCAAATAAATTAGAAGAAAAAGAATGATAAAAACGTTTGTTCGGTACCTTTTTGATTATTAAAATGTTGTAGCAGAAAGAGACACCATAAGGTAATATTCTGTTCAGTACCGTACCTTACAGTAAGAAGTAATCAAAGTGACTGAATGCCTTCATTGCCATAAGAAAGTTTCCTCAAAACCCCAAGTTTTATTACAGAATAGTAATATCGTAATCGAAGCCTACACTTGTGATAAATGTAAGGGTAAATTCAAGATGGTAAGGTAACAACAATATTTTTCAAGGGTTAGTAACTTCGCTATTTAGAGTGGAGAAGTCTTAAATCTGAAAAGCTTTGATATGTTTGTTATCATAAAGGTGAGTGGATTGGAAGAAAAGACTTTTCGTGCAGACGTAGATTCAGAAACAATAGACAAACTTAAAAAATTAAAAGAAGAAGGCTATTCAGAGAAATCAGTTTTTGAATACGGGCTTAAATTCGCATTAGAATCCCTAAGTCAAAGTACAAAAAAATCTTAGACAAAATAGAGAAAAGAGTTAAGCAATAAGGTCTAAGACCAACTTTCAAGGTCTAAAAGTGGTAAGTTTCTTACTTTAAGAAGTGCGGGGGGGAAGGGTTAGTATGGAGCAAAGATTAAACTAATTAATCAAATACTCACTAAAAAACACACTAACCTATAATTTAAGACAAAAAAATTATTAAGAAGTGGAGTCGAGAACGAGTTTGACAACAAAAAAGAAAAATGAATCCGTCATCTGCTACGCAAATAGCTAAAATGACTTAGCATACTTGAATTTCGCGCCACACATATCACATGTGTAAAGCGCAACGCAAAAAACAGAATTCTCGAGTTTCTTATCAGGTTTAGCAAGCTCTTTTCCGCATCTTGGACAGTTAACATTGCAGCTCGAAATCATTAAATCAACTACTTGTTTCTAGTGCGATTAAACTATATGAAAATGTGTTGTCTCAAACAGGTAACAACAAATATTTTCCATCGCAAGACGGATTACTGTCAGAGTGCCTTATGCGGGGTGGTGAACCTCAGCATTCTTGAGGCGGACACGGCTAATAGGAGTGGTTATTTTTTGGAGAGGAAATTCAACGGTGAAGCGGGAGCCTTTTCCAACCTCACTTTCAACGCTTACCTTACCATTTAATGCTTCAGTTAGCTTTTTGACTACTGCTAAACCGAAACCTTGCCCTTTAGATTTAGTTGTAAATAAGGGCTTGAAAAGTTTATCTTTAGTTTCATCGGGTATACCCAAGCCTGTATCCTGGATGCTTATGAATATCTTGTCATCTTTGTAGGCAGCATCCAAGGTTAATTTTCCGCCTTTAGGCATGGCTTGAATTGCGTTTGAGCTTAGGTTTGTTAGAATCCTCTTCATAGCTGAAGAGTCAGTCATAAGTTTTGTAAAACAAGGCTCAATGGAATAAACAACATTTATGTTTTCAGGAACTTTTAAGCCGGAGAAAACGTCTTCAACAAGCTTTGTGAAATCGGTTTCTTCAATAGAAGACATTAAGGGTTTAGCGTAATCTTGTAGATCACGAACGATCTTGTCAATATAAAATATGTTATCTTCAATAGATTGGATGCTATCTTTAAGGTACTTCTTGGCTTCACTTTCAGGCAAATCGTCTATTTCTTTTTTTGACAGAAATATTTCGCCAACTATAGCTTGCAATGGATTGCGTATATCATGCCCAACCATGCCAGCTGTAGCACCAATAGCGGCCAAACGTTCAGCATCTTTGCGTTCGGTGATATCCACGTTTGACTCGAATATTTCCGCTATTTCTCCCTGTTCATTAAATTTGGCTAACCAGTAACTTTGAACTGCTACTGCGCGCCCAAGTTTAGTTTGATGAGTAAATTCCCCTGACCATTTGCCTTCTTGCTTTAGCTGACGATTTATGTCGTCAAACGGCATTGAAAACTTTGGATTAAAAAGCGTATTGGCCTTTTGTCCGATAGCTTGAGCCTTGCTCCACCCGTATAATTTTTCTGCGCCCGAGCTCCAGAAGGTAATAGTGTCATCTGGTTTTTTTATAATGATAGCGTCGGGACTGAGATCAATGAGTTCTGCCTGCCTTTTTAAGGCTTCATCTAGTTTTTCGCGTTCAATAGCGTAGGTTATAGCTCTAATTAGCAAAGCGGCGTCAATTTTTCCTTTGATGAGATAATCTTGTGCGCCTCTTCGGACTGCTTCTAAAGCTAATGCATCATCCTTGAATGCAGTTAATATCAAAATAGGTACTTGTTTACTCGCTGCATACATCTTTTCAAAGGTACTTAGACCCTGACTGTCAGGCAATCCAAGGTCAAGCAGAATTGCATCTATGCCACCTGCTGCCAAACGGTCTAATCCTCTTGAAAGCCTGTCAACGCGCTCAATATCGTGTACATCAAATTTTTCTTCAGCCAACATCTCGTGGATGAGCCTGGCGTCGCCGGCATTGTCTTCAATTAAAAGGATTCTAATTTTTTAGTTACTCCTTTGGTGGCAGTTTTACTATTGTAAACCAGAACTCTTCCAGAGCATGCATAATCTCAACGAATCGGTTTAAGTCAACTGGTTTGGTAATGTAGGCGTTTGCGTGTAAATTGTATGTCTTGACAATGTCTTCGTCAGCCTTGGATGTTGTCAGGATAATCACAGGAATATGCTTGAGTTTTGGGTCTTTTTTAATTTCAGCTAGGACTTCGCGCCCATCTTTTCTTGGCAAGTTTAAGTCTAATAGAATCATGTCGGGAGTAGGAGCTTCTTTAAATGATCCTTTTTTGTTCAAGAATTCCATTGCTTCAACGCCGTCTCTAGCCACGTAAATTTCGTTTAGCACTTTTGCGTCTTTCAAGGCTTCTTTGGTTAAGCGAACGTCTCCAGGGTTGTCTTCCACTAATAAAATGTCCACTGCTGTTGCGTCAATCCTTTTCATTTTGCTTAATCACTCCTTTTTGTTTGTTTAATGTAAAATAGATAGTTGAACCTTTCCCTACCTGCGACTCAATCCAGATACGTCCGCCATGGCGCTCAACGATTCTTTTGCAGACTGCAAGGCCAATTCCTAAGCCAGGATATTCCTCTCGGGTGTGAAGGCGCTGGAAAATCTTGAAAAGTCTATTATAGTATTCAGGTGCTATGCCAATGCCGTTATCCTTCACGGAGAACAAATAGTCTTTTTCTTGAGACTTAGCTGATACGTGAACACGCGGCAGCTCCTTACCATGGAACTTTATGGCGTTGCCAATCAAATTTTGAAGCAGCTGAACAAGCTGCCCCCCATCAGCCATAACTACGGGGAGCTTATCATGCGTCACCACTGCACCGTTTTCAGCAATGGATACTTTCAGGTTCTTAAGAGCGGCGTCAAGCGTTGATTCAAGGTTTGTTGGTTCAAAGGGCTTGCCAAGTCTGCTAACCCGCGAGTAAGTTAGGAGGTCATCAATTAAGCCTCGCATTCGGTTGGCACCGTCCACGGCGTAGGCGATGAACTCGTCAGCCTCTGGGTCTAGTTTCCCTTTATATCTACGCTCTAACAGCTGAACATAACTTGCTACCATACGCAAAGGCTCTTGCAAATCATGCGATGCTACATACGCGAATTGTTCCAGTTCGGCATTAGATAGTTGAAGTTTTTCCATTGTTTCTTTGATTTCGTTCTCCATCGCTTTGCGTTCGGTGATGTCTCTTGCTGCTGCAAAAACACCCTGAATCTCACCTGCCTCGTTCCGATAAAGGCTAGCGTTATACAGCACATCTGTTATTCTGCCTGATTTATGACGAATCGCAAGGGGGTAGTCTTTAACATAGCCCTCAGTGAATACTCTCCTATATCCCGCTTTAGCTTTCTTTGGTTCGGTAAAATAATCAGAAAAGTCGCTACCGATTAGTTCCTCGCGGGCGCATCCAGTGACTTCTTCGGTGGATTCGTTTACGTCCGTGATTTTGCCCACAACATTAATAGTTACCAGGGGGTCAAGGCTTGCCTCAATCAGGCTCCGTGAATACAGAGACGCCGCCCGCAGTTGCTCTTCAGCTTTTTTCTGTTGTGTGATATCGCGTGCCGCAGCAAAGACACCTTGAATTTCGCCTCTTTCATTTCTGTAAACTGTTGCATTATAAACAACATCAATTACTTTCCCTGATTTATGACACAACGAAAGCGGGTAGTCAATTACAAAACCCTCTGAGAACACTTGACGGTAACCTTTTCTGGCTTTTTCAGAATCAGTAAAATAGTTCGAGAAATCGCTGCCTATAAGTTGTTCACGAGAACAGCCAGTTGCGTCTTCAGTTGCTTTGTTTACGTCGGTTATTTTGCCTTCGGCACTGATTGTTACGAGCGGATCAAGACTCGCTTCAATCAGGGTTCTTGAATAAAGCGAAGCCGCACGCACCCTCTCCTCAGCCTGCTTACGTTCACCTATATCTACGTTAGATTCGAGAATTTCGGTTAATTCGCCCTGCTTATCAAATGTGGCGAGCCAAGAGCTTTGAACTATGACTTCATTCCCATTCTTCGCATGATGGATAAGCTCTCCTGACCACTTCCCAATGAGCTTAAGTTGACCAACAATCTCAGCCAAGGAAACCGGAAACGAAGTCATGAAAAGTTCTCGGGTCTTTCGACCTATGGCTTCTTCTTTGGTCCAACCGTAAAGTTTCTCGGCGCCCTGACTCCAAAAAGTGACAGTGTCATCAGGCCTCTTAACCATAATGCCGTCAGGACTAAGATCGATAAGTGAAGCCTGCCTTTCAATTGCTTGTTGAGCTTGCTTGCTTCCAGTCACGTCTCTAAAAAGTGTACCAACTGCGTTTTCGGAATACGAGAAATAGTAACAGTCTAAGTATTTGTTTATGTTTTTATTATAAAGTTCAACATGTTCTGATCTTCCAGTCTTAGCAACTCGTGCAGGAATTTCAAACCAGTAAGACTCACAGTTTGGAGAGATATGCCTTGCCGTCTTGCCTATAACATCTTTTGCTTTAGCACCTATTATTTTTTCATAAGCACGGTTAACTCTCAAAAACTTGTGGTCGTACGGTTCTCCATTCTCATCATATATTAACTCAATTAGCTGAAAACCGTCTTGACTATTATCAAACACTTTGCGATAAAGACGTTCACTTTCTTTAAGTGATTCCTCCGCCTTCTTGCGCGCAGTGATGTCGGTCGCGTAAATATTTACGTATCCTTCCAAGGTGACAGGCGCAAACAAGATTGAAAATGTCTTAGCGCCAAATGTTTCTTCAACCTCAACATTCTTATCGGATGCTAAGGCATCGGCAACAAGCCGACTTATGTGTTTAGGTACACGTCCGCCCACCTTGCTCTTCCACGCAGTCAAAAAAGAAGTTCCGGCTTGGTTGCCATACAGAATTGTGCCTTTTCCGTCTAAACGGAATACTGGATTAGGATTTTCGGAGGGAAACTTTGCGAGATTTTTAACTTCGCGCTCTTGTTGCTTGTGTTCAGTAATGTCTATGTTTGATTCGAGAATGCTTTCAATTTTGCCGTCGACACTAAACTGACCCAACTGGAAACTCTGCACAACCACTTTACCGCCGTCTTTGCGTGTGTGGGTAAGTTCACCCGACCACTTGCCTTCCAGCTTTTGCTTGTTTTCAATCTCTTCAAGCGGTAATGGAAATTCCGTCTTAAGCAATCTATGAGTAACTTTGCCCAATGCCTCGTCTTTTGTCCAACCATAGAGCTTCTCCGCACCCTTACTCCAAAAAGTAATAACACCCTCAAATGTCCTAACAACTATTGCATCGGGACTAAGGTCGATAAGCTCAGCTTGCCTTGCTGTAGCTTCCTCCGCTTTCTTTCGCTCAGTAATATCAACATTCGACTCTAATATTTCCACTATTTTGCCGTCTGCAACAAACTGGCACAACTGATAACTCTGAACAACCACTTTGCCGCCGTCTTTGCGTGTTTGGGTAAGTTCACCCGACCACTTGCCTTCCAGCTTCTGCATTTTTTCAATCTCTTCAAGCGGCACTGAAAATTTCGTCTTAAATAGTGTGTGAGTTACTTGGCCAATGGCTTCATCTTTTGTCCAACCATACAGCTTCTCCGCACCCTTACTCCAAAAAGTAATAACACCCTCAAATGTCCTGACCATTATGGCATTGGGACTAAGATCAATAAGCTCAGCCTGCCTTGCCAAAGCTACCTCTGCTTTCTTGCGATTGACAACCGTTTGATTACTTTCAACTTTCTTTCTAAGATTTTCTTTGCCTTTACCAAAAGAAGCCATTGTAAACCCTTTCAAGTACGTTTAAAGCTACCTTAAACAGAATACGAATAAAAGGCTTTTGCGGTTTGTGCTTTTTTTCTGTCGAGATGCAAAAAATACGCTGGCGGGATAGCCGCTTCTGGGGCTTAGGAATTTTGGCACTTGTAGTCAAAGCATGTGAGGCGCATGCTTCTCCACGCGAAAACAGCCAAAACAGCCCCAATAATTTGCATTGCGATAAAAACTAAGCCGTCAAGAGGAGTTATTCCTGCTGCAGAATAAGTAAACATTCTAGCAATGGTGACTTGAGGATTCGCAAACATGGTGCTGGAAGTTGCAAGGCTCATGCCTACAACAAGAAAACCGATAACAAGCGACATTTTGTTTGACTTTTGTTCCTTCAAAGAACAAACGGCAATCACAAGAAAAAAAGTAACAAGAATTTCAGCAACAAAACTTCCGCCTGAACGAGAAATATTAGATATTACAAATAGCTTGGGAATCTTATCATAAAACATTAATTGAGAAATTAAAAGACCTGCAAGTCCTCCTAATATTTGAGTTACACTATAAATCCCCGCTTGCTTCCATGTCAATTTGCCATCAATAGCAAATACTAGGGTTACAGCTGGATTAAAAAGCGCAGTACAAACTAGCGAAAAAATCTCAATTAAAGCAAATAAAGTAAAACCAGTAGCAATCGCACCTGCCAAGACAGCCAAAGCAAGATCAGTTTTTAGGATTTGGTAAAAAAGAATAGCTGGTGAAATTGAAGCAATAACAAGAGCATTGACCCAAGAAACTCACCAAGATGAAAATTATTCCCTTTATCCCTTAAGTTAATAGACTATTTGCATCTCCCTTGGTGTCAAATCAGCACGCTTATCATTTTACTGCATTTTAACTCTTTCCTTAATACCGCGACTCATTACGCCTCTGTCTAGGCTAAGGTAACAGGGGAAGTCGCCTGAAAATAGCGGCAGAATGAGCCATTTTTCACCAAAGAATACGCTAAATGAGAAAATAAGGAGGTAGTTAAGTTTAAACTCTGCATTGCAATTATGCGTAGAGCACCAATCGGGGAGTCTAGGGAAAAGGGTTATGGTAAATCAGCCTCCGCAACGTGCACGCGGCGTTAAAGTGCTTAAAGCCGTTTCTTCACCTCTTAGACTGCAAATCCTCAACCTGTTATTCGACAAAAGCGCTCTCTCATACACTGAACTGATGAACCAGCTAAAAATGAATCCCAGCCGAGACGCCGGCAGGTTCGCTTATCATTTAAAATTCCTGTTAAAAGCAGATTTGGTGGAAGCGGATGTTGAATCAAAAAAATACTATTTAACTGACCTTGGCAAAATGGTTCTTGACGTAGCTGACCGTGTTGAGAAGAAAGCGGTTAAACCCAGAGGTATGCTTGTACGCACTTCACATTTAACAATGGAAGAGTTTGATGCAAACAAAATAGCAAATTCACTCATAAAAGAAGCAAAAGTTCCAGCTGAATTAGCGCAGAAAGCGGCTAAAGAAGCGGAAAAACGCCTGGTTAAATCAAAAACAAAGTACCTAACAGCAGCCCTAATCAGGGAAATTGTGAACGGGATTTTGGTTGAGAAAGGCTATGAGGAGTACCGCCATAAACTCACAAGAGTTGGCATGCCCGTACATGAGGTAACCACTTCATTGGAGTCAAAAGACGACCCCGCTGACTCCGCAACATTGCTTACAAAAGCAGGCCAAACCGTCCTTGGCGAGTACACCCTGCTAAACGTTTTCCCAAGAGACATAGCTGACGCTCACCTATCAGGCACCATCCACATCGACAACTTAGGCACATGGATACTAAAACCAGACGAAATCAGCCATGACCTAAGGTTTTTCTTCCAAAACGGCCTCAAACTCAATAATCCACAGCAAGTTTCAATGGAGTCTCCGAGCAACTTTGAATCAGCGTTGGCAGTTGCCTTCAACGTTCTTCTGCATGCTAACAAAGAAACAAACCGAACTCAAACCTGCGACCACTTCAACGTTTTTCTCGCACCTTTTGCAAAAAACGCTGAAACATCACGAATCAAGGAAAACCTACGTTTATTCATCTTAAACCTAAATCAGAATGCCAATGCAACGTTGGGGCTTGAGCTTTCAATTCCAAAATTAATCTCAGAAAAAGAAGCATATGGCCCTCAGGGAAAAATATGCGGCAAATACGGGGACTTCATCCAAGAAAGCCAACTGTTAGCGTCACTTATAATTGAAATCTTCACCGAAGAGAGTTCTCAGAAGCCACTGTTCAACCCCAAACTGGTCATAAAAATTGGCAAAGACGACTTGGCAGGTGAATACGCGAAAGCGGTTCTCCTCAAAGTTCACCAGTTGGCAGCTGAAAAAGGAATACCGTACTTTGCAAACACCGTAAGAAAAGAAGCAGAAAACACGGTTTTTTCCGCCTCAGGAGTTAAACTTGCATCTGATTTTACTGGAGACTGGGAAACCGACACTCTCCGCACAGGCTGCCTTGGCTGTGTAACAATTAATTTGCCAAGAATCGCTCAAGAAAGTGAGAAAGACAAGAACAAATTTTTCGATTTGGTAAGGGAACGTTTTGAACTTGCCGCCCGAACTTTAGGAGTAAAAAACACTGCCCTTAAGCAATTTGGAAAAAACTCGTTGCCTTTCCTGCTAAAAAACACCAATGGAGACACATACTTCAGGATAGAAAATTGTTCACGGATAATAAATTTAGCTGGATTCAAAGAAGCCGTAGAAGCTTTTACAGAAAAAAGCATAAATTCGGAAGAGGGCCGAAAGTTTGCCGAGGAAACAATTCAGAATATTTTGGCTTTCAAGCAGAAAATCGGCAGGAAACATGGAAAACGCTTATACCCCGTTATACTGAGCGATTCTGAAGCATCAGAGCGGCTAGCCCAATTAGATATCGAAAAATACGGTGTAGCCAAAGTAAAGTTCTCAGGAACAAGAGAAAAACCCTATTACTCAACAACAAAAAGATTCCAAGTTAAAGCTGGCGAACCCCTCAGCCTACCATCTGAAATGTTGGAGACAACGCAAAAAATGAAGGGACTAAACGCTGGCGGCGCCTTAGGCGTTATAGAGTTGTGGACCGCTGAGTTTAAGCCTGAAGCAGTAATGGATTTAACCCGTCGCTTAATTGAAAACCAATCTTTGGAATTCTTCACTTACAATCGAATAATTAGTTTCTGCGATAACTGCAAAAAAAGCTGGCTTGGAACATTACATAAATGTCCATCGTGCGGCTCCATGAGCAACCTGGCAACATTCGACCGCTTCACTTCCACATGAAAGCTTATTTGACCGCGCCAAGCAAAAGCGACAGAAGCGCCATTCGCACAACAACGCCATTCCAAACCTGCTGGAAATAACGCGCCTGCGGGGTATTGTCAACTTCAGCGGCGATTTCGTCCACTCGCGGAAGCGGATGCAGAATAATCATGTCTTTCTTCGCATTTTTCAAAGTTTTCAGGTCAATTTTATAGGTCCCTTTAACCTTGGCGTACTCCGTTGCATCGGGAAAACGTTCCTTCTGAATGCGGGTGACATATAAAACATCTATTTGCGGCATAATATTTTCCAAGTTAGCGTTTTCAGTGACTGAAATTTTGCTTTTTATTGTTTGAATCACGTCTTTTCGCATGCGGAGAGTTTCAGGAGAAACCAGATACAGCTCTATGTTGTAGAGTGCAAGCGCGTAGGCAAGTGAGTGAACAGTTCGTCCATACCTTAAATCGCCGATTAAGGCAACCTTTAACCCGTCTATCTTGCCCTTTTCTTTGAGCATAGTATATAGGTCAGTAAACGCTTGGGTCGGATGCTCTTCTGCTCCGGTGCCACCGTTTATAATAGGAACCTTAGAAAACTCCGCAGCCAATCTAGCGGCGCCCTCCAAACTGTGCCTCAGCGCTATGGCGTCAGCATAGTTCTCGACGGTGCGAATGGTATCCGCCAAGTTTTCGCCTTTCTTCACCGAAGCTAGGTCAGCATCAGCAAAGCCAATGTAGGATCCACCTAGTTTTAGCATTGCTGTTTCAAAGCTTAAACGGGTGCGAGTGCTGGGTTCAAAAAACAATGTTGCAAGGATTTTTCCCTTAAGCATATCTGAACCTTTCGCGGCAAGGGGTTCCATGGACCGGCTGACGTCGAGGATGTAGTCGATTTCTTGGCGGGAAAAATCTTCAATGGATACTATATCTCTTCCTTGGAACTCCATGTTAAGCGACCCAAAAACAAGAAGCCGTTAACTGCTAAATATAATTATCCTTTGCCAGCAATGACCTTGACCTAAAAATGGGCAAAAACGACCAAAATTGCTAAAGGCACACGCTCGCAAAATAACAGTTTACCTGCTTTCCGCTTGTTTTTTCTTCGCAAGTTAGTGCTTATATGCTTTTGTTGTTGCCTAGCGACTGCCACACATTTTTAATAACACCATTGAAGCTTTACTAATTTCAATTAAAAATTTTGAGGGAATTTTAATGGAAACAATTTTGGAAAAAGTTTCTAAACGACAAAAAATCCAAGAAAGTTTTAACACGCAAGGATACATGCCTCGCGTATATGATGTTAGAGCACCATGCCAATGGCTCGAGCACTGTTATGATGGCAAATGCCCAGCATTCACAAAAGTTAATGGAAACTTTTACTGCGCACGTGCCAAGCAAATCCACAGCTAAACACACTCTATCATTTTAAACATTAAGTCCTCGGGTTAGTGTTAGCTCTTCAACGCAGCTATCGCTTCTTTAACCACCACAACCGACTTATCAAAGCGCTCTTTTGTCTGATTTGACAATTCAAGCTCAATTACCTTTTCAACCCCGCTTTTCCCAAGAACAACAGGTACACCAATTGAAACGTCTGAATGGCCATATTCGCCATCAAGGCATGTGGATACACTCATAACTCGATTTCTTCCCGTTAGAATTGCATCAGCCGTAATGGCAATTACGGTACCGGGGGCATAGATTGTTGAGCCTTTGAGTTTGATAACGTCAGAACCTGAGGTTATCGTTAAATGAATTATTTTTTCGATCTGCTCTTTTGTCAGAAAATTTGTTATGGGAATCCCCGAAACCGAAGCGTATTCCGCCAGTGGAACCATTGAATCGCCATGTTCACCGATAACTAAAGCATTAGTGTCTTCTCTTGAAACGTCCAATTCACTAGCAATGTATGCTCTAAAGCGTATTGTATCAAGAATGTTGCCCATGCCGAACAAGCGGCTACGTGGAAAACCAGTTTCTTTGAAGGCAACATAAGTCATCACGTCAACGGGGTTTGTAACAATCATAAGCTTGCAGTCAGAAGCATACTTAACGACCTCTTTTAGGATTGATCGAATGATTTGTGCATTAGCAATCGTAAGATCGCTGCGAGTCATATCTGGCCTTCTGCCAAACCCAGCTGTCACAATCACAAGCTCTGACCCCTGCATTTCCGCATAGTTGCTGGTTCCATGGATTTTACCGTCAAATTCGATTGCTGGTGCAGCCTGCATCATGTCTAGGGCTTCACCTTTCGCCTGGTTTTCGTTAGCGTCAATCAAGACTACGTCGCTTATTTTGTAGCGCAGAATGTCGAAGGCAGCCGCGCTTCCTACTTTGCCAGCGCCAATAACCGTTATCATGGGCAATTACCTACTGTATGAAACATAATTGATAACACTCATTCGATTTTAATAGAGCTATTCTAGCCCCTAATATGTTTCGCAGAATAAAAAGAAACTCGGGATATTCTCATTTTTTTAGATCAAAGATCTGATAGGTCCTTTTCCTCATGACGTAAAGTAGGCAACACTCGCTTGTATATTCACGGTTTGAGCGATTGTCGATAACGTGTTGTCCAGTACAAGGTAGTAGGTTCCGTTTGAGTCAAGGTTGGAATCAATTGGAGCTGTTGTAGTTTGTGAGCTTTGGTAGAGTGCGCCGAAGTAAGCTCCTGTTTCATAATCGTCAAAGTTGGTGCTGTCAAAAATGTAAACAATGATGCCGCTGCCTCCGTTGCCTTGTACCGTAAAGTTTCCTGAAACATGAATGCTTGAGGAACCCGGAGGAATAGAGAAGACGTAATCGACGTAGCCACTGGCATTTACCGTGACTGTTCCATTCACTATCTGAATCGTATGAGCCATTGGAGACGAAGAAGAAGAAGGAGGTTTTTTGCTTAAAATCAGAACAGCGCCTATACTTCCAGCAACAATAAATATTATCAGAACCAACGCCAGAAGTTTTCTTAATTGAATAGTTTATTCCCCGTTTAAATTTGAACCTTCTTTTATTTTAACCAACTTCATGAGGTCTCAGCGATATAAAACTTGGGATGATAAAGTAGGGAGAGAAAAGAAGTAAATCATATCTGAATACTTCAAGTAAATGGACTTGCTTAAGTTTTCAAATGTCAGATTGTTTTTTTCGTTGATTTCTTTAAACAATATAAAGGTAAAGTGCATTTATTACGTAAAGAGGCATGTGGGGGTTCATCAATAAATAAGCATATTCAAATTCTAATAGCCATGCTTATTATTGTAACAATAGTTTTACCAGCGAGCTATTTTCCCATCACCAAAGCCCAAGCAACCCAAGATCAATCGTCGTGGACTTCAATAACGCCTATGCCCACAGCGCGAGGTGGACTCAGTGTGGCAACTGTGAACGGAAAAATCTACGCTATCGGAGGCATGAGTGGTGATGCCCCTGTTAACGTTAACGAAGTGTATGACCCCGAATCAAACGATTGGACAACTGAAGCGCCTATGCCAACAGCCAGAAGCGGTTGCGCCGTCGCCGTTTATGATAACGAAATATATGTTATAGGCGGAACAGTCGGCAACAACGGGTTTGTCGGAAATAACGAAGTGTACAATCCTGCCACGAATACTTGGGGAACAGAAGCTTCGATGCCTACTCCCCGAGCTTACTTAAGTGCAAATGTGGTGAACGGTAAAATCTACTTAATCGGAGGCGAAGAATATTCAAGCATAAGCCCCTATTATATTGAAACTAACTTAACCGAAGTTTATGATCCAGCGACCAACACATGGACTACAGGAACGCCTATACCGATTGCAGTTTATGGTTACGCATCAACCGTGACAGATGGCGAAATTCACATCATTGGCGGCTCACAGGCTTCACACTCACAAGGAAGCAGCATTTTCTTTGACTCAAACCAACTATACAATCCTCAAACTGACACATGGAGTTTAGAAGCGAACTTGCCTTCAGCAGTTGCTTTTGGGGCTGCTGCGTCCACTGAAGGCTTGATGGCTCCTTCTCTGCTATATGTTATCGGTGGATATTTTGTGAATTCCTATAGCAGTACTGTTCAAGCTTATAATTCAAGCAGCAACTCTTGGAGTACCGGCATTTCGATGCCTACAGCTCGTGCATTTCTAGACGTTGCTGTCGTAAACGATGTTTTATATGCAATTGGAGGATTTGACGGCCAAAACTGGCTAGACACGGTTGAGGAGTACACGCCCATTGGTTATGGAACCGCTCCGCCGATAATTCAGATTAACTTGCCCCAAAACCAAACTTACAATAAAGTAACCCTGAACTTTACTGTTAACAAAGCCACTGAATGGATGGGTTATAGTTTAGATAACCATCGAAACGTAACCATAAACGGGGAAACACAACTGTTTAACCTATCACAAGGAGCTTACAACATAATACTCTACGCCAACGATAGCCTTGGCAACATGGGTGTTTCTAACAGGGTTTTCTTTTCTGTGGACACGATTGCTCCAAACATCGTTATTAGTTTTCCCCTAAACCAAACTTATAGTTCCACAGACATCCAACTGACCTTGGAAGTAAATAAGACGGTCAAATGGTTAGCTTACAGTTTAGATGGAGAGCAAAATGTAACCATAATCGGAAACGTTACTTTACCAGCGTTATCTACTGGTTCGCACCGCTTAACCGTTTACGCAACTGATCAAATCGGTAACACAGGTTCAAAAACAGTGTACTTTAACATAGCGCCTTTTCCGACAGTCACGGTTGTAGGAGTCGCAGCCTCAATAATGATAGCTTTCGCTGCTGGATACATTCTTTTTGACCGCAGAAAACCACACAACAAAAAAGAAAAAATAGACATCCCTCCTAAAGGCTAGAATTATTTCGCAAAAGAAAAAGTTTAGGCAAAAAATTATTCACATTCAAGATAGATTATTGTTTCAAGTCTGTTGGATGCACAGAAGCTAAAAAACATCTCTTCAAAAGATAAAATTTAAGTAAACATAAGTCAACGCTTCTAAAGAAGGGCGCAAGTAATGAGTTTCGAAATCGACTACAGTGCGGCTGAAAAATCAGGCTGCTCCTCCAAACTGGTAATTGCAGACCGAATCTTTTACGTAAAAATGTTTTCTTATGAACCATCAAGATTTTTCTCCGGAGACCAAAAAGGCGTTATTCAAAAAGAAATCTCGAAAGCCGAATTTGACCTTTGGCTAAACATCTTGGCTGATAATGCCAACGAGGTTTCAGATATTCAAAAGAAACTTGGTTTAGGAAAAAAATACTAGCCCTAAACGGTTTTTTTGATAAACATGTTAAAAAAAGTTGCAATCGCAAGTTAAATAAACCCATTGAAATAAATGGAAGTTTAAATGAGCAAAATCAGTAAAGTTGGCGTTGCATTAACTTCACTCGGAATCTTCATTCTGGCATTAGCTACTTACCTTTGGCTTTTCACTAAACCAACCGTAGGTGTCCCTAACGCAACAGGAGTTGCTCCGATAAACGAAGCAGATTATTTTGTTGGGCTTTCAATGTTAATTTTTGGGATACTAGCTGTTTCGGTGGGACTTAACTATCTTGCGAAAAACAAGCCCATAGAAAAATTGAAAACGCCTTTTGTTTTCAACTCAACAGGAGCGTTGGTTGGGCTTTTAGCCCTGATATTGAGTTTTATCTTGCTATTCCCCCTAAAATTTTTTGGGATTGAGACAGGAATTGAAATTGATTTTAATTCGTTTTCAATATTCAGCATTGTTACCCTCATAATAGGAATTTATAGATTGTCTAGTGCTTTCTTTATCGACTTTTCGATAACATGCAAAATTGGCCAACCTAGCGACGAATGTAATAATTGCAGCCGCAGCCATAACTGTTCTGTTTTTTCAAATGGTCGCTTCAGGGCAATGAATGGTTAAATGTTCTTTTGGGAGTAGGGTTATTAAGTTATGCAATTGGGCGGAATCATCATTGGTGCTTTTGCGGGTAAATTTAACACAGCGCTAAGGGCTTTCAATATAATGATAGGTATTGCGATTGGACTTTTCTCAACCTTGATTATTCTTTTTGCAAGGGTTCAAATATACTCTTCAGACGGTCTTAGTGTTAGTCTTGGTTTCGGCTATTTCGCCAATATAACTCTCATTCTAATAGGCGCCGATTTGCTGGCATCAGCAATCTTTAGTTACTTTTGAAAGCGCTCGCTTAAGCGCTTCGGCGTAATCCTTCTAAGGACTGTATGAAAAAGATGACCTATATTTTTTAAAGACTAAGGCTATTGAGGTTGCGAATAGGAAAATGGTTATGATTACTGGTGTGCAATAGGGTAGCTCCGGAACGGTAGACGTTGTTGACCCAAGTGCTATTGCAATAGTATGGCTGCTGTGGTGATAAGTAAAAGTTAATATCCACACATTTTCCTCTGAAAAGGAAGTATAATTAATTGTACTGCCGTCTAAAGTGACATTGATTTTAGAAATATCCGGGATTAGTGATTGTGGAATGCAAACTTTTGTTAAGCCTGTAGTTCCCGAAGGTCCAGAGACGCCGAAGCTTAACTCATTTGTTGCTGAGTTAAACGTTAGGCTTGTAAGTGTTGAATTTGAAGTAACAGAGAAAACATTTTGATTTTGATTGTTGAAGGGCGCTATTGCAAAGTTGTATACCGCACTTGCATTTGAATAGTCACTGTCACCTGGCCACGTAGCTTCAATCCCGTAATTTCCTGAAACAGAAGGGTTCCACACACAGGTGAAACTTCCGTTACTGTCTGTGTTTACGTAAGTTAAGTCTTGCCAAGAGCGTCCTCCTGTGACACTGTCAGAAAGCTGTATTCCGGCATCAGATAAGCCCACGCCATTATACGTCAATGAACCCTGAATTTGAACATTAAATCCAGAAGATGCTGTTGAACTTATGCAGTAGAAAGATAAGTTCGGGGACGGCAGATTTGGCGTTGGAGTAGATGATGGAGCTGGCGTAGCGTTTGGATGTGGAACTGGTGTCGGAGTTGGAAACAGCTGTTGACCGACGAAAAATGCTTCTGTGGCAACACCTCCCGACGAGCAAGTGGCAGTTACGTTATACATGCCGTTAGATACCTGCGGAACAGTAAACTGGACATTTCCA
The DNA here is from genome assembly GCA_963767735.1 of Candidatus Bathyarchaeota archaeon. GTDB lineage: Archaea > Thermoproteota > Bathyarchaeia > Bathyarchaeales > Bathycorpusculaceae > Bathycorpusculum. The sequence goes on along the minus strand of CAVYES010000004.1, from coordinate 378,870 downwards.
CTTCCAGTGGCTGACGTTAAAGTCCCGACGTTAATTGTACCAAAGGTCACAATTATTGTAGCGTATGCAGGGAACCCAGATAACTCAGCCACCACGCCCGTTCCTACTGAACCGATAGAAGGATCTAATCTAACCGATGGATAAACTGATATTGGAGTTGGAGAAGGAGTTGGACTTGGAGTAGGCGTTGGATTAGGCGCAAAAGTTGCTGAGATCGTTGTTGCAGCTTGGATGTTCTGGGCAGTGTAAGAGCTAACAGCACCAACAGAAGTCCCATTTATTAAAACATCAGCTATGGCATACCCGACGTCAGGCGTTATAGTGAAACTTTGACTGCCACCATAGTTAACCCTAATAATTCCGCTCGGACTAATTGAACCGCCGGCGCCAGCGGAAACAGCAATATAAGTTGGAGCTTGAGGATTTGGCGCGTTCAGTAAGGGAACGAAACTAACTGAGCCTAAAGTAAAATCATCTTTGAAATCATAAATCGTTTGATTGATTGCTGATGTGTCTGTTGTTCCCCACCAGTTATTTGTTGCATTTATGTCTGAAGTGATGCTTCCAGTCAATAAGAAGTTGTAATTTATGTTGTCGTAGATGTTATTATTAGAAATTGAGTAAATTGCTGATGAACTATACGCCTCTATTTGCATTCCATATTCGTTATTGGTGATTGTGTTGTTTTGCGTGGTTAACGTTCGTGAATATGAATCAGCATAACCGTATATTTCCAATTCAATTCCGTATGTGTCATTAACAATTAAGTTTCCTTGTATACTGGAAGACGAGTAATAATTGAGATTGGGTGAAGACGCATATATTCCGATGTACGATCCAGATATCGTGTTACCGTAAGCGGTTGCGTTTCCAAAAAGATAAATTCCAGCATATAGAGACCCCGTAATCGTGTTATTGCAAACAGTTCCGCCACTGGCTTGAACTTCTCCTACTATGGAGTTGTTGGAAATTGTTGGGGCTGCATTTGATCCCTCAATATTGATTGCTATGTTGGAAGACAGGTTACTTGTGCAGGTAATTTTGGTGTTGTCTATTTTGGGTGAAACCTCATCGATGAGTATGGTTGGGTATATGCTGCTCCACGTGGAATTAATTATTGCATTCTCAATTATGCTGCCAGTTTTTGTCGTTTCATTCCAACTTTGGCTGCTACTCATAAATTCAATTGCTGAGTTCCCTGTATCCCCCCCTTTTGCAATGTTAAATATTATTGGGTTACCAGGAGTTCCTTGGGCAATTAAAGAGCCATTTAACTGAATATAGAATCCATTAAAATCGACTGTTGCCCCGGGTTCAACGGTTAGGGAAGCGCTCTCATTTACTAGAACATTTCCTGTTAACGTGTACGGACTATTTGCTTGAGTCCATGTAGTGTCTGAAGTGATTATGCCATTAACGTTTGTGCCACTTTGAGCCTTTCCAAAATGCAAGGTAGTAACTCCAACCATCGTGGATACTAGGAGTACAAATATGAAAGTTAATGTTAACGCAGTTTTTTTGTCATTCTCAATTAATAATATGTTAAACTTTCTCTAATCTTTTGTGTAGCGAGCGCTTAGTTTATTTCCATGTTATCTATTAAATTGAAACGCTTTTTTTGCGCTGAATTATAGTTTTTTTTTCTTAAATCAGCTATTCTGAAGCGAGAATTGGATAAACTGGTTGATAAGAGCAGGCTAAAAATAGATTTTCTGTTTGATGTACATGCGTTAAGAAATAAGAAACTGTGGTTTAGTGCGGTTTAGTAGGGGATTGGTGTTTGGTTTCGTGATTCCTCTACTATGGGCAGTACCTGTTTTAGTTCTTTAAAGTATTTGAGAACGGTTATTCCGCGCTGTGTAACGGCGTAAACTACGCGTTGTTTTCTCATGGTGCGTTCTTCCACTAAGCCCTGTTTCTTGAGGAAGTCAAGGTACTCTTTTAGGACACAGCAGTTAACATTTGCTTTATACATAACGTGTGTTAGTTTTAGTGGTCCTCTTTGGGCCAGAACGCTGAGGATGTCAACGTACATTTCTAGTTTTGAACGCCTCATACTTATCATCTTACAATTAATCAGAAATTAGAATTAACGATATGTGTGTAGTGAAAAACATATCCATTTGACCTATCGGATTCTCTAAGGATTTTCTGGAAAACAATAATTATTTTGTGTTGACTAGCCGAATACAACGTGGAAGAAAAAATACTAAGCCTATTTTTTTGGGTTGGTTTGCTGAATTTTTAAGTTGCGGCTTTTGGGTTTGTCGGGTTGGTTTTGTGGAAGTCTGTTTATTTGCAGATTTTTCTAAAGGCTGCATTAGATTTAAGAGTTGAACCCTCCTTACGAAGTGTAGAACTCTCATGAAAATGAAATTGAAAGGTTTGCCGCTTAATCTAAATACCTATGAAGCTTCTGAAGTTCTGACAAGCAAGCATTTTCAAGAATTCAAAATGCCTGTATTTGAAAGAATTCACCTTCCGGAGAGCATGAAACCGTTCATGGATATCAGTCCCGTGGATACGAAAGAGTTTATTGTAGACGACAACAGAGGAGCAGTTTCCGCTCTGCCTTCTTTGAAAATGGACGGCACTGATTTTTACCTTTCAATTAAAGGCGTAGGCTCGACTACCAGTCCATTTTCTCATCAGCTTTTCGGGAAAACTGAAATATGCAGCCTACTGAAAGATTCCACATTGAAAGAAAGAATCGTGAATTCAGGGGAAATCGCTCCACGTTACCTTACAGGCGAATTATGGCTAAGAGGCTCCCCATATGGGGGTCAAGGGCTCCAGCACGCAACCACATCATTAAGAGTGTCGGAAATGGCCGACCTTACCTCCATTCACGGATTTCGAGTCGCGCCCCTTGTGAAAATAGTTTTCCTTCCTGAAAGCCTTGAGAATGAAATCAAAAAATTATATTGGTATCGCAGATTCAGGGGCAGAATGGTTCAGGAAACAAGGCTAGTTCCGTCCAATGTGAGGATTTATTTTCACTCTGGAAGCACAGTTGGAGGAAAAATAAGTTCAATCTTTGACATCTTTGGAATAGACACCAATGACAAAGCATTAGAATTTCTGAAAAACTTCGTTAAAAGTGGAATCGCCTTCCTAACGTTGTTCACCAGATCAATAAAAAACAACGGTAACGGAACTTACAGTGGATTGGATTTTTATGATGTCTGGCTTGACAAAGATGCGGTCCTCGCTCCCGACGGCACCATCTACTTCGTAGACCTTGAAGGCTTAGAATGGATAACTGTCGGAGAAAATAATATCCAAGAAAAGATAAACGACCAGATATACAGATCCCTCTACGAATTCATGTACGCTTATGAACAGATAGAACGAGAACGATCCAAAAGGTTCGGTGAGATGGCAGACAGACAAGGGCAGTTCGAATATCTTCTTAGAGAGGCTCTAAAGAATGATGAAGTTGTTGACCTTGCACGTGAGGGACAAAGTCTTGAACTGGTCGTGGGTAATATTCTGGGAGAGGAACGTTTAATTGAGAAATTCCCAATTATTGACGGGGGAGCAAAATGAAATGCAATGATGTAAGAAACTTTCTATCTCAAATAGCTGGAAAGTCGATTTCAACGCAAATTCAACAAGCTGATTTGGATTTTCTTCACAATGCAGGCTACCTTTCGATGATGCAGAAAGAAGATTACGATCAGGCTTCAGCCGAAGTTTCAAATTTAACAAAGATGAACATAGATTTGCAAAATGAGACGAACGCAGAAAGAACCGCAGACGCCACTCTTAAAGAAGAAGAAAAGAAAACCCACTCAATCACGTTTCATTTTGAGGCGAAAGAGAAAAAGCAAGCAGAACTTGAAACTGAAGAAAACGAAAGAAATGTCGTTTCCAAAGAAGAAGCCGACATCGCTGAAAAAAACTCCGCTATAAACGAGCTTATTCAAAAGAAATCCATTATTGACAGAATGGTGCCCTGTGACGGCAAATATCTGGCACTTTCCGGTCTCGGAGTAATCACGCTAAACGACCTCAATGTCAGAAATTACCGGGTCTCCAATAACGAATTCTCGGACTACATTCAAGAAAGCAAGGAAACCTCCAATGAATTGCTATCCATAGCATCAAGGGGCAGCTTTTATGTGTCTCGCTTTAGAACTGAATTTCCGGATTATGATCTATCTCAACTCTGGAGCGTGTCTATTGGACTGGCGAAGCTTCAAGGCGACGAGAATCAAATCAGTCAAAGGTATCTTCTTGCACTTGGCCTTCTCAAAAATTTCAACTCCACCATTGAAAATAAAATGATGGCAGCGGAAATAATGACCCCCACAAAGGCAGATCCCTCTCAATCACAAAATAATTCTGATCTTCAAAATCTGTGTGACTCCTTGGTAAGTCTTGATCGCCAGCTCAGGCGTGACGCTAAGGTTCCTAAGCAACTATCGGTCGGCGTTGCTGCAATTATTTTGTTTGGAAAGAGATTTGACGGCACATTTCCCACTGACAGATTTATGGATTTTTCCAAAATGACCTCTTCATATGAATCTGCGGCAATACTTTCTGTAATGAATGTCCCAATTTACCAACTGTCTGATAAATTCCAAGCGTTTAGATCATTGTTCAATTCTTGGGGATACCAGATATCAGAGGATACCGAACTTGCTTCTGCCTATTTATCAATTTCAGATTTGGGGCCAGATGATGTGAAGACGAAGATGACAATAATTATAGATGGACTTAAAAATTATCTGGAATATCCCCTTGTGGCTGCCGCAATACTTACTTCAATAGCCACCCTTGAAGCTAATGAGACTCTTGATTTGATGGAAAAGGCTTATTCTTTGCTTGGGTCTTTCGCAGCTGGTTTGGAGCGTTCTGAATTGATAAGCCTCTCAGTGAGGATGATTCACGGAATCAAAAATGGGCTTGTAAAGGAAATTGACCCGACCGCAAAAATTACGCCGACGCCAGTGCAGTTCACATATGTTCCATCAAACCTTTTCTTCATATACTATGCGCCCCTGATCGTCGCACATTCATCTTACTATTCCACATTCAGCGGGATTGGGGGCGCCCACCCTGCCCATGTGCATGGCGTCGGGGGTTTCATGGGCTGACCTCAAAGTCGTTTCTTGTTGTCGTACTTTCACTCAGCGCGGTTCTCTTTCTGGCGCCCGCTGTCGCAGGCTACGTGCCCCATCAGGGAGATTATTTCAGCTACCACGAAGTTGAGAATCTTGAAAGCGGCACCGGTAACTATGCAGGATATACTGAACAGACGGTCATTAACGGACAGGAAACGATGAATGGAGTTAGTGCAGATGGGATTGTATCTGCTTACTACAGTTACACCTACACGTGGAGCAACAGCACTGGCGCGACAGAAACTGGAAGCATGTCAGGAAACTACACGTTCTCATCAGTCAACTTCCTTTATGTCAACGGAACTGACGACCAAACAGGATACGTTAACCCAACAGTCTGGTTCTACATGGATACCTCAATTCCGAAGGGCAATACCTTTTCGCTTCTAAACACCGAGATGACAGTCCTTTCTAAAAATTATAGCTACTACCTTCCCTCGGAGAGCAGGAACGTAAACGCAATTTTTGCTCAAGGAACCTCAAGCTATCAGCGAAACGATGAATACGGCCAGTTCAATGCAGCATATACTTGGAGTGCTTACTTTGATCCATCAACAGGATACATCATAGGGTACAGCTACGTTGAACACGATACCAACTCGTCTGGAACTGGGTTCACCTACACAGACACCTTGTATGTGAATTCAAATAGCTACCCACTAACGGCTGCGACGACAAGCAATTCAGGCGGAGGAAACTCAACACAATATGTTGGTTACATTATTGGAATATTTTTACTGATAGTGATCGTTGCAATTATCATTTACGCGCTCTTAAGAAGAAGCAGAAAAACACTCCCCAAACATCCCGTCCAACAACAATCCAACCAGCAACAACCACCCATGCAAGGTCCGCCGCCAGAGCCTATTGATTTGACTCCAAAGCAACCTCCAGTTCAACAGATCGTGATTAAAGAGGTTGTGAAGGTAAAATGCCGCTACTGCGGAGCACTAATAGACTCCACAGCTGAGACCTGTCCTATATGCGGAGCTCCAAGGACATAGATGCAGGTACTAACTTTTTAGTTCCTTCTTTCTATCCAAGTTCTTCTTAAAATACTGAAAAACCTGTCCAGATACCCTCATGTGCGTTTTCAGGACATTTCCTGAAGAAGCTACGTTATAACGGGAAATTTCGCAGAATGCTGAGTGGGCATGCTTTGACTTAAGCCAGAGAAGTCGCGCATTCAAAATATCTTCACCTATGCCTATTCTCCTAAATTGAGGCTTAACGTAAAGAGTGTGCAGTCTGCCAATTCCCTTCACAAGTGAAACCCAGCCTAACCCAGCGATTTCGTTGCTTAGCCTAACAGTAAAGCATCTATCTCCGTTATTGAGCGCAACACTTACCCACCTCTTGTTTATCCCCGGATGGGTTGCAGCCATGAATTGTTCTATCTCACCTATGTGTTCCTTCTCCGCGATGGAAATTTCGTAGCTGAATCTATGAGCAAGGGCAAGATTCTCAAGCTCTACAGTGTAAATATCATAGATTTCGTTTTCAAGCTCAGTTCTCAATTCAGAGAAGAGGAAATTAAACGGATTTAAGCCATAAAAGTAGTCAAATACCTCTCTTGATCGCGTGTAAATTGTTCCGAGCTTCTCAGCGCTGTCGTACATAAATATGCCCGAAACAGCTTCCTTGGAAGTTCTGGATACATACACCTCACCTCCAATTTCCAGAATTTCTTTAATGAAATAGTGAAGATAAGGCTCAAAAAACGAGAAGCCATTTGGAAAGACAAAGTCTATTTCAGATAAATTCCATATTTGGGAAACTTTCATTTCCCCTGATCCACTCATGTTTTAAGCTCCTAAACATCTTTCCATCGGGTCTTCTTTACAGCAATGAATAGGACAATGGCGCAGACTGCTGCCAGTACCGCCCAATCAAAAATTAGATTGTTAGTAGAGATTTTGAGGTAGCCTGTTGCCGACTGCATAATTTCCGCCACGTATGTTGTCGGCGAAAGATACGCGATGTACCTGTAATCCACTGGAACATAGGTTATCGGGTAATATACGGGCGGCAACGTGGTAAACAATAGTGAAATAAGTCTGGAGAACGCATAGCTCTGAACTACATCATTTGAGAAAGTGGATAGCATGAACCCTGAAGCTACTGAGACAGCAAATATCAGCAATAGCGCAATGGATAAGATTCCTATTTGAAGAAGCGAATGCTGCAGATAGAATCCGGCGAGCGCAATAAGGATAACTAAAGAGGGAATTGAGTAAACTATTTCGGCAAGAGTCATTCCGCCCATGTATAAGGTTGAACTTGTCGGCGAGCTCACAATCATGTCTTGAAGTTTGAAGTCGTTTTTTAAGTGAGAAAGGTCAGATTGGAGTGAAATTCCGCTGGAGAAGAAAGTCATTATCAATCCGCCTTCAATGGCTGTTCCGAAAAGACTGCCATGTGATATGAAGGTGATTACAATCAGAATAGAGAACGGTGCGATGACGGCGCTTATTAAAACGATAGGGTAGTTTACCATTTCATAAATGGCATTTACCAGAATTCCTGCTAGAAGTTGGCTGAGTTTGCTGCGCTTCGTTATTCATCCCTCGCTTTTTGCCCGACAAGGTAGAAGAAAATGTCGTCCAAGGTGACTGGAGCAATAGAGAATTTTACTGCTTGCTCAGCGAATGCTTTGGCTAAGCTGAAGGCTTCGTCTTCATTGGTCATTATCTGTGTGACGCCGCTTTGGTCTGTGGTTACCTCAGCATCCTTCAACTGTGGAACTTGCGCTTTAGGAGGCAGTTTGATACTGTACTGGTATCTAACGGTTTTTCTCAGCTCAGGAAGTGTGCCGAATGAGACCAGTTTTCCGTCTTTAAGAATACCGATTTTATCCGCAAGTTGCTCTGCCTCTTCAAGATAGTGAGTTGTAAGAAAAATAAACCGTTCTTTACCCAGAGCTCTGAGAATTTCCCATAATTCCCGCCTTGAAATCGGGTCCAAGCCTGTGGTCGGTTCATCAAGAAAAATAACATCTGCTTCGGAGGCGGTTACAGTTGCGAGGAGAACCTTTCTTTTTGTGCCGCCTGAGAGCTTGTTGGTTAATACATTAGCGTATTGTTCTAAGCCGAGCTTTGCAAGCGATTCATCAGCAAGCCTCTTTGCGTGCTTGTAGCTCCAGCCTCGCCAAAGAAGATATGAAAAAACAGTTTGTTTGGCTGTCATCCACCTTACAGCTCTGGCTTCCTGTGGAACAATTGCAATTTTCTCCCTTAACTTACTATCCTGCGCAACAACATCCAAACCGTTAATGCTTGCGCTTCCAGCGGTAGGTTGAAGCTCCGTGGCAAGGATTCTGATAAGCGTGGTTTTTCCAGCGCCGTTTCTGCCGATTAAAGCAAAAATACCTTTAGTATCCACTGAAAAGGAGACGTTTTCGAGAGCTTTGCGGTGGTCTTCGTAAACCTTTGTTAACCCTTTGCATTCAAGCGTGCCCATGAACTATTACTTCTGAAAACATGACAATAACATTACAATATATTTCAATTTCCTTCCGTTATTTTGAAAAGCATCAATTCTACAGATTACATTTATATAAAAATTCTGAAATACTGAAAGGTGAAGAAAGTGATTAACATGGTTGTTCATTTACTTCCTTGGGATACTAGCCGTAACCTCATGGCGGAGGCAAATCGTCTCTATGATGAAGCCGGCACTTTTGACTGCATAGCGAAGGGTGACCTTGTAGCTGTGAAGTTGCATGTGGGCGAGTTAGGCAACCCGAATTATGTGCAGCCGTTTTTTGTCCATGACGTAATCCGCAGGGTTAAGGAGGCAGGTGGCAAACCGTTCCTTACAGACTCAAACACACTGTATCACGCGCAGCGCAGCAACGCCTACGACCACATGGTTACGGCGTTGACAAATGGCTTCAACTTGGCACCCTTTATCGTGGCAGATGGGCTCAGAGGAGAAAACTACCGAACAGTCCCCACCAAGGGCATACTGAAAGAGATTGAAGTTTCAGGCGCTATCGCGGAGGCTGATGCGATGATTGTTGTCTCGCATGATAAGGGGCATGAACTCAGCGGGTTCGGCGGCGCCATAAAAAACTTGGGCATGGGCTGCACACCACGAGCGGGCAAGCTTCGGCAGCATAGAACAGTAGGCTTAGAAATAGATACGTCCAAATGCATCGGCTGCGGTAAATGCAGAGAAAACTGCGAATTGGAGTTGCCTGAAATCGTTGAGGGAAAAGCAAGAAACAGCTCAAATTTATGCATGCGTTGCCCAGTCTGCAAACAGGGTTGCCCCATGGAAGCCATAAGTTTTACGCATCAGGAAAACATCTGCAGGGCACTTGCTTCAGCCGCCTACGGGGTACTCTCCACCTTTAAACCGAAAAAAGTGTCATACGTCAGCTTTGCCAGAGACATTACACCATACTGCGACTGCATGCCTAATCCAGGCGAAGTTATGATGAAGGACGTCGGCATCTTTGCTTCCGACTCGCCAGTTTCAATCGACGCCGCATTCCTGAAAACGATTGACTATAAAGTATTCAATGAAGCATCTCACGTAGATTGCATGCTGCAGGTTCAAGAAGCAAAAGACATCGGCATTAAAGGGGAAGTTAAACCAAAGATAACCAAAACACCTTAAACGCTCCCAAATTTTATCTTATTTTTATTGAGTTTTTGCCGCTTGCTTTTTTCGACTTCTCATAAATAGGTAAAGGACAATGACGATTAATATGGTTGCCACGGCTGCGACGATTAAGTAATGGGAGACTCCTGCAACTTGTGTCCAGTTTTTGCCCAGATACCAGCCCAAGTAAACCAAAATCACATTCCAAAGTAAACAGCCTGCAATGGTGAAAGAGATGAACTTTGTCAGCTTCATTTTGGCGGCGCCGGCTGGAAACGAAAAAGTTGTTCGAAAACCAGGAATTATGCGGCTTACAAAAACCATTAAGCTGCCGTACTTGATAAACCATTTTTCAGCAACTTCGAGCTGGCTTGTTGACAAAACAGCTTTGCCCAGAATTTTGTGTTTCATTAGAGATTGAACGCCTTTTAATCCGATGTAGTAATCAATAAGTGAACCCGCCAAACCCGCAACAGTTGCAAGTGCTACGGTTACCCAAAAATCAAGTTGCCCCATGGAAGCTAAGTAACCTGCGAACGGAAGAATCACCTCGCTCGGGATAGGCAGCGAGCTTGATTCAAGCAGCATCAACCCAAAGATGCCCGAGTAACCCCAAGTCTGCACTGCCCCAGTTACGCCGCGAGTTATAGAAAGGATAAGGCTAATTATTGGTTCGCTAGTCACCGGTGCGCCTCCGATGACGACGTCCTCCAAAAAATCAAGAACGAAATAAACGACAACTATGACAGCGATGGCTATAGCAATCAGTTGAGGAGCTTTTCGCCGTAGCCATTTAAGATTTTGATGTGACACCAAGGACATCGCTTGAACTTAACGTCCAACTTGAATATATTTTAGCCTATTTCAGTCATAAAAATAACAGTGCCAACGCTTACAGTAAACGAAAATCAGGTTTGATGTGAATCTAAAGCTACGAAAACTCAGCCATTCCCCTTCCAAACCATTGCTGCAATTCCTTAAAAAACAAATTTAAGCATCATAAAAATATGAAAAATGGTGAGCCGCCCGTGTTTGAACGAACGACTAGCAACGTTAGCGATTTGGAATTTGCTGTTTTAGTTGAATTCTTTTCTTTCGAATAGCAGTAGCCCCAACACTGCGGTGACGATGAAGTATATTCCTATGATGGCGAGTCCTTGAGGAACCGTTGCGGCGAATGTGGTAGTAGTAATTGTACGAGGACCAAACGTCGAAGATGTCGTGACCTTGGGAAGGGGATAAGGCGATTGTAATATGTTTCCTATTATCCCCGACCCATAAGTTAGAATGAACCAAGGTTCTATTCCGACAAGGTCTGAGACCAGCGTCGAAATTAGTGTGAATCCGAACAGTAAGAGGATAACCGTTACAAGAATAGACATGGAACTGCTTTTAAACAGCGAACTGAAAAAGAACGCCAATCCCAAGACCGCAGCGAGATAAAACCATGCGAAAAGCAAAGACTCAAGGAATTGATATGGTAAACCGGATGAGCCAAAATAGTAAAATCCGTTGGCGATTGTAATTGCAGCGAATATGAGCATTATTGCGGTTGCCGCTAAGAAAGCCGACAACCATTTCCCAATGTATATTGATGACCGTCTAATTGGGTTAGGGATTCCGAAGTAACCTGTTTTATTCTGAAACTCTCCTGAAATGGCATCTCCCCCAAAGAAAATTCCAGCCAGGATAATTACGAGGGTTATGGCAGTTCCCCACCAACTGGAATAGAACCCGAGGTTTGTAGTTACAAAACCTGCGGGACGCCGCCAAGCCACTATGATTGTGAGAAGGGCGGCTATTAAAAGAGTAATAATCAGCATTATAAGGAAACGGCGCGACCTCAAGTATTCTAAAAGCGTATACTTCATTGATATTCGGACTTGCGCCATGCTGCTGGGCACGTTATTTCCACATTGTGTTCCTGTTTCAGTCATATTTATCACACCGTATCCTTAATCAGATTAAGATAGACGTCTTCAAGCTCCGAAGCCGCAGGTCTATAACTTATGACCCCGATATTCAACTTTACCAATTGAACGAGAATCTGTTCCTGAACATCCAAGCCTCCGCTAAACCTGATCCGCAGTGTTATATCGTTCATTTGCTCGGCTGAGCTAACGCCAGAGATTTTGGCTATGTTTCTTGTTATTAATTGAGGATCTATGGAATGCTGAAGACCAACTTCGACCACGTTTGATCCTCCCGAAAATTTGGAGGTCACGTTGGAAATGGTGTCGTAAACAAGCAGTTTGCCATGATCGATCATGGCGACTTCGTCGCATACGTCTGAAACTTCGCTGAGAAGATGCGAACTCATGAAAATCAATCTTTTCTTGCCCTTGAGTGATTTGACGATGTCCCGCACTTCGCTCATGCCTCTGGGATCAAGACCTGTAGTGGGTTCATCGAGAAGAAGGATGCAGGGGTCACTGAGAAGTGCAGAGGCAATGTTTATTCTCTGTTTCATTCCTTTGGAGAACTTGCCGACTCGCTTATCGATCCATTCGTTCATATGGACTTCGGCCACGGCTTCTTCAATTCTCTTTTTAATCTCTATTGTTGGGACGCCTCTGAATTCAGCAATCATCGCCAGCGCTTCGCGAGGCGTCAGTGAAGGATAAATTTCAGGCGTCTCAATAATCGCAGCAACAGATGCCAGCGCTCCCTTCTTGTCAGTGTGAACGTTTATGCCGTTTATCAGGGCTTCTCCAGAGGAAGCATGAATCAAGTCTGTGAACATTTTAAGTGTGGTTGTTTTTCCTGCGCCGTTGGTGCCTAGGAAACCGACGCATTTTGCGCCCTCTATTTTGAGGTTCAATTCGGAAACCGCTGTAAAGGATCCGTATTGTTTTGTTAGCTTAACTGCTTCAATCGTGGGAACATCGCTGAATGGCATACTGTAATCTCATCTCCCGTGCAAGCAAGTATTCCTAGCTTATAAAGCGAACCCCGAATTTATCCAAAATTATTAACATCAATAGTGGGTATATCTTGCATAAACAATGGAGAAGAAAAGATCGATGGTCAAAAATGGCCTGTGGCTTTTTAGGAAGTTGTTTGAGCGGTCTGTATATGATAAAGATAGAATGTTTTTTTGTGTCCAGTTGAACACTCCGGAATCTGATCCTCAACATTTAACGTTGTTAACCAATCATTAACGGTTGAAAAACCAGATTTCGCAACATAAAACGATAAGTCATGCTTTAATTTTGCAGGGGACGCCACATCAAATGTTTCAGTGGTGAATTCTGTTTGCGGATTAGTTTGGGAATCAGGAATTGTTTTGCAGATTTCAACGAACTCCTCGAATTTAATTATAAGATCGGCTTTAGCATCATAACCCTTAATCTTGTAATATGAGTACTGGGGATTTTGAACATCCGTAAGTATGAAAACATTGCCACTTCTCTTAAGATAATTGAGAGCACTGGGGTCAATCTCGATTTCTAAAATCCCCGGGTTACTATTTTCGCTCATACCACTTTGACCTCCTATCCTCTAGCCATTATTTAACAGCTTATTATTATTTAACACTAACAGTAAAAACCTTAACGTTTCAATTCGACCCTGCAACTTTTTGAATATATGAGCATCGACTCTAAATGCGCCTTTTATCGAGAATAAACCCAGAATTGCGCTGACAAGAACCCTTTTATCTTTTTAAAGAAATATAGCAGGTTGGAAAACAAATGAAAAAAACCGTTTGGAGCACAGGTAGCCCGAAGGGTTTGACTGTTGAGGTGAACGAATGAAGCATGAGGCATCAAGCGTGTTGAAAGTTGCTTGCATCCTTCTTGTCGTCCTCTTCTTGTTCTATGCTTTATCATTATCGCCCCAGTCAGTTCAAGCGCAGACGGTGACGGCGACAATACCCGTTGGAACCGCTCCTAATGATGTGGCTGTAACGCCCAGCGGCGCTTACGCCTACGTTGCAAATGAAGAGGGCAATACGGTTTCTGTGATAAACACCGCTACGAACACAGTAACGGCCACAATAACTGGTTTTAACGACCCTCTTGGTGTGGCTGTAACACCCAACGGCGCATACGCCTACGTAACAAATGATGTCAACGATGGTTCTGTCTCGGTGATAAACACAGCCACGAACAAAGTAACGGCTACAATACCCGCGGGAAACTATCCTACCGCTGTGGCTGTTACTCCCAGCGGTGCATACGCTTATGTCGCAAATTCAAATGGCTACGCCAACGATTCGGTCTCGGTGATAAACACGGCAACGAACACTCTAGCGGCGGCGATAAGTTTAAGCAATCCTACGGGCGTGGCTATAACGCCCAACGGAGCCTACGCCTATGTCATAACTGGCGGCGATAGCATCTCGGTTATAAACACAACTGCTAACACAATAACGGCTAACATACGAATTGATGGAGACTATTCTTATGATTTGGCTGTAACACCCGACGGCGCATACGCCTACGTGACATCCGCCGACACCAGTTTGGTATCGGTAATAAGCACGGCGACAAATACAGTGACGGCGACAATATCAACCTACTTTGGACCCAATATATTTGGCGCTGAAAGCGCGCCTTATGGTGTGGCTATAACGCCCAACGGCGCATACGCCTACATCACAAATGCCGGCAGCAGTTCGGTCTCGGTGATAAGCACAGCAACGAACACAATAACGGCTAATATAACCGATCGAGGCGAGCCTTACGATGTGGCTATAACGCCCAACGGCACATACGCCTACGTAACAAATGAAGGCAGCGATACGGTTTCGGTGATAAGCACGTCGAACGCAATAACTTCACCTACGCCCACTGTTTCTCCAGCTGCGTCCCCGTCTCCAAGCCCGACCATACCGGAGTTTAGCATTGCATCGCTCATTTTAGTGGTTGTATGTGTCTTGGCAGTGACCATTTGTGCGGTTGCGTCGGCACATAAAAAATCAACCGAACTAACTCTGATTCCAAGCAGACGACAAGATAGACGCATGAACCAAAAAATAACACATTAGGGACAAGCCAGCGCGCTTTGTGAAAATTCTGAGGTAGAAATTTATTAAAGGTTCTGTCAAGTCTCCGTCTGTTTTGTTCCGTTTGAAGTTGTCTGTCAAAAATCGTCTGTTACTATCGTCTGTTAATGGTGTTGTTATTGGGATTGGTTTTCGTGGAACAACTTCAAAAGTGTATAGAACCCCATCGGTTCCCCACCCAGTCATTAGCTTTTTGCCTTTGTAAGAGTCATCTCGAAAATAGATAACTTCAATTCGCTTAGTGTTTTTTAGAGGCATATCACATTCATGACTGCCAAAATTCTCGTAAGATAGCATTTGTTTACAATGAGAACATTTGACAATCAAAAGTCTTCACCTTCCTTACCATTATCGTTTTTTAATTTTTGGAAACCGTATTTATCGAAAATAGCTTGTATCTGTTCATTTAGAAGTTTAAGCCTTTGATTTTCTTTCTCAAGTTTGTCTTTTTCTTCTTTCAGTTGAGCGTTCTCTTTGCTAAGTTCAATATTTGTTTTTAACAGACTCGTTCTCTTGATTACTTGATGAGTAATTGCTAACACAATAAGATTGAAAAGTTCACTGGTAGCATTCTGATGAGCTACAGGATCTGACTTTGTTATCATATAATCTCTAATAGCAAACCCTATGTCGTTAGGTACTGTATTATGGTCTTTTCGTTTTTCGGTTCCTAAAAAACTCTTTTCTCTTACAAAAGTTGTCATTTTTCTGGCTTTTGAGTAGATTATCTCTATATCTCCATTTAGAAAGTCGTTTATAAAATTGTCAAGAAAGGCAGATATTTTGTTTTGTTCATCTGACAAAGTTATCACCTGATTTTTCGTGAAACTAGTACTCTTTCACCTTTTTCATTAATATCCATTCGCCATTCCAACTTATCTCCAGCTTTTAAGTCAAGAAATGCCACACAGCCTTCAGGTATGGTGACTCTAAGGGAAGTTGTTCCTGTTTTTGCTATTCCAACAGTGCTTTTTAAACTCATACTTATTTACCTCTGCTTACATATCTACCTCTATACATTTATTTAAGTCTATCGCCTTATCCACCGATAGATTTATAACCCCCTCTACCTATGTATGCATAGGTAGATAAAAAGGCGACAAAGATGAGTAAACTAATAATCTCAAGAGAAGAACGCGGTCAAGCAATCGCAAACTTATCTGATAATGTTCAGAGAGTAGATGATTGCTTATACACCGTGAAATCTCAGTCGGGAAATGGTGAGTACACAGTTGCTAAGGTTTGCGGAGAATTTGTCTGTGAATGTCCAGATAATAAGTATCGTCATGTGAAGTGTAAGCATATTTTTGCGGTTGAATTTTCAAGCCAAATAAGAAAAGTAGTTCAAACTAACCGAGTTATCCAAGAAGTTAATGTTAGTAACTGCCAGTTTTGCGGTTCAAGTAACCTCAAAAAAGACGGGATACGAAAAAACAAGATAGGAAATATTCAGAAGTTCTATTGCCGAGATTGTCACCACTACTTCACAATCAATATTGGTTTTGAGCGTATGAAGCATAACCCACAAGCAATCACTTCTGCTATGCAACTGTACTTTAGCGGTGAATCACTTAGAAACACAATGAAGTCTCTAAAGCTCTTAGGTGTAAATGTTTCTTATCAAACGATTGATAATTGGATTGAGAAATACGTTAAACTCATGAAAGAATATACAGAAAAAATTGTTCCTAATGTTAGCGACACATGGAGAGCCGATGAACTATGGATAAAGGTCAAAGGTGATATGAAATATCTTTTCGCCATGATGGATGATGAGACAAGGTTTTGGATTGCTCAAGAAGTGGCAGATACGAAGTTTAAACATGATGCGCAAAATCTACTGAAAATGTCTAAGAAATTGATGGGGAAGAAACCTATGACATTCATAACCGATGGTTTACCCTCTTATAATGACGCTTACAAGAAAGAGTTTTGGACAAATAAAGGTCCTAGAACTGAACATGTTAAAGAGATTAGACTGACAGGTGCAATTCACAATAACAAGATGGAAAGAATGAACGGTGAAATTCGTGACCGAGAAAAAACCATGCGAGGACTAAAAACAACCGACACAGCAATCTTAACAGGTTATCAACTGTTCCACAACTATATCCGACCTCACGAAGCATTAGGCGGAAAAACTCCAAGCGAAGCATGCGGAATAACGATAGAGGGAGAGAATAAGTGGAAAACTTTAATACAAAACGCAAGTAAAAAACAATAAATATCTTTTTTATGCTTATGTGAATGCTTGTTGTAACTCAATGCGACAACAAATAATTAAATACGCTTGGCACTGAGTTACAATTCAGTGTTTCCCTTCATAATTGATTTGAGTTGGGAAAAGCTTCTAGGCAAGATTAAAGTAGGAGAAACTACAATATGCCTAAATCAAGGAAAAAAGGGGTACTTATCGATATGCCAACGGATATTTCTATTCGAAAAGTTAAGGTTTTACAAGGTCGTGCTAGAGAAGAAGCAACAAAAATGGGTTTAGAAGCAAACGACCTTGTACTTCTTACAACCTCTATAAATTCTCTTCCAGAATACAGCATTGAGAAAATAGATGGTGATCCTGTCTCATTTTTGCTTAATAGAGCAAAAGCATAATCAAAAATTAAGAAGGAGATTTTATGGAGGAGGCAGGTGCAGAACGCGAGATAGTGTTGGTTTTATGCCACTCCGTTTTTCATGATGCCTTTAGGCTACGAGCATTAACTGCAAAAAGCGTTAATGCATGGAAGTCCTCCAGATTCATCGCCAATTTTATTATTCTAAGAAAAGCGGAACAACCTGATTGTATTTTTGCAATAACATCCAAGGAAGCTTTGGCACATTTTGCCATAAAATTCTTAGGCGAGAAACCTTCTCCAAAACAAAAAGAAGTTATTGTTGCTTTAGGTAACGCCTTGATTATAGTAGACAATGCATCTATTCATGGTCTAAACGAGGATGATAGCATACTCGTTCTATGCGACACATGGTATTCTGCCTCAAATTTTTCTCCAATTCTTGTTTCGAATATACCCAAGAAAGTGGAAATGGCAAAAGAATTTTACCATGAGAAAGATATTCCCTATAAGATTTTGACCACTATGGAATCTGAAAAATTCCTACGAAAAAAATACCCTGAGCTGAGTAAAGAAGTAGACGAACGAATGGCTCATCATTAAGAATGAAAATGCGCTATAAGCAGACGAAAGTTGACATGGAAAGTCAACAAACGGAGACTTGACAGAACCTTATTAAACAAAAGATATGAGGTTGTAGGCTGTGAGGGTTGAATTAGCTGATGAAGCTGCAGTAAAAAGGTATTTTGGTTCAAATTCCATAGAGACTCACTGACCTACGCTTCTATATTTTTTCTCCAGCAACGTCAGAGCACTCTTTTTTGAGACATTACAAATCAGTTGTTGCTGGTAATCATTGGAAGCATTTGAAGCTGATACCTGTTGTAGTCGGCGCGAAGTCATAAATTCTAAAATATTTATGCTCCCTTTCTTGGAACTGGAGTTGTTGAAATGCCTAATATTATTACTAAAGATGGTACGAAGATTTATTATAAAGATTGGGGCAAGGGGCAACCCGTTGTTTTCAGTCATGGCTGGCCACTAAATGGCGATGCTTTCGAAGATCAAATGTTCTATCTGGCGCCTAAAGGTTACCGCTGCATCGCGCATGACCGAAGAGGGCACGGACGCTCAGGTCAACCTTGGAACGGAAATGACATGGACACATACGCGGATGACCTTAATGAGATCATCGAAAAGCTTGACCTAAAAAATGTAATTCTGGTTGGACATTCAACCGGAGGCGGCGAAGTTACAAGATACATAGGTCGCCATGGAAACAAAAGAGTCGCAAAAGCTGTGCTGATCGGCGCGGTTCCACCGTTAATGGTTAATACAGCAGACAATCCCGGAGGGTTACCAATAGAAATTTTTGACCAAATGCGCGCAAACGTCATAGCTGACCGTTCGCAATTCTTTAAAGACCTCTCGATGCCATTCTACGGCTACAACAGACCAAACGCCAAAATTTCGGAAGGCGTGCGCGAGAATTTCTGGCATCAAGGCATGATGGCAGGATTTCCAGCAGCATATTTCTGTATCAAAGCATTCTCAGAAACAGATATGACGGAAGATCTCAAAAAAATCGAGGTGCCAACCTTGATTCTTCAGGGCGATGATGATCAGATTGTTCCCATTGCCGACTCGGGTATGCTCTCCGCCAAAATCGTCAAGAAAGCAACGCTCAAAGTCTACAAGGGCGCGCCGCATGGCATGTGCACCACACACAAGCAACAAGTGAACGAGGATCTTCTGGCTTTCTTCGAAGGAAAAACCTCGGATCAAGAAGCAGAATCCATGACAGTTTAACTCCCGACTTAGAATTTCTTACCATTAAATGCAAAACCTCCACTTTTTCTTTTTCTCATTGTCTTGAGTTGAGTCAGTTTATTCTATCAACTATTCAGTAAGTCTCTGCCTTAGTTCTAAAGACATTGTCTAACTCGTGTGGAGCGCGGCGCGCTTCTGGTGTTGCCACTTGATGTAGCCACAAAAGTTTTTATTGGTCAGATTATTCACTGGTCAGACAGTATTTTGAGGAGGTTAAGAACACGACGCACCATTATTCTGGACCGAATTTAGGCTTTCCGCGTGGAGACGCACGTGTGAATCTCACTGACCTTTTCGCGTTTCCCAAACGTGGCGACTCCAGCAAGTCGATTGTGATTATGAACATGCATCCCTCATCTGGACTAAAACCACTGGTACCGACAACTACGGAACCCTTCGCGCCAGAGGCCCTCTATGAACTAAGAGTGGACGCGAATGGGGACTTGGTCGCAGACATCGCCTATCGAACGCGCTTCATCTACAGCGGCGATGGTACAATGAAGGCGACTGTGCGTCGGGCGGAAGGACCTGAGGTTGCTGGCAAAGGCGAAGAAGGCAAAGTCATCATTCAAGGAGCGCCCGTTTCGATGGGTCGCGAGGCGAAGGTGACGGAGTCTGACGCGTATCGTTTTTTTGCTGGCTGGCGCAGTGACCCGTTTTTCTTCGACGTGGACGGTGCTCTAAACAAAATGCAATTCACGGGGAAGGACTTCTTTGCCGACAAGGATGTTTGCAGCATAGCCTTGGAGCTGCCTATCAGCGACATTGGCGGCGGGGTGAGTTTGAATCTTTGGCATCGTTCCCTTGTGCAGGTTGACGGTAAATGGGTGCAGGCCGACCGCGGAGCTCGGCCCACTCAGACCCCCTTTATGACGGACGCCGAAAAAGGGGCATACCTCGACGGCGAACCTGCGCAGGACGAAAGATTCGTGCCGATGTTTGCACACGTCCTTGAGCACACTGCCGGTTACACCCCTGAAGGTGCGAAGGCAGCGGCAATGAGCCTGTTGCCTGACGTCTTGCCCTACAATCCCATGAAGCTCGCGTCGTATCCTGGAAACGGGCGCACGCCTAGGGACGATTCGAAAAACGTCTTTCTGACTGTGTATAATGGCAGGCTAACATCTGACAAGACCGGACCGCATGCTGACTTGCTGGACGAGTTCCCCTATCTGGGTGCACCACACAGCCCGAAGACTTTTGAAGCAAAGATGTGAGGAGAAGATAGCGCGGCGCGCTTAGAAACATATTTTTGCAAGGGAGCTTGCGGATAAGAAAAGGCTCGACGATTTAGAAGCACATCACACAACTGGGTCCAGCCGTGACTTGTGTTTGATAAATGTGCCGTTTGCATATTCCTCGAACGCAGTCTTTAGCTCCGCTTCGGTATTCATGACGATAGGACCCCACCATGCCACGGGTTCCCTGATAGGTCGACCTGAAATAAGTAATAAACGCAACTCCTCTTCTGGAGCTTTTACTATCACCCGGTCACCATCGGTGAAGAGCACTGCCGATCCTTTTCGAATATATGCGTCACGCTGCATGTCGAAGTAATTCTCTCCCTGGGCATCATACCCAAAGGGATTTGTTTCATCGCTGAAGATGCCTTTCCCAGAGATAACGTAGGCGAAGGCTGTGTGCCCTTGGGGGATATCATGGACGAAATCGGAAGCAATCGGTACGGTAACGTCCAGATACTCAGGCTCACTTACAACATCAGTGACCGGTCCCTGCTTTCCATCCAGAGTACCGCAGATGACTCGTACCTCAGCGCCGCTAGCGGTTTCAACCTTCGGGACCTGATCGCTTTTTATATCTCGGTAACGAGGAGACATCATTTTGTGTGATGCCGGAAGATTCGCCCACAGTTGAAAGCCTTCCATTGCGCCATTCTTATCTCCCTTCGGCATCTCCTGGTGAATGATGCCACTACCCGCCGTCATCCATTGCATATCACCGGAGGAGATGATTCCCGCGTTGCCTAGACTGTCACCGTGCTCAATATCGCCCTTCAGGACGTACGTAATAGTTTCGATGCCGCGATGAGGGTGCCAGGGAAAACCCTTAATGTACTGGCTGCGTTGGGTGTTACTGAAATCGTCGAGAAGCAGGAAGGGATCAAAGAGCGGCACCTCGCCATTAGCAAACACCCTGTGAAGATGGACTCCGGCCCCTTCGAGAGTGACCATGCTTTTAAACACCTTACGGATTTTCCTTTTTTGGACCATATTCACCTCATTCCTTAGAATCTATTCGCTGGTTTTGAACCACCATGAACGAGTTGCTCACGCTTCCCTCGATATTTCTCGCAGTGTTCATTCTTGTAGACTGGAGAGAAAGGGCAAAGAGAAGACAGAAAAACTTGTCATAAAAAATCTCCAAATAAACCGAGCTTTTGGTACCCATTAAAGCTTTTGGTAGTCTTTTATAAGAAAGTGACTGTATTCGACTACAACGATAAGAAGGAATATGCGACGTGACTGCTATGAAATGTGAAAAATGCATTTATGAAAACAAGCATAATCACGAGCGTGAAATGTCCAAAAAGACCTTCCTGAAAACGGTAACGGCCGTTGTTGCCGGGACTCTTGCTGTTGGAGTTTTGAGGGGTGGCAGAAATAAGCCAGTACTTTTACAAGATCGGATTACAGCCATAACCAACGCGAGGATCTTCGACGGTGACCGTGTCATCGACGACACGACTGTGGTGATCAAAGGGGCATATATACAGGCGGTGGGTGGCGAGGTACCAGCCGGGGCCACTGTCATCGATGGTCACGGCGCAACCCTGATGCCCGGCTTGATTGACTCCCATGTGCATACCGACCTGAGCGGCTTGCGGGACGCGCTGTTGTTTGGTGTCACCACAGAGCTGGAGATGAACGGCCATTGGACACCGAGGATGCGTAAAAAAATCGCTGAACGGAGAGATATCGCTGATTTGCGCTCTCCAGGGATGGGCCTCACTCCTCCAGGAGGTCATCCAACTGAATATATGAGCTCAAGCAACAACTTACTTATACGCTTCTTCTACCGTTATCCGACTGTCTCGACCCCTGACGAGGCAGTCAAATTCGTAGACAAACAGATCGCCCAAGGAGCCGACTACATTAAAATCTTTATAGAAGATGGAACCTGTATCGGTTTCCCCGGACTTCCTGTACTGAATGATGAAACCCTCAATGCAACCGTAAAAGAAGCTCATCGTAATGGTAAGATGGCCATCGCCCATGTGACGACCGCTGAAGGAGGCAGGCGAGCTATTGCGGCTGGAGTAGATGGGCTGGCGCACATATTCTTTGACAGTCAGCCTTCTCCCAAATTTGTGGATGCCGCTGCATCCTCAGGTGCGTTTGTTATACCAACCCTGGTGACAATCTCCTCTGCCGTTGGCAATAACGCATCCGCGCTGGCAGCCGACAAACGAGTAAGTTCCAGGCTGAGCCAGAAGTGGCTCGACTCGCTCTCCCGCAGCATGAACGTCTACCCCGAAGGAAAGCTTGAAGATGCTTATGCCGGCGTCATGGCCCTCCACAAGGCGGGTGTGGATATTCTGGCAGGTTGTGATGTGTCGGAGCCTATTCCCAGCCTCGGTGGACTTGCCCACGGCGCCAGTTTGCACCAAGAACTGCAACTTCTGGTCGCAGCTGGATTGACCCCGGTTGAAGCTTTGCAGGCAGCGACGTCCACCCCTGCGCGCCGGTTTTCCCTAACTGACCGAGGCCGAGTCGCTCCAGGGGCTCGTGCCGACCTGCTGCTGGTCGATGGGGACCCGACGACGAACATCTCCGATACGCTGTCCATCCAAGCTGTGTGGCGGCAGGGTGTTCAACTCAAAAAGTAGACCCTATATTTGCCCTACATTGCGGTTGTTTGCATCCTTAGGAAATCGCACAGCTTACAGGGTAAAAATAGTGCGCTCGACTTTCTTTCTACTGATAAGTGAGCACAATGCATTATTGTTAGTTAGGAAAAGAAGTTAATTGTAACGCATACAATGAAGTCGTAGGTTGAGTACATCATGAAGTCTCTGGTAGTTTGTTATTCTTATCATCACAATAATACTCAGAAAGTAGCTGAAGCTATGGCAAAAGTTCTCGATGCGCAACTCAAAACTCCGCAGCAAACTAACCCAGAAGAGCTTCAACAGTTTGACTTAGTAGGGTTCGGGTCAGGAATATACGATGAAAAACACCACGAAAGTCTGCTTGAACTAGCCGACAAACTCCCACAAGTCACCGATAAGAAAGCATTCATTTTCTCAACAAGTTTCGTGAGCGTTGACTCAATGGTCTTTGGAAAAGTTACAGGCAAATTTCACACAGCACTTAAGGAGAAACTGCAATCTAAAGGCTACACTGTTGTTGATGAGTTTAATTGCAAAGGATTTAACACTAATCGTATCTACGGCCGGTTTGGTGGATTGAATAAAGGCAGACCTAACGCCGAAGACCTCAAACATGCTGAAGAGTTTGCTTTGAAGTTGAAGCAATCTATATAGCGCGCTAGCCAAGAAAGTTATTAATCATTGTGCCCCCTTCCTTAGTATGGTGACCATATGGTAAACCTGCCAGAAAAAGCTAAGAAATTGATTGAAGGGAAAAATTTCGCAAACATTGCCACGTTGATGAAGAATGGTTCCCCCCACGTAACGACCACTTGGATAGACCACGATGGCGACACCGTACTGATCAATACAACAGAGAACAGGGTCAAAACAAGAAATATTAGGCGTGATCCTCGTGTGGCCCTAAGCGTATTCAACATGAATGACCCGTACGATTCGCTTTTCATTAGGGGCAAGGTTGTTGAGATAAGAAAAGAAGGCGCTGAGGAACATATAGATAAGCTTGCGCATAAGTATATGGACATGGACTACAGGCAGCACGGCGATAGGGTCATTCTGAGAATAGAGCCTATTCGTATTATCTTGATGAAGCCCTGAGCCAACGCCGTACGGTACCAAAAAGAGCTTTCGTTTATTTTAAAAAGCAATAGTTTTTCTGCTTAACAAAAAACCGATGAAGTAATCGCTTAAGATAAAATAACTATGTTAAAGTTGAGTGCTTTTGTTAATTTAGTGGGGCCAGAGATTTTTAGACTTACGTTTAAAACTTACACTAAGTTTAGTGAGGCTACTTCAATAACCCTGTTTTGGGTTCAAATCCATAGAGACCCAACCGTTTAAGGCTCAAATCCAATTAATTCCGCTAAGTTCTTCTTTCTTTCGTAGTTGGTCTCTGTGGTTGCCGAGACAGATTGATTAAGGGCTTTGAAGAATTAGAAAACAAGCTTCATGCAAAAGTTGTAACAAAGGTGGGTAGTCTTCTGGTTCTCAGCATCGAGCTCATTGTGGCAGCGTTCCTGCTTATAGCTTTCCTAGCTGCAGTCCTATCGACAAAGCTCAAGGTACCGTACACTCTCGTTTTGGTCTTAACAGGCGTTGTGATCACAGTAATCGCGTCTTCGTTTACCCTTCAGGGAGGGTCTTTCGAGAGCCTGATTTCTCAATTGAGATCACTCTGCGCTCAATTGCTTCAAGGTGGCGGAGGCGGTCTTTTCGTAGGCATCGTTGTTCCCCCCTTAATATTCGAAGCCATGATTCACCTTCGCGCCAGTGATCTGCGGGCTATCATCAAGCCATCGTTAGCGTTAGCGACAGTGGGCGTTTTAATAGCCACCGCGGTTGGTGGGCTTATCCTATGGAAGGGCGTCGGCCTTTCACCAACCGTTTCTTTTCTTTTCGCAGCACTGATTGCCCCAACGGACACAGTTACGGTTTTAGAGGTTTTTCGACGGGTCAAGGTGCCTTCCAAACTATCTACGCTGCTAGACACCGAAGCAGCCTTCAACGACGCTACCGGTATTGTTCTTTTCACAATAATTCTCTCAACCGTTGGTCTTCACCAGATTTCGGTAACCCAAACAGCGCTCAATTTCGGATTTACTCTTGGTGTAGGCGTTTTAATCGGGTTGGCAGCAGCGTTTCTAGGCGAAGTACTTTCAAGCTTGATAGAGGACAGAGTGGCCGAAACCATCTTGACGGTTGCGGTGGTATACGGATCGTACGCTTTAGCAACCGGAATAGGCGCCTCAGGACTAATAGCGGTCGCCGTGGCAGGTTTATACTTTGGCAACTTCACTATGCGGTCCGCCATGGAACCTGCGTCAAAGGAAACCGTAAAGACTTTTTGGCAGATAGCAGCCTTCCTAGGCAACTCGATTGCGTTTCTAATCATCGGTTTCGAGACAAATATTATCACTCTTTCGCAATCAGTTCTGCTCATCGTGGTTGCATATGCAGCTGTGACTATAGCTAGAGCAGCTACGGTTTACCCAATACTTACTGTGTTTAACAAATTTGGTGACAAAATATCTGCCGTCTGGCGTAACATCGCGATGCTTGGCGGAGTCCGAGGTGCTTTGTCCATAGCGTTAGTGGCTACGATAACTGCTTCTGCGGTTATTTCTCAGGGAGATATCAATACAATAGATACAATGGTGCTCGGAGTAGCCTTCATCTCAATCGTCTTCCAAGTGCCTTTACTGTTCCGCTATGTAAGGAAAAAAATACCGCAAACCGAAACCGTGCCAGAAACAGAAATTGACGAACAATTCGAGTTAATAGCCTCGCATATGGAAGAAGTGAGAAAACTAAAATCGGAAGGCAAAATATCCAACGAAGAATTCACAAAAAGAATAGAAGAAAACAAAGAGAAACTCGACAAACTAATCGCAACGTCGCCTGTTACAGTTGAAACAAGAAAAATCATACGAGCAAGAGCCTCTGCCCTATACAATTCTTTTCCAAAAATTCCCAAACGCAAAACCAAAAACAAAAAAACCAAAACTAAAATCAACTGCATAATTGGTTTAAGCTCTACCAGAGAAAAACCGTATTTCCGATAGTAATTATATAGAAGCGAGTGGATTTTGCTTTGAATTTTATTGCTTAAGGTGTTCAACGTTGGCCTGTCTTTTTTAAGATTTTATTGAGGCTCTTCTTTGGAAGTTTAGGTTTCTTATTTCTTTCCTCTTCGACCAAAACATATTCCTACATCTTCACTGTTTTTCGCTTCTTTTAATGTTGGTGTCAGTCCATTTAATGTTATATGTGAACATAGGTGGTTGCTGAAAAGCTTTCGTTTCGTTGTCGTTGATTTTAGTAAAGTTAAGAGTTATTCTAAGAATTTTGTTTGTGTCTTACCCAAAAAGTTAGAGACGAGAAATCAGATAGTGCTTTCGTTCGTTTCTTCAAAGACAAAAGTTTGGGGAAGCTAAATCTTTGTTGAAAGCTGCTTGGGTGAATGAGGATGTTTCCGAGGTTAAAGCTAAGATTGAAAGAGATTGAGAGCGCAAGTCTCGTGCTCATCTTGTCCCGCTTGGGTCACCTCCTAAGCTTGGACGTTTCTCAAAAAATACAAGAACCAACTCAAACATAAACGTTAGGAATTTCGGGACAAACCAGGGCGCTTTCGAGTTTTTCCATTGCGAGAACTTGATTAAGCACCTTGCTATGAAGAAAGTAGAATAAAAAAACGGCTAGAAACGTAGGCGAAATGTAATTTGAAAGTTAGAAGCATGTTTGACCGTATCCTTCACGAAAGTTATGTTGGAAAGTGGGTCGTCACTGGTCTCTTAATAGGCATCGTTGCTGGCATAGGCGCAATTATCTTCTACGAGTTAATACAGCTTGTAACAAATATAATGCTAGGCGGAATAACTGGATTCTACCCTCCAACTGCAGCTGGAGAGCTTTCAACAAGTGTCATTTCACACCCCAATTTCCTGCTAATACCCGTATCGACAATAATCGGAGGTCTAATCGCAGGTTTATTAGTGTTCAAATTTGCACCCGAAGCAGAAGGACACGGAACCGATGCGGCAATAGAATCGTTTCATCAAAAAAACGGAAAAATCAGAAAGAGAGTACCCATAATCAAAACTATTGCATCCGCATTCACAATAGGTTCGGGAGGCAGCGCTGGCAGAGAAGGACCAACTGCACTAATTGCAGCTGGTTTTGGCTCTTCAATTTCGGATGCCCTTAAGCTGTCTGCAAGTGACAGAAGAATAGCGGTGGCCGTAGGTATAGGCGCTGGAATCGGCTCAATCTTTAAATCTCCATTCGCCGGGGCTATCCTCAGCGCGGAAATACTCTATAGTGGAGGAGATTTTGAAACCAGCGCCCTCATCCCCGCCTTCATTGCTTCACCTGTAGGATATGTTATCTTTGGATCTTTCACCGGCTTCACTCCAATTTTCGGAACTTCCTCTTCTGTCTTCTCCTTTAGTAATCCTTGGACCATCGTAATCTTCGCAATTCTTGGAGTGCTATGCGGTCTTATAGGCAGATTCTACACAACCACTTTTTACTCGGTAAAATCATACTTTAACTCTGTGCGGCTTCCTAATTACTTCAAACCAGCGATTGGAGCCGCATTCGCTGGTGTAATAGGCATCTTCTTTCCACAGGTTATAGGATTGGGCTACGGTTTCCTACAATTCTTGATTGATGGAAAGCTGAACATGATCACAACAAACTACATCGCCCTTCCATTAATCATCACTCTGTCACTGATAGTTGTATTCAGAATCTTTGCAACGTCTTTAACTGTTGGCTCAGGTGGAAGCGGCGGAGTTTTTGCACCTGCATTAGGAATAGGAGGATTCGTAGGTGCCGCTCTTTGGGTTGCGACCAACTCATTGTTTCCCGGATTTATTCCTTTGGCTGGATCACTCGTGATTGTGGGTATGATGGCTTTGTTTGCGGGTGTCGGTCGGGTTCCAATAGCCGTGATTTTAATGGTAAGTGAGATGACAGGCAACCTTTCTCTAATTGCACCTTCAATGGTTGCAGTTGTGATAGCTTTTTTTGTTTGCGGTTCAAAATACACGATTTACCGTAGTCAAGTCAAGACTAGGGCTGATTCTCCTGCTCACAGAGGGGAGTACAACGTTCCTCTGCTGACAAAGATTCAAGTGATGGATGCGACAAACCCCCACTGCATCTCTCTTGCACCCAATGACATGGTTAAGACGGCTTATCAATTGATGCTTGAGAAGCACTTCAATGGGCTACCAATTTTAGACTCCCAGAAAGTTGTGGGTATAGTGTCGATGTCTGACGTAATACGCGTTCCCAGAGAACAGATGGGTTCAACTCAACTTGCGAATATTATGACTAAGAACGTTCTCGTGACGTATCCAGATGAGTCACTTCATGATGTTCTTCATAAAATGACTACAAATGGAATTGGGAGAATGCCGGTTGTTTCACGACAGACAGGTCAACTGCTTGGAATAGTTACTCGAACAGATGTGATGAAGGCATATGACAATGTTGCTGAGACCCTGACAGAAGCAAAAACATACACGCAATAGTTTCCACTCATTGTATTTGCTCTGAACTATTAGAGCATGCTCGAACATCTTTGAACTTTTTCTTGTATTGGCTTCGACTCGAAGAAATATTTCTATCCTGAGATATTTTTTGAGCTAAATATATTTATGAGATGCCCGTGGCAATCGCCGTCAAAATCGCCTGAGAATGTGCCTGGTATTCTGCAATTGGCAAAACAAAAATAGTCAAATTTACATTTGATACTTGACGGAGCCGGATATGTTGGATACGTCTATTGTTTTTGCAGTAGTTGCGGGAATCATAGTCATTGGTTTCGCTGGAGAATTCTTCTTTAAGAAAACCGGCATACCTATCTTTATTTTTCTCATACTTGTAGGAATAATCCTGGGTCCAATCCTGAATCTTTTTCCAAGAGCATCGCTAATTTCAGTGCTTGCACCCTTTGCAGAGTTGACACTTTTAATGGTTCTTTTTTACGGTGGATTAGGCTTGAAATCCACTGCGGTTCTTGCAAATGGAGGAAGAGCTTTGATTCAAGCAGTAATCTACGTTGGATTAAGCTCTATACTGATTGGAGCGATAGGAATTTTCGTTATGAAGTGGGGCACGTTGCCATCGTTTATCTTCGCTTCTATGATATCAGGCGAAACAACGGCTGCACTTCTCGTACCTCTCTCAAGGTGGATGAAAATGTCGGAAGCAACATCATCTTTCCTAACCATAGAAGCTGAAATAAACTCCATTTTCCTCATCGTGCTTTTCTTCACTTTTGTCGATGTCTACGCGAACCCAATTAATTTGACCTCAGCCCTTTCTAGTGTCGCGTCTCAGTTTTCAGTTGGAATAGTGCTAGGCGCCATTTTGGGTCTGGCATGGATCTTTATACTTTATCGTTTTCAAAAACTGAAGTTCACGTACGTCCTGACATTAGGACTAATCCTAATCACGTACTCCTTGACAACAGAACTCGGGGGCAACGGCACACTTGCCGTGCTTGTCTTCGGAATCGTCTTTGGAAACTACTACCTCGTGAATAAATTTTTCAGAACAAAAATGGACTTGGATTCTCTTCAAAGTCAGCTTGGAGCATTTCAACAGGAAATTTCATTTCTACTCACCAGCCTACTATTCGTCTCTCTGGGCTTGACTTTCGTGATTACCCCATCACATATTCCCACTAACCTTTCAATTGCAATTGTGATTCTTGTGTTGCTTCTCGCAGTCAGATATGTGGCTACACGCGCATCAACTTCCAATTCACCGTTATCGAGTGAGAAAAGGAAGATATGGCTCATGTGCGCGCAAGGACTTACACCAGCCACGCTTGCAATTCTCGCTTTAAGCCTTCAGCTGCCAAATTCAGACACATTTGTGAACATTGTTACATACATAATAATTCTTACGAACATCGTTACGACAGCTGGAGCGATCTTGAGCGAGAGAGAGCTGAAGCCAAACCAGTGACCCCTTGAAGACGGAAGGTAAGAAAAGATGGATGTATCCGCTATTTTTGCATTGGTTGCGGGAATCATAGTCATTGGTTTCGCAGGTGAATTATTCTTCAAGAAAACCGGTATACCCATTTACATTTTTCTCATACTGACTGGCATCATTCTTGGCCCAGTCCTGAATCTTTTTCCAAGAGAAGCGCTAATTCCGGAACTTGCCATTTTTGCAGAATTTACCTTGTTTATGGTTCTCTTTTACGGCGGGTTGGGCTTAAATTTTGGTTTAGTTCTTGCAAACGGAGGCAGAGCTTTCCTTCAGACAGTAATCTACGTTGGGTTGAGCATGGTGTTAATAGGTCTTATTGGAATTTTCATCTTGAAATGGAATGTTCTATCATCATTCATCCTCGCTTCAATCATTGGGGGAGAAACTACGGCTGCAGTCGTTGTGCCTCTCTCAAGAGCTATGAAGCTTTCAGAGGGAGCCGTTGCGTTTCTTACAATGGAGTCTGCGATGAACTCGATTTTGTCCGTTGTGTTTTTCTTTGCTTTTGTAGGCATTTATCACAGCGCTGGGATTGAATGGCTATCCATCGTTTTTGGCATATCACAGCAGTTTCTAATCGGGATAGCTGCTGGAGTTGTCCTCAGTTTGCCCTGGATTTTCCTGTTGGATCGTTTCCAAAAACAGAAATTGACTTACGTTTTAACTTTAGGTTTCGTCCTGATCACTTACACCTTGAGCACTTTTCTTGGGGGCAACGGCATTCTTGCTGTCCTAATCTTCGGCATAATTCTTGGAAACTACCGCCTCTTGAATAAACTTTTCAGAAGACAAATAAACATGGATCCTGTCGAGAAACAGCTTGAAATGTTTCAAGGAGAAATTTCGTTTTTTCTGGAAACTTTGTTCTTTGTCTTTCTCGGATTGACCTTCGTAATAACCCCCGCCCTGGTCGTCAGCAACCTGTCGATAGGTCTTCTGATTCTTGTCATGCTTCTCGCAACAAGATTTGCAGCGGTGAAAATCTCAACTTTCAAATCTGGACTAAACAACGAAAGAAGGCAGATTTTGTTTACATGTGCTATGGGCTTGACCCCTGCCACACTCGCTGTCCTCGCCGTAAGCCTCCAGTTGCCGCTGGCAGACACCTTCCTAAACATCGTAACCTACGTGATTATCCTCACTAATATAGTGACAACGGTTGGCTCGATACTAAATATGAGAAGGTGGAAGCCCGTTGCATAGACCATCAAAGTTGGATTTTTCTCAATTTATACTTATATGGTCGCCTCATTGGAATCTTGTTGCTCGTTTTAGTAATGAATATGGATTAAACCATTTTTTGACATTCCATTATTATACATTCAAGCTGTGAATTTTTCTAA
Source organism: Candidatus Bathyarchaeota archaeon (assembly GCA_963767735.1). Lineage (GTDB taxonomy): Archaea > Thermoproteota > Bathyarchaeia > Bathyarchaeales > Bathycorpusculaceae > Bathycorpusculum. The sequence continues at coordinate 347,521 of CAVYES010000004.1, read as the reverse complement.
GTAGCGACCTGCAATCTTCCAACCCCTTCTCAGTTATCTCCACTACCTGATGTACGCCGCCCCACGAATTAACAGAGCGGACTCTGATCAGACCGGAAGCTTCCATCTTTGCCAAGTGATTCTCTAAACTGCCCTTTCCCAACCCTACGAAAGAACGCAACTCCACAGAAGTCAACTTCTTGTTCATGGCAAGCAGAATCAAAATCAGTATTCTGGTTGATGATTTGAATGTGGGGTCGCCTAGTTGCTCGCTTAAAGATTTAATTGCTTCTTCGCTAGGGGTTTTGGAGTTAGGTTGGTCGTCAGTTACCAATTTGGGGAATCCTCCAGAGAGATGGGAGGTTTCCGTTTGCGGGCATGTGCAGAAGCTAAGATAAGAACGACAAGAAAGATTACCCAAAGAATCAGGTAAAAGCCCGCATTGGCTTTTAGGAGAGCAACAACAAAACCCCCTAACGTGTAAATAGTTAATGCCGACACAACGGCTACACTTTCTCGTGGTAGCCGCTCAGGGAACGAACCTTTAAGGACAAAGAACAGAGGAATCACTGTTGTAGCCAAAAGTCCGAATCTAAAAACCAAAAAGTCGTGGCGCAGCAAGAAAATTGCGGCAAGAATCGGCAAATAGTAGGCCGTCCAAACTAATACTATCCACAAAGGTCTCAGCAATTTTGTCCATATTGAATCCACAATTTCTCTGCGTACAAGCATGGAGTTATAAGCCTTCTTGAAAATCCAAGCAATCATGGCAGCGCCTACAATGCTCACCGCTGTGTTAACCACGATCGCAACAACAAGAAAATAGCCAGGTGAAAGCCCAAGGAATAGGATAATCAAGGGCAGAAAAGGTATGAGGACAATTTCAGCGGCGACTGCAGCATAACAGAGTCCCCAAGCCCTCTCTAGTATGTATTGTTCTATAACTAGGGCTTTTTCTGCGACCCGCTTAATTTGTTCTGGTGAAACGTCCTCGACCATGCTTTAGCTCCTTAATTTCATTATCTGAGTGCTACGGCTCTTTTGACTTTTATCTTCCTGGTACAAATTTTGTACCTGTGGAACGTTATTTATAAAACACTAGTCCCTTACTAACAAACAATGGGCAACGTTTAGTCCAAAGGGTAATCGCATTGATAGATACTGAGGGCCTTACAAAAAAGTTTGGGGATCTAACAGCGATAGACAATCTTACTCTTCAGGTTAACGACGGTGAAGTCTTCGGTTTTCTGGGCCCGAATGGCGCAGGAAAAACAACAACTGTCAGAATGCTTTGCTGCCTAATATCAAAAACTAGTGGGAGCGCAAACATAGGCGGCTACGACATAGGAAAAAAGGAAGACTCAATTAAAATCCGCAAAATCATCGGATTAGTTCCTGACAACGTTGGGTTATCTGAAAATCTGACCGCCTACGACAACATAGATTTTTACGGAAAAATATACGACTGCTCGGAAGCACAAAGAAAAGAGAACAATAAGCGTTTTCTTGAGATGCTTGGGCTTTGGGATAAGAGAAACGATTTAGCAGGGACCTTTTCCAAGGGCATGAAACAAAAACTCGCTATAGCCAGGGCGCTAATTCATGACCCGCAGGTCCTTTTCATGGACGAGCCTACTGCAAATTTAGATCCTGAGGCTGCGAAAACAGTCCGAGATTTCATTCTTCAACTAAAAAAAGAGAAGAAGACAATCTTCCTGAACACTCACAATCTCGACGAGGCGCAGAGAATCTGCGACAGGGTAGCAATAATGAATACGAGTCTTAGGGCAATTGGTACTCCGCAAGAACTTGAAAGGTCCGTTAGCGGTAAGAAGACAGTTATCGGATTGGAACAGCAAGTAAACGATGCCGTTTTGGCGGCACTGAAAAAACTGGCGCTCAAAAACCTGTCCACCAGCGGCGACACGATAACATTTGACGTGGAAAACCCAGACAAGGAAAACTCACCTGTTATAGAAGCTATAGTGCTGTCGGGCGGTCATGTCCGATCAATCAATGTGGTGGGCTCAACTTTAGAAGATACCTATCTAAAACTTGTGAGGAAATAAATATGAGACTCTCAAAGGCGTGGATTATAGCAGCCAGGGACTTCAAAATATTTAGGCGAGTAAAAAACGTCTGGGTTTCAATCATCGTCTTCCCCGTTGTCATCTCTGTACTGTTTCCGGTGATACTGGAGTATGTAAAAGCAAGGGGCAGTCATGGACTCGCAGCGCCGGCCGTGCTTCCAAATTTGCTCACCTCCTTTTCCTTCTTTTTAGTTATAGGAGCAGCGTACGTTCCCTTAGGGATTGCCTCCTACAGCATAGTGGGGGAGAAAGTGGAGAAAAGCCTGGAACCGCTTCTAGCAACGCCCCTTACTGATGGAGAAATATTGCTTGGAAAAGCCATCTCCGCAGTTATTCCAACTTTAGTAGCAATGTATGCGGCTGCAGCAGTCTTCATGGTGGGCATTGATGAGGCTACTTTCAGTACGCTTGGCTACTATTATTTTCCAAACTGGAACATCGCCACTTTGCTCCTGGTTCTGATGCCGGTTGCCATTGTAATGAGCGTTTTGTTCAGTGTGATTGTTTCTTCGAGAGTTAATGATGTGCGCAGCGCTAGCAGTTTTGGAGTTTTTATCCTCTTCCCCCTCCTGGGCATATACCTTGCCAGTGAGACAAGCATAATAACCCTTGACGTAAACAGCCTGCTTATAATCTCAGGTATACTTTTAGCAGTTGATGTAGCGCTGTTCTATGTTAGCACAGCAACTTTCCGAAGGGAGGAAATACTAACAAAGTGGAAGTAGCGAAGTTAGAGAAGGGAGGTTCAAAAAAATGACAAAAGCCAAGTTTGAAATAGGAGAGACTGAAAAACACACCATTATTGTTAATGTGAACCCTCTTCTAAAATACACCGCCATAGAAGTGGATGGCGAAAAAGGCGTTAATAAATCATACTTTTCGTCATTGCCAAAAAAGTTCCAGGTTGAGGTAATAAACGCCGAAAAAAATTACGCTGCACTAAGTCGAAGTATTTAGACTTAGACACTAAAAATGGAGGTGAGAGTAACGACTGAAGTAACAGCTGTGATAATTATCGTTGTAACCATTGCTATTATGTTAATAGGTTATTTTTTTATAGGACCACCTGGTAACCGCAGATGGAATAGGAAAAAAAATTAATACTGGCGCGCGGGTGCAAACACGGCTCAGTAGCGAAAAATAGTTAAACCTGCAAGAAAGAATCCGCACGCTCTTTTTCTTTTCTACATCGTCAATCATAGATACGGCGAGCAGAGGGTAACTAACCAAAGAGGTAGTTTTTTAAGGTTGAAGCTATATCTACTGCGCCAGATATTTGGGCGAGCGTTAGCTCCCTATGCTATTTTCAGTCTTCGCCCCCTTCACCCAAAAGTTGGGAGTGCAGCTTGTGAGTATGACACATAACGAGGCAGAAGAAACCCTAAATTTAATCTGAGTAGATAGCGCAAGTAAGAACGTCTTGAGGTATCTCAAAATTTGACGCATCAAGGATTCGATTTGTTAATTGAGCCCGCCTTTGATAAAGCCTTTCTCTTGTGTTTTTCGGTGTCTGTAAGATTTAAACGCTCTCCGGAAATGCATGGACCAGAAAAATTATCCATATACGAAATGAGCTAAAATTAAGCTGACCCCCCGCCAACGTGTCACGTGGCCATAGTTTTTTTTATGTTAATTTGGTGGGGCCGGCCGGATTTGAACCGACGACCTTTACCCAAGAACCGCACAAAGCGGTCCTTTACGGGTTTCTCTAGACACGCTCCAGAACTTCGTCATTCCTCTGGGCGAGGTCAGCAAACCCGTTGCTTGCTTCTGGAGCCCGTCGTCATACCTGTCTAGACTACGACCCCACCGTGGTCTAGTCGAAGCAAATAAGTGAAACAGCAACAATAAAAATATATTCGTTTCAAAGAAAAAGCTTGTTTTAAGAGTTTGCGTTCTCTGGAACAAACCGCCTTAGGCTTTGGAGGGACTGCAGTTTTTCTTTGTCGCCGATTTTGGCTTCCTGCACTGATTGTTTGAGGATTTCGATTGATTCATCCAATGCTTTGCGGTCAACAGGATAGGGAACGCCGTCTTTGCCCCCATAGGCGAAACTGAATTTCACTGGGTCTTCCCAACTGGGTTTCTCGCCGTAAACCAGTTCGGCTACCAGAGCTAAGCCGCGGACTGTGGCGGGTCCTACGCCTTTTACGCTTAAGAGTTCCTCGTAGTTGTTAGGTTGGAATTCGTAGACTCGGCTTAGTGTGTCCCAGTTTATGTTTCGGGGCATGTTGAGGCTGGTTAGGGTTTGCCGCCACGGATCGCTGGTTTTGGGTAGCCAATTTTGCAGGGACGTTTGGTTTGGCGGTTTTGCCGTGGACTTGATGAGATTCATGAGTTTGCGGGTGGGCTCCTTTGCTAAATCGACTGAGGCTTTCCGGGCGGCTTCGCTGTCTTTTGCCACCATGTTCAAGGCAGTTTCCCGTTTCACGTTTCCGACGATGGCGTTTTGTGGTTCAACAACAAAGTCAACTACGTTGTCAGATAACCAATGGTAACGCCTCGCTGACCGGTCTTCCGCGCTCATGCCCTGCTGAATCACTGCCCACTTCTCATCTTTAGTTACCAAGAAAGCGTGGTGATAGAGCTGGTATCCCGCTTGGATGGCGGTGTTGTCTATTTTCCCAGCCATTTTGCTGTTGTAAGTGAGCGTTTTGATTGTTTCTTCAGAAAAACCGAACTTTGCGCCAGCCCAAGCGATGTCGCTGGGTGTTTTCTGTGAGGTTTTGCCTTTTCCTCCGCAAACAGCGATGCCGTGCTCTTCCGGTGACAATGCGCCTTTGAGGATGCCTGTGACCACGGTCGTTACTCCAGAGCTGTGCCAGTCGTAGGCTAAGACGCAGCCGAACGCTTGAAACCAATACGGGTCAGATAGGCGCTTGATAAACTTGGCTGTGCCCTGCTCCTCAATCATGATGTCTGCTATTTCTTTGGCTAACTTACGCATGCGCACAGTAAGCCATGAAGGTGCTTTTCCACCGTGAAGTGGCAGGTTAGCTACACCAGTTCGGTACATTAGTCGACTCTTGGTGATGAATTGTCGTAGAGATATATGATTTTTTCTTATTGACTGTTATGAGTTTTGTTTGTTATCAATTGAGGCGGGTTTCTCCGACTTTGCGGATAAACCTGCTTAGAACGCTTCTTGTTTAACCTTTCTCGCCTGGTTTTATGAGGCATAGTTTTCCGAGCCTTAGATCCGTTTTGCTGATTTAAAACCTTATAAGCAGAAAGCATCCAAATAGAATTTGGGGCACTAAAATGTTTCAATATTCATACGCAACCCAATCAGGAATACCAACGCCGCAAGAACATTCGGAGCTGCCTGCTAAAACCAAGAAACGTTTCAACAAAAAACTCTTTATCCCTCTAGTCGCCGCGACAGCAATCATAGTCGTGATTATTGCGCTTTTGCTCCCTGCGGGATCTGCAACTATACAGTTAAACGTCAACTACAACGTCGGCGAAAAAATGATCTACAACACCACAGATACTACAACGTCATTGAATTTACCAAGCGGCAGTAACTTGCAACCAAAAAACAGCACCACAACCAGCACTGGACAAGAAATCATGGACGTACTAAGCTTTGACGGCCAAACATACACGATTAATGATACAGTCACTTTATCCTTTGAAGGTTTAACCAGCCTGCCCCTAACCAGACCCATCAGCTTCTCTACAACTGAAGAAATCAATAAAACAGGCTACGAAGAGAGATTCTTAAACTTCCTAAACACAACTGCAGAGCTTCCTTCTAACGGGTTAAACAGCAACCAAGATCTTGAGCAATTGCTAAGTGCATCCGAAGTAAAAGTTGGCGACACCATAACTATACCAGAACAATCTTTGCTAGGAAACTTATCCTCAGCAAACTTGGAAGTAACGGGGTATCTGACGATGACATTCAAGGGCTTCCAGGATTTAACTGTACCTGCTGGAACCTTCAGGGTATTTGAAGTAGACTTAGTAAGCCATGACGTATCAACAACCATGAAACTGCAGCTGCCAGAAATCACCCCAGAACCAACTCCACCCCTAAACTTATCTTTGACCTATGTTGGAAACTCACCAATTCCTCAGCAATCTATCACTCCGCATTTAGCTACATTTACATCAACATCGACCTCGAATATGACTGAGCAGACTTTCATAGAAGTCAACACCATGCGGCTAATCCAAACGACATCAGAGGATACATTCACTACCCAAACAACAAATGGGAACTACACATCGACCTCAATAAGCGCGGAGACTCTCAATCAAGACATTAACCCATAGAAACTTTTTAGATTGCGCTTGTGGTCAACAAAGGGTGGATAAACATCTTTGATACCGCCATCAACCTCATGTTTGATAGCGGTTAGCTGGCGAGGTAAGTTTGCAAATGAAAGTACCACCTGATAATAGCTGTGTACCTTAGGTTTGGTCCAGAAACTTACTTAACCGAGTCAAGGAATCTATACAAGAACGCTTTTATTTGCGAACAACTTGAATGTAGAATTATGGCAAAAGGTAAAGCTATAATCACATTCGGCTTGATCCTTCTGTGCCTGATAGCTTCAAGCATATTCTACCTACAACCTGTTAAGGCTCAATATCAAGGCAATATTACAATAAATGCTGACGGAACCATAACTCCAACATCAGCACCAATAACTCCTTCAGGAAACACCTGTAATTTGACGAGTAACATAGACGGAAGCATAACTGTGAATAGAAGCAACATTGTACTTAATGGAAACGGATTTAGCTTATCCAATGGGCTTTTGTTATATGAAGTTTCAAACATAACGGTAAATGGCTTTGTCATTACAGGAAATCAGTTTGGTGCTAATGTTGGCTACCCTGAGGATGGTAGTGCTGAGGACGGTATTCTGTTATCCAATACTTCAAATGTTATGATTGTAAACAATACTATTTTCAATATTTGGAGCATTTGGGAATTGAACGGTGTGGGATTCCATGGTATTGATGTTGAAGGGGGAAGTTCAAACGTTATAACTGGAAATCTAATCTTGAATGATGCTACTGGACTGTATTTTGACAATACGCAAAAAAACTTGATTATTAATAATAACATCGTGGATAACGCAAGTCAAGACGATCTTGGAAGCATTGGAATTTGGTTTTGTGACGCTTCTAATAACACTATTTATCATAACAACATCATAGACAATTTAGTGTATGGAACGGCGGCTAGTAATGGCGATTGGGGTGGGACTCCTTACACTCCTAATTCCGCTAACGTTTGGGATGATGGCTTTCCTGCTGGTGGAAACTATTGGGGAGTACAGACTGGAAAAGAAATAGACAACACTGGAATAAGTGATAGCCCATACGTGTTAGATTCAAAGAACATAGACCGTTATCCGCTTATTCGACCGTTTAATTCGTCTTTTCTTGCAAACTATGAGCAGGAAATAATTCCGCCTAAAGTTTCAGTTACGTCGCCATTACACAAAGTGTATGACAACTCTAACGTTTCCTTAGTGTTCTCAGTTGATAAGCCGTTTGATTGGATAGGCTACAGTCTTGATGGACAAAGTAATGTCACAATCAACGGCAACACTACTATCCCGAACATCGCTTACGGCTCACACAGCATTTCAGTTTACGCTAACAGCACGTTTGGTATAATCGGGATTTCCAAAACTATCGATTTTAACGTTGCCAAGCCAGAGCCTTTTTCCTCTGAATTCGTGATAGCGGTTCTTGTAATTATAATAATAATTGCTGTCGGAGTAAGCCTTACTGTATTGTATCATAAAAAGCATCGAAAAACCGCTAAACCATCTCAATAGACCTTTCCCCATGACTATGGGTACCCTCTCTCTGCTTGGTGATAAACTCAATGTCAAGGATTCGGTTTCTGTAACGAAAGCCCAAAAAAGAAAAAGGATGGTTTTAGTTGTTGTGGGAGAAATCGCCACTTAGTAATCTTCCATTTGGAAGAGGACTAAATTTAACGGTAGAGTAGCTTTCTCGAAAGACTTACTCTGCTTCACGATGCTACCGCACGGCAGGCAGTAATAATCGCTTTTTGGGTGACCAAGTAAACAATGGACCAGACGCCACTTTACCTATCCTTTCACTTTGACCTCGCCACAACAAAGACAATGTGTGTCTTTACACGATCTTTAGATGTTCTCCGCGCATTGACCAGACTGGATTCCTCGGTTAAATGAAGGAAATTAACGAGTCATCATTTTTTGGAAAGCCATTTCTTAGCTAGCATCTGCTTCCTCTTCTTGCTTTTTTTCTTCCTTCGGAGATAATCCGACGAGGCAACCTGGTTTATGCCTGAGTTTAACATTTGCCATTTCGTGTGCAATTATGAAAGACTGCGTTTTTTCGGGTTCGTCTAGAAAATAATCCGAGAGAAAAATAACGCCTTCTATGTCGCCCAAAGAAACTTGTTTTGGCAAAGTAAATCTATGAAGCTCTCACTTGAAGAAACGAAGATCAGATGAAGCCACGCCCATTCAACGATTTCTGGAGGCATTTTGAAGAAGGTATTGACCATAATAAATCGAACACGGTCACTTACAGATGGTGTGATATCCCAAGCCAAAACCGCCAAACCTGATCCAAAGTTTGTCAATTCGTTTTGCTTTTTCTTCGGAAGGCAAATTCTCACTCATATTGTTCCACCGTCTAAGTCATCGGTTTTAAGATGATATAAATCAGAAGAAGGATAAAAGATTGCATGGGGAGGCAAGCGAGGATTCTAACGCAGCTTATCGAATTCACATATTGGGTTTTGCCTGGTGGACGCCAAAAAAGGATCGTTACTTCCAAAACCAATCCCCAGAATAAGGAGACCAGCTAAAATGTGTTCTTAATCTGGTTTTTTAGAAAAGGTCTTAAAACCGTTGATGCTAAACTGCTTGTTGGCTTTAATCACTATCAACCCATTCAGGATTAATGTTAAAACAAAAATTAGTAAAGGTATATTGGTGTAGGTTAGAGTATTTCCATAATTTATTGTGAAGGAGCTTACCCATAAACCATAATGTGAATTTATTGTGTGTCCGTTTGTCATGTTATACCATACGAAATCATCCAACCCCATGTACGTAATTATCCAAAGAACGTTAAGCAAAACAGCCATAGGTACATTCAACCAAACACTTCTCGGGTAGTTATTACTCTTGTTTTTGCTTTTTTGCATCATTATACAGATGAAAACAATGCTTACAATGGATGCTACTAAGAAAAAGCATAAAGGCGTATTTTGGAAAAAGAAAGTGCCAGTACCAGCACCTGATAAAGGGAATATGTAAAAGGTATTTGTCAAAAAGTTGTATGTTGGATTGTATCCACTAAACGAAATTATACCTCCCATGTTAAACCATGCCAAAGCATCAAACGATATGTAGAGAACAAACAATAGAATATTAAGAAAGATAGCTCCTTTAAGCCACTCACTTATTTCGTCACTTTTTAGTAAAGTTTTCTTTATAGTGTTTGTTATAGCTGTAAAGCTCAGAGCAATAAGTAAGCTACCTATTGCAATACAAATTAGACTTCCGAAGTACATTAAAAATGCAGAAAATAAGTTATAGGGTTCAAATTTTGGCTCTAATGCTTCAAGCAGAAACAGAGTCCCGAATATAATGAGAACTACTCCAGCTGTTGTAAATTGAGCGTTGATTTTCGGTAGTTTCATGTTGGCACTTGTTTTGTCCCTTTTAGAATAAAAATCTATTCGTAAAGATTTCTTGACACAAAAAGCGGGTAAATTCTTCGTTTCCTCAACGAACACGCGATTCTGTTCATAGATTACGGCGGGGTTAGTACTCGTTGGCGCCCTGCTTCTTATCCTTACACGTGGGATAACTTTAGCGCGGTGTTACGGATGGTAAATCTTAAATATTTGTAAATACTTAAGTGTTTACTTGAATGTGTATGCGACCAAACTGCACCTTAACAGCCCCACTTAGCCAAAAACAAAAAGCCGTCTGGGCACTGATAAGCAAAGGCTTCTCCGTCGTCACCATCGCGGAAAAACTAAACACCACCCGCCAATTCGTTAACCAAACTAAACTAGTCGCAGAAGCCAAACTATCCACAACCCTCTTAGACATCGCCCAAGCCAACGACCTCCAAATCATAAAATTATACCCCAAAGAAGGCATACTATTGGGTTACCACCCCGATCTTAAACGCAAAGCCATAATCACCTATACCACCAACAACGGTGTAAAGGTCTGGTACTGGCACGACAACCCCGAAGAAGTCACAAACACACAATTCCTAAAACAAACCCAAACCTACCTGCTCGACCTCGCCAAAGAAAAAGGCATAGAAATACCTAAAGCGGCATCAATTCACCCTGCCAAGTTGGCTCACGAAATTTTTTGTAAACTAATTCCGGAGATAAAAACATGAACGTGATAAATTACTTGAGAGACCGTATTCGAGGCTGGCTTCCTCAAGAGCCTCAACGACCCGAAAAAACAGTCAAAGCAAATCTGTCGCGCCCAACCCCGTTAGCTCCTATATTTTTCCGCGCTAGCGGTGTATTACTATCAGGTGTCGGGGTTTTTCTAATGGTTTTATATCTTTATCACGGGTTAGCATATGCTTCTGGCTCCAGTTTTCTTTTTAACAGCCAACAGTTATTTCCACTAATATTTGTTGTCGGAATCACTTTTGCAGTGGTTGGTATGACATTGAATGCGCATTCTACACAATCTGATCCTATTAAACTAAGAAGACCCTGCTTGATAGCTGGATTAACATTGTTAGCTCTTAGTATATTCTTCAACATCTTTTTGGTGTTTGAGGAAGAGAAAATAACTATAATACAATACGATTCGCTAATTGCGCCTTATGCTGTGTATTTTTCGTTTGCAGCATTTGCAGGTGGATTAATGGTATTTCTGGGTCTTCCTAAATGGTCAGCGTTGACCAGCTTACTCAAAAAGTCGTATTATGCTATTGCCATCGGCTCGGCCATGGGCTTGGCTAGTGCCCTTATTTCCTCACTTCACTTATTTCCTTCGAGTTTTACTTCTTCCTCCTTACTGGTTCAACTTAGTAATCCCGTGGTGCTGTTTTCCTGGGTATTATATCCCGTAGGAATTGTTTGTTTAGCGTTAGGTTGGGCTGGTGTATTTTCGGTGAGTATAAAGAAGCGACCATTCTTGCTTCCGACTCTATTCACACTGCTCTTGGCAATCGCGGTATTTTTGTCCTTATTTCCTATTTAGAGGTTGACTAACGGAACGGAAGTATAAGCACCAAACGGTGGGGTGAAGTACATGAGTAAGTTCGCCAAGAAGGGTTTGAAGAATCCAGAGTTCGCAGACCACTTGCGATTCTGCTCAAGTTGTCATCGGCAAACGTTCAGGTGGACTTGCTGTGGCAAACGAACTTTGCGAGCAAAAATGCAGCCTCCCTCTAAGATAAACAACAACTAAGTGAGAAATGGGAAAAGCATTCTCCTTTTCCATTTATTCACTTAATGATTACCCCCATCCAACCGGGTTCGGCGACTATCTTTTATGTATTTATGTTGTACGTATCTACTGATAAGATTAGCCGTTCACAATGTTTATTTTTAGCCCTAACTTTGGAAACGCTATGCGGCGAAAGAACGGCAAAAAGCAGAACGCGCCTTCGGAACGCTCGTTAAAGAGGGTCTTGCCAATTCTGGATATTCCGAGGACTTAGCGGATAAAATTTGGAAATGGTACAATCCGCCAGAAATAAGCAGAACCAAATCTAAGGAAAAAATTAATTTTTAGATAAGTCAATAACATTTCCCCATCACAGAAGACTGTGAATACGCAAGTAACCCTAAGCTATCTTTCGTTTTGAAAGCAACAAATGAAGTTTGTTAAGGCGAACCCACTACATCCCAAAGCATTTAAACTCGCGTTACAGAAGGAAATAGGCAGAAAATTCGAGTGATAGTGTCGCATGTAAAGATGAGGTCTTGACATGAAAAAGGGCTTGGCAATAGTCTTGTCTCTTGGTTTAATCGTGGTCATTGTTGTTTCGGCGTTTGTTGCCATAGAAAGCTACGATCACTCTTCAGGTCAGGTGGCTAGTAAGAAGCCGTTTTACGTCGGTGTCACTTACGGTGGCGATAACGTCACTGAAGCCGAGCAGCTGATTGACAAGGTCAAGAATTACACTAATCTTTTTGTAGTGACATCTGGGCCCTTAATGGATAACGGCACCGCATTGAACCAGATATGCAGTTACGCTGTCAACGCGGGATTAAACATTATAGTGTACTTCGCCAATGGCATCCCCACAATCAACGTGCCTTCTTTCATTGAAAGTGCTCAGGCAAGTTGGGGTAGCCACTTCTTAGGAATATACTATGACGACGAGCCAGGCGGGAAAATGCTTGATTCCTTCGTAAACCTTTACGTCAACAACGAGATGATAACAAAGCAGCAAATAGGTGCGCCCTTAACGGTTAATTACGACAATTCTAGCGACTTCGTGGAGTTCTGGCCTTCAGGACAAATATATACTTCGATTGATTCAACCACTAACGAGACAGTCAACGGCATCAGCAACGTAACTGTCACCAAGAACGCTTCTATCAATTACTATCCAAACGGCACAATCACCAGTTCACCAGATGAAACTTCAACCTACCCTAACGGCACGCATGTATTTGTTTACGAAGATCAGATAACTTACCAACCGAATGGGGAAGTCATCAACGGAACCGAAACCGTAATGACTGGGTACCCAAACGCCACTTACGTCACAAATTTTAACCAACCTATAAGCGACCCAGGCAATATTTCCCAGTTTGAACCCTACTCACAGCTTTGGAACACAGACCCCATTCAAACTTACTCTGAAGCGGCAAATGTGTTTGTGGGCACAGAGCATCAAACCCTAAGCTCAATCGGTAACCAATCAGACGTGAAACTTTTCACTTCAGACTATGGTCTTTACTGGTTTGACTACTTGGGCGGTTACAACACTGTTTTTGCCGAGTTATTTGGAACGCAAACCGACGCCCAGACTTTAGCTTTAGTTAGGGGTGCCGCCGACATGCAGGATAAGAATTGGGGCGTAATGATTGAATGGGCTAATCGTTCGTCGATTACCCTGCAAAACGGCACGCAGATGTACAATGAGATGCGACAGGCGTACGAAGATGGCGCTAACTACGCTGTCGTGTTTAACTACTCGCCAAGCGGCAATGGCACGGGACTTTTGCAAGACGAGCAGTTTGCCTCAATTCAAAAGTTCTGGACGGATGTTGTGCAAAATCCCAAAGTAACCAACAATGTAACAGGCCAGGACGCGTTAGTTTTGCCTAACGATTACGGTTCGGGTCTGAGAAGCCAAAGCGACACTATTTGGGGTTTGTGGCAAGCCGACAACAGTTCGCAACAGGTTTGGAATGCCATACAGGCGTCTCTTGCCAAATACGGCTCCAAATTGGACATTGTTTACGAGGATCCCGCCTACCCAGTTGCGGGGCGATACAAAGATGTTTACTATTGGAATCAAACAATATAGCCGATACTGCAGCAACTTTTTCTCTTATCTTTTTTAAAAAATTTTTATGTGACCTCACAAAGTAACCAACGGTTAAGATTTCTTGCTTTCTTTTTATAATTTGTCAAAATAGCGACAAAAATCTAAATCCAGTTTTCTGGACAAGCAAGTGAATATTATGTCTATGATGGAAACGCTGTTCTAAAAGACAGTTTAAAGAATTCTGGCCAAGTTGGATTTTATGGGTTATTCTCTTCTGTGCAATAATTACCACAGACAAGAATATTATCATAAACACAACCACCGTAATTATAAATGATTGGGCAGGAAACTCTTGAACAGCAGTTGGGGCGGGTGTGCTGACCACCGAGACTGTGCCGCCACCGCCGTTTGCCATGCTTGTAACATAGGCGTATCCACCATTGGGCGAAATGGCCAAACCAAGAGGCTCGCCTAAAATTGATAGGTTCGCCGTCAAGGTATTCGTGGCTGTGTTTATAACCGAAACTGTACCGTTGCCAAAAGTTGCAAATGCTGGCATTTCTGGCACAGCTGGCAAAACTGTGACGTACGCATATTCATCGTTGGGTGTAAAAGCTACATATTGTGTGTCGTTTCCTCCAACGGTTACCTCTGCTGTCTCAGCGTTCGTAGCCGTACTTATCACCGAGACATAATCGACGATTGCAATGTCGTGAGTAACATAGGCGTATTTGCCGTTTGGGGATATAGCTACACTCAAAGGCGAGGGTCCAACGGGAATCGTAGCAGTCACCGTATTCGTAGCCGTGTTTATCACCGATACCGAACCGTTGGAGTAACTTGTAACATAGGCATATTTACCGTTAGGTGTAACAGCTACGCTGGAAGTACTTCTTCCAACGGATATTGTTGCCGTTACCGTGTTTGTAGCTGTGCTTATCACCGAGACCGAATTGTTGTTACTCAATGCGTCCTCATTTGCGACATAGACAAGTTTGCCGTTGGGCGTAACAGCTACGCCTGTAGGGTCGTTTCCAACGGTTATTGTTGCTGCCAGCGTGTTCGTAGCGGTGCTTATCACTGAGACCGTGTTATTGCCGACATTTGTAACATAGGTGTATGCACCGTTAGGAGTAACAGCTACAGCATAGGGGAAGCTGCCCAAAGTTACCGTAGCTGTCACCGTATTCGTAGCTGTGTTTATGACTGACACGGTGCCGCTGATTTGATTTGTAACATAGGCGTATGCTCCGTTGGGTGTGAAAGCCACGCCAAAAGGAGCCTTTCCAACGGGTATTGTCGCAGTCACTGTCTGCGCTCGAACTGGCAGATACAATAATGCAATAACACAAAACAAAAAGAAGATTGCGAGAAGAATGCATCTGACCCTTAGTAATCTGTTCATATGCATAAAGCACCAATTTGATTTGCTCATGGGATAGGATAACCCGCTATGTCAATAAGGATAATGCTGTAGTTGTCAACATTAGCTTGTGCGTTTGAGGTAGCCATATCTATCTGGTATGTATAAGTTTGACCGCTGTCCAGACCGATTTCAGGAACCCCCAATGGCTCTGACCCAGGGCTCGTCACATCCCTTGTCGCAATCAGCCCATTCTGACCGTAAAGCTTTGCTGTCAAGCCAAAATAAACAGTGCCTGAACTGTTACTACCGAAGTTATCCATTGGAGGCGGTTGTTGTGCGGTATAGTCATTTCTAACCGTGGCATATATTATAAAACATGCTTGCCCATTATGCGTTCCATACATGTATTTGGCTGAAACCAGAAAGAGCTTAGTTCCATTAAAGTATCCTGGGGGCTGTCTAGCAGTACATAGCTTGAAGGAAGCCCTGGGATTCCGTTTGAAGTTGGTTTCTTAAGATTTATTTCTAACACAACGACCAATACAGACGCAATCACTATTAAAACAATGATTATTATTGCGCCGACTCTCATCGAACTCACTTTAAGCTTTCAGCGAATCAACCCATTATTTCTTCTTTGTAAAACTACAACCTTTAGCCATATTTAACACCATGCTTTAGAACAGGGCTTTCGATGTCCTATTCGGTCATGTTTGGTTCCGAAGGGGGACCATGCGGCCCAAAACTTTGTAAGTAATCAACGATAGCGATTATTCTTCAATACGTAAAATAGGGCCTGAGTAGCACTCGGCGTGCGTTAACTAAAAGTTCCGTTAAGCCATGTTAGAGGTCCAGTGTAGGGTTGGGTTCCAACGTCAACAATGGTGCTGAGAAACGTTGAAGGCAGTCCAAGCACGTATAGCCCATCTGACCCTCCCGAAGTGACAGTATAGTTAACAACCACTTGATACATGCTTACCCTTGTTATGCTTGATTCAGTAACACTCAATCCTGAGCCAGTTCCAAGCGTGCCATTCGACACGGAAACTGGATTCGTGAAGAAAGACATCGTCAAATCGTTGGAGGCGATTCCCGTGTACGTGACCGTAAATTCACCCACGCTGTTCGGCGACAGAACAAATTCAATCGTTCCTGAAGTCGGATAGACAGTCGTCTCGAAACCAGTCTCGTTCGAAAAAGACAACGTCGCGAAGACGGCAGGAGTCGAACTAGCGATGTTAGGACCCCCATCTGAACCAACGGTTTCCTTGGAAGACGTTCCGCTTTGCTTCTGAGGCAGGTAGCCAAATTGATAGTAAAGCGAAACCAACACTACAGCGATAAGAACTGCCACTATTACGTAACGCCATGCGTGTTTCCTAATCCCTTTTTGCATCTGAAGATCACTAACCAAAGATGGAAGAACTGTTATTATTAATTCTATACTTTAGAACATATAACTTTTAGCGAGCTGCCTTGTCCCGATATTATGTGATGTGGGAAAGATAATTTACTTTCAAGCATGGAACTGATTTATGGGAAATTGAATCAAATGAAAAATCAGTACTTAGCACCTTTCAATCAATAATTAGACCTTAGTTAATACATTTTAAACCCTTGAATGAACTCGTTAATAGCCCTAGCCGTTTAATGTACTTTGTAGAATAGAAAGAAACTTGATGATTATGGAGAATTTGTCCCACACCGCTGTCGCATTCCAATTAGAAGCAGTGCCTTCGTGATAAATATTTATATCAAGGGTTACAGTCTGCCCGCTAACTAAATACCCAAGTTGTAACGTGCCTAAGTAATCTTTGTAATAACTTGAAACAAAAGCGTCCGTTGCAGCGTCCGTTCCGAATACCTTTCTACCGTCAATCAAAGGAACAGTCATGTTTACTTCTAATGTTCCATTGGAAGCATAAGCAACAACATGTAATCCAGTGTTAAACGCTACAGAGCCTCCTTCATTAGTTACTGAACCATTTATGAGAAGGTCATCAGGGAAGAAAAAATTATCAGGTGGTGGACCACCATAAGGAAATTGAATATAAGGTATTTCAGTTATCAATAACGCAGTTGTAAGATTTGCAGAAGTTAAATACTTTATTTGACTTTTAAGGTTTGAAATTTGGCTGTTTTTATTAGCTATTTTGTCGTTATAATAAAATACCGTTCCTACAATCGCACTTACGAAAAGTATAGCTATCAAAATTGATAGAGCTATTATTTTTTTATTCATTCAATCACTGACATTTCTAAGGCTATTTCTCTTTCTTGCTACAATTGATAGCAGAATTACTACTGCAAAAAGTGGCAGAATCATCAAAGCTGGAAACTCTGGGACGGTAGGCGTTGGCGAAGGTGTTGAAGTAGATGTTGGTGACAGCATTGGTGTTGGGCTGGACGTTGAAATTGAAGTCGGGATAGGCGTTGGATTGGAGAATGGCGTAATAGTAACTGAACCATCGGTTACGTTTATTGTTTCGATGTTGCTCCAGCCGCTTGATTGATATGTCCAATAGGCAAAAGGTTGGTTAATACCTGGATAGTCTGAAGTGATAGTTCCGTTTATTGCTCGAATCTGAAAATCTACTTGAGCGTCAAAAGGATAGCTTTGGGGAATTGAAATTAAGGTGTATGTGGAATTTGTTGCGGTTGGCAATATGTTTTCATCTTCATCATATGTGTAAAGTTCAGTCCAGGTATCTTCAAAATGCCCTTTGTAGCGTATGTCATAGTACAGGTCTATTCCGTAGTATTCTGGGACAAATACTGAAGTGTGAGGCTGATTGACAATGGTGAAGTCAATAGTTTCGTTTTCCACATAATAACCAGGTTGGGTAGTTGTGGTTTGTTGTCCCGTGTACGGGTTTGTCGTAGTGGTGGTAACTGGTGGTACCTCGTACGAGTGGTTACCAAGTTGAATTGTAAATTGTGGAACTTGCAACGTTGAACTATGAACCGTTGGATAAGGGGTTTCGGTTGGCACTGGTGGTTCAGGTGTGGTTGCAGTCAGCACTGGAGTTGGCGTTGGAGTTGGAGTTGTGGTTGGTACTGGGGTTGGAGAGAGCGTTGAAACAGGAGTTGGCGTAGGCGATGGTGTCTGAGCAAACGCTGGTTTAGCCATTATTAGACTTGACACAGCTAAGATAAGAATAAGAAGCAACGAGAAACTCTGCTGATACTACGCATATTTAGTCTTAGAGACGGTTTTCGATAAAAGGGTTCTTGTAAAGATTTCTTGACGCAAAAAGCGTGCAGTGCTATTGCCGAGTGCATTCAAGGGTTAAGAACCTCGCTATTTAGAGTAGATAAGTCTTAAATCTGAAAAGCTTAGAAATAGGCTAAAATGCTCAAGGTTAATCAAGAAAAGTAATGTTCTTTTTGGGTATTCTCTTTCTGATAAATACAGTTGATAGCAGTATGGCTATTGCAAAAAGTGGCAGAATTATCAACGTTGGAAACTCCGGAACAGTGGACACCCCGAGTGCTATAACTACGGTGTGGCTACTGTGATGATAAATAAAAGTTATTAGCCAAACATTGCCTTCCGAAATTGAAGTATAATTAATTGATGTGCCGTCTAACATTACAGTGAGTTTTGAAATATCGGGAATAAGTGATTGTGGAATGCAAACCGTCGTCACTCCTGTTGTTCCTGAAGGTCCTGAGACGCCGAAGCTTAACTCATTTGTTGTTGAGTCAAACGTTAAGCTTGTAAGCGTTGAATTTGAAGTTGCAGAAAAGACATTTTGTTCTTGATTGTTGAAAGGGGCAATTGCAAAGTTGTATTCTGCACTTGCATTTGAATAGTCGCTGTTGCCTGACCACGTTGCCTTAATGCCATAATTTCCTGAAACAGAAGGGGTCCACACGCACGTGAAACTTCCGTTATTATCTGTGTTTACGTAAGTTAAGTCTTGCCAAGTGACTCCGCCTGTGACGCTGCCAGAAAGCTGTATTCCAGCACCAGATAAGCCTACTCCATTATATGTTAGTGAACCCTGAATTTGAACGTTAAATCCAGAAGTTGTCGTAGAACTTATGCAACAGAAAGATAAATTCGGGGATGGCAGTTTTGATGCTGGAGTTGGACTTGGTGTCTGGATTGCTGTTGGGCTTGGAGTGGGCGTTGGAGTTGACGACGGATATGGAGTCGGCGTCGGTGTAGGCGACGTTGAGCCTGCCACGTTTATGGTTACAACCATCCATGTCTGGGAGTCTTCAACCTGAATGAAGTGGGAACCCGCCTGCGCTGTGGGAATCGTCACGTAGGTTGAGAAGTCGCCTCCTGCGCTGGCGGCTGTTGAAGCTAAGATTTGGGCAGATTGCCATTGGCTTGCAGTTACGGTGCCGACGAATGCTGAACCGTCGAATCGAATGTAAATGATGCCTGGATGGAAGCCTTCGCCTGAGATGACAATACTGCTGCCTGGAGTCACGGTGACGCTTGACGCCAGGTTAGTTCCGTTGCCATAGAGTCCACTGGCAATCGCGTTGCCAACTTGTTCTAAGCCACGGTACTGCTCGTTGTAGGTTACGTAGGCCCATACCGCGCCGTTGATTTCTGTCATAAATGATAGAGCACCTAAGCTCGCATTTTCTGAGCCTGAGTCGCCTTGTGAATACACGTATTGTAAGTCCGGCATCTGGCAGCTTAGGGCGATGTTACCTGAAGAATCCGACGTGGTTGTCGCCATATAATCCCAGGTGTCGTAGGTCGGGTTCAAGTAGGTGAAGTTCACTGCGGTTGATGCTGGGTAAAGTGTGCCCGTGAATTGGACGGTGGCACCTCCTGGACCGCTGCTTGGCGTAACCGAGAGGGTTCCGGTGCTGAGGAAGACGGTTACAACCATCCATGTCTGTGAGTCCTCGATTTGGATGTAGTGGTCACCTGTCTCCGCCTGCGGAATAGTCACCGTGGTTTCAAAAGTGCCATTTGTGCCCGCAGCGGTGGTGCCTAGGACTGTTGCATTTTGCCATTGGTCAGCCGTGACCGTGCCAACGACCTGCGACCCGTCCCATCTGATGTAGACTATGCCTGGACAGAACCATTGACCAGCTATGGTCAGGCTATCTCCCGGCATAACTTTGACTGTGGTGACCAAGTTAGTGCCGTTGCCGTACAGTCCATTGGCGACCGCATTTCCCACCATGGACAAGCCACGTTCATATTCGTCGTAGTTGGCGGTGGCGTAGACGATTGAGTTGACCGAGGCGCTATAGGATATCTGGTTGAACTGTTGAGGGGAGTCGCCGCTTGGGAGGGATTTCTGGAGGTCAGGAGCTTGGGACGTGGCGATGATATTTCCCGTTTGGTTAGCGGTTGTTGTAGTCATCAGGTTCCAAGTTCCAAAAGTGGGGTTGTAGTACGAAATTGCAACTTGAGCGTTTGGCGGATAACTGGAGCCTGTGAACTGAATCGTAACGCCTCCTGGTCCAGCCGATGGACTAATGTTCAGGGTTGAATTGTATGTTTTCGTGTTGACGGTGATGTAGGTGTCCGTTACCGCGACTTCGCTACTGCTGCTGCTTTGGTCGAAAGCTTTAATATAGTAGTTTCCCAAGGCAAGATTTTGTGCTATTGTGCCGTTGACCCAGCCGTTGCCAACGACCCATGCACCGCCGTCGTTGTCGCTGTAGCTAGTTGTCCCTGTCGCGGATTCCACGTTGGCGATGGTCAATTGCGGAGTATAGACGAAGTCGCCTGACGTAATCGTTGGTGAGTTATCTGTACTCATGAACAGGTACATCGTAGAGGCGTCAGTTGCCCACATTACATAGCCCAAATAGAGGTTTACTTGTCCTCCTGATTGAATGATTTGCCCGACCTTGCTGGTGGACATGCTGTTTATGAATATGTTGCCCTGAGCGGATGAAACGAAAGAAACCTCTGCGGGGAGAAGCATCCCGCTGACTAATAAGCTGATAAGTAAGACTTTCTGAAAGCGACTTAACATCAGCCAAGCCTTCACTTGTGCTATAGCAACTTTGCTTATTTTAATTTTTCCCAGAAGGGTCATGGAACCGAAATCTGTTGTACATTTGTCCAAGCAAGCGTCTCAGTTAAACGCAGGTTTGCTACCTCTTGGAACCCTGCTTTGCGGCGACTTCCTTTTTTCCGAGCGCCAATTTGAAAAATTTTATCTTCAACTGCCTGATATATTCTACTTTGGGACTCAGGATGAATCGAACGCTTGCTGGAATGCTTTTCGTGGCAATCATCACCGTTGCCCTGGTCGCTGTCATACTCAACACGAACCGACCTGACCAGAAGCTCACGAACACGTTTGTTGGTGTGTCCTTCGGCGGCAACTCTGTGGCGCAGGGTGAACAGTTGGTTGATAAGGTGAAAGGTTACGCGAACCTTTTTGTGTTACAGTCAGGAGTTTTAGAGCAGGATTTCAACAGCGTCAACGAGCTTGGTGACTACGCTGTAGCGGCGGGAATGTACTTCCTGCCTTACTTTGGCGCCTACGTGCCATCGACCTTCGCGGCTTGGCTCGTCAGCGCCGAACAGCGGTGGGGAAGCCATCTTTTAGGTGTCTACTACGGCGACGAACCAGGCGGAAAAATGCTTGACTCCTACGTCTACTTTAATGATTCAGCCACAAGCGACACAATCACCAAAACCGAATACGGAGACATCGTCGTCCAGAAACCGGACGGCGTCATCATCCAGTACGAAATGAACGGCGACATCAACCTCTACCAGCCCGACCCAACCAGCAATTCAAACATCGATAACGAAGCCACCTTCTACCCCAACGGCACGATCCAAATTGTAAAGGCCACAAATGGGCTAGCCGACTTCGACTATACAAGCTACCAAGAGCTCAACTCCAGCCGTCCTTTTAACAGTCTCGCAGACACTGCCCAAAGATTCGAGGAAAATGACCAAAGCAGCATCGACTTTATTAAAACTAACGGAGCCAAGGTTTTCACTTCGGATTATGCGTTTTTCTGGTTCGATTATCTCTCAGGATACGATGTTGTGCTAGGGCAACTAGGGTGGAATCTGTCGGTTACGCAGCAGATTGCATTCATTAGGGGAGCAGCCACACTGCAGGGCAAAGAGTGGGGAACTATAATAACCTGGAAATACCAGCAACCTCCCTACCTTGATAACTCAACTAACATACTCAGTCAAATGACTGACTCATATGAATGCGGCGCCAAATACATAATCGTATTCGATTACTACCCTAACAACCAATCCGCCTATGGCACTATAACCCAACAAGACTTCAATTCAATGCAGACCTTCTGGGACGATGCTGTAAACCACAAGATAACTCAAGGCTCAATCAAAGCTGACGCGGTGCTTGTTTTACCGGCAGACTATGGTTGGGGGGCTAGGTGGCCGACAGACCATATTTGGGGAATCTTTCAGCCAGACAACGCAACCGTGCAATATTATAATCTTATGCAAACGGTTCTGCAGCAGCACGGGTTGAGAACTGACATCGTCTACGCTGATCCACAATGCCCACTGCCATCTTCCTACGAATACGTCTATCAGACCCAGCCCTGACCATTAGCGACCGCAAAAGGCGCTCGCATGCGTGTTCCTAAATTCGTGATAACTTGAGTCTCATGCTTCTCATTGGGGTGAGCAACCTTGTCTTAACGGCTTATAGCGTTAAGAACGGGCAGAAAGGCACCATTGCAAATGACATTAGAGGTGAAGCACAGAGCGTGGCCACAAGCGCAATCTAAAAAGTTTCTATGGGTTAATATCTTGATTGAGGGTCTCCGCGCTTATTGAGATCGATGTGTAGTTCCCATTTGGTGTTTGGGTGATGAATGTATCGTCTGATGTCGTTTGGATTAGCCGCATGGTGTTGACTTCTATGAAAGTCTGCTCAGTCATATTCGAGGTCGATGTTGATGTAAAAGTGGCTAAATGCGGAGTGATAGATTGTTGAGGAATTGGTGAGTTTCCAACATAGGTCAAAGATAAGTTTAGGGGTGGAGTCGGTTCTGGGGTGATTTCTGGCAGCTGCAGTTTCATGGTTGTCGATACGTCATGGCTTACTAAGTCTACTTCAAATACCCTGAAGGTTCCAGCAGGTACAGTTAAATCCTGAAAGCCCTTGAATGTCATTGTCAGATACCCCGTTACTTCCAAGTTTGCTGAGGATAAGTTTCCTAGCAAAGATTGTTCTGGTATGGTTATCGTGTCGCCAACTTTTACTTCGGGTACACTTAGCAATTGCTCAAGATCTTGGTTGCTGTTTAATTCGTTTGATGGGAGCTGTGTAGTTGTGTTTAGGAAGCTTAAGAATCTCTCTTCGTAGCCTGTTCTGTTGATTTCTTCAGTTGTAGAGATGCTGAATGGTCTGTTAAGGTTGTTTAGGTTAGTTAGACCTTCAATGGTCAATGTGACTGTATCGTTAATCGTGTATGTTTGTCCGTCAAAGCTTAGTACGTCCATGATTTCCTGTCCAGTGCTGGTGGTGGTGCTGTTTTCGGGTTGGAGGTTGCTACCGCTTGGTAAATTCAATAACGTTGTAGTATCCGTGGTGTTGTAGATCATTTTTTCGCCGACGTTGTAGTTGACGTTTAACTGTATAGTTGCAGATCCCGAAGGGAGCAAAAGCGCAACAATCACGACTATGATTGCTGTCGCGGCGACTAGAGGGATGAAGAGTTTTTTATTGAAACATTTCTTGGTTTTAGCAGGCAGCTCCAAATGTTCTTGCAGCGTTGGTATTCCTGATTGGGCTGCGTATGAATATTGAAACATTTTAGTGCCCCAAATTCTATTTGGATGCTTTCGGCTTATAAGGTTTTAAATCAGCAAGAGCTTCCAAAATTAACTAAAGACCCTTGATGTGGAGTGAGAGGGACTTTCTTACCTAAATGTTAGGAAGGGCTTGTTTATGGCTTTGTTAGGTAAGACGGTTAGAGGCGTTTACAAAGCACTGCTGACGGCGTATCGTTTCGTGTAAGGATAATAGCCAGGGCACCGAATACGCTTTAAAATCTACGAACATAACCGCGTGTTCATTGACAACCTCGTTCTAAAGCTGCATAAATAAGAATCGACTTATAGTATAGTGTAGAAAAGAAAAGACGGGCGAATCATTAACATGAAATTTCGAAGGAGAACTCTCGAAATTATAGTTGTTATGGTGATAGTAATTGTAACAGGAATAGTTGTTTTCTTGCAGTTAACTGCGAATTCAACAGCTAGTGTAGGCCCTTCTGCAGCAGTTGTTGAACCTCCAGCGCCTAGTTACATAGTTAACAGTAGCATCTATCTGTTGTCAGCAAATTCAAGTTACGGCAAATACGACGGAACTCCCTGCTTCATAATAAATGTAACAGTCAGAAATGACTACACACCTCAACAACCTCCACCAAACAACTTGACTCAAGATAATACAGGGTATGCGTGGTTTATTCTGATCGCTAAAGAATATGATAAGAACGGCACACAGATAAATGCTCAAGAGTTCATCCCGCCTGATTCACACCCTAATTATAATCAACAGGGCTTGAGCAACGGCGAAACTTTATCATTTAATATATACATGACTACAACTCAACAACACGATGTAGATCACTATGAATTAGTGTTTGGTTGGCTTGGAGCCTTTCCAGCGCCATAAAACGTTTCGCCACACGTCGCCTTATCCTTTGAGATTGGAGATGCATCTGTGGTTGTAGTAGCAGGATTTGACGGCGTTGACAGAGTGCCTTCTATTTGTAAAAGAATTAATGTTTCCATTCTTAATTTGTTGACTTTCAAAATGATAGACTACAATCGCCGAGACAGCAACGATTTCCATCAAAGGACAGCAATCCCCACCGGTCTGTGGGAAAGCCCTCGCACTTATTTCACCCTATTTACTTCAGCTTGAATTTGCTCTTTAACCTATCTTTTAGAACGGTAGCCTAACCATCATCGACAATATGCACTGCTTAGAAATGTAAGTCACACTTATCTTCAGAAATAAGTAATGCCCAGAAAACTGGACAAGCCTCTTGAGAAGAACAGTGTAATAGCCGTTCCATTATGAAGCGTTAAATATTCTGTTACGTTTATTATCTAATCCCTAAAGCAGAAAGGGGCTCGATAAAAGTGAACAAGGCGGCTAAAGCTGGAATCTTGGCTTTTCTTGCGATAGTTGCTATAAGCGCTGGAATAATAGCTAACAACACGCTCAACACTGGTAAACCCCCATTTATGCCAGGTCAAATTTTGAATCCCCCATGGTATGTAGCAAGTTATGTAACCGTTCTAAACCCAGGAGTTACAGAAGTTCCTGGATTCGCGTGGTATTTCAATAATGTTTCGCAAGGGCTACCGTTGCAGGTAAATATAACGATTTCATCAGAGACTAATCAAACGATAAACGTACCGATGGAAAATCTGACAGTAATTTATTACAATAGCACCATAAATTACGATAATGACTTTCCCGAGGTAGAGCAAAATGGTCAAGCGCTTATTCAGCAACAAGCCTTCAACTACTCTTTTAGCCCTAATCAGGTGGCTCTGCAGCCAAACATGTCTAACTCAACCATTCTCACAATCAAGTTAGCGCCAAATGCGCCATTAGGCCAGTATACGCTTAGCGTTAACATAGGTAACCCTGTTAATGCAAGTGGAGAAGAATCATTTCCCAGTGGATTAGTGTTAGGAATGATAGTCACTCCAAAAACAACGTGATCTGCAAAATGATAACTCACTGCCCAAAGCGGCCTACGGCCACGCTTCCTGCACCCTAAGGATCAAACAAAAAAAGAAAAGGGGATAAAAAATCTAGTAGTTTTTATAGCATAAGTTGGCGCAGTCGAAGGACTCACTCTTCCAGAAGGGCATTTATACTGTATCCTTCCTTTTTTTGATAAGTCAATTCATCTTTTAGTTATAAATTTGGTCATAGTCTAGTTTGGTCTAGGCTTCGGCTTTTGATGTCAACAGTAGATTTTTCGCTTCTGCGTTCCCCTTTTTTTTATTTGCTATTTTCTTACATAGAATCCGCTTAAAAATGTCTAGCCATCAGAAGAGTAGGGGAAATAGTGTCATTAGCGTCAGTAGCGTAACTGCATGGGCTTTTCCGTGACGGTATCAATACTTTGGGTTAAGCTTACGGTATAACTCGACTCCCTCAAGCAGGAAGAGAGCCATAGCAACGCCAGTCATGCCCGTTAAGAAGTAGAAGCTGACTTGAACCACAAAGCCCTTTATTAGTGCGCTTAGGAGTATTATTGTTATCTCGGCTGCGAAAGCTCCGAGAAAAAATAGGGAGTAGAACATCAATCGTGGTACGAGGTTTCGTCCAACCCAGACGTGCCCGTTGATGTTTGTTTTCTCCTTTAGGATGTAATCGCCATAACTCGTTTCTTTCGATTAAGCCCATGTCTTCAAGTTTCTGCAATTGCCTGGACGCAACGCTTGTACTGCTAATGTTTGCTCCTCTTGTTACCTCTCTTGTTCCCACTGGCTTAGCTGCGTGAACTACATATGCGTAGACGTTTAATGTGTTGCCTTCGAGTTCGTCGTTAGCCACTTTATGCCAACAACCTATGGATACGTTGTTTGCCAAGCTCCGGTGGGGTTTGATGGGCTCTCGATTGGAACTGGGAACGTTGGGTTACATGTTCCGTAAATAAATGCGTTGCCATCTTTTGTAAGCACTATATGTTGCAGGACTTGGTTGCTTGGTCCCATGTTGACCGTGACGTTGCCGTTGTAGCTGACTGAGCCTATTCTGGTTACGTCGATGCTTAATGTTTTAGCGTTTCTAAGTTCAGTTACTGCTTGGTTTTGGTTTCCGTTGTAGCTTGCTATGTATGAGCTGATGAATCCTTGAGTAGAAGTTTGGTTGGTTGGTCCTCCTGGCGTACTGGTGGTGTTATATACGAATACAGTAAAGCCTCCTGATCCACCGGAGTAGCCGTTGTAGTTTGGAATGCCGTTGTATGTGACACCGTTTGCAAAGGTGTAGCTGGTGCCTGGACCATAACCTGTTATTGCCATATAGCCTCCGCCTGGAATGCCTGGAATGTTGTTTATGCTTCCATGAGAGCCTATTTCCTCTATGGTTGAGCAGACGGAGTAGGTTACGTTGGCGATTGGTCCTTGGTCAGAGGAGATCTGGAACTGATAGTATTCTATTTTTGCGTCTGCACCTTTGAGAGCCATGCCAGCAGGGGTCAATGTGACGTTTGCAAGTCCATTGAGTTCAACGCCGTCCCATGACGCTGTGCCATTTGAGCCACTTTGGTCAAGGTTAACATAAGCATATGTAACATTAACGTTGAACCAAGGCGTTGATACAACTTGAGCGTTTGCCAAGTCAGCATTTCCTTTTGTTTGGGCCGCCATCATGTATTCCATTGGTATGACTGTTGCGATTCCAATAGCTATTGCAAGTACTGCACATAAGATTACTTTTTTTTCAACCATTTGGTTTTTCACCACTCATCTATTAGCCGAAGCGCCTAATAATACTCCCCCAAGAACACCACGACCCTTAGCCTGTTCTTTTTGAGAACACCCTGAGAACGGTTATATTTCAACTGGTCGGGGCATTCTGAGAAGGGTTCTGCTTTGTTTCACTGCTTAATACGAAATAGAATATGAAGATTAGATTTATTGCTGTTGAGACGAAGAATAGCCAGAAAGGAAGGTTAGGCGCTGAAAGGAAATCACCAGTGGGTATAAAGTTGCCCTTGCTTAGATAACCTGCAATGTAACCCGAAATCCAAGTTGGATTCATCTGAATTGTGCCGAGGTTGTTATTGCTGTTAAAATTGCTGTTAAAATAATTCCACACGCTGTAATTGATATAAACAAAAAACATCACCAACAAAATGTTAACTATGATTACTGTCAAAATTGCTGTTCTATGTCGTTTCCACATTTAGTTTCTATTTCGTATTTGGTTTGACCTTGCTTAAAAGATTTTATTTTACAGGCGATTGGGGCTATACACCTATCCGTGAAAAAAGGTCAAAGCTTCAGGTTAAGGGTTTTCCGATGCCTAAGTACGGCAGCAATCAACAGCACTGAGAGAAACAAAGGCGAAATTGCTAACCATGAAAACTCTGGGATGGCTTGAGTTGAGGCTGGCGATGGCGTTGCTTGGGCTGATGTGGCTAAGGGTGTTCCAAAAGCGTAAATGTTTCCGTTTGTGGAGTCAACGTAAACTACCCCGTTGGCATAAGCAGGCGAAGACAAAATATTTCCCGTCTGATTAGAGTTCCAGAGCCAACTGCCATCGGTAGCGTTAAAAGCAAAAAGGTTGTCGATACCTCCAACATATAACACGTTGCCTACAATTATTGGGAATGGCTGACAATCAGTTGTGCTTGAACTCCATATTAGCTCTCCAGTCTTGGCGTTTAAAGCTTTAATTTCTCCGTTAAGGCCGCTTAAAACGTAAACCACGTTGTTGGCAACCGCGATAGACTCGCCGTTTGCAGTGTCAAGTGTAATGTTGTAGTTCCAGATTTTTTGGCCGTTAGCTGCGTTTAAGGCATACAGGTTTTCGTCTTCTGATGAGACATAAACTATGCCGTTGGCAACGGTGGGCGATGACTCAACCCAGTTTTCTGTAGGGTAAACCCAGAGTTGACGGCCGTCTGTCGCGTTCAGGGCATAAAGATTATGATCATCTGAGCCAATATAGACAACTCCATTGGCGACGGCTGGAGATGAGTAAATCCCCCAATAAGCCGAGGTGATACTGTTATTCCAAAGCATCAACCCGCTTTTGGCGTTCAAAGCATAAACAGTGTGGCTGCCTGCAAAGTAAACTACGTCATCTAGTAAAAGTCGGTGAGGAATATATTATATCGGTGCTGAAACTCCAGATTTTGTCACCGTTAGTTGCATTTAACGCATAAAGGCTGCCGTTACTTGAGCCAGCATAGACGATTCCGTTGTCAACTGCTGGCGAAGATTCAACTGGGCCTCCAGTGCTATAGTTCCATAACTTCATGCCGTCTGTTGCATTTAAAGCGTAAAGGTTTCCGTCGGTCGAACCGAAGTATAATATGCCTTTGACGATGGCTGGGGAAGATTCCCCGCTGTCGGGTCCGCCATGAGTGGGATAGCTCCAAAGCAGATTGGGAGTAACCACCGTGTCGCCTGTGGCGGCTCCCGTATGCGACGGGTCAGCACGTAACATTGGCCAATCGTCAGAAGACGCCTGAGCGTTTACCGTCGCACAGGGCAGTATAACCGTCAATAAGATAAAAGTGACTGCTAATGCTAAACGCTTGCTCACACCATCCATCTCTTCAATAAGCTGTTAAGAAGTAAGACCGATAAAAGGTTGCTTGTAAAGATAACTTGGCTTTGTAATGTCCAGAAAACTGGACTTAACTTTTATTCTTTAACCTGTGAGGTCTATTAACGGGGCATTAAATAGTCAAGTGAATATGACAGCTTTAGGCTGATTGGATGTGGAGAACGAAAATGAGGTCGAGAGGGATAGGCAACGCGCTTCAGGTGTTGGTTTGCTCGTGTTTGTAACCGAGTTACCCAGAAACCAAGTATTCGTTTTTCTTTGGATCAAAATTACTGAGACTGTTAATGTCACAAGAATCGCTGCTGTAAACGCCACCCATGTATCGTAAGGTGCTAAGTGAGTGCTGAATGTTGGCTGAGAAGGTTCAGACGACGTGGTAAAAATCCACCATGACGGTGTGCCAGCCACTATTGCTGACACATTGTAAGTTGTGTTCGGCTGCAAAAGCGCGGCAGGATAGGCCTCCATATATGCTGAAAAAACGTAATCGCTAGATTTTATCGTTATAGGCAGTGGAGGGCTTAAAGTCAGATTCTCGATCTTTATGGGTCTAGGTTCGATAATCAAAATTGTCGTATCACGTGAAACGTTAGTTGAACCAGCTTCTGGCTGTGGAGAAAGAAGTTGGCTTTGCCATGCGCCTCCTATAGTTGAAGTGTCATTATCAGCATAGGAATAAGGAAAGATTGGCGAATACACTCGCTCGGTAACATGTCCATAAGGGGTAAGCGAAAAGGCAAAGAAAGCAACAAGAAAAGATATTAGGAAAACTGCAACAAGCAGAAGCACAGTAAAAACCAGTTTCCTAGAGAGTCCCATTTAAGCCAGGCCGCCAGAGGAATTTCTTTATCCTAAGATTAAAGACTGCAATATTTAGTTCTATCCTTTAGAACATCGAAGATGCGAGACGTAAGCAGGTCTCGTCAACGTAGGCTGCATTTCGAACGTTCATTAGATTTAAGCGGGGTTTCATTGTGGCGCATGATCTAATGCAAGTCGGGTCGATTTTTTATATGCCGATACAACGCGCAAAAGGTCAATGCCACGATTAATACGACCACCAAAATGAGAGCCTGGTTGCTCAACTCGGGAACAGTTGGACTAGGAATTGTAGATATAGTTGGGCTTGGCGACGCTGATGTGTCAGAGGCATCGGTTATGACAGAGACCGTGCCGAAACCAGCATTGGTCGTGAAGACCTCGCCCTTAGCAGAATCATAGGCTACACCATTACAGCCCCCCACGGTGAAGTTAGCGATCACGGTATTACTGCTGTCCGATATGACGGAAACACTGCCAAGAGTGTCTTGTGGCGCGAGAGTATTAGAACCAGAGCTGACCACAAACATTTCGCTTTTGCCCGAATCGAAAGCAACACTTTCTGGGTAGCCTCCAACGGGCACGGTTGCAACTACCTCATTAGATTTGTCCGAAATGACTGAAACAGTTTGGGAATCAAAATTAGTAACGAAAACCTCCCCCTTACTAGCATCATAAGCTAAACCTGCAGGGCTATCTCCAACAGTCACATTAGCAACCACAGTATTGCTACTATCCGAAATAACATAGACCGTTCCTGGGTCCGTAGTAACGAAGAGTTCGTTCATACCAGAGTCGTAAGCTATACTAACTGGATATTCAGCGTGTGCTTGCACGAGCGAAGTGTTGGCAACAACGGTCATGTTTGCAATCACGGTATTTGTGCTATCTGATATAACTGAGACCGTGCCAGAAGCAGCGTTAACCACAAACATCTCTCCTTTGCCAGAATCGTAGGCTATCCCCACTGGCTGTTCGCCTACAGTTATATTCGCAACTATAGTGTTAGTGCTGTCTGAGATTACAGACACATTATTTAGGTTAGTATTAGTTACAAAGATCTCTCCTTTCACCGAATCATAGGCTACGTCGTCAGGAGTAGAGAGAGCGTTCTGCGAGGGGCCAGTTGCAAGTTGCCCAACCACATTATTGCTGGTGTCAGAAATAATAGAGATTGTTCCATCATTGTAATTGGCAACAAAAATTTCGCTTTTTCCTGTATCATAAGCGAGTCCTGCAGGATTATCGCCCACCGTTATTGTGCCAATTACTCCAACTGCGTGAACCGAATTGGTTAGTGACAACGCAAGAACTACAGCGAATAAAATCAAGATGGATGAGAGTTTCTTTAGGTTCTTCATAAAGATTTTGTTTGCTTCAATTATCTTATACAGCTTTCGCAACTGTTAGGTGAAAAATTGTGTCTCTTTCAGTTCTGTCTGAGATAGCCCGTATCGACAGCTAGAATTTTCGCTTCTGCGTTCTCCCTTTTTTTCATTCATCAGTTTCTTGCCTAACAGTTAGGAGACTTCATTCGTGGCTTTGTTATTAGGAGAGCTTAGACTTTACAATGCCGTGCGGACGGCTTATCGCACGTTTATGGATAAACGGCAGGTTGCCAAGGACGCAGTATCAATCAACGAATAGAACCGCGTGTTCGTTGAG
Organism: Candidatus Bathyarchaeota archaeon; assembly: GCA_963767735.1. Classification (GTDB taxonomy): domain Archaea; phylum Thermoproteota; class Bathyarchaeia; order Bathyarchaeales; family Bathycorpusculaceae; genus Bathycorpusculum. The sequence continues at coordinate 315,860 of CAVYES010000004.1, read as the reverse complement.
GAAACAAAGAGGGCGCTGGTCGACATTGAAGATTTCGTTGACGCCCTCCGCGAGGGCCTAAACCTTATTTCTCTGCAAAGAAGCAAGAACCGAATTGAGAACATGACAGCTTTGGATTGATGAAAAGTGGAAGATCGATGGCAACAAGGATTTTTAAATAAGAGAGTAAAGAGCAGAACTGTCAGTTTGTTTTAGAAGCTGCCCTTAATCAATGTTCTCACGGTTTCAAAGCAGAATGCAGCTGCGCACACTCCAGTGACTACTGTTGTAAAGAAGTACCCGCTTGTGATAATAGGTGGTCTTAGCAGTGTTAGTTCAATTATGAGGGCTGCGACGGTGAATATCGCATAGAATAGGTATCTTGGTATGAAGAAGTGACTAATTTTGACGGTGTCTTTTAGCACAACTTTGTTAATTACGTAGTCACCGTTTTCACGTTTAAGAAGTCCAGCTTCTTCAAGTTTGGACATGTGATATACTGCCAATGAGGGTGAACTCAGGTTGAGGGCTCTTTGAACTTCCCGAACTCCAACGGGTTTACCGCTTTTTAGGATGAAATGGTAGACTTCAAGGGTTGTTCCTCTGAGTACATCGTCGGTTTTGTCAGACCCCAAGGTAGCCACTGCTCTTTCAATTAATTTGGATGGTGGATTTAAGCGCATCCGTGTTCAAGACTTTTGAACAGATACCCTGTAAACAAGCCGTTTTGTTCTAAAATGTAGAATTAAGTAGCCGCCTGCAGTTGGTTAACTTGACAAAATAAAGCGAGGCTACAAAAACAATCAAAGGTAATCCCCACATGACCCTCGCCTTTATCAAATCTCACGAAGTGGCAGATATGAGTCAACAGAAAATCAAAATCGTCATCACTATTACGATTGCAATAGTTTCCGCGCTTCTGCTAGGTGGAATAAGCTTCAGCTTCTTTCCTTCGCAGGCAGGATCGACGGCACAATCAACGTTACCAACAATTCCTTCAAGCTTGTCAATCGAGCCGTTCTTGTCAGCCTCAAATTCATTTTCTTCAGCATCGAGTTATCAGGTATTTTTTGCTAATCCCCTTAGTAGCATAACGATCGAAGCGAACGGAAGCGTAAACTCAACTGCGGCACCTATTCAGCGAAATGGAGATGTTTACACATTAACCCAAGATATTATTAATCAAACCATCAACGTTCAAAGCGACAACATCATAATTGACGGTGCAGGTCATGCCTTGCAAGGTTTCAACTACGGCAACAGATATGCTCTTGAAGGCTTTGACCTTCAGGACGTACACAACGTCACAATCAAGAACTTTCAAATTAGCTTGTTTTGGCAAGGCATATGGATACAAAACTGCTCAAGCGTAATCATTCAAGATAATGTTTTGTCAAACGTTAACACTGGGGTAGATGTAAACTCAGCTAATGATACAACAGTAACGGGCAATACCTTTGGCAACTCAACGACTGCAATAGGTTATACTAGCTGGTATGGTTTTGGGCCATCAGTAAGCAACACCATTTCCAAAAATAACATTAGCGACGCGACGACTGGCATATCCATGAGCTTTAGTTACTCGAACACAATAATCGACAATGTTTTAGTAAACGTGGTGGATCCGATAGGGGCTGGCGACAACGGAACAGTCGCAAGAAACACCATGGTAAATGGAATAGATGCCATCGGAGTTAGTTCCTACAGCGTTATCTACGAAAATAACATATTCAACTTTTCAGAATCAGGCTTAAGCCTTGGCGGCGTAAACAGCACTATCTACGAAAACACTGTCGCAAATTGCAGTTACGCAGTAATGGTGAGTGGCTCCAGCGACGATTACCCATTTGGCAACAACACCCTCTACCATAACAATTTCGTTAACGACTCCGAACCCTTGCTTCTTTTGGGAAATTCATCTTTGTCGATAAACTATTGGGATAATGGTAAGGAAGGCAACTACTGGAGCAGCTACAATGGAACTGCCCGCAACGGGGACGATATAGGTGACACCCCATACACTATTGGCGGCAACAACACGGACGAATATCCGTTAATTCAGCCATACCTTACCCAATCCGTCAACATCGACACTTCAAAAGGGCAGCTTTTCTTTGTACTCGCCATAATAATTGCAGCCGTCGGAGCGGCTACTTCATTGTGCTTGTACATTATTTCAAGGTTTAGAAACTTGGATAATTCTGCCACTTTTTGCAACAATGCTGCTATCGATTGTATTTGCAAGAAAGAGAAATAGCGTAAATAGAAATGTTAGTGATTGAATGAATAAAAAAATAATAATAGCCGTATCAGTTTTGATAGCTGTCCTCTTTGTAAGTGCGATTGCTGGCACAGCTTTTTTTTATAAAGCAATAGTTAATAGTGATAACTCTAAGATTGCTTCTCTAAACACTGAAATAGCAAATCTTACTAACCAACTCTCAAACCTTGAAAGCCAAATGCCTGCGAATCTTGTAACTAATCTAACCGAAACCGCAGGTTGGCGAAACACTACTGGAGGCGTAGCAGGTTTTCCCCAACTCAATCTTTATGGCACAGTAACTAACATAGGAGAAGGTGTGGCACACAACGCAGGATTACATGTAGTTGCATATGGTGAATTTCCTGAAACGAATGGTACTGTTGTAAGTAATGTACTATCAATAAACATGACCGTTCCATTAACTCAAGGAGATTTTATGGGCTTTGGGTCTGAGTACTTAGGCAATGGCACTTCTTCTCTAATCAGTTATTCTCTAACAGATTTAGATGGAGGACAATCTGCTCAAATTAATCTAAACGTTTTTGGCTCATGCTATATTTCCAATTGGACTGTAACGCCTGTGTGGACAAATACGCCATAATCATCAATCAAAGAAGAACATTATTCTTTTTCCCAAAGTTTTTGTGAAGATAAGTCTTAAATCTGAAAAGCGCAGAAATGACCTAAACCACAAGTCAAGAAATCATGTGTCAAGTAATCTTTACAAGAACTCTTTTATCGCCACCCTTGCTTAAGTAAGGTTAGATGAGCTTGAGTGAAAAATCTCGCCTTAGTGCTTGCTCTCGTCTTCCAAACTGTACCTTGCGTAATTGTGGCTAAGCCTGCGTTGTCTTCTGACGATGTAACCGAAAATTCTCTGAAAGCTAAAGCACCTGTGAATCACCGCAAAATTGAGGGAGAAATCGCGTGAAAAAAACCGTCGGGGCATTAGTTTGCATAATTTTTATTTCCAGCGTAGTTTTGATTCCGTTTGCAAACGCTGACTGGGCAATGTTCCGTGCAGATCCATCTCACACAGGCATAGGAACGGAAAATTCGCCCTTCAATTCCGTGCCGTTTTGGAGCTTTAACACAAGTAGCTCTGTTACTTCGTCTCCCGCAGTTGTCGACGGCGTAGTTTACATAGGTTCGGGTGACGGAAACGTTTATGCTTTGAACTGTGCTGACGGCATACAACTTTGGAAGTTCAACACTATCAACGAGGATGATTCGTCTCCTGCCGTTGTCAACGGGGTAGTTTACGTCGGCTCCTTTGGACCTACTGCAACCCAACCGTCAACGGTTTCTTTGGTGGCAGACATTTACGCCCTAAACGCAACAGACGGTACCGAACTATGGAATTACGTAACTGGAGTCGGGCTTTCATCTCCCAGAGTCGACAATGGAGTATTTAGTAGCAACGCAGTTTCACCCTGCAACGTAGTCAACGGCGTAGTCTATTTCGGCTCTGCAGACGACCACATTTACGCTTTGAACGCCAGCGACGGATCTCAACTTTGGAATTACTCAACTGGCTACTGGGCTGTTTCATCTCCAGCCTTTATCAACGGCATAGTTTTTGTGGGCTCAGATGATAGCAACGTTTATGCCCTAAATGCCAGTGGGGGTGCCCAACTTTGGAACTACACCACAGGCGGCTATGTTTATTCATCGCCAGCAGTAATTGGTGGCACGGTCTACGTGGGCTCTGAAGATGGCAGCGTTTACGCTTTGAACGCAACAAGCGGCACCCAACTATGGAATTACACTACGGGCAAATTTGTTGATTCGTCACCCGCAATCGTCAATGGCGCAGTTTACATAGGTTCGGGTGACGGAAACATTTATGCTTTGAACGCTGCTAACGGCATCCAGCTTTGGAATTACACCACTGGTGGCGTGGTTGTTTCGTCTCCTGCTGTTGCAAACGGTATAGTTTACGTTGGTTCTGAGGACGGCAACGTTTATGCCTTGAATGCAAATACAGGTGCCAAACTTTGGAATTATAATACGGGCAATTGGGTTGAGTCGTCTCCTGCTGTCGTCAACGGCGTAGTCTACGTAGGCTCAGTCAATGGAGATGTTTATGCGTTAAATGCTACATCGCCGCCAACTTCACCGCCGACCGCCACCCCAACTCCCCTACCAACTCCCACTCCTGTACCGAAGGTCAACTCTATTGTTTTCTCTTCTGGACTTACCCTTTATTCACCAGTCAACACAACATATAATTCTAATGTTGTAGAATGCAACGGCACATTCAATTGCCCAAAAGGTGTCCAAAGCTCATTAAACTATAGCATTGACGGACAATATCAAGGTGGCTTGCCTTGGAGTCTCAATCCGAATTCCATTCCCATCCCAGAATACTATACGGTAAATGGGTCATTTCAGTTACCGCAACTACCTAATGGTTCACATCAATTAAGTATTGGAATTGACGAAGAACTCTATAGCGGCAATATAACGGCAGACACATTAATTAGCCAAACCACTTGGGTTAATACTGTTTATTTCACAATAGATTCAAGTCAGCCGACGCCAACATTGACGCCAACGCTTACTCCAAACATAACGCCAACCCCTACTCCAACTGTTCCAGAGTTCAACAGTGCAGCGCTCATTTTAGTGATGGCAACGGGCGTTATCGCAGTTACTTTTGTGCACCTTAAATCTAAGCGGAAGGCATATTTGTGAAAGACCAAAACAAAGCTTTCCTTGTCTCAATTCTAATCACTATAATTCTTGTCTTATCCGCAACCAATGCCATTCACGCCGTTGAAATAACCGCCACGATAACGTTGGAAAAACCGGGTGGCTACTATGGCATAGCTTATGATTCTGATAAAGGCGAAATCTTCATAGCCAATGGGGATTTCGATTTGGTCTATGTAATATCAGACAGCACTAATACAGTCGTTTCAGACCTAGCTGTAGGAAGCAAGCCAGTAGGAATAGCTTATGACTCTGCCAATGGGGAATTATTTGTAGCTAACTATGCATCCGATTTGGTCTCGGTGATATCGGATAGCACCAATACTGTTGTTGCAAACATAGCCGTAGGAAGTCAGCCCATTGCTGCAGCTTATGATTCTGATAAAGGCGAAATTTTCGTAGCCAACTACAATTCCAGTTCGGTCTCAGTTATATCCGACAGAAACAATACTGTGGTTGCAAACATAACTGTCGGAAGTCAACCTTGTGCAGTAGCTTATGATTCAGGTAAAGGAGAAATCTTCGTAGGTCATGCTGCTTCCAATCAGGTCTCAGTGATATCGGACAGCTCTAACGCCGTTGTTGCAAACGTAACCGTGGGAAGTCAACCCTTAAGCTTAGCTTATGATTCTGCTAAAGGAGAAATTTTCGCAGCCAACTTCAATTCCAGTTCGGTATCAATAATATCAGGTAGCACAGACCTGGTTGTTGCAACCGTTGACGTAGGAGTCGGTCCCAACGGTGTGGTGTATGATTCTGGTAATGGCCAGGTCTTTGTAGCGAACTATAATTCAAGCTCGGTCTCGGTGATATCAAACAGTAACAATCCTGTTGTTGCAAACATAGCTCTGGAAACCCACCCCCAAGGCATATGTTATGATGCCGGCAAAGGGGCGATATTTGTGACCTATTCTGAAAGCAATAAGGTCTCGGTGATATCAGCTCCCTCGCTCCTGTTGCCTAGCTCTTCTATTCCAGAGTTTCCAATATGGACAACTCCGCTACTGCTCACTATAATGGTGGCTTCTGGTTTGTTGGTCTACTGCAGGAAACGCAAGCACTGAAAATAAGTTATGTGTATATTATTCTTTTTTTTGGCTTTTTGAAACCACGATAAGCCTTAAATCTGAAAAGCACGGAAATAGCCTTGTGGAAGCAAAAGAGAAGCAAATAAAATAATGAACAAAGCAACAATAAGTTTAGGATGGAGCTAGGAGATGTATAAGTCGCGTTTAAGCATCGTATTAATAGCATTAATGATTAGCGCGATGGTTTTGGCAACAACAGATACTGTTAGCTCAGTAAACGCTGTTGCAGAAAGGGCAATTTCAGGGGTTATAGTTCTGAGTTACAGTTCGTATGTTGCGCCTTCGACAACTGTCTTAGCATCAGAACCTGGCGATTTAATCATTGTTGGTGAAGTAGAAAATGTTGGTTCAAACATTATAGGAAACGTAACTGTCGAAGGCAGTGCTTTTAGCTCCACTGGAACAGAGTTGGCCACAACTACAAGCCAAGCATTCGTGTATGACATGCTTCCTGAACAAAAAGCACCTTTCTACATAGACCTTAATGCTCAGAGCAGCATCAGCAAAGACCTCAGTTGGGTCTCCAGTGTTAGCACTGTCGCCGTCACAGTTACTTCCGTTACTGAAACAACTGCAACTCAATATTCAGGTTTGACGATTCCAGCAGGGAGCAGTGCCTCTTATTTACCCGGTAACGGCTCGTACTATGTTATTGGAACCGTTGTGAACAATGGCAATCAAGTGGCGCAAGACCCATGGGTTGTTACTACATTTTACAATGTTGGTGGGGCAGTTGTAGGTTTGAATTTTACGAATTATTTGACTAGCTCATTACCTATAGACTCACCGATTAAGTTTTACGCATCACCCACAGATGAGACATCGCAATTAACAAATGAAATCACAAGTTACTTATCAGTTGTTGATTCATTAACCTTGTCAAATTCTGCATCATCACAACCTACTTCACCCAGTTCTTCGCCTACTTCTCCCCCTACTCTCTCGTCTACCGCTACGCCCTCTTCCTCGCTAACCGCGGTTGAAATAGTCAAATCAGTGCCCTTTAACGGTGAGCCTATAATGGTATATGATTCCTACAAAAGCGCAGTGTGGGTAAACCCTGACTATTTATCTGGATATGGCGCGATGGGAATGCCAATATATCTACCAAGCAACACGGTTTTAGCAATATCAGACAGCGACAATACAGTACTTGCAAACGTTACAGTTGGTCAAAATCCAACCAGTCTTGCTTATGATTCTGCTCTCCATGAAGTTTATGTTACAACAAATGGAAATGGTGTGGTGGTTATATCTGATATGAGCAATTCGGTGGTGGCAACCATCGATTCGAATACAAACCTTAGTAGCGCGGGAAACATAGTTTATGACTCAGGCAAAGGGGAGATGTTTGTTAGCAGCGGGGTTTTCGGAGGAGTCTTAGTTATCTCAGATATTACCAACCAAGTCGTGGCAAGCATACCTTTAGGAGGCAATCCCCGCTAGGAGCCTTAACGTACGATTCAGCTAAGGGAGAAATATACGTTAGCTGTTCTGGTTTTCTAGGCCAGTATTCTGAAAATTACATTTCGGTTATATCGGATTCCACTAATTCCGTTATAGCAACCATACCATTAGACAAAAGCATAACTTTACTTGGGTCTGGGGCATATGATTCAGCAACAGGCGAGATATACCTGCCTACCTTTAATAGTTCTGTGTTAGTTGTTTCTGATAAGACTCATACAGTAATAGATTCTATTCCGTTAGAAAGTTTCCCGCCACAATTTTCTCCTATTAATGTTGCCTATGACCCAGTGAAAAGCGTCTTATTTGCCGGCGCTGTGTATGACACATACATCATATCGGATAGGACAAGAAGCGTTATTGAAACTGTTCCAATAGATAGTGATTCGATGGTTTATGATTCAGGGAAGAATGTAATGCTTGATATGGGTAATGGGACTATTCAGTTTGTTTCCGATGCCTCTTTGCCATCTGTATCGCCAGCTCCAACCGTTCCAGAGTTTCCATCATGGATAATTCTGCCACTGTTTGCAGTAATAATACTACTGTTAACTGTATTTGCAAGAAAGAGAAACAGCGTAAATAGAAATGTGTGATTGAATGAACAAAAAAATAATAGCTGTTTCATTCTTGATAGTGGCTATACTCTTTGTGAGTGCGATTGCTGGAACGATATTTTACTATAATAACAAAGTATCCAATTTAAACAGCCAAATTTCAAACCTTAAAGCTCAATTGAAAAAGCTGACAACTGCAAATCTTACAACCGCCTTAGGAATTGCGGAAGTTATACCTAATAATTCTGGAAATAAGGGCAATCCTACAAAATTTAATAATCTTTACATTACTGGATCAGTTGCTAATACTGGACAAAGCACAGCATATAACGCAGGATTACATGTTGTAGCTTATGATGCCATTGGCAAAGTAGAGATAAACATGACTGTTCCTATGGATTATGATGCTACCTTTGGAACCGATGCTGCAACTAACGCTTATGTTTCAAGTATTTATCAAACAAGCTTGTTACAACTTGGAAATTTATACAGCGAGCAGAATGTATCAATCGCTATAGCTATTTATCACGAAGGCACTGTAACCAATTGGACTGTAACACCAGTGTGGACAAACACTCCGTAATCAACATAGAGCCAAGAACATTATTCATTCTTTTTCTTAAAGTTTCCTTGAGGGTAAGTCTCAAATCTGCACAGTGCGGAATAAGCTAAACATTAGTCAAGAAATCTTTTGACAATAAATTTTTACAAAAACGCTCTTAAGAGCATGCGCGGCATTATTAATTGACTACTATGGCGTTATCGAAGACCTTCTTGAGTATATTCTTAATAGCTATAATACTTAGCTGGGCGGCTCTTGTGGGTAGTATGCATTTCGGCGAGGCTCAAGGCGGTACAACTGGAGACTGGCCAATGTTTAACCATGACTTAGCACACACTGGCTACTCAACTTCCACCGTACCCATGACTAACCAGACCCTCTGGACATTTACCACGGGAGGCGCAGTTGAGTCTTCTCCTGCAGTCGTAAACGGCATAGTTTATGTTGGCTCAGACGACGGCTGCGTGTACGCATTGAACGCTGCGAATGGGGCTTTAATATGGAATTATTCTACGGGTGGACCTGTGCAGTCTTCGCCAGCTGTAGTTGACGGCGTAGTTTATGTTGGTGGATTTCACAGTCATGCAATCTTTGCTTTAAACGCTTACACTGGTGCATTGATCTGGAGTAGCCCAACCGATTCTGTTTATCCCGACGAAATCTCCTCTACAGCCGTTGCAAACGGCTTAGTCTACGTTGATATAGACAATAATGGCGTGGGCGGCGAACTTGACGCTTTGAATGCGTCAACGGGTAACCTTGTTTGGAAATATGCTCCTGGTAATGCCTATATGCCGTCTTCCCCTACCATTTTCGGCGGCATGGTTTACATTGGAACCAGTCAAGAAGTCGTAGCTTTGGATGCAGCCACGGGAGAACCATCTTGGAGCTACTTTGTCGTAAGCAACGGACCCACTTCCTATGGTGGAAGCGTAATTTATTTTGGGTATTCTTCTCTTTCAATCAGTGACGGCTTAGTTTACATAGGCACTACTAATCAGACAGTTGAGGCTTGGAACGCTTCCACCGGCTTGTTCGTTTGGAGTGGCAATATTAAAGGAGCAGTTTCCTCTTCGACGATTGCCGTTGCCAACGGCGCGATTTATGCGTCTACAAGCTGGGGCGGAACAAAAGGCACTCTCCAACCTCCAGGAGTCACCGCCTTAAACGCAGAATCGGGATCGTTGCTCTGGAACAATTCGGTGGGTTCAATTCAGTATTCTTCTCCAGCAGTTGCTAGCGGCGTAGTCTTCGTCGGCTCCGACAATTCTTCCTCTCCGCTAGGAGCAACGGAAGGGCATAGCATCTACGCTTTGAACGTCACTACGGGTGCAACGATTTGGACATACAGAACAGGCGGACCAGTGTATTCTTCTCCCGCCGTGGCATACGGTGTGGTTTACGTGGGCTCAAACGACGGAAAAGTCTACGCCATCGGCACCAGCCAAAACACTGTACCTTCCCCTTCTGTTTCAGGGTTCAGTGGCACACCTTCCCCCTCTGTTCCAGAATTTCCAACATGGATAATTCTGCCACTTTTTACATCAGCAATACTGCTGTCAATTGTATTTGCAAGAAAGAGAAATAGCGTAAATAGCGTAAATAGAAATGTAGTGATTGAATGAACAAAAAGATAATAGCCGTATCAGTTTTGATAGCTATACTCTTTGTAAGTGCAATTGCTGGAACGATATTTTATTACAACAGTGTAGTAAGCAGTGAAAATTCTAAAATATCTTCGCTAAACAATGACATAACCAATCTAACCGCTGAAATAGCAAGCTTAAACAGCCAAATTTCAAACCTTACTAGCCAAATAACAAATTTAACATCTGCGAACCTTATTACCTCATTTTCCGTAACTGAAGAGCCGAATAATGCACCTCTAGTACAAATGTTCCCCACTTTAGCCGTTAATATTCCATATGATAATCTATGCATTAATGGTTCAGTAACCAATTCAGGACACGTCACAGCATTCAGCGCAGGATTTCATGTTGTTGCTTATGCCACCGATGGTACATTGGAAATAAACATGACTGTTCCTTTGGCTAACGGAATTTTTGGAACAGATAGTGCAACTGACGCTTTAATTTTAGGCAATCCTCGCTCGACCATTTCGGAAGGTGAATTTGCTGCGTTGCACCTTGGCACCATTGGTTCGTTGCAACTTGGAAGTTTAGATGTAGGGCAGACAGCTAACTTTGAAATAGCTATTTTTCACGAGGGAGTTGTTTCTAATTGGACTATAACGCCCGTGTGGACAAATACGCCATAATCGCCAAATAAAATTAAACAGTTAAGAGAATTGATGCTATTTGGCTCAAACCTCAACCAAGAAACAAGAGAATATGACCATTGCTGTCATAGTAATAGCCGTGCTGGTTATTTCGTCTGTAGCGGTGATTATATTCTATTATCAACCATCAGTAGAAAAGCAAACGTCTACATCACTTGATCTTCGTGTTTCTTTTAATCAAACAAATGTAATACAAGGAAACAATTTGCAAGCAGAAGTTGATGTGACTTCAAAAGGAAATCTTGAGAATGTTACCTTAAGCGGTGACACGGGTGATAGTGGTTTAGGATGCAGTTTTGAACCTGCAACGGGCGCATCTAACTTTATGAGTGTTCTAACAGTGCATGTACCAGATTCGACTCCAACGGGTAATTACTCTTTGACTGTTACCGCATCAAGGGGTGAAGCAGTAGAAAATGCATCTTGCATTGTGTCGGTGCTAAGTGCTAACGTTGAGGTATCAGGAAGATTAGAGGTGTACCTAGTATATCCTGATGGGTATCTCGATTCAGTTCAGTTCCAAGATGCACAAACAAAGGCAATTTACACTGTAACTTTTCCGTTTATCTCCATAGACAATAGTGCAAGCGATTACTCCATAACTCTTCAAAACGAGCATACTTACAACGTAACCGTAAGCTTCAATCAGGGAATCGGCGACATTGAATTTGGCGGCACCTACTACGCAGGCAGTTTATACGTTTATGCACCCGCAGGTAATAGCACAATTTCAGGTCAAAACATTAATGCATACGTTTATGCACCACCCGGCAACAGCACAATTTCATGACAAAGCTTCACAAGAACAGTAAACCCTAAGCTTCCCTAATCTTATTTCTGCAGACACATTTTCCTACGTCTATGCAAAGCGCGCTGTTTGATTGTTTTTTCGTCATCTTTATTCCATTTAGGATTTCCATCTGTCAGATAATCCAGTTTTTTCATCGTAGCTTTCTAAGATTTATCAAGAGGCTGTTGGATTGTTTCTTGGGCAACGATTTTTCCTCAAGTGGGCGTAATGGTTTTTCTGATTTCACGGGGAAAATATTTAAGTGTTATTGTAAACAGTATTGTTTACAGTGGTTTGGATGGCTCAAGTTCAGCTAAGATTATCTGAGAAGATGATTGCAGAAATTGATTGCTGGGTTGCTGAGGGTCGGTTCAAAAGCCGCAGTGACGCCATAAAAACTATCATAAGCCTCTATGAGGAGCGCGAGAAAACCCGTCAGTTTTATGAGTTATTACACAAGCGCAGCGAAGAAGCTAAGGCGCATCCTGAAAAGCTGATTCCTTTAGGGGAAGCTTAAGGTTTTTGTTTTTCAAGGTTTTGTTGCATCCAAATGCGGCGAAAGCTCTAAGAAAACTCGAAGAAGTAGAGAAGGCGAGATTGAAAAAGGCGCTTGGGGAGCTTGAGGCGGATCCGTTTAAAGCGGGAAAACCCTTACATCCTTCTGATTATTGGAGCCTAAGATCAGGCGACTACCGAGCTATCTACGAAATAAATGTGGAGCAAAACCAAGTAACAGTGCTTTTTGTCGGTCACAGAAAAAAAGTGTACGATGACTTCTCAAAGCTTCTTTGATATTTAAGTTAAAACCTAACATAAGCGCGAGGCTCGTTAAACACACCCGGTAAACAGTTTCCCCTAAACCATAAATTAAATGCCGAAAAATAGATATCTAAAACTATTAAACAAAAAAAGAAAGAAAAAGAAAATTCTGAGTTCTTGTTGCAGTTTTTGCTTCTTATGCTACTTGCGGAGCATTCTGCTTGACAGAATTGATGCCGTCAACAATGCATATTACTGCATCAGTAAGGTTGCCATCTATCAGTTCTTCGCTGCCTTTAACAATAGAGATAACGCCAATAACAGTTAATCCGAAGACAACGCTCAAGTTAGGCGAAACTTTTTCCGTTTTTGGGGCTCTTTACCCAGCGATTGATTGGTACGTGTTATGCTGGTTCAAGGGTAACTTCCATAGCGTATCCTTCGAGACTTGGCTCTTCATGCTTCAACAAAGCTATAATCAGCTTAGGCACTGTTATGCGTCCGTCTTTCCTCATTTTAGTCCAATAGCTTTCCGTGTTTGAGAATAAACCAACTACGTTTACGGTTACTTTTAGGGCTTCGCCTTTCTCCATTTTGAATTCCCATATAATTACATTTGGAACCTGCAAGAGATTCCTTCTTTTTAAAGTGGTTTTAAAATTAACTTTTCTACTTAACGGCATCCTAACTCCATATCCTTCACTTACGATCCAGACACAATTCGACACAAAATGGCACAATTTGGCACAAATAGGCTCAAATTGCCACAAATAAACACACTATCTGTTAAAGATTTAAGCTTTGATTCAAAAAAGCAACCCAAAACAAGCTGTTCAGATTTGGCGTGATAATTGCAAAAAAGATAGCTAAATTAAGGCAGCTCCACGGTTCCTGCGACTCGAAGCTTTGCGCCCTCCAAATACATCAACACCCCTTTATCGTTTGGGCGGTAGACAAGCGGTTTATCCAGCGTTAAGGTTAAGGTTGGCTTTTTCGGGTCACTTGTTTCTGCGACAGCATCCACTTTGGCGGTGATGAACTGTGTCCAGTGGCCAATATGCATGACCATGCCCTGCTTTATCGGCGTCTGCCAATACTTCACCAGAGAAGCCGGCGTTTCCAACTTAGATGCAGTCTTGATTGAGGGGTCATTTGTTAAAACCGACCCACGGTCTAACTCTTCAACTTCAACGTTTTTTAACGCCAACCCAACGCGGTCGCCTTCACCTGCCACGTCGAATTCGTCATCGTGCTTTTGGATGGAGCGAACCTGCGCCGATTTTCCTCCCGGCAAAACATTTAGCGTGGCATGCTTCTGGACTACGCCGTTTGTAACTACTCCCAAGATGACAACGCCTACGCCTTTAACGTTAAAAGCGTGATCTACCGGCACTGTTCCAGTCGAGGGCTGTCCCGCAGAGGCTTCGGGAGATTTTTGTTTCTCCGCTTCAGCTAAGAGCTGTTCTCTTAGATATGTAGGGTCATCCGCGATAAATTCAAATTTTTCGAGACTTGTGCCTTTTAGAAGCGGCGCGATTTTTTCTTTAGGAATGTAGTTTCTTAGGATTATGTAGCCGCTTTGGATGTTTGCGCATTGGAGCATTACTAGGCATTCGCCGAAAGACGCGTTTATTTCATCAACGACAACTATTGCCTTTTTCGACAAAGAGACAGCGTAGAACAGCGGCGCTAGCCTTTCGGGGTACCGTGTTGGTTCAATGAGGGTTACTGTGGCTTCGCCTTTTTTTATGTTGTAGAATGTTATGTCTGTGGAGGTGCCTTTTTTGCCAAGGCTGTTGCCGTAATCTAAAGCGCCGAGGAGGGCGACAGTTATGTTTCCCATAGTATCATTAACCTGTAAATCACCGTATTGTGCCGTGCCTTAAAGATAAGCGTTATGAAACCCCACGGTTTTTGGAAACATAACTTGAAACCAAAAGTTGAAGCTACCTACGTTAAGCCCATGTGCGAAAGGTTCTTAAACACTTAGGCATTCTTGTAAACGGCAAGAAATGGCGGAACCAACTGCCAATTCAAGGTAACGACTTAGCTTCACAAAAAAGAGGCTGGTCTGACCGACTGAAAAGTTAAAATAGTTCGATGAAGAGGTGAAAAGGTATGGAAAATATTTACGCAGCGATGCTCCTTCATAAGGCAGGAAAAGAAATAGACGAAGATTCAGTAACAAAGGTTCTCACAGCAGCAGGAATCACAGTTGACCCGATACAAGTAAAAGCACTTGTTGCTTCACTCAGCGAAGTAAACATTGATGAAGCAATCAAAGCCGCACCAACAATGATGGCCGCCGCGCCAGTTGCAGCTCCAGCAGGCGCAGAAGCAAAGCCAGCAGCCGCAGCTCCAGAAGACAAGAAGAAGAAAGCTGAAGAAGAAAAAGCCAAAGAAGAAGCAGCACTAGAAGGATTAGGCGCCCTATTCGGGTAAAATAAGCCTCTCTCTTATTTTTAACCAATTTTTTCCCAAAAAATATTTATTCACATTATCTAGAAGTTAAACGCTAAGAACCCGTTTATTGAATTGGTAAGTTTTGCTCTTTGGGTACTTCAGACGGTTGCTGGACAACAGGCATTTTGGCTGCTTTTCTTCTGTCACTAAGTAATTTCCAGGCTACAACTGGCGCCCAACCCGTTAGCATACATGTGGTTGCGGGCCATCCTCCTATGTTTCTTCCAAGAATGGGTGTAAGGGCATTGATGATATCCTGCAGAAATGCTTCCCAGATGCCGAAAGATACAGCCATCGCAACTGTAGCAATAATAGCTGTTTTCATTCCGAACTTTTTGTATGTTTGCACTGCCAATACTCCTGCAAAGAAGAAGTCGCCTAAACCAAGCCCTCTATACACAATGCCACTGATATTTGTAGCAGGATTGATTGCTGTAACGATAGGAGTGTTCGGCAAGATAACCAGTACAGGAAGCCCCAAGCCGGTGAACGAATTTGCAGCAGTTAGCATTGCCGTTGAACCTATAACCAAAATAATGTCCATTGACGTCAAAAGAACAGCAAAGAGCCCCACTGTCTTCCAGTTAAACAGCGAGCTAAGATACAAAATAATCAAAACAGCAAAAGTCAAGCCGAAAACATCCATGAGGTAAGGAGACCACACTGCTGCAGTCCCTGAGTTATTTATGAAGTTAAAGAAGACAAATAGCAGAACAAATATTGCAGGTGGTTGCACAGCCACGTACCAACGTTGTTTAAGCGATGTCTTTATCTGCTCGTAAACAGCTACGCCAAAGCAGAAGGCGGCCAACCCTATGAATGCTACAACTCTAAAGATTGTGAAGGCATCATGAAATGGAGCTAATGCGCAGACGACTCCTGCAACTATTGATGCAGCGCCAAAACCGATGGAGATGAGCTGAGCCCTGATTTTTGTGATTCCGCTGAATACATATGAAATAGTGAAAAGCAGCGTAGTGTATGATGACAAAAAGAATAGAAGTATCACGTCTTCAAAAAGTCCGCCGGGATTATACATTGCAGCGAAGGCTAATCCCGTAATAATTATTGCCATGAAGACAACAAGGATAACTACGTCTCTCATTTTGAACTCTTTTTCCTCAACCGTTGACATCAATTTTCCTTCAGTGCGCTTGTTCAAAAGCAAGGCAACGATAACTACAGCGAACAATGCGAGTGGCATTGCAATGTCAAGAGTGGGCATAGAGAGCAAAATAATCAGCGACTCATTTATGCATTTAGCCAAAAATGGAAGAAAGCCTCAACTTATACAGCGATACAGTAACTCGCAGTGCATAGCCTGCTTTTTGCGTTAGTGTCGAGAAAGATGGTCTACATTTAGCTAGCCTTTTTCAGCGACAAATTAGAACCGCATAACTAAAAATAAACGTTGAAAATTGCCAGCGTAGCCAAAAGCGCCTCTTCAGTTCGAACCGTCGCCGTTCCCTGATCAGGAACCATATTTACTGTAAAATCCACCATTGCCTCAAGCTTTGCGCCTTCCTCTTTGGCAATCTCATGCAAACCACGCTGTGGCGCACCAAACGCAACTAAAATATGCTGGGCGTTACTCCATTTTTTCTGAATTTTACCTGCAACATCAATGAATTTATCGCCAAGTTTTGCCGTTGCAATGGTCAAATCGAACTCGTCATCGGTTACAAACTGTGCAAACGGCCGCTTTTCCACTCGAACTCTGTAGCCCCAATATACCGGAATATCGTCGCGATTTGCTGTTTGAACCTCAACTCGTCCGCCAACGTTAACAATTTGCAGGGTTAAGCGGTCGCCTATGGCATACTGCGTTTCCCTCAAAACCGCAGGTTGCTCTACACCTATGTCCACAAGCAAACCTTCCTTAGCCTTCGACAAAACTATTCCTTCTCGGTACTCGCCAACTTTTAAATCCCGAGTTTTACCGCTCAACGGGTGATGAGGCGTACGCAACGGAGGCAAAATCCCAGCAAATTGCAGGCTGGGTTCAAGTTTGAAGAGGCTTTTGCGAAGATACTGAGGCGTTTCCAGTAATTAAGCAGTAATGCAATAAAATCCAGTCGCTTTCCTGCCTGGCTTTGGGGTTGTCTTGGTAAACTATGATTTCGTCGACTCTGAAAATAGCGGCCGTTCGTCCGATCAAGCCGATCTTCGCTGTTTTTTCTCGCAAATGCGGCGTGTCGGAGATTACTGATGCCGGAATGGCGATTGCAAGTTTCTTTTTATCCATGACTTTATGCTTCCAGTCGCTTGGTTAAACGTTGCGTTTGTCGCTGAGCTTAAAAGTGGGAGACGAGATATAAAATTGCGGGTTATCGGAGGATTATAAATGAATGGACCCATTTTAGACGGATTTGAGAACTTTAAAGCAATTGATAAGAGCAACATGATTAATTTTAGTGTTGATTCCGCTAAGCGTTACCTTGAAGCGGCAAAATTAGCTGAAAAAATCAAAGTAGCCTTTCCTAAACCAGACAACATTATTGTATCGGGAATGGGTGGCTCAGCAATCGGCGGAGACCTCCTCAAGGACTGGGCAAGAAACAAAACAGCTGTGCCCATTGAAGTTAACCGCGAATACGACCTGCCAAAATATGCAGGCAAAAAAAGCTTAGTGTTCATAACAAGCTATTCAGGCGACACAGAAGAATCTCTAGGCGCTTTTCTTGACGCTTTGAAGCGCAAATGCATGATTTTCTGCGTAAGCAGCGGCGGCGCCCTGCTGGAGAACTCTGAAAGACTCAAGGTGCCCTATTTACAAATTCCAAGCGGTATGCCTCCTCGAGCGGCACTTCCCTATTTGTTTGTTCCCCTGCTTTTGGGCATTGAGAAAAGGGGGTTGGTTTCAGACGCCTCTGAAGAACTCTCTGAAGCTCTGCCCCTTCTTGAAAAAGTTAGCAAGGATAACTCACCTGAGAAGCCAGCGAAAGAAAACTTTGCCAAAACCTTAGCCCTAAACATTGGGAAGACTTCGCCCGTGATTTACGGTTTTGGTTTTTACCGCGGTGTAGCGGAGCGTTTTAAGCAGCAGTTTAATGAGAACACCAAGGTTCCTGCTAAATGGGAGGTTTTCTCGGAGCTTAACCATAACGAGGTGGTGGGTTGGGAGCGGGCTGGTGACCTCGGCAAATGCTTCTCGGCAATCTTCATCAGAGACAAAGAGGAGCCCACGGCGATTCGCAGTAGAATTGCGATAACAAAAGAGTTGGTGGGCAAAGCTGGCGTGGCAACGTTTGAAGTATCTGCTCAGGGTAAAAGTCCATTGGCAAAGATGCTGACAACAATTTGCATCGGCGACTTCACAAGCGTCTATTTGGCATTTCTGCACGGAGTAGACCCGACGCCCGTAAAAACTGTAAACTATCTTAAAGATTCCTTGAAAGAAAACGGCGTTAAAGAAAAAATAATAAGTGAGTTAGCAAAGCTTAGGTGACTTACGTTAAGCCATGAACTTTGCGAATTCTTTTTCTGCAACCTCAAGCGGCACCATCTGTGGCGGTCGTTTAAAGGCGTAGGCGCAAACCGGCTCCACCGCTCCAGTAAGCTTTTTGTTTAATGCAAGTTTCAAGGCACGTACTACATCGAAGAGTACGGAGCCTGCGTTTGGCGCGTCTACGGTTTGGAATTTAAGGTCTATCTTCATGGGTGCATTGCAGAAGTAGACGCCGCTTATCCAGAAGTAACTGTCACGCTTGTTCTGCAGAAAATCCACGTAATCCGTGGAGCCAGCCACTATCTCAGCCTTGTAAGGTATTGAAGCAGCTACTGACTCCGTTTTTATGGCACGCTTTGCATCACGAGTGCGATCCATTGTGTCGACAGATTCGGTGCCTCCGCCAACGTCAAGCTGGTAAGTCTCATCTATTCTTACTCCACTGTCTGAAAGCAGCTTAAGCAACGTTTTATGTAAAGAAGTTGACCCAACCTGATCAACCAAGTCATCGCCGACGAGGGGGAGCTTTGCATCAGCAAACCGTTTAGCCCACACAGGATCGCTGGCAATAAAGGTCGGCGTGGCATTGACAAAAGCGCAGCCTGCCGCTAAGGCTTGTTCAGCATACCACTGCGAAGCTTTTGAGGCTCCGCTGGGCAACAAATTAACCATTACCTCAACGCCTACATCTTTGAGAGCCTTGGCAACATTCGCATCAGGCGACTTGCTGACTTGCACAATAACTTTACTTGATTCGCCCAAACCATCCAACAGTGGACCCTTGCTTACCTTTACACCTGTTGAATGTACATCGGAGACTTTTGGCGCATTATTGGGAAGAGCAAAAATCGCTTCTGAGAGGTCTTTGCCAACCTTGCGCTCATCCACGTCAAAAGCCGCAACTACCGATATGTCTTTCGGGCTTAAATTCGCCAAAACTGGATTACGCAATCCAACGTAATCTTCCGCTTTCACAAGTTTCCCATAATATTGCAAGCCTTGGACAAAGGCTGAAGCGCAGTTTCCAACACCGATCAATGCAACTTTTACTTTAGGCATGCTATTTGCACCTTGCTTGGCTTCTCTATTTGCGAATGCATTATAAAAAGCTACGCCGACATTTTTCAAGGCTTAGTTAGCGTTATGCGTTATTTGTCATAGTTTTTTTAAATGAACCCCAAATATACTAACATTGACCTTTGATGAAACGTTTCTCCCCCACCGAACTTGACCACATTAAAACGCTTGTAGAGAAAGGGGCAAGTCTAAATGAGATAAGTGCCCAGACGGGACGCTCCAAGTCTGCCGTTCAATATCATGTCGCCAAAGTAAGAGCAAAGAACCCAAGGGAAAAAACAATGAATATAGAAAAATTGGTTGATTTGGAGCTCGGTTGGCTTATCGGCTGTTACGCCGGTGACGGCAGCCGCCATCTAAGGAAACAAGACTATTCTTACAGCATCAAGTTTGCACTAAACGAAAACGAATACATGATAGTGGAACGTGTCGAATTCTTCCTTTCTAAATGCGGATTAAAAACATGGAGATCCATCGAGGGCAAACGGGTTTACGTTAGATGCAAAAACAAGAAATTCTATTATTTTGTTGAGAAATATCTCAGGTGGCAAGGCACCAGAAAATCCAAATCCGTTCACCTAGCTGACTTCAGTTCTTATTCTGACGATTTCTTGTTTGGGTTTCTCTGCGGAATCATAGATGCCGAAGGTGGAACCAAAAAATTGTACATTTCGACTTCTTCGCCAATGTTAGCGGAAAACATCATGAGGATTTCTTCTCTTATGGATATACATTCGAAAAAATACAGTTATGACGTTTTTCACGTCTATTTGAGAAAAGCAGAGTTCCATAATGCATGCAAAAAACATGGTTTCTCTTCAATAAAGCACAGCGCAAAGTTAGGAGGATGGGCTGGGAAGGGATCTCCCCTTCCGCTCCAGAATGGACTGGGCGGGATTTGAATTCGCGAGCACAGCCGAAATTGCCATGCTTCCCGCGACCTCCACGATGCCAACGTGGCGATCATGCCAGACTGATCTACCAGCCCTCAGCCACACATAGCACGAACAAAAACAATTTAAGCATTATGCATCGCGAGAGTTGAAAAGTCAATCGAAATTTCAAAGCGTGGTTTAAATCCCGGCTCGTCCACCATTTTTTGTTAATTGTTAAATCCAGACTCGTTTTGTTTCTTTTATGCAGTCGAAATGTGGGTCGTCTGATAGTATTCTTGCATGGTCTATTTGGCCTGTTGCAGCGATTATGCAATTGCCCATTGCGCAAGTTCTTGTGTACACGCTTGTATAAACGCGCTTGCTGGGCAATCCAAGAAGTCAAACTCAGAATTTCAAACAGCTTTGAATTTAGGCTTGAAGAGACTCAACTTACGGAAATCTTCGCTAATTGCGGAACCAAGAATAAGAGCTGAGACGTTCTGAAAAAATGTGGAAAGCAACTGCCCTAAGAATGTTTTTTCCCTTAAGGTCAAAATCACTCGGGCTTTTGGCTAACCGCGCAGAAGCGTCAAATATGCGCAAAGTCACGTATAATTAGCGCAAAAAAGCGTATAAATCACGTCAGATTTCTTCACAACTTCAAATGACACTAACCCTTCTCCACTGCGCCTGAACGTTTCTAACATTAAATTGAGCTTCTTCTTACTTGAAATTTAGAGCCTTTTGAAGATTTAGCTTCAAATCAAACATGAAAAAACTGCATAATAAATCTGCAAAAATTCAAGGATCGACAGACCAAATAAGCCGCGAAAAAAAGGCCACTGACCAAAAACAACCAAAACTAAGTCTTTTCCAAAAAAAAGTGGTCCCCCCAAAATTGGTCAAAATTGACCAATAAGAAATTTAATTAAGGTTTTAGGCAAAACCAAAATCAATCAACCCTGAGGTGTGGTTGGAAATCAAAATAGAAGAAAGGGCTTTGAGGTGATATCTATATAGTTGAGGGTTCAACTTCCACCCCATCTACCAGTTTATCTTAAACCAGAAGCGTGGGTTTAAACCATAAGAAACCTTATGAATTAGCAAAAGCAGAACCATCTGATGGGGATTAAATGCATGTCAGGTTCTGAGAGGTTGTGGGGAATTGTTAAAGACGTCGTTTTGCCGGTTGACGTGAGCACTAGGTACGATGTTTATTTTACTGACAGGCGTGTTGCGATTGTTTGCTTGGGGCGGGCAGACCGTTTTGAATCTGAGACGTCAGAGTCGCTTTCCTTAATGCCTTCGGTGTTTGGAGTGCCTCCGCCCATGGCATCGAACACGGAAGAGACAAAGAAAAGCGAATCGATTGACGAAAAAATAAAAGACTGGTCTTTAGACGACATTTTGAAGCTAAGCAAAAAAAGCTGTTTCTACACTAACGAGGAAATTGAAGAGGTCAAATTGGTTTGGGGAAAAACGCCGAAGTTTGTGATATTGAGTAAGGACTGTGAATCGAAATTTGCTCCCGATGAAGAGCAATTCCAACAACTGATGGAAACTATTTCTGCGATCAAAGGCTTGAAGGATAAGCTTTGGATAGCCGGCAAATGGAATGCTCTTTGCGACGAAAGTCTCATAGCGCTTGTCTGCAAGTTCTGCGGCTCAAGCAACGAACCTGACGCCGTTTACTGCCAGAGCTGCGGTAAAAAACTTGAGGACGAAACGGTTAACGCTGAGCCTTCTTCAGAGTTGACTTGCAACTGTTGCGGAACAAAGAACAAGGCCCAAGCCTCGTTTTGTAAACAATGTGGCGCGGCCATGGGTTAAGACTGCAGAATAACGCCTGAAAAATGGGCCTCGATTTAGTTTTAAAACATTTTACACTTAACTTAATAAAATTAACATTCAAGCGTCCCGTTCTGCTATTTTCAGCCCACTTCAACAAGTCAAAAATATGAAAACTGTGGAACATGCATAATGAAAAAGTGGAGTCAAAAAGGTAGTGGTGAAGAATACTTAGGCTACTCTTCTTACTTTGCGCGCGGTTATGCCATACTTGCGTTGTCTACCAGATGAGCTGTTCCATCTGGGCAGAAGACCTTTTCGCCTAAAGAAACTCGGCGGTAACGCAAAATGCATGGCTGTTGCCGTTCGCATCCATCACAATCGCGTGAAATCATTTTTTTATAATTCACCCCTCTCATTTCGCGATCTTCAAATGAATAGTGATTATTGGATTTAAGGCATTTTACGGCTTAGGGCTTGGCTGGGCGTAAGTCTTAAGTTGCTGAAAGCAGTTTTGGCTTGAGGAAAAAGCAGAGAAATGGACTCAATTGCCATAGCAAATTTATTTTTAGATTTCGCAAGCATAATCAATTTTACCGCCTTACTCTTAATGCTGAGAGCTGTCCTGAAAAACAGGAACGCGCTGCGCGGATACAGCATCATTGGATCTTTCTTAACGTTCCTATCTATCGTTGGCTTTGAAGTAGCTTACTATTTGCTTGGCAACGTGATCGGTTTTGTTTTCGGGTGGGGAACAGTTGCATTCTGGTTCATAGCTTTTCTATACAGTTTACGGCAGAGATTGAAGGGCACGGAAGAGCAGAAGGAAATGGTTGAACCTTAACTTGCTGGAAATTGAATTGTGAATTTTGTACCTTTGCCCTCTTGGCTCTCAAAGTTGATGGAGCCGCCATGGGCTTCTATTACTCGTTTGCAGACGGCTAAGCCGAAGCCTTGTCCTCTTGGTTTAGTAGTGAATAATGGTGTAAAGATTTGGGGTTTAATTTTTTCAGATATGCCTACGCCCGTGTCTTCAACCGTTAAAACTACGCGACCTTGGCTGTTAACTTCCGCGCTTACAGTCAGTTTGCCTCCATCGGGCATGGCTTGCATCGCGTTTGTTACCAGGTTAATTAGAACCCTCCTCAGGAGTTGGGGGTCAGCTTTCACCTGCGGAAAATCTGCCCTCATACATACGTTAACGTTAATGTTTTCTGGAATGGCAACGGATGATATGACGGCGTTAACAAGCTCGATTAGGCTGATTGGTTGTTTTTCTATCCTGATTGGTTTTACGAACGCCTGCAAATCGGAAACGATCTTGTCCATATATTCTGATTGCTCTTCTATTATCTGTATGCTCTCTTGTAAACTGCTTTTAAGTCCGCTTTGAGGAAGCGATTCAACTTCGCATCTGGCAAGATATAATTCGCCTGTTATCGATTGCAGTGGATTGCGAAGGTCATGCCCGACCATGCCTGCAGTTTGACCAATAGTTGCTAAACGCTCAGAATCTTTAAGCTGCTTTGTTCTGTCCTCAATTATTCCTTCTAAAATTCCCGCGTGATCTAACAGATTTTTTTGAAAATCCTTCTGCTCAGTTATGTCTCGGACAATGGACCATATTCCTATTACTTTTCCTTTTCCGTCAGTCACCCGCCAAGTTCTAACTGAAGCTGGAAAAACCGAGCCATCATTACGCTTGTACTCTCTTTCGAAAACAATTGAGCGCCCAGTTTGTAGCACTTTATTAACGATTTTTTCTCTTTGTTCATGCCACCTCTCAGGCATTAACTCATGGGCAGTCATCTGTCTTAGTTCTTTTTTTGAGTAACCAAGCATTCTCGCGTAGGCCATGTTGCAATCAACCATTCGTCCCTGCAGGTCCCGTGCCATAATTCCGTCTTGAGATGTCTCATAGAGCCTGCGGTACTTTTTTTCCGACATAACAAGTTGCTGCTCCCACCTCTCTTGTTTCTCAAGCTCTCTCGCATTTTTATTTTTTTCCTCAGTTATATCCATAAATATTGAAACAAAATAGGTCTTCTTGGGACTGTAAACGTAAACTTGATACCATTTATCCTGGGACTTACCGTAAGCTTCGAAATACTCTGGAACACCCGTGGTGGCTACCCTGCCATAAACGCCTATCCAGTCTATCTGGCCATTTTTTATGTTGGAATTAAACTGCGTTGCTTTTTTTTCCATTCGTTGTCTCTTATAAGAATGAATATCATCATACACTTTGTTACTCACAAGAAGAATAAAGTCAATCGGCGCGCCTTTTTCGTCACAAACCATTTTATACAGACCCACGCCTTGAGGAAGATTATTAAATAAAATTTTGAACTGTTGACTGCTTATTCCTAACTCTTCAAGCAAATCCTTGCCGTTATCACCATTACCTCTTTTTCGGGGAGAAGGGATTTTTGAAGAAGATGTTAATAGATTAATCTGCTTATTGGGCTTTGATTGAGTAAGGTCGATAGAGTTTGCTATCGTATTTACTCCCCTCAATATATAGACCTAAAGAGCATAAAAAACTTTCCAATATCGTAGGTGTTAATAAAATTATGGGCTGAGGCGTTATGAGGGTTGACAGTTGTCACTTTTAATGCAATTCAGAGCCTCCCTGGACGCTTCGATTTTTACTTTTAAATTCTGGATTATTCGATAACATTCAAGTAACTCCCCATAGATTGCATTGAAGCAAGCGAAATCATGATTGCCAAAAGAATGGGAAAAGCGAAAGCAATTCCGCTGAAATCCAAGATTTCCGCTAATAGCCTGTATAATCTAGTCTAATTGGATAATTGAAAGTTCCGTGACTAGGCTGCAAGGAATAACTTAATCCCGCCCATGAGAAGCGGTTTCTTGTTTTTTCGTATCCTCTAAATAGTGTAGCCCCGCTGGTTTTAGGAAGAGTAAAAAACAGTTGCTTTTTTGGGTTTAATAATGAGGCATTAGTTGCGGTTACGGCAGCCCATGCGCCTATTTTGCTACCGACCAGTTTTAAGCCGCCTGTGTCAGCGTATTCTCCAAAGGTGGTTGAGCCTTGTTCGTTTAAAACCAAAACTTCCTGACAAGCGCTTAACATTAAATCTGAGCAATCAACACTGACATTAATGATGGCGGGTTGAACTTCATAATTCACGGTTATTGCACCTCTGGATTTTACTTTCAGAAATTCAGTTTTAACTTTCGCAACCTCTCTTAGCTCCATGACCTTATTTAGAAGCGGGGTGAGTTCCCTGCGTCTTAAGTACAATTTTGCAAATTTTTTCCGCCAAACTGAGTAGAATTCATCATCGATAATCGTGTTTCGCCAAAGCTTTTTTGAGACTGTGTCCAAAATAAAAGTTTTCTTCATGCGGTAGACTGAATTGTTTTTTTGAACTTGAACGTCGGCTGAAGTGGAAAAGTAGGTTTTGTCTTCGTACTTGACAACTGGAACTCCGAAGCCAATTCCTTCTTCAATCAACTCTTTATCACCAAGCATTAGCACTAAGCCTTTTTGAAGGGGAGCTGTCTCCATGCAATGTGGGCGTGAGTCTGTGTAGAGTCTTACTGACAATTCGTTGGCAAGGCCGATGGTAATAGGGTTTTGAAGATTACTCGAATATAACTTGTCAGTTACAAGAGAATGCACGCTTACCACCTTCCGATAATTTTTTAAAATTATAAAAAACTGATGTTTGTTGAAGCAGGTTTCAGGTTAGTTTTGTTTGCTCAATATTTATAGGTACAATCACGTTAACATTAGTAGTCGCCATAAGTGGTTAAACAATTAGGCTTTTACTAATTTAAAACTATTTTGGCAGATGGAGTTAAAGCTTGTGTTTTGGGATTACCTCTGGATTATATGGGTTCTGTCTTCCTTTTTGTTCATAAGATTTTACTTTTACCTTTTTACCCATCACTCAAAACTGATTGCAAAACCAGTAAAAGAAAAGTTTGGAACACCAGAAATACTTTTTCAAGTAACCACCAAAGGCAACATTGGAATTGTTCAAGATACCATTAACCAGATAAACGCTGTTTGTAAAACAATCGGCTACTCAAAATACACTCTATGGGCTGTTACCGACGTTCAAGAAAAATTTGAAGGATGCAGAACCATAATTGTTCCCCAAGATTATTCTTGCAACGCTGTTCATAAAGGCAGAGCACTCCAATATGCGGTTGAACTTCGCAGAAAAGAAAAAATAAGCAGCAAGGACGTTTATGTTTATCATCTTGATGATGAAAGTTTAATCACAAAACAAACTCTCTGCAGCATACTTTCGTATTTGGAGGGTAATCCTAAACCGATAAGCGAAAGCTTAATCGTCTATCCGGTGCGTGAAAAGGAAGCAATTAAAATAACAAATCTTATGGATACACTTAGACCATTCTGCTGCTTTGAATGCTTGAATATGATGTCTACTGGAAATCCAGCTTATATCCATGGGTCAAATCTTCTGGTGAGAAGTGACATTGAGGAAGAAGTCAGCTGGGAAAACGGAAAAACTTTTGCTGAAGACACACTCTTTGCCATTAAAGCAAAAATAAAGTATGGATCGGAAGCTTTTGGGTGGCACGGCGGAGTAGTTGAGGAAAAAAGTCCATTAACTCTCAAAGACCTGTTTAGACAGCGAAGAAGATGGTTTTACGGTTTAATTCAGAACTTTAAATATTTTTGTTATAAAGAGAAAATTAGGCAAAGCGCCAGAGCATTAATTTGGACTTCAGGCTTAATTTCGGGAATAATTTCTATTGCTGCATTTTTTGTTCCGCAATACTTGCCTTTTAGTCTAAGAGTCTTTTTTTCCTTAACGAGTCTTATGTGGTTGTTTTCTTATCAGATTGGGGCTTTTTTTAATGGTAGATATCTTCATTTGAAAAAGAGGATAGGTTTCCATTTCTTAGCTCTGATATCTTCAGTTGTTATAGGCTTGCTGGAATGTACTACACCGATAATTGCCCTTATTAGGAAACCGAAAACGTTCGAAGTAGTCAAAAAATAATCAATCTACAAGGCTAATTTGCGTCTTAAATTTCTTTACCAAAAGGATTTTGATAGCTAACATCCAAGCGAAAGCCTGCCAAACTACCGCGATTATGAACCGCGCAATAAGTCTCCAGTCTCTGATGTTATGTTCAATCAGAATTGCTGATGAGACAAGGGATCGGGGGAGATACAAGATAAAAAAAGTTGAAAAAAATTAGTGGTGAGGATCATAAAAAATAGTGTAATTACCCATAAAAAGTGGAAATTGCGGAAATTCATCTTGGTCAATGGCAAAGCTAAAAGAGCAAATGCGACTACCACGTTGACATATGGTTCGGAGAGCCATGAATAGGTAAGGAAAAAGATAAGCATTATACCGATTGCTTTCTGGGTTAGTTCATTGAATGTTTTGGGCGGATCACGATAAACCATATAGTAGCCAAATATCAAAGCAGGTATCCAAATATAAGCTAAAAGGGCAAATCCTGTTGGAATCGTGACAGTGTCCTTGAGGATTTCCACTATGTCAAAAGGAGTCATGCCGCCAGCTCTTGTGAAATAGAAGGCTAACTGACTGCTTGAAACTCTTTTTCTCCGTTTAGGTTCTGTAATCCTTGCAGTTTTAAGCCTATCAATTCATCTGGAGTTTTTTTAGCCCAAGTGCAATAGTGCCTCAATCGATTTAAGTAAACGCGCCTTGTTTGCTCTGACTGTATCGAATCATACCAGCGTTTACTGCTTTGGTATGCAAGAATCCGCTTCTCAAAAAGGGCTTTTCGGCTACTCATGCTTTTCACCGTCCTGTTGACTTAGCTTAAACGTTTCGGTTTGGGGTTTTTGCCTTATTTCTGACTTGGGGAATACGGAAATAGTCTTAAAGTTGATTTGCGGATAGTATTTGCGTAGTTTGTATGCCGACGAATTTGCCGCCTGAAGCAATGGATAAGTGGGAGCTAGTTGAAGCTGCCCATACGCCTAAAGAAAAAATGGATGCTATGATTGAGTTCCTAAAGTATGTTCCACACCACAAAGGCACTATGAAACTACGTGGCGAAATGAACAGGAAAATTTCTCTTATCCGCGCTGATTTGGACAAGAAGAAGCGCATGGGCACGGGCAAGAGCAGCGGCGGACCGAAGCTTTTTATCGAAAAGGAGGGTTCAGCGCAGATAGCGTTAATCGGCATGACCAACGTGGGCAAAAGCTGCCTAATGACCGCCACAACAAACTCAAAAGTGATAGTTACGCCGACGCCATACAGCACCCACGAGCCGGTGCCGGGCATAATGAGTTATGGACATGTGCAGTTCCAGATTGTTGAAGCCCCAGCGGTAATGGAGGGCAGCGCGGATGGACGTGCAGCGGGCCATGTTACGCTTGGTTTAGCGCGGAATGCTGACGGCGTTATTTTGATGGTTGATTTGTCTCGTGACCCGATTGAGCAGTTGGAACTGATTTTAGCTGAGTTAGAGAAAAGTCGTGTGCTCGTAAGTAAGCCAAGCGGAAAGGTGGATATTGACCGCCGTCACGCTGGTGCAGCTTTGCGCATTATCCTTGTCGGTAAACTTTTAGATTGCTCAATGCAGGATGTTGAGGATTTGCTTCGCAGCTACAAAATAACCGATGCCATAGTGAGAATTAGCGGTGAGATACGGCTTGATGATGTGGAGGACGCGATTTTTGAAACCACAACCTACAAGCCAGCGGTGATTGTAGCAAACAAGCTGGATTTGAAAGGTACTGAGGCGAACCTGAAGCTTTTAAAACAGTACGTGAATGGACGGTTACCCATTGTTGCTATGTCATGTGAACAAAAAACCGGAATTAACGAGTTGGGGCGTGCGCTTTTAGAAAGCTTAAATGTTGTCCGCGTTTACACCAAGGATCCTGGCTCCAGGGAAGACACTGGTCACCCGTTTGTTTTAAAGCATGGAGCAACAGTAAACGACTTGGCGAAAAATATTCACAAGGAGATGCTTCAGAATTTCATGTTCGCTATGGTGTGGGCTAAGCGTTTGCCGTTCAGCCCAAAGAAAGTGGGTTTAGGTTTCATCTTAGAAGACGGAGATATAGTGGAAATCCACACAAGAATATCCTGACAAGATTTTAGTTCCAACAGTTGTTGAGTGTAGATATTCTTACTTCTGTAACATAGCATTTCGGGTTTTTCAAGTTAAAATAAGGCACATAGGTTTTTTAGGAGGAAAAAACTTCGAAAAACAGTCGCTGTTATTCCCCAAATAGTTCGTCGATAAAAGTTTTGAATACACAAAAAACATGATTATGACAAATGGTAACAGAAAAAAAAAGAAATTATGTTGGAGGTGGAGGCGGTGGTGGAGGTGGCGGTGGCTCTGACTGCTCAGTTTTTTTGCGGTTCCTAAGGAACAATAATGCGATAAGAACGACTACTATTATCACGACGGCGGCTACTGCGCCATAAGTGACTGCGGAAGATAGCTGGGTTGAAGTTTGTGTAGGCGCTGTGGTGGCTCCCGAAGGTGTTGGGGTAGTCGAAGACGACGGTGTAGATGTGGGTGAAGTTGATGCTGGCTGAGACTGGAGCAGGAAAGTGTAGTTTGCTATTTCACTTGATAGTGTTGGTGAATTGTCCATGGGCGTTGCCGTGAACGTTGAGGAATCGCCTGGTGCAAAATTGCTGCTGCCAGAGTTTGTGGTTAAATAATTTGTGAAGTTGAAAGAGACAATGTTCCCAGAAGCGTTATAAAACGTCGTGACAACCAAAACGCTACCAACCGTTTGGGTGCCAGCATTCTGAACGGTTCCTGTAACAGTGAAGGCTCCAGCGACGTCACTTGCAGTTGTTGTCGCTGTTGGAATTGTTAAGCCTTGGTATGGGGTCGAATTAGTTTCGCTGATATACGTTACTCCAACGTTAACTTTGCTCACCGATGTGATGTAGGTTTGATCTCCAGTGATGCTGTTTGCAGGGTTGAAATCTATGTAGAAGGGAGCTTTCTGCCCTGGAAGCAGGTTAAATCCGGAGGCTTGGGCTTCGTTGGAATTCAATACTTCTCCTGTAGAATTTATAGCGACGCCTGTAAGTTCCACGTATGATATGACGGATGTACCGACATTTTGTACCTCGCCGACAGCGATCAAATCACCAATATATCCTGCCAGGCTCGTGTCTGCTGGAGCTGTGTACCAATAGTAATCGAGAACTTTAGCTTGTGAAGTTTGCGCTCTCACACGCGGCGAGGCCAATACAGTAAACATAGCTAACAGTAAAACTACAACAATAATTGCGGGTAATATTTTTTTCAAATTGTCCTCACTTCAAACAGTGGATTCTAATGAAGAAGTGTATCGGTACAAAATAGTTATTAAAGTTTGTTCAAATTTAAGCCCAAATATCCCGCTCTTTGTTTGCTGAATAGCAAAAAATGGCTTAAAACTGATTTCCGCATTGAGAATTTAAGAAATATTGCATTCTAAACCTTGCTGAATTGGAGATAAATAAAGAAAAGGAAAATTGTTTATCTGCTTGATTGTGCGACGCGTTCGATTTCGTTGCGTTTGGCGATGGCTGCACTTTTTATGTCTTTTGCCGCTGCCAGTACCAGTTCGTCTGCGAGTGTTTCTTGGATGCTGCGGGGGTTGTTGATGCTTGCTGCTCGTGCGCCTTCGCTTATGTGGCGTATGGCGAGGTCGATTCTGCGTTGCGGGGCAACGTCAACGGATAGGTGATAAACGACTCCTCCATAGCTGACCCTTGTTGTGTCTTCGCATGGAGAAGCGTTTTCAACGGCTTTAACGAGGATCTCTATGGGGTTTTTGCCCGTACGCAAGTTAATTATTTCGAATGCTTCTTTAACGATGTTGGTTGTTTTGGCTTTTTTACCAGCGTTTTTGCCGCCGCGCATGAGGCTGTTGATTAAGCGTTCTACGACGTTGAGTTTGGCTTTGCGGAAACGTTGGTGCTCGTGGCGTCCCATGCTGTGAGGTGCAACCATCGGGGTAAGATTGAGGTAGCGTTGCAGCCCGATGTCTACGACGGATATGTCTTTGAATGTCCATTTTTGGAAAAGCTTGATGTCTTGAGGTTGCGCTATTGTTTGTGTGCTCATGACGATTACCTTGCTGGTTTCTGTTTGCGTCCGTAGACGAGCTCGTTTAGTGAAACGCCGTTTATCATTACGACTTTCCAGCGGACTCCAGGGATGTCTCCCATTGCGCCGCCTCTTGTACCGCCGATGCCCTCCACAACAACCTCGTCGTGTTCGTCAACAACATTGAGTGCGCCGTCTCCGGGTAGGAAAGCGGTGATGACTCTGCCGTTCTTGATGAGTTGTGTGCGGACGCATTTGCGGATGGCGCTGTTTGGCTGTTTCGATTCAACACCTACTTTTTCTAGAACGATACCCCGAGATTGGGGTGCACCCTGCATCGGGTCAACTTTCTCATCTAGCCTAAGCATACGCCTGTTAAAGTAACGATCAGACCAACGGAAATTCTTCCGTTTCTTCGCCAGTTGCCTTGCGGCAAATTCGCCTCTTGGAGACTTGGAACCCATACTTAAGATATACCTTCTTTTTGCACATCCATAGTCAAAGAACCAATATATAAACAAAACGAAGCAATTAAGAAATTTTCGAAAAGGCACATGCAAACTGTTACATTTATAAAAGCATCAAAACATACGGCGTTATTTCGCATGAGCGATAACACTATTTCAAAGTGAAATGCTTGCAATAAGAAACTGATTAGTTTCAAGGTTTTCTTGCTGGTTTTTGAAAGCTCTTTAACACTTTTCTTTTATCCAGATAGCTTACGAGAATCGCTATTATGAATACAAATAAAATTGCGGCTCCAATGGTCGAGAAAACAGCGAGATAAATGTCGAGGTATATTTGTAAAAATAGGTACCTGTAAAAATTGCTTATTGAGCCAAAAATAAATAGTGATTCTAAAGTTAAGATTCCTATGACGGTTAGAAGGTCTTTAGTTTTTTGTTTTAGCGGTTTTATTTTTTCTTCGCTCCTCAGAGAACTTTAATTTCAGATAACATGCATACCTAATAATGAGTCTATAGAGAGCAATATATAGAATAGAGTTTTAAATTTTTTCCCAAAGAAGATTTGAAGTTATCTTAACTGAGAGTTTACTCAGAAACCGAGGAAATATTTCGCTAACGAGATTTAGTTTTTTCCCCACATTTTTTTATAGTTTTTAGATTTATCAGTTCAGGGTGGAAGTCAAAATTATCCACTTTTTAGGAGAAAGCTTTTAGGTCATAAGAACACGTATTAAATAATTAAGAGGCGATTTGGATGGATAAGAAATGCCCAGTTTGCAAAAAAACCTATACTACGTTTAATGCTAAATCGAAGTATTGCAGCGATGCCTGCGCAAAGAAAGCGGGCAAAGCAAAATAGCGCTTAAGTGTTACTAATGACAGAGCTCACTCAGCCGCGACATAAATATATAGATTAAACATCATTGTATTAGTTTAAATGCAAATTATCAGAGACTACAGAAAACCAATTTTTATAACGTTACTTTTAGTCGTTATACTGATTGTGGCGTTGATTATTGTTCAGAATGTTTCCAAACCTCCCTCGACACCCTCATCTTATCTTTACCCGGGAGAAGTTACGCAGTATCAGGGTCAAAACTTAACATCAGTTAATAATTTCCTCTTAGACATCGATGAACACCCTGATGTCGCTATTGATGGAACGCAGTACATTAACCAGACAACTTATCGTCTAACCGTAACTGGCCTAGTAAACCGAACCGCGGAGTTCACGTATGATGATTTGGTCAATAACTTCACCTCATCCCATCAATTAGGCAAGCTTTTATGCGTGGAGGGCTGGAGCGTAACAATGCTGTGGCAAGGTGTACCCATAAGCGACCTCATACAAGAAGCAGGCGCCAGCACAAAGGCGACAACCCTCATCTTCACCGGCTCCGACGGTTACACCACAGCTCTTCCTTTGAGCTACGTCGTGCAAAACAACCTAATTTTAGCTTACAAAGTAAACAACGTCACCCTTCCTGCCGCTGCAGGATTTCCCCTGGCGCTTGTAGCTCAAAGCCAATATGGGTACAAATGGATTAAATGGGTAACGGAAATCAACGTGTCAAACGATTCAAGCTACCTTGGATATTGGGAAAGCCGTGGCTACCCCAACTTCGCAACAGTGCCTGGTGATCCCAACAACTCCGCGACGCCCAGCGATTATGTACCAATTGCCGAAGCCATAGCTGTTTCCATTGCAGCCGCAGTTATAGCGACCGTAGTTTACGCCACCTTAAGGAAGAAACCGCGAAAGCAAGCGATAAATTGATACAAAATTCATAATTGCCGCTGCTTTTTGAGAATCTAGTTTAAGCTCTGGTACGCAAATTAGAAATATTTGTTCCGTTATAGTATTATTTAGGCGATTGGAATGGTCGAGTATGTTAAGGGTCCTGAGCCTGACAGGTGGCATTGGTACACAAGCTGCAAACAGTACCCACGGGTTGTTATGCAAAGACGTTCTTGGAGACCGAGTTCGGATCTTTGCGATGAGTGCTTGGATATAGAAAGAATCGAGCTTCGTAAAGTAGCAGCAGCACAGACCTGAAGTAGCCGAAAATCAAGATTGCAAGCTACCAATCCAGCATATGCCCTATCCGCGCGGTTGGCAAAGTATTTTCTGTTCTGCGCAAGGGCGTACTGTATATACAAACGTTTTAATGCTAACTCTATTGATAGCTAAGCTAGTTATGGGTTAAACGTCTGGAGTTCTTCTCGCTCTCTATTCCTGAAGGTTCCGGACGCCCCAACCACTTTTCACTCTCAGCATGCTGCGCTAAAGTTGCTGGTATTTGGCAGTCACAAATCAATATAAACCGGACCTGATTTGCTTTAATGTGGTCGTAGGTTAGGGTTTTGTTTTATGTTTGCGGTGGAGGTGAATGATGATGGTTGATTATAAAATGGGTGAAGTTTATGTTTGTGCTGACCCTTCATGCGGCATGGAGATTACACTTAACAAAGCCTGCACTGGCGAGTCCTGTTCAAACTGCGGTCCACTAATGTGCTGTGACAAACCTATGATTAAGAAAAGCGCCTCAAAAAGAAAAGCCTAAAACAGCTTGATTTTTCAAGCTTTATCCTCACTCTTGGTAACGCCAATGAAAACTGGCGGAGTGCCTGTGAATTTGTTGCTGTCTCGTTACAGCCACATATGTTTAAGAAAGCTTGAATCCGCTTATAGGGTGTTTAGGTGTAAGTCATGAGCAAAAAGAAACCTCATCAGCCTCATACGTTGGGAGCCCCGTCATCTCAAGAGACGCCAGTGGGTGGAGTACAACCAAGCCAAGTTCCTTGTCCAGATTGCGGCAAAACCTTCAAGAGTCACTCGGAAATGGAGAGACACAGAGATACAACGCACCATGAAACAAAAGGACACGAGTAGCAACTACCACTAGCACATGCAAATACCTAAGATAAAAGCCAAGAGCTAAATTACCAAGTTTATTTTTTTCACAAACACACCAGCATCGGACCCCTGAGCTAATCAGCAGGCTTTTATTTGTGAGCAAGAACTATCCATAAACAAAACTTACTTTGACGAAGGAAAGCTTTATGGTTGAGCTCAGAACGCAAGAACAACAATTACTCTGTGCAATAGAATCTCTTGGCGGAAAAGCCTCAGTGGAACAGCTGATTGATGCTTGCGGTTTCCCAGATACTGCAGTTATGCGTACTGGACTAACTCTTCAAGAAAAAAACCTAATCACCATACATGCCGAATACCAAAACGTCATCAAACTAACGGGTGAAGGAGAAGCATACGCGAAAAAAGGCTTGCCCGAACGTAAACTCATCCATGCCGTGGCACAGCTTGGCGGATCGGCAGACTTCAAAGTGGCGGCTCAGCAAGCGAGAATTGAACCGCAGTTCATGCAGATTGCGCTTGGCTGGACAATAAGAAAAAAATGGGCACTCTACATGTCGAGCGACAACACGATACGCATAGTTGAGACGCTGCTGCATCAAGCCTTCATTGAGGAAGGATGCGACGAAACCCTCCTAAACTACCTAAACGACAAACACCAAGCAGCACTCGAAGACCTAAGCCCAGAACTAAAAATGGCAGCCGAACAGCTAAAGAAACGCACGCTCTTAACCATCGAGCCCAAAACCACCCGCACACTCCAAATCACGCCAGAAGGCAAACAAGTTTTGGTAAAAGCTGGATCGGCTGAAGGTCTTTACAGTGTATCAGTTAGAGTTCCAGAAGTTATTATTACCCAACTAACGCCTCAAGACATAATCACAGGCAAATGGCACACCTCAAAACTACAAAAATACAACATAGAAGCTCCCGTCGCTAAGGTGTGGCCAGGCAAAAAACACCCGTACCTGCAGTTCCTCGATGAAGTCCGAGCCAAACTCGTGCAGTTAGGATTCCAAGAAATGACTGGTACAGCCGTCGAAACCAGCTTCTTCAACTTTGACGCCCTCTACGTGCCGCAGGATCATCCAGCGCGTGAAGCAAGCGACATTTACTACGTCAAAGACCCTCAGTACGGCGACATAGGCCAACATGGCGAAGCGGTGGAGCATGTTTCTGAGACGCATGAGAACGGCGGGAATACAGGCTCAACAGGATGGGGATACAAGTACTCATTACTAGCAGCCCAGCGGTTGATTCTGCGTGGTCACGGCACATGCCTCAGCGCCCGAACGTTGGAGAGCAAAAATTACCGTGTTCCAAGCAAACACTTCTCCATCGCTCGCGTTTATCGCCCCGAAATAACCGACAAAACCCACCTCTCAGAATTCAACCAGGTTGAAGGCATAATCATAGATGAAAACCTAACCCTCAAAGACCTCTTAGGCGTGTTGGGCAAGTTCGCCATGGAGATGGCTGGAGCAGACAAAGTATGCTTCAAACCCGACTACTTCCCATTCACAGAACCCAGCGTGGAACTCAGCGCCTACAAGGAAGGCTACGGCTGGGTAGAATTCGGCGGCTCAGGCATCTTCCGCCCAGAAGTCACCTTGCCGCTTGGCGTAAAAGAACCCGTGATAGCATGGGGCCTTGGCGTGGACCGCCTCTTCATGATGCGCGCAGGCATCGAGGATATACGGATGATTTTCAGCCAAGACCTTGATTGGCTAAGAAAGAAACAGGTGACATAAAATGCCCACAATCGATATAGATTACCATGAACTTGAACGCCTGCTTAACATGAGCCTTCAGAGTGACATGGCAAAGCTGGACGAAATCCTGGCCAACATCAAAGGCGAAGTCAAACTCTACAACGAACGCGAAGGCCTCGTTAGCATAGAAATGAAAGACACCAACCGCCCTGACCTTTGGAGCGTGGAAGGCTTAAGCACGAGCACTACGCGGCTACCTAAACCAACAAAAAGGGCTCAAGCAATACGAAGCCGACAACCCAGCAATAGAAGTAAACGTAAACGCAAAACTCTACAACATCCGCCCATTCATCGCCTGCTCCGTGGTAAAAGACATCCACCTCACTGACCCAATAATCCGCGGCTTAATGCACCTGCAAGACAAACTGGACAAAACATACGGCAGAAGCAGGCAAAAAACATCTATCGGCATGTACAACATAGACTTGATAACTCCGCCGCTGGAGTACACGGTTGCTAAACCCAACGAGGTAAGCTTTGTTCCGTTGGGCTTTACAGAAAAAATGAGTTTAACGGAAATTTTGGAGCGTCATCCTAAAGGCATCGAGTACGGCGACATCGTCAAAAAACACTCGGTCTACCCAATGCTGTTTGACTCTAAAGGCAACGCTTTGTCTTTTCCGCCAATCATAAACTCAAACGACCTGGGCAAAGTCACCGAAGAAACCCGCAACCTCCTCGTTGAAGTCACTGGCACCATGCATAAAACAGTACTAAACACCCTAAACCTGGTCACTTCTGCTTTGATTGACCGCGGCGGAAAAGCTTACGCGGCGACAATCCATTATCCACAAAACTCAGAGTACACGGACAAAGAGGTCGTGACCCCTGATTTTAGCTTCAGGTGCGTCTCTTTGAGTGTTGAGTACACGAATAAGCTTTTAGGGCTCAAGCTTTCGCCGCACCGAATTTCTGAGCTTCTGTTAACAGCAGGTTTAGGCATCCAGAAAACGCAGGCAGACAACGTGGAAGTGCTTGTTCCATGCTACCGCGTAGACGTAATGCACCAAGTTGACCTAATTGAGGACGTCGCCATCGCCTACGGCTACAACAACATTGAGCCGCTTTGGCGCGAACTATCCACAACCGGACATCCAAAACCAGACCAGCATTTAATCGATATCGCACGGGAACTTATGGTTGGGTTAGGCTACCAAGAAATCCTAACCTACACGCTGACTAATCAGGAAAGTCTCTTCGAAAAAATGAACACACAAAAAACCCGCAATGTGGAACTTGCAGACCCCAAAGTCGCCACCATGACATGCCTGCGCAACTGGCTGCTGCCAAGTATCATGGAGTTCCTCAGCAACAACCAATCCGTAGAGTTCCCACAAAAAATATTCGAACTCGGCAAAGTAACCCGCCCAGACGAAGCAGAAGAAACAAAAACGCGGGATGAAGAATGGCTGTGCGCCGCAACAGCGCACGCAAACTCAAATTTCAGCGAAATAAAATCCGCCTTAGATGCGTTTATGAGCAATTTTGGGGTTGATTGGCAAATAAAAGAAACAACTCATCCAAGCTTCATCGAAGGCAGAGCAGGCAAAATAACCGTTGCTGGCTCAGAAGTCGGCATCGTCGGAGAAGTCAACCCGTTGGTGCTCGAAGCATGGAAACTTGAAAACCCAACAGCAGCCTTCGAAATTAACCTCCAAAAAATCCTCCAAACCAAACAAAATAAATAAACAAAAACACCAAACCCAACAAACAAAACACAACAACACCTAAAAACCAACATACACCATCAAAACAACATAAATCAGGCCTTTTAACGCAGTAAAACGAAAGTGCCCCTCCGGCCGTTCTCGCATTAGAGCAGACTCAAGAGGAAAGGCTTAATAATCGTGAAGGTGAATTTTGGTGTGAAAGGCGAACAATTTGGGTCTTTCAAGAATGGAGAAGTACCTCGCCGTCATCCAGGTCTTAGCTAATTGGGATTCAATAACGCTAAAACAAATAGTGTGCAAAGGTGACTTCAACTTAGCCTTGCCGAAAGAATACCTTAACTTTCTTGTAAAGTTGGACTTGATTGTTGAAAAAACCCTTGGAACCAAAAAAGTGTATTCTATCACGGACAGAGGACAAAGGCTGTGTAAATATTTCGGATTAAATGATGATGGTGAGGATAACGACTCAATATTTGATGGAACCAACATAACCCGAATCGACTAACAGAGTGACGAATAGCAGTCTCAGTCTCTGTAGGGAACTGGCGAGATATTGCTTTCTTCTTCCTTAACGGAAAGCGTCCTATCTAATCCAATAAAGAATTTGACCACTGCTGCTCCGCGAGCAGTATTAGCGTAAACGACGCCGCTTTTTCCAATCATTCTCTCTTCAATCAGTCCTTGTTTACTCAGAAAATCCAAGCATCTTTTCAGAGTGTTGCAATTGAGGTTTGCCTCATGCATAATTTGCGATACCCTCAGTGAGCCTCTTTGCTCTAAAACGTTCAGAATATCAACGTACATTTCTAGTTTGGATGCCATGCTTAACCCCGTCTTACAGGTAAACTAAATTCAGTATTAACGATTTGTGCGTAATAAAAAAACAATACCGCTTGAACCAATGATAGGACGCAAAGACTCCGGGTGCGGTAAATTATCATGCGCTTTGCTCAATATCGCAACTGTTATTTTTCATTGATCCCCTTAAAAATTTAGAACCATGAGAGGGTTCCGTTTTTCCTTGCCGTTTTCAGGCACCAGGCGTAAATGACGTATCCTAAGGGCACGATGATGGCGCACATCAGAGCCAAAATCTCCAAGTTAGGCAGAATCATGGCGATAGTAGATC
Organism: Candidatus Bathyarchaeota archaeon; assembly: GCA_963767735.1. Taxonomy (GTDB): domain Archaea; phylum Thermoproteota; class Bathyarchaeia; order Bathyarchaeales; family Bathycorpusculaceae; genus Bathycorpusculum. The sequence goes on along the minus strand of CAVYES010000004.1, from coordinate 276,754 downwards.
CCGTAAGCATTTGCTTGATGCAGGTCATGAAGTAGTATGGTGGAGTTATGTAGGCGATTATTCGCAGGAAGGGCGGCAGGACTTGTGGGGGAAAAAGCACGTTTCCAAACAGGCTTATTGCTATGGTCATTAGCGCTGTCACTGGGTCGCCTTGTTTGGTTAGAATCAGTATGCCTGAGCCAATCATACTGATACCGATGAATGTGCCGATGCCTAAGGCTAGAACAATCAGTGCCCCTGCGATGTTGACGCTCAGGGTTACTCCGAAAAAGTACACGCCGATAAGAAGGTAAATTGCCACGACGCCTGTGCTCCAGACAAAGCCCCAAATTGAGCTACCGATGATGAATGTTGTTAAGCTAGTTGGCGAAACCAAAACTTCTTCCAGCGCCCAAGGATTAATGGTTTTTTGCACCAGTGTCAAGGCTTGTCCAAGGTAAGTGTTGAAGGCTAACCCGATAAGTAGGTAAGTTGTGTAGCTCGTATGGTATAATTGAGTTACAGTTTGATTAACGGAGCTCTGTCCAAGATAAGCGAAGGATAAGGCCCCGAAAACTGCAGTGAAAATCAGGATGAGAATGTTCGTTTTGTAAGTAGAGAAGCTAACCATGTCCCGCTTCATGAAATACCAGATTTTCTCAAGCTCAGCCTCTACACCCATGCTCTCATGCCCTCTTAGTTAACTCTATGAACGCATCTTCCAAGCTGGGTTCTTCTTGCTTAAAATTGATAAGCTTAATTTTTTGGTCGAAAATAAAATCGAAGATTAGCGGCAGCTGGTCAACGCTTTTCAACTCAACACGCAAAGCTTGCTGGCCGGGCATTAGGTTTGGCGCCGCTTCTTCTATTACGTCGATTACGCCGTATAGGGAACGCATTTTTTCGATCTGACCTTGCGTTACTTGTTCAAAGGTCAGGTAAATTAACTCGTCCTTCTTGATTTTTGCCCGCAAGGCATCGGGTGTATCAAGGGCAACTATTTTGCCCTGCTTGAGGATGCCGATTTTAGTGCAGATTTGCGCTGCCTCCTCGATATAATGAGTAGTGTAAAGCACTGTTTTGCCTGTTTCCTTAACTGTGCTTTTAACGAAGTCACGAACGTGGCGAGAGGAAATTGCGTCTAACCCGGTCGTAGGTTCATCAAGCATAATTATGGGCGGGTCTGGAAGCAACGTTCTTGCAAGAGCGAGTTTTCTTTTCATTCCGCCTGAATACTTCTGGTATAACTGAAAAGTATTGTTTTCTAAACCGACAAGTTTTAAGACTTCCAAAATTCGTTCGTGCCGTTTTTGTCTGGGCACATTATAAATTGAAGCAAAGAACTCGAGGTTTCGGTAACCGTTCAGCCTCCAAAAAAAGCCTCTTTCTCCGACGCTGAAAAGAGTGCCAAGCGACCGCTTAACTTTCATTTGCTCCTTAACTATGTCGTAACCGTTGACTAACGCCGGTTCCACTGTCGGGCGGAAGAAGAGTGCATAACATTTTGACCAGCGTTGTTTTTCCAGCTCCGTTCGGACCAAGAAGCCCAAAGAGTTCGCCTTTCTTGATTTGCAGGTTTAGGTTGTCAACCGCGTTTACGGAAACTGTTTTACGCCTAAAGAATCCGTTGGACTCTTGAGTTTTTGATTTGAACGTTTTTGTTAGGTTAATGGTTTCAATGGCGTTTTCGTTTGGCAACATTAATCCTCTTTGCCTTAGTTAACTTGAATAGTTTATTATCTTGATGCGTCCTCAACCTAATCAACATTACAGCAAGAAGCAATCAATTATAATTTCAGCTAGCGCTGACGAAGCAATTAAGCATTTCGACATAAGCTTTGAGTTCGAGTAATTGCATATCGCACGTCAAAAAAAGCAAAGCGTTTTATTGTAAGTCAACAATCAGCATGCAAGGGTTTTGCTTGCGAATTTAGCTTGAACTGAAAATTTTGACTCTTTTCTACTCGATAAACATAAAACAACTATTATTGAGCAGTTCCACACAAATGGCTTTTCAACATTGAAAACTTAGTTGTCTACTTTGACCATGCCAACTATGGAATTTGAACTTTTATTTCAATAGAGCTGTAAATATTTCTTTCAATCGACCGCTTGAGATTGCTGATTTTATCAACAGCCTCTTTATGCGCATTTTCTTTAACTGCTTCATGTGTTTCTAAGCTGGTTTTTCTCGCTTTTAGCTGGTCAAGTTGCCCCTGAAACACGGATAGGTTGCGTTTTACTTCATCCATCATTGGGGAACCTGACAACTGTTCGCTTGTTGTTGCCATTTCCACGCATTTTGTTTGAAGCTTTAGGAGCGCGTCGGTCTTCAGGATCTCGCTTATGGACTGTTCGGCTTTCCTTGCTTTATCAGATTTTAGTTTAAGCTTGTCCTCAGCCATTAAACCCTCAAGCTTCTGCAAAATCTCCTTAAGCATCGGATAACCAATCTCCTCAGCAATCAAAGCTTCAAAAGGATTCTCCAAATACTGATTCACCTTGCTAAGCTCGTCCGGAGTTATTCCGCCTCCGCCGCCCGTGGTGGCTAATGCCTGCATTTTTATGAACGGTTTTTGCAGATACCTGATTGAATGTTTCAATTCACAGCTCAACACATCTATTTCGGCGTTCACCGCGTTGAGCTTATCAATCGGTCCGCTATTTTTCAACTCAGTAATTTTTTGTTCCAGTTCAGCGATTTCTTTGTCGATCGGTGTGCGCTCATCCGTTATTTTTCCTTTTTCTTCTCCAATTGAAGCTAATTGTTGTTGAACGCTTTGAAGTTCATTTAGAAGCTGGAAGGCCTCTTCCAAAGTTTTAGTTTTAACGTACTCTTTAGTGACAAAGTCATTGAGGGTTGCATATGCTTGCTTAGATCGTTCATAAATGGCTGAAAATTTTCTTCTATCCATGATAAAGAAGGGTGAAATTCTCGGAAACCAATTCTTAATGTCGATATCAATTACGATGAAGACTTTTTGAATTTCCTGAGCATATTTACTTAAGGTGTCATAGGAAATTTCTTCTGGAGGAGTGATTTTTTTGAGGCGGTCGAGAAATAAATGAGCAATTTTGTTTAGGGCTCTGGCTCGGTTGTAAACTTTCATGTTTCTTCTTTCAATTTCTCGTGTACTATTGTCCAGAAGCATCTGGCTTACGTCTCTGACAGCCTCGATTGCTGCGTTCATATCGTCCCTTAATCTTTTGGCTTGGGCATGTACAGGCGAGAGGATTGAGCTTGTCTTGTTTTCAAGCCACCGCTTAACTTCATCAGATGATGTGAACTGGACCGTTGTTTCCGTCAATTGGCTTCCCTGTATATCTTATCTTATGTTGGCTTATTTATCACTATTTCCAAATTTTATGCTGATTCACCACCCATTTTTGAGTAGTTACTCTTAAATAGCTAACGAGGCAATCAACAAGCAGACGTGCAAACAAATGAATACCAAAACACTAGCGTTAATCATAGTCTTCGTTGCATTAGCCGCAGCACTAAACATTGCAGGACCAAAAATTCCGGCACCTTACTCACCATTCCTCTACTATCAACTATGGGAAATTCCAATAGCCTTGGCCTTTATAGCAATAGGACCAAAAGTAGGCGTCGCAGTTGCAGCAATCAACACTCTTATTCTTTTTGCCGTTTTTAACCCCGGTGCAAATGCCGGACCACTGTACAACCTTATCGCAATCCTATCAATGTTTTTAGGAATCTATTTACCATACCAGCTTGCCGTTCGAGGGTGTAAAACAGAAAACTTTAGCAACTACCTTAAACAGCACATAAAAATAATAAGCATATCAGCAACAGCATTAGGAATCATAATGCGCGTCGTAGTTACAACGGTTGTAAACTACTTTTCGATACAGCAGCCATATCCAATAGGCTTCTCTTTTACTCAACCTGCTGCTTTGGCTTTTCTGCCGCTGAGCGCGCTTTTCAACGCAACAGTCGCATTGTACACAATACCAATCGCCATCGCAATAGCAATACCAATAACTTCAAGATTCAAATTACAATAAAAAAAGAAAGCCTTAGAATCCTAGGGATTCAGCTAGTACCTTAGGATTAATTTGTCCTGCCTTGAATGTCCTGCCAGTTTTAGCGTTGTTTACCATCAGCACTGCCGGCGCGAATAAGCCGTGGTCTATTTTGTAGAAGTCTTTGTCTGCTTCGCGGAAAATCTGCAGAAACGGTTTCCCATAATCTTTTGAAGCCATAGACGGCGCCTGCTCAATAATCTTCTGCAGCGCAGCCTCATCGTCATAGTCGACGGTGCAGTAGACTGTGCCGCCGTAGAGGATAGCGTCGTTTGTGCGGGCCATTGCTACTTCAAAATCGGTGCCCAGCGGCGGAATCGGCGCGTAACCCATCGCGTAACGAATCAATTTGGGGCCTAAGCCGAGGGTTCTGAGTTTGTGTATGCCAACTTCCACTATTCTGCCCGTGACTTGGGTTAAACCAGCGATGCTGGCGGTTGGAGCAACCACAACAATCAAGTTTGCCGCTGAAACGTTGCTGGCACACATTACTTTTTCAATAAGTGCGTCAGAAGGCAAGCTGTTGCTCTCCAGCGTAAGCACTGCCCTATCGCTTGAGTCCTTGTAGCCTATTTCTTCGTAAACATCCTTAGGCTTCAACGCCAACGCGCGAGCTGGACCTGAACCGATAGCTACAGAGTCCCCGTCTTTAATACGCCAGCCGGCAAACTGGGAACCCAGCATTGCGATGGCGGGATGGTCAGAGGCGACGGTTACTGAGGGAAAGGATAGGTCTCCGTAGGTTTTGAAGCCAAGTTGGACTTTTCCTGCTCCGCCCAAGCAAAGCTCGGTTAGTTTTTTGCCTGCTTGAAAGCCACCTGGAGCTTTAACTCCTGCGTCAACGATTGTGGCTCCCGCGGTTGATTTTGAAATGGTTAAGCCGTAGAATTCGGGGTTATCGAGAAGTTTTTGGGCTATATTCCAAGCCATTTGGTTAACACTTAAAGCTGCCATGATTTATCACTTCAAATACGTCTATTGTTGACTACTATTTCGATATTATTAACTTAACGCTGCTCCCCACGTTTTAACCTGCCATACGCCTTGCCAACTTGTTTTTTGAGAAAGCCAAGCACGTCAGGAGTAAAAATCGAAAGCGAAGCCAACAGGAAATTTAACGGAAAAACCGACGGGTACTCAAAGAGGTTTCCGCCCCAGGACCCAGCAATTCCTAACAGACCACCCGAAAGCTGAAGCAGCGACCAAGCACCCGTCTGCAACAAAGCGCCGCTGAGGCGAGCAAAGTACTTCTGTTTGCCCTCAAGTTTTTTAGCATAGGCACTTGAAAAATATAGTTCACCTGCAATGGCTCCCGCGCCTCCAGGGAAAAATGCGTTAACAATAATCTTCTCAACCAAGTTGCTTGGGACATAATAGCCAAGGCTGGGAGTCGCTAACAAACTAAATAGTGGCAAAACAGAGCTGCCTATCGCAAGCCGAATCGCGGCGGGAACCGCATAGATAACGGCGCCTCCAATCTCCCAAACCCAAAACCTTCTGCACCTAAGCACGCTTGCAATGTTTCTCAAATGCATAGATTCTAAACTAACAGGCATATTTTAAAAGCCTTCTCAAAACACGCTCACGATAACTTTTTACAATCTAGTTCAAGGTCTGTATCCACTGAGAGTGCAAAGAGCTAAAGCAGCTGCTGTTAAATCCGCTGTCGTTCCAGGATTACAGTTGTTTTGGGATAACCGCAATTTCAAATCAAACTCTTTGATGCTTTTCTTGCCTTCCGCGGTTTGTAACCCGCCAAGCTCCAAGAGAGCCTTGGCGTCAGATGACACTTCCTCTGCTTTCTCTTTGCCAACTTTTCTTGTTATGAAAGTGTCGGGGCGCTGTGAGAGGATTTTTAGGAACGTGTGAACGACGGCTGTGTTCAAAGGCTTGCTTTTTAGCTGCTCCAGTAAGTATGGGTATGCTAAGTCGAAGGTTACTGGATAATTGTTTACCCATTCGGCGCAGATATCATCGTATGCTGAAGCGATTTTGAAGACATTAAATAGCGTGACATTTTCTTTTATCAAACGCTCTTTTGAGCTGGGGTCGGTGACATCGAGGTCGGGCGCTTCATTGAGACCGCTTGGGTTGGCGATATCTACTGCCTCGTAGAGACGCACCGAGTCCCATGCGGTAGTTGATTTAACCGCTAAATCAATATTTTTGCGTAAAACGGAAAAATCAAAAAGGTAATCTTTGTTGGCTGGAGTCATGCCTGCGGCTACAGCGATTGGGGCAAAAAGCATTATTGTGCCTAGAATCGTGTTTCCGCCTCTTTGCCAAGCATTAATATCGGCGGCGCAGGTTTTGATGAGTTGTCCCAAGCCAACCTCGCTTACGCCAAGTTTGTTTTCTGCCACTTTAATGCCTCGGCCAGCGGCTTCTTGGAAGGATGGCCCAGCGGCAACGGCTGAAGCCAAGAAATGCTGGTATATCGTTCCTTCAAAATTTGACGTCAAGTTGACGTTGCCTGGTTTTTCAGCGCTGACTTCAAGCAGGATCGCCAATTGTAAGCATTTGGAGATGTGCTGTCCCTTTTCATTGTTGAACATTGGATGCACCGACTTTAAGTGGTAAAAAGAAGGTTTATTAAACTTTACAAAAAAATGCGGGCAGGCTTGTTTAGTTTAAACGTTGTCTAATCGAAATTCATTGAGATTAACGCGGGTTACCTTCGGCAGCCCAAAAATGCCTCCTTTTTGGAATAAGTCGAGGGACACCAAAATACTTCCTTGTGCTTCTGTTTGCTTTCTTGCGCTTTAGTGTGCTTCTGTGTACGCAACCTGCAAACGATTTAAGCTTTGATTCAAAAAAGCAAGCCAAAACAAAAAGAACAAAAATTAAGCAAGAACTCCCCATCGTTGTTCTATTAAAGACAATCAATAAACTCTCGTCTGCTCTGATGCGCCAAATCTTTCTGAATTTCATTCTTTACTAAACCAAGCAGCTCAATCGCAAACGAAGGCTCTTCACTGCACCCTGAAATTTCCCTCGAGTAAAGAAAACTGAAGCTGTCTTTCTCACAATTCCACACATTTTGGCACATTTTGGCACACATCCTACAACAGATTCAACCTCTAAATCAAAAAACCAACCCAAAAAAACTTGAACAAAAATGGCAACGCAGCTGTTGTTGTTCTATTCGACAAACAAAAAACAAATATCAAAAAGCTAAATACACTTAGAAGCAATTGAAAGAGTCATAGGCTGGGAGAAAGCGAATTTGATGAGGGCTCGTGAAGGCGACTTAATTAAAACTAAGAGCAGTGTGGTGTTCGATGTTAAAGGCTTAGTTCATCCAGCGGACAAAATTGTTGCGTTTCCCAGATTTATTCCCTCTCCGCAGGGCAATAGACAAGGCAAAGACACCACTTACGGCAAAGTCTACAGCCTAAGTGACAGGTTCAAGTACCTGCAAGAAAATCACCCCGCTTTGATAGTTTTTGACCCAGTTTTTGGCGAAACAATGTGCGAAGTTCCCATCTCAGACGTAGCTGAACATTATAAGCCTGAAGAAAAACTCTGGTCACTGCGCACAGCCAAGGACCTAAACGTATTGGAGAGCAAGGCTTTGCAGCTAGCTGAAAGCTTAAAAAAAGAAGCGAAGATTCCCTGGAGCAGCATAGGCATTTCCGGGTCAATAATGGCTGGATTAACCACTGAAAAATCAGACATCGACCCGCTGGTTTACGGGGTTGAGAATTGCCGAAGAGCCTACTCCGCCCTGCAGAATCTGCTCAAAGACAAGGATTCAGGGTTAAAGCCCTACACGCGAGTGGAGCTGCAGGAGCTATTCGATTTCCGTTCGAAAGACACCCAAATGAGCTTCGAAGACTTCGTTTTAGTCGAAAGCCGAAAGGCGTTTCAGGGCAAATTTATGGGAACCGACTATTTTATTCGTTTTGTGAAGGATTGGAGCGAAGTAAACGAGCAATATGGAGACGTGTGTTTTAAAAACAGTGGCTACGGTAAAATAACAGCCAACATAGCGGACAGCACCGACGCGCTTTTCACGCCCTGCACGTACAGATTGCAAGATGTCCGGGTTGTTGAAGGACCCAAAGTGGCGCCAATAGTGGAGATTGTTTCGTTCCGCGGCAGATTCTGTGAGCAGGCGGCAAACGGTGAGGCGGTTGAGGCGCAGGGCAAAGTTGAATTGGTCACAAACAAGAAAACGGGCAGCGAACATTTCCGTTTGATTCTGGGCAATAAGCCGTCGGACTACATGGTTCTCTCAAATATTTAGTGCAGTACTTTCAAGGTTTGCTCGTAGTAACGTGAGCAATAAGTCAGCGTAACCTGATGAAAACGATCAGCTGGCGACACAACTTCTTCCAGATTACCCTCAACAATTACTACCTCGTCTTTTTGCGCTTGCTGACGAAACTCTTCCATGAAAGAAAAAACCCGTTTAGCTTCAAGCGCTTCTGGACCACCATTTAACACTTCCATGGGTTCAATTTCGTATATTGACGGGATGAACGGTGCTTCATCATCCGATGTGATTCGGGCTTTGAGTTTAACCCAGCCTTTCTGATTAATTCTCGTTTTGGTATCGTATTCTGATTTGATTTCGCTCCAAGCCCTCACCGGTTCAAACTCGGCTTTTATAGTTCTTCCACTGGCTTTATCGTCGTATAAGCCGTAGATTTGTTTTCTTCGCTGATGCCAAACGAAGTCTTCTACAGTGAAATTTTTGAACCGCCAATCCTTACCCGCCATTGCTTGGTCCGACTTGAATTCGTTGTGAAAACCAGACTGCTTATCAGTGTAAAGAGCTTGGAGGGTGTCGCACATTTTGGTATTTTCTTTTTTGCCGTAAACTATCAAGTCTATGTCTGAGTATTTTGGATGATGAAATCCATGCAGCATTGAGCCGAAGACGCCGAAGTTCTCGATTTTTAAGCCCGAGTTATTGAGCGATATCATAAGTACGCGTTCCATTGCCGCGAGCAGCTCGTCTGTTGGCCCTGCCTCCAGCAGAGCATGCAACCGCACCTCAGGTTTTCTTGCCTCAGCCATGGCGTCGTCTTTAACGCCGACAAGATTTAATCCAAGCATCTCGTGGAAAATCAGGTACTGCGGGTATCGTTTAGATACGAGTTTCATGCCTTCGTCGTTGTAGAATTTGTAGTAGAGTTGCCCTTTGCCTGTTCTGGGCGCCCGCGGGTCAGCTGAGTTGAAGATTTTTGCTGAGGCGTATTCAGCGTCGCATACATAGGCACCCTGCGGGTGCGAGTAGCCGAAGACGCGGAAGATTAAGCCTTCAGATGTTTCGATGGCGTCTCGATCGCGCAGTTTCAAACTGTTGGCCAAATGTATTCTTCCTCGGAAGTTGCGGTTCCAACAACCACTTGATAGAAGACTTCGCTTGAGCTTGTCGATTCGACTCTCTCTAGTTTGCCTGCGACTTTGATTTCGCTGCCTGCTCGAGCGACGTTTCTGTAGCAGCCGATGTTCGAGACCACTTGAATGGGAACTTTGTCTAAGTCAAGTTCTGACTGATCGTCTTGGGGTTTGTAGCCTGAGATTTTGTATGTTGATGGGCGATACATGGTTTCAGTGTCATCACAAACTGTGGCTTGGAAGCGCAATGGGTCAAGCGGTATGTAGCGGTACGCGCCGTATTTCGCTGTAACTTCCTCGGGCTTTTGCGTTGCATTGTACATGAATATTTTGCCCAGGTATTTTCCTTGGAATTTTCTTGCCGCTTCAATACGGTTACCAATGATGTAGCTTAATTTTGCGGCGTTGACAAGCCTTGCTACGGCTTCTTCCACTAAACGGAAGTTTTCTGTGCCGTAAATAACAAAGTCAATGTCTGACTCTGGCGCATGCATGTTCAAAGCTATGGAGCCGTGAACGCCGAAGTCGCTTAAGGGAACGTTTGATTCTTTAGAGATTAAATGGATAAGATCCAAAGCCATCTGTTGCAGCTTATCACGTTTCGGAAGGTTCTCCAGCCAGACCAAGCGGTCTTTAGGAACAAAAACCTGCTGGATTAACTCGAACGGTGCAGTTATTAACTCCTTGTTGCGGAAAGGGCAATAGTAAAGGTAGTCTGGAAAGTTTTTGCGGAAGGCTTCAATAAAAGTCTGGTAATTTTTCGCTGTGTAGAGTTTTTCTGCTCTGAAAAGCTGATTCTCGCCGAATTTCCATGTTCGCTCCAGCATTTCCACGTTAAAGAGCTCTTTGAATTTTGCTGGAATGTATTTGAGAAATGCAAAAACGCGGTCGTCAGGATGCTCGTATCCAAAGGTGTTCAGTATGAAGCCGTCTTTAGTTACAAAGGTGTCTCCATCCATCGGAACCCAAATTTCTTCTCCCGTATTCATGCACCCGAATAAGATTAAAAGTAAACATTAAAAAATCTATTGCAAACCCTTTTCAAATAGGTTATCTGAACCTGATATTTTCTTGAACTGAAAGCTCAAAGGAAAGATAACCAGACCAGAAGGGTAAGCTTCGTGAAAAAAGATATATTCAAAAACGAATTCATTCTTGACAATAACTGGTGATAAAAGACGGCTTCATCTAATGCTGAAGAAAACAATAATGAAATGGTTGTTACACCTTGGGAAGTAAAAGGCAAGGTAGACTACGAACGCCTAATACGCGAATTCGGCACCCAACCAATAACAACCCAACAACTTGAAAGAATAGAGAAACAAACCGGTAAACTGCACGTTCAACTTGAAAGAAAAATATTCTTCAGCCAACGAGACCTAGACACCGTTTTGGACCTCTACGATAAAGGCATAAAATTTGTTCTTTACACTGGCAGGGGACCGTCTGGACCTGTACATATCGGGCACTTGGTTCCGTGGATTTTTACGCTGCACATTCAACAAAAATTCAATACTCGATTATACTTCCAGCTAACAGACGACGAAAAATACCTTATAGATGACGACGCCAACCTGAAAGAAACGCGCAAATACGCATATGAAAACGCCTTAGACCTCATAGCGCTCGGATTCAAACCAGAAAACACCTTCATCATCTACGACACCGAAGACATCGATTTGCTCTACGACATTACATTGGAAGTGGCCAAACGCATAACCTACAGCACAGCGCGCAGCAGCTTCGGCTTCCAAGACAGCACCAACATCGGCTGGGTATTCTGGCCAGCAATCCAAGCCGCGCCATGCTTCATCCACAAAAAACTCACAGGCGAGAACGTGCCAGCGCTTATCCCTGCCGCCATCGATCAAGACCCGTACTGGAGGGTAACACGCGATATAGCCCAAAAACTCGGCTACTACAAACCTGCTCAAATCCACTGCCGTTTCCTACCCGGGCTGGGCGCAGGAGGAAAAATGAGCGCATCTATGCCAGAAACCAGCATATTCACCATAGACCCGCCTGACGTGGTGAAGAAGAAGATTTGGAACGCTTTCACGGGCGGCAAAGGCACCGCTGCTGAACAACGAAAAACAGGAGCTGACCCAACAGTCTGCAGCATATTCCAATACTACTTCTACCTCTTCGAGGAGGACTCCGAGAAACTTGCCGAACGCGAACGGCTATGCCGCGCAGGCGAAATGCTATGCGGAGAATGCAAAAAAGACATAGCGGACAAACTCAACAAATTCCTAGAACAACACAGGGAACGCAGAGAAAAAGCCAAAGACGTAATCGACCAATACCACATAAAACGCTAATGAATTTAATAAAGCGCTAAAGTCTTACTGTTATTTGCGCTTCCTAAACAGCTTCTTTCCATCCATTTCAGTAACGTATTCAAAGCCGACCTCTACAAATTTTACTGCTTCCTCCACAGTTGAAGCCAGCTTAACCTCATATTGATCGTTAAATTCAAAGATTGCTTGTTCAAGATTAACGTACAGCTGTGTATTCAAAACGCTCTTATGACCTAGCAAACGCTGGACATGGATTATGTTTTGGGTTTTGTGATATTCCATCGTGCCTTTCCAATGTCTGATCAGGTGAAAATGAATTTTGCAAGTCGTGGATTTCCAAGTTTTCGAGCTAATTTATTCCGCTGTGAAGCAAAGCCTATTCCCATGTGACGGCTTGAGGTTGGAAAGATTCGTTCTGATTTCTTGGGCATTTGTTGCAACATTCCGATGAGTTTGGTTGATACTTTAAAGACTCGAGGCAAACTGTTTTTCTCAGGTTTGTTTAGCGTTAAGGTATTTGCTTCTGTGTTTAGGGAACTCTAAGTTAAGCGTGAACATTCACCTATCCGCATACCTGTTTCTTTCAATGTTTGAAGCACTGTTGCAGTTTTGGGTCCACATCCAGCAATCAAGTCATCGATTTCTTTTTCTGTCGGTATGAACTCAGGTATTTTCTGCGTTCCTATATATTTTGGAGGCACCCAAGTCTTTCCTTGCCATTTTAAAAAAGCGTTGTAAGCTGTGCAGAAATAATGTTTTGATGCATCGCAAATAGTATGAAATGCTAGAAAAGATTTCACGGTCTCGGGGTCGTTTAGGTTTGCATTTCTTGATAATCGTTCAAGTTTTTGGCTCCAGCCTTCAATAGTTACCGGTGACAATCCTTGCAGTTTAAGGTAGAGAGCAAACTGTAATAGTTTACCTTTTATGGTTTGGCTTTCATCTCCCGCAACAGTTTTTGTTTCTGTTGCAGTCAATTTTTTCGCTTCCTTTGCGCATAATTGGCTGCTTTCAATTATCCGTCTAAAGAAAATCCACTTGGGCAGAAATGTTGTTTCCGAACCCAGCACTAGCCTCGAGCACGCGGGCGCTTCAAAAATTTCCCAGAAAAAATTCGGGCGAAACCGACACAATGTACATTGCAGGGGCTAAGGTCTTCCGGAAACTGGCGGGTATAGAGTAAGAAAGTTTGAATTTATTTATTTGATTTTTAAATGTTCTGATGATAAGGTAAAACTTGGAAGACCTTCTTTCCTCTATGGGGGTAAATTTTTGGAAGGGCCTTATGCGTGCAAGGAATCCCTCTCGTGGCGGTTCGCATGCTGCCTTTTAAAATTATAGAAAAATATTTTGCCACAAAGCCTTATACAATGTGCATTGCGCGACTCGCTTGTTTCCTCTTCTGATTCTTTGTTGTGCGTCCGCCTAAGCAATAAAAGGCAGTCTGACTTCCAGATAGTATCCTAAGCAAAAATATACAAAACGCTTTCGCCTAAGCGTGCGCCGCCCCATCCTTTAGCTATTCGAATCTTAAGACTACTGCAACCTTCTTTTTGGCTAGATCTTCAACTATTCGAATCCATGCTTCAGGAATTTCTCTTTCCTCTTCTTCTGTGAGTTTCCTAACGGACAAATTATTCTGAACGAAAAAAGGATGTTTACATGATTCACAATTCAGATACGGAAAAATTCCGTCCAACGGCTTGGTTATGGCTTGCTTAGCACCACAATATGGGCATGACTGAATCTTATGTTTATTCATGGTGGTTGCTTTATCTGATTTTACCTCAATGTTTCTTTCAAGCTCATCCCAAGAAGAATACATTCGGTGTAAAGGAGAATTTCCTGTAGACCATAATTCCCTAAAAATGCTTAGAGCTTCTTTTCGCTCATATTGTTTACATTCTGGACAACTATTTTGATAACCCACAATAACTCCTCAGGCGCGCGCACATTTCTATTCATACCTCATAAGGTATAACGGTTTTTCTGCCTCTTCGCGTTTTTTTTGCTGAGATATGTACTTTACGTTATTGAAGTCCATAGCCATTTTCGAGGCCTCTGGTCGTAGTTCTTCTTGAATGATGAAGTAGAGTTCATCATCATTTACGACTTTTTCATATTTCTTAGCTTGAAAACTCGTTTTCTCACCTCCGTGAAAGTAAACTGTGCTCTCTTTAGACGCTATTCTTTGTTACATTTCGGAAAGATTTTTTGAAACTTCCTCCATGTGACTAATCCTCAAGCCAGCGAATCTTGCTTTTAGGGGAGATATACAGAGTAACGGGGATCATAATTGTTTTGAGCAAGATTCGCCGCTTACAATTAACATTGGCCTAAATTGTATATTAATAATATGAATTTGAAATTCATGTTTTTAGCTAACAATGAAACTGGTACCCCAAAACCAATTACTTAACAATGCAAAACTAAGTGCAGTTATGTTGTCAACAAAGACCAATAAAGCCGTTTTACAATATCCAGCTTTTTTGCATTTGAAATGTATATTCTTAAGAATTATTATCAAATAGCACATATTTTCTTATAATACTCCATGAGTTAATTCATTATGCCTATAATCTTAGTATCACTAATATAGTGCATGGAGAAAAGCACGCTAACGCCAGGAATCATAGAGCGTTGCTAACAGAAGTGCGCTTCAAAAAAAAGACAATGTATGAGAATATCTAAACTGGAAATGTATGTGGCTATTCTGAAGGTCTTGGTTCACTGGGGTCCGTTGAAGCTGACGCTCGTCATGTACAAGGCTAACGTTAACTGCACCGTGCTGGAGGAGTACCTTGACCTCTTGACTAACCGGGGACTGGTTGAGGTGAAAATCAATAAAAGAGAAAGAAAAGTATACGCGATCACGCAACGCGGCGTTACAGTGCTCAAACAGTTCAGGGAACTCAAAGAAGTGCTTCCCATAGTTGAAGAAACAGGAAACAACGCGAGAAACCAAAGACCCTATCTGTTCTAAAGCGCGCATGGCTGTTGAGACCGTGTGAAAATTAGTAGTTTGCCTTGAGTGTTTGGGATCTTACAATCTTGCCATGGCTAGATTATTTTGCCTTTCTATTTCTTTTCTTCCTCGTCCTGATCAGAAAACCCGCGTGAATCCTGGTCCAAGAATGTTCAAAACCCGCCTCATATTATAAGCCAACACAGTAAACCCTACCTCGCCAACAACCTTCCTAAGACCTTTGAGCAGCAAATAACCCTGATTAAACGCACGTTTCATAGTTCCAAACGGATGCTCCACAAGCCTCTTCCTCAAAGCCAACTTCTCAGGCTCACGCAACAACCTCGCCCTCATCTCATCCAGAACCTCAGCATGCTCCCAACGCCACAACGTCCGCCCATGCCTATTCAACGTACACTTCACCATAAAAAACTCACAAGAGAAACACGCATCAGTCCTGTAAACCCGAATGTTCTTTTGATGAGCATGATCTAAATAGCTGAAAACAAGCTCATTCCCCCCGGGACAAACAAACGTATCCGTCCCCACATCATAAACGAACTTATCAACGTGGAATTCTCGAGTCGGAACCCCTTTTCTCTTGACAAAACCAACGCCATACCGGTTCTGCTCAGGCACATAAGGAATAATGCCATTTTCCACGCAGTCTTTGATTTGAACGAAACTGAAGTATCCCTTGTCAGCAACAGCATCTAGGTTTTTTGCTCCGAGCATCTTCTTAGCGCCTATAGCCATAGGACTGAGCTGGCAATTGTCAGCCGGAGCATTCGTCACGTTGTAATCAACAATTAAATGATTCTTATCATCAACCGCAACCTGACCGTTATAACAAGGCTCAATCCTGCCTCTATTCTTCATCAGCCTACAATCAGGATCGACCTGGGATACCTCATTCTGCTTGGACTCTTTGAGTTTGGAAAGAAGCTCTGAGTACTCTTCTTTTCGGTTCATGAGTTTCTGAACTTTTTCCTGAAGCACTTCAACATGTTTAGAGTCAGCTTGTGCCTCTTTGCGGTCTTCCTCTTCAATCTCAGCCAGATATTTTGTTACGTGCTGGTCTATCATTTTCATTCTGTAGGCCAAGTTTTTGCGGTTGAAGTTTTTGTCGAGCGAGTTTACGGCTTTGAATTTGGTGCCGTCCACTGCTATGCACTTGGCACCGTATAGATCTAAGCTGATGCATAGCTTGACGAATTCTTTGAAGACGCCTTTCACGCAGTCAATGTTGTCCTTGCGGAAGTCAGCAATGGTCTTGAAGTCTGGAGCCAGTTTTTTCACGAGCCACATGACCTCTATGTTTCTTTGGCATTCGCGTTCCAGCTTTCTGCTTGAACGGATCTGATTTAGGTATCCGTAGACATAGAGTTTGAGAAGGTCTGCAGGGTCGTATGATGGTCTTCCAACTTCAGTTGGTACCGAGTGTTTGAAGCCGAGTTTCTCCAAGTTGAGGCTGTCTACGAAGGCGTCTATGAACCTGACCGGGTTTTCCTTATCCACGTATCCTTCGAGCGTGTTGGGAAAGAGTGCTGTTTGGTCTCTGTTGAGGCCAGTTACATGTTCGCTCATGGCTCATCAGTAGCTCTAAAGCTATTCTAGATTTAAGGCTAACGGTCACCTGCCATCAACGAAAAGACCTTTTTCACACAGCCTCAACACGCATGCGCGCTAAAATGGATCCATCGATGGATATTATCGACTCCACGTTTTCTTGCACTGTGGGAATAACTAGAAGATCAACAATTCGGGTTTTACATATGGACGGTGACGCCTGCATTCTGAGAATTTCTAAACTAATCCTTGAACTGACGGGAGCATATCGAACGGAAACTGCGTCGTCGGTTGGAGAAGCATTTGACAAAATAGGGAAATTTGAGTATGATGTTATTGTTAGGACGGAAAATTTCTTAACTAGTTATTATAACCTTGTCAGTCAGAGTCGGTTTCAGTACCTTTAACCGTTTCGTAAGCTCTTTTCTGATTTCGGCATCTTTTTCCCTTTTCAAGGCCCTCTGAAGGAGTTTTTTAGCAACTGCCAAGCTGCTTGTTCCAAAAATTTTACCGAAAATGTTTGAATGCTTTCCCAGCGATATAACGGTTTGGGGAAGGACACAGACAAAATTTAGAGGATATTCTTTTGATCTATCCAGATCGACCACAACTACTTGAACTTCTGTTTTCATTGTGACTTCCGTCCGCCCATTTTGTTTTTTTAGTAGGTAGAGACTGGGTCTCATAATTATTCCTTACATACAATTTTCTTGGCCCGAATAAGATTCAAGGCGTGCTTGAAATACACTCTGACTTCGATAATAAACTCATGTGAGTAGAGTTATGCAACCACAAGGGTTACAGTTGCCTGCTTAACCGAAAATAAAGGCATTACTACGAGTGCCTCCGAAGTCATTTTACTTGTAGATGTGGGGGCACACAGACATGAACATAAAAGGAATAATGCGAATACAATTATCCACCAAGGAAAGTGAATGGAGATTTTCGAGTTCAAATGAGTAGAACTAGAGTTGAGAAACTTCAGAAAATGTTACCAACTGAGACAGTAGGAATTGATAACATTCTAGAAGGCAAAAGCGCTGATGCGGACAAGCATTTGAAGGAACGGTTACCAATAATTAGTTGTGAATGTGGCACCGAAATACTGCTGGTGCCAGATCTTCAGGCGATGAATCGCGCCCTCAAAACTCATGTTGCCGAACACAGAAAGAAAGAAAGAAGCACTAAGAATAATGTAACCACGTCTAGCAACATCAGTCAACTGCTAAGCCAACTTATACTAATGAAAATGAGTGAACAAAACGATACTTAGTCTTTTGATTCTGATTAGAAGAACGATAAGCATACACGCGTATTTACTCTCGAAGCCTATATACATTAATTGGTCAACCTGCCTTTATGAGCGCGCGCGAATAACAACATATATGCCATCAAACATTAAAACAGTAATTCAACACCAAAAAAGGAGATCAAAATTTGAGACGATCCAAACTGGAAACTTGCTTGGTCATTCTTGAGACATTGGCTAGTCATGGTCCTCTAAAAATAACTCACGTAATGCAAAAGGCTAACCTCAACTGCAATGTAATGAAGAATTATTTTGATTTTTTGATTAAACAAGGCGCAGTTGAAGAAAAGTGCGCTGGGCGGGATAAAATTGTTTACGCGATTACGGAGCGCGGCTTGTATTTGATCAGGTGCTTTAAAGAACTGAACCAGGTGATTCCCACGGCGAAAATTAGAAGTGAAATTCCTTCAATTAAAGCAAAGAAGGAACCTAACTGGAATGAGCACAAAGAATATTTTTAATCCTCGCAGATCTCAGCGATAAATTATTGGGAAAACCCATTGTTTCTTTAACACGCGACATACCTTTTCGACGATTTGATGTTGGCGAACTTTACAAGTTGGATTGTTTGAACCGATTTAAAGCGTAACCTACCAATACCAAACTATCTTTAATAGTTGTTTGCAGATCTAAAGGTTGTTATCGATAGTTTGCTTTAGTTACTTATTGCTTTGTTTTAGTTCTTCGGATTCACTCCACGCCGTCTCAAAGTATCCTCTCAGCACGCCGATAAGATTGGTGTCGGTTGTCCACAATGCTGAAGTATCCTTCAGAGTCGCTTTTTCTATTGGTTGAAATCATAGCCTCTCTGCCATCAAAAACCGCGAACCGGTTCAGAGGTTGATGGTGAAACCTGATAGACGACTATGTTCATAGTGGGTTGCACTTTTTTCGTTTGGGATTCATCAGGTTTGAAATCCTCAATAATCGCTCTAACTTCCACTCCGTTGTGAAATGTTTTTTTGATTTCAGCGACAAGAAGAGATGTGATATGTGAGATTTCTTTCAGGGTATCAATCCAGAAAACATCATTTTTAGAGCTGGCGATTAAACTGGTTAACTTAGCGACGACTGCTTTACCTTCTGGTATTAAAGCGTAGAGGCTTTCTTCTTCACCCACAACAATAGGTTGTACCCACTTCGCCTTAGATAGGACTTGGAATTTCGCTTTCATTGAGGCTATTCTTTCGTCAGATTTGACTTTTTCGTCAAGTATTAAGGAAGTCAAAGCACCTGCAACAGGAGTAGCCCGAATGATAGCTGGTTTGCCGAGCAATTTTTCTACTAGACCCATCTTTTCAAGTGCTGGCAAAACCTTGTATACGTCTTCTCGCCTTACCGAAGTAGATTTCGCTATCTGACCAACTGCAACGTTGCCTAATTTAAGGATGGTCTGGTATACTTTTGCCTGATTAGGAGTTAAACCCAGCCCCATTAGCAAATCTGTCTTATCCGATTCAGACAATTTTTATCCATCGGCCTCGATGAAATCGGAATCTGATGTTATAATGCCCAAAAGTAGGATTTAAGCCTTTTGTAAGGTTCAATAAGCTAAAATGGCCATAATCGCCGCAAATGTGCTAATAGAACGTTAAACGCTGCGTTATTTCGGTTTCTGTCAGATTTTTGAAGTTGTAGATGGTGGGCAATACAGACATTGACTTATTAGCGAAGGCTACAATAGTTTATTCATCCAACTGGGAAACGAGTTTTTGGTTAAATGACTTCTACTGGAATTACTAAATTGCAGAAGCCTTTACTAACAGGAAGTATGTGGGCTTCAGAGAGGCTTGCAATTATTGGTGCAACTGCTGGGATGGTTGGTCATGATATTCGTAATCCGTTGCAGGCGATCACTGGGGATGTGTATTTGGCAAAGCTTGAGGTGGATTCGATGCTCGATAGCAAGCGAAAAGCGAGTCTTCAAGAAAGCTTGGATGCGGTTGAAAAGAACGTAGAGTACATCAACAAGATTGTGACGGATCTCCAAGACTACGCGAGACCACTAAAACCTTTTGCTCGGGAAACCAATCTGGAAGACATTATCGAGAATTTGTTTTCAAGAAATGGTACACCATCGAGCATCAAAATCTCTTTCCGCGTGGAAAACGATGCCAAAAGGATTATGACTGACCCGGACCTGTTGAAGAGGATCTTGGGCAACTTGGTAATGAACGCTATTCAAGCTATGCCTGCAGGGGGAAAACTGAACGTACATGCCTACCGTGACGAAAACGACTATGTCATAGCGGTCGAGGATACGGGTGTGGGCATACCTGAGGAAGCGAAAGGTATGCTCTTTGCGCCGTTGTTCACCACCAAGTCTAAAGGTCAAGGATTTGGCTTAGCTGTTGTTAAGCGGTTGACTGACGCGTTAGACGGAACGGTAACATTCGAAAGCCAAGAAGGCAAAGGAACAACTTTCATAGTACGTCTGCCACCAAAGCTAAACGGTAAATGAACTTTCAAGTAAGAGCGACCAAAGGTCTGTCGCCGTTAAGAGGGCATAGGAGAAGAGAACCCAGAATTTATTTATTGTGTTTTATATGTTCTGATGATAAGGTGAAACTTGGAAGACCTTCTTCCATCTATGGGGGTGAATTTTTGGAAGCCTTGGTAGATTGTTCATGACTATTTTACATTCGGCAGATTTATTTCGCTTGCCACTGTAAGAACCTGCTCTATCAAGAACTCCGTCAACGACTCAAGCCTATCTGAACCATCACGTGCTTGCTTGTGTTCGGCAACATGATTTTTTATAGCACGGTTCATGGCTTTCAAATCGGGCACCACCAAAATTTCGGAGCCGCACAAGCATCTGACAATTGGCATCCTTTCTTTGCGAACAGCAGATTTGCTTTTGCTGTCTTGACCAGAAGAGAAGTTGATTTCTTGGGTGCTTTTTCTTGTCATATTTCTAACTCCAGACTTGCCCCCTTTTGATAGGTAAAGGAGCAAGGGATTCCTACTTCTCCCGCATCGCATATAAGACGTTGTTATAGGCTTTGCGCAATCACAGAAACAGCACGGCAATAAGTCTCTTCATCATTTAGCTTTAAAACTCATTTCTTGATTCCGAATACAGTTTACAATGAATTAAGCAAATGAAAATAGCAAAAGCTTATAAAAAAAATAAACTTTTTTATACAGTGGAAAGACCACCTGTGAAACTGGAGAGTCTTGAGGCAACACCTATGAGACGATCAAAACTAGAAACGTACATTGATATCCTCAACACGTTGGCGCGGTTAGGTCCCTTAAAGCTGACACACATCATGTACAAAGCTAACGTCAATGGCAGCATGCTTAGAGGCCATCTGGACTTCCTTATCAAACAGGGACTGGTCGAAGAACGCACTATTAAAAAAAGGAGCACAGTTTT
Organism: Candidatus Bathyarchaeota archaeon; assembly: GCA_963767735.1. Taxonomy (GTDB): domain Archaea; phylum Thermoproteota; class Bathyarchaeia; order Bathyarchaeales; family Bathycorpusculaceae; genus Bathycorpusculum. The sequence goes on along the minus strand of CAVYES010000004.1, from coordinate 255,854 downwards.
CGCCGTCACACAACAAGGCATAACTGTGCTTAAGCAACTCCGAGAACTCACGCAAGTGCTACCTATCATAGAAGAATCTCAAAGGTAAATAAAGCGAGCACGACTGCCCTACTAAACCTTTTTCAAAACACATGATCCAGTTCTAATAGACCTTCTTTTCTCTTCAGACCTATCGCGAAAAGTGCGGGATAGAATAAGACAAACCAAAATTTTTTTTATATTTTTTATATGTTCTGATGATAAGATAAATACTAGCAAGCCTCCCTCTTTACCCTCCAGATTTCGGAAGGCCTTGGACGTTAATCAAGAAAAAAGGCCTGGTTTTACAGGCTTAGCTAATCTGAGACTGGAAACTCGATGTTCCAGTCCTCGCTATTTTCTGAGCATTCATCATCGTCGTCTTCTTCAACTATAATATCTTGGCCCTAGTCCCAATGTTTGTTCCTCAAAATGGGGAACTCGCGGGTGATGTCGCCATTGTGGCCCTTTTCAAACCCCGGCGGCTCCACAATCATGAAAACCTGCGGGCGCAGTCGCGGCATATGTAAGTCTGAATTTGCCCGGCTCGGCCGTTCTTGAGTGCTGCAATCAGGGCAGCTTACGACTTCTTGCCCCAACACAAAATTATCTCACAGCAAGTTTTCACAAAATTAAGAAAAAGGGAGGGGTTGCGCGGGAGATGTCGCCACTATCGGCTATACCATATAAAACGTTAAAGCTAGACATTTAAAGGATTTATAATTTCGAGTAAAATCTCAAGAGTTAGCGGCTTGGATTGGTGAGCCCAACCCATGTTGGAGAACTTCAACGCCATAATGGAGTAGACTTTTCATAGCACTTACTCTTTTGCCTGGCACACATGCTACCCCGTGAATTAAGCCATATAGAGACAGAAACGTCATTGTTAGAAACCTGGATTTTGAATAGACCACAAGCATTAAAACAAAAAGAGACAATTTTGAAAACCAACTACTTGACGCTTCAGGTAAGCTCATCATGCCACTTCTTGAATGAGTATCTCCTCTACAGAAAAAGTTAAGGGTTTTGCTTAATCCGCCGCCATTACTTATCTTTAAGGCGTTACAGCATTTTGAACATGCGTTATGTGGGACTGCACGAAGTCTTGTTCTGAGAGTGCTTTGTGGATTAGGTCTTGGATGGCAGCGTTTAAGTTGTCATTGTAATAGGGTCTAACGATTTTCTCTGCCAACTCGCTAATAAGCGAAGCTGGAACATCATGCAGCGTTAAATCCACTAAGAGATCATCCTCTGTCGGTAAAAGCGCGGTTTTCGTTTTCATAAGCAACTACCATGGCTCGCGCATATAGTTCATAGTTCTTAAAAGATAGGGGTTCAAACGACTGTAGAGAGTAGTAGAGGGGTAAGTGAAAGTGAAATAAGATGCGAACACTCTCATGCGTTTTTCTTGTTCAGAAAATAGAAAATGCAAATCAAAGAAAACGTGAAGAGACTAAAACAGCAAAATTTTCAATCAGCCTGAAAATAACAAGTTAATTCATCTGAACTTTGGAGGCAGCGGCGTGACATATCATCCGTTTTGAGCATGTTTACAGTGAAAGCAAGTTATTTTTGTGTTTCTTTTAGCCTCGACCTCTTTCTTTGTTACTACACTGGTTCTAACTAGTTTGCCACAGCAATCACAGATAAATTGGACCTCAGCAACACGGTCATTAGATTGAAGAACCTTCAGGGGCACATCTATTTTCCTGCCTTAGCACCCTGATCCTTAGCAAGCAAGTACTCCACGTATTCCTTTAATGTGAGGTTGGCTTCTTCAGCTCTTTTTCGGATGTCTTGATGAACTTTGTCGGTGACCGTTATGCATTTGTATCCTTTACGTGGCAAAACTATCATCTCGAAGTACTTTACCGTACAATTGAATATATAATTAACGGTGAAACATAATGGTGAAACAACCGCACAATTGAACAAATACCTGACAGTAAACACAATGTGAACAACCGTAAAATTAAATATACAATTAACGATAAAACACAATAGTAAAGCGCGGGTATATCGTGAAAACTTATATAAATGTACGTTCGCTAAATAGCCTAAAGAGAGGGAAACAAAACGCCGAAAAAAGGCTTTAAAAGCATCACTGTTAAGGCGGAGGTTTACGATTACTTTTTTAACGAGTGGCTGAAGGTCAAAGAGGAATACGCAATTAAAAAAGGCATTCACAGCTTCTCAGCCTACATTACCTACACCTTAGCTCAACTGATGAACGAAGAAAAGAAACCCAACAGCAAAGATAAACCGCGTTAGAAACGCCAAAAATTACAGGTTAACTTGTTACTTTATTCTCTGAAAGACTTGCGGCTGTGATTTTACAGTCATAATATTTTGGCTCTTAATACTAAATCCTTAAATACACTCTTTAACCTTTAGTTAGCGCGCGCCAGTCGGTTGCTAAATTATTTTGATTGACATTTTCTTGTTTAAGCAATTTGTATTCGATTGAATATACAATCTATTATGGAGAAGAATGAAGGTTCTTGCTCCATTTTGCGTAGTTTGAACTTGGATAACATAGAGGAAGTCGTGTCTGAAGCATACCATCAGGAAGGTGCAGGCCGACCTCCGAGGAAACCTATTGGAATTTTTAAAGCGTTGATTGTGAAAAGGGTTAAGCAGATTCCAAGCGATAGAGAATTGTATCGGCGGTTGTGGTATGATCAAGATTTGCGAGAGGTCTGCGATATTGAAGCTGAGCAGAAGCCGTATCATCCCACGCAGATGACGAGGTTTAGAAACCGTCTCGGCGTCGAAAGGCTCCAATCAATCATGAACACGCTCATTGACGAGCTCATAGAGAAAAAAGTGGTTAGCGGCAGAAAAGTGGTCTTTGACGCTACCTTCGTTAAGGCCTACAGCAAACGGGATTTACACGACAACAGTAAAGGCGGTTCAGATCCTGAAGCCAGAGTCGGCAGAAACGGCAAGACATACGAGCTAGGCTACAAGCTGCATATAGCAGTAGATGCTAAATCAGAGCTTCCTCTGGCAGTTATTGTCGCCTCAGCCAACGATAATGAAAAGAAGCATGCTCCAGAGCTTTTCAAGAAGGCTTTGAGAGTGACGCGGAAGAGAATGAAGTTAATGATTGCGGATTCGCAGTATTCCTGCAGTGGTCAAAGAGAACAGGCAGCCAAGGCTGGAGTTCAGGTTGTTATTCCTTATCCTGTCAATCAGATGCGTGGGAAAAAGGGGCTGTTGAGGGTTGATCGCTTCTTTAGGACGCATGGACCTAAGGGTGAGAAACGGTTGTATCGGCTGAGGTCTTCGATTGAGCGGGTGAATTCTCGGCTTAAAGAGCAGTTATGTCTGGAGAATCATAGGGTCCGAAGTCTTGTGCGGGTTAAGATTCATTCGTTGTTTTGCTTGGTTGCGATGCTGCTTAATGCTGTGGCTGCTGTCAGGCTGAAAGCCGTTGATAAGGCTCGATCGATAACTTTACTCGCAAAATGAGCAAGATAGACATGGCAGATCCAATTTAGCCGTACTCTGTCGTGCTGCCTACGTAAAGAATCAACTCTCATTAGGAATGTCTCTTCATCGCTTTTTCTTCGCCTTTTCCTTACTTGGGGGTTTTGTTTCTTCTGTATCGTCTGTGACCAAGTTTAGCATTTGGACGATGGAAGGAGCTATTACGCTGAAGATTTTATGTTTCTCGTCTGAGGGCAGTTCTGAGAACTGCTTTTCCACTTCACTCCAGATGACCTTGTAGAATAAGACGAAAACGCTGATCATCTGCTTAAAATCTTCCATTTCTTCTTTGTCCAAGTCCATATGCATCACATTAACATTGCCGCAATGGTTCTGCATATGTTCGTTTAGGTTAAATTGTTTTTCTGATGCCTAAGCTATCGCAAATCTGGCGAAGGTTACTCAGCATGAGCAGACTTTACATGAAGAAATCGATTTAGCAACGTACTGGCGCGCTTTTCAAAACCAGATAGACATAAAAACTCAATATTATCTACTTAGTTTTTTCGTACAGCCTAGTTTACTGTGAAGCCATCTCAAACAGTTTTTGTTGAACAGTAAGAAGTTTGGTGTCACATAATGTAATTAGTGAGGTTCTCATTGCTGCAATTTTCTCTAAGTTGATTATTCCATTATTGAGTTTTTCTAGTATAAGACTAGATGAATCACGAGAATTGAAGGTCAGTTCGTGCTTTTCTGACATTGACTTGAAAATAAAAGTGACCATCTGATCTATTGAATCTTTGAAGGTCTCGATTATTGTGTTATCACAAGAGCTTATGATAATTTTATGCTCTTTAAGTTCTTGATATGCTCGATAATACCCTATTGTTTCGTTTAACAAGGCATGCAAGTCTATAGAATTGTTTTGAAGAATATCTGGGTTAGCCCTAAAACGAAACTCATTTTCATGCGTAAGAAGGGTTGAAAACTCTGACTCTGCAATTTCAATTAATGTGGCGATCAGGTGTTGAGATGATGTTATTGGAAAACTGTTGAAAGTTTTCTTAATGTCTTCCATATTTTTGAAATCTCTATTTGTGTAAGCTACATACAAAAGGAATGGTTCAGGTGTTATTTCAAACGTTAACCATAACCTTTCAGTATCATGCATTTCTGTTAAAATATAAGCTTGAACAAGTTTTCAGTGAATCGAATGAGGTTTGTTTAGGGTATTTCTTGATATCGTCTATTACTTTGAGAATTGAATTGGAAGTCTTCAAAAAGTTCTTTCTCTTCTCTGAATCCTGCTTTAAAATATCAACTTGTTGTTTTGTATACACAAGGGTAAAAACAGGGATTACAATAGCCACTACAATACTAACTAAGCTGATAATTATGGATATGTCCATTTTTGTCCTTTCTTTTGTTTGAAGGTTACTTTCTATATGATTTACTATAGGTATAAGATTTTAGCTCTTAGCACTTTTGTTTTTTTGACTTTTTGAAAGCACGAAAAATCTTAAATCTGCAAAGCATAGAAATAGCATAAACGAGAAGAAGAATATTCTGTTTTTAGGAATAACTATTATTAGCAATTTTAACCAGATAGCAAGAAGGAAGAAAAATCAACCCACACCCTCTATTAAGCGGGTTTGGCTGCTAATGGCGATAATGTTGCCCCTTAAGGTTTTTGCTCCTTATCGATGTTAGCACATGGCTAAATCCGCTTAACCCATTTTGCCCTACAATCCTTCAAACGATGGCAAAAACTTAAAACTGCATAGCGTAGAAATAGAATAAAACATGAGAGAACAAGTGAGAAAACTGTTCTGATTGTTCTGTGGAAATGGAAATGAGTAAAATTAGTCTTAGAATTGGCGGATTTACGGGATTTGATAAATTGCTTTTAGGGAGATTGACGGATATTTGCGAAGATGTGCTTCCAGTAGTTGTTTACACTTGCCCTCAATGTGGTAAGCTAGAATTTTTTACAGAAAGAAAAAATCAGGGATGCGTTTGTGGTCATTCAAGAGAACAACATCGCAATTGGCAATATAATTGCTTGGTAGAAAATTGTGATTGTAGTAAGTACACATGGTAAGAGTAAACTGGAAACTTAGAGATAAGTCTTAAATCTGCATAGCACAGTAGTAGACTTGAAAGTAAGATACATGACAGTACCAACGAAAGCAGTAGAGAATTTGGGTTCATTGATATTTGGAGCAGTTCTCTTGCTAATTGGATTGGTTGTGTCTCTATATAATTCAGGAGCAGGTTATTATGGTGGTGGAAATTATTATCATAGTTTTTATCCATATCAAACTGTAGGCATCATTCTAATTTTAGTAGGGGTAGTATTTATTGGGCTAGGACTTTTCTATTCCCCACGAAAAACAGCTTAGTTTTCATTTTAGATAAGTCTTAAATCTGCACAGCAATAGAATAGAATAGGGAAAAAATGAACAAACAGCGTAAATCTTTAGTATTCCGTATTTTTTTAGGTTTCTTTAAGGTTATTGGTTTGTTCGCTGGTGGTTTGTATTTGTTGGGTTTTGGTTTGTTTCATGGTTTGAATGTTAATGATATGTTTGATGCGTTTTTGCCTTTTGAGTGGGTTGGTTGTAGTGCTTTGGGTTTATGTTTTTTGGTTTGGAGTGGGTTGAGTTGCTTGCAGTTTTGGAGGTTTCTTAAAATCGCATAGTAATGCCTTTTACTACAACCATTAAAGGAATAGAATCTTGATAGAATACCTACCCACGAAATTTTACTAAATGTTTTGAGCGATTAGAAACTTATGCGAATAGGGGAAATCCCCTTTATCTTTTAACCTAACATTTCTAGTCTATTGACATTTCTATAAACGCTAGATTGCTAAAAGTCGCAACGATAAGAGGCTGTTCTGGGTAAGCTAGAAACTAACCGATATTCCCGAATATGTACCGAAAAGAACAGCTATAGAAAAATCTTAAATCTGAAAAGCATAGAGATAGAACTAAGGTGAAAAAATGGATATTGAAAAAGCTAAGGAAGTATTGATGATAGAGTTTCTTAGAGAAATACCTAATGAATTGGCTAAAACGGAAGAAATACCTAATGAACTGCCCGACCATACCACAATTAACAAAAAAGAATTATTGGATGTAAATGCGGAAGGGAAAATATCTTTTGGTAAAAACACTGTACAAATAATTCAAATGCAAAATGGAACACAAATTGGTTCTTTGCTAGGTGTAGATATACTAACAAAAATAATCAATTATTTGGCTAAACAATATGCTATCGCAAAAACTGATTCATTAATAGAGAAAATTCAAGCAACCAAAAAAGATTAAGCTATCTATTGTTAAGGTAAAGTCTCTAAATGCTAAAGTTTTCTATTGCGGGGGGAAAGGTCTAGCATGGTAAATAATTTCACTAATACTCAATTTAGTATTAAGAATCACAGTCTTTTTACTTTACAGTCACAAGTTATTAAATTCTTGAATTCTTTATCTATTTGGATAAACTTTTCTAAGACAACCAAAAATCGATGCTCAATCAGTTTCTAAAGAATAAAGCAAATAAGCGCGGTGTTTCACCACTAAATATGTTATTACAATAAGGTGATTTATGTGTCTGCAAAAACTCAAGTAAACATCGCCTCGGCATCTAGGCTTCTTCATCCGATGCACACCGTTTTGGTTTCGTGCGTTGGAAAAGCAGGTAAACCCAACATAACAACGCTTGCATGGGCGATGCCCACCTCTATTAACCCGCCGCTTTTAGCTATCAGCCTCGCGCCAACACGCCACTCTCACGCCCTAATTGAGGAGTCAGGCGAATTCATAGTGAACATCCCAACATTGGAGACACTTCAAGCAGTTTACGCATGCGGCTCTTTAACGGGCAGAAGCTTTGACAAATTCAAGAAAACAAATCTAACACCGATACCCGGTAAAAAGGTCAAGGCGCCAGCAATACGGGAATGCATAGCCCACCTTGAATGCAGTGTTGACAGCAAATTTACAACGGGCGACCACACGGTTTTCGTGGGTAAAATACTTGAAGCCTACGCAGACATGGGCATCTTCACGGAAAGCTATGACCTGAAAAAGGCAAGAATGCTCTTCCATGTGGGCGGTAACAACTTTGCGGTGCTTGACCCTAAAATCTACAAGGCCTAAGCTGAAATTCGCATTTGCTTAGCCGTCAACTCTTACCTCCCGTCTGGTTTAGCTCTAAAACGCCAATGTCTGGATTTTCCGACTTCAATAGTTCTTTGAATTCGGCGTTGTCTTTTGCAAGCGGAGGAAATGTGCCGTAGTAGGAAAAACTGAAGCGGGTTTAAGCAAATCCAGTGCCTCTGCCACTTGTGATTCTTCCATGGAAATTTCCTATGCCTTTCAAAAAAGAATTGCATTTGTCGAGCCATGTAGAACGCCAAAGTTAGGTAGAAGCGATTTTTAGGTTGTCTGATTCCAGTAGTACATGTGTTGGTATCGTCCAGTCGTCGGGTAGGCGGGGTCCTCGTAGACTATGTCGAGTTTTGACCCATATTTGCTCAGCGAGGCTTGCAGTACATTCCAAACCTGCTGTGAAGAGCTATTGTGCCACATTCCCCAAATGTTATCGTCGGGGCTTCGCATGCCCCAGCCATAATCGTTAGGCAGAACCAACGCGTCCTGCCCTTTAACGTTATTAGTCTCGCTTGAGTTTTGAATTACATCTGTCCAGAAAGACTGTAACGCCGAATACTGCTTGTCCTGCAAGAGCCCAGCCGTGCTGTCGATATCAGGTGCATAATTGAAGACCACAACGTATTCGGCGCCGCTCTCGTAGGCTTGCTTCATTTCACTGTACATTTGGCTGCCGCTTTGCAAGTAGGGCGGCGACAGGCTCTCCCATGTTATCATGGCTCCCCAACTTTTGTCATGCATGTCTGCAGCGCCCCTGACTAACGCGATGTTTTGCGTGGTGGATTGGTTCCAACCAAGCTGGCCAAGCACTACATCGTAGCCGCCTTGGTAGTCAAACCAGTCTAGGGCGTAGTCTGAGGTGAAGAGTTTAACATCTGATTGGTTGCCGATTGATCCCAATGTAGATTGCTCGTAGCTTACAAAGTTGTTTGCTGCTTGAGTGTAGGTTTGGATTGGTCTTGAATCCCAAAGTTTCTGGTAGGGTTCAAACTGGCTAATGTTGCCTGAATCAGTTACGACCGCGCCAGTGTCAGTTTGCACTGTGCCGTCTGGTTGGTACATTAAAATTTGGCTGGTTAATGTTCCATCAGGTGCTGACCAGTTTTGTGTAGTATAGGTAATTGTGCCGTTCAGGTAGTAGAAGGTTGAGAGGAATTCAAGTGAGTTAGGGAGATTTTGGCTAACATCAACTTCGATTTCTCCTGAAGGCAAGAAATCATACAGGGTACTTGAATTGGTTATCGTGTTATTGGTTTGGACATACAACGAGCCGCCTTGATCTTTTGATATTGTCTCATTCGGGTTCGAACTATAAAGATTGTCGTAGCTATCAAGCATTTTTCCGCCAGGCTCATCATCATAGTATAATCCCAAGAAATGGCTGCCCCACCTAGCTTGAGCAATGGTAATCAAAGAATCACAAGTAAAGACCGGGTTGTTGCTGCTATAATACAAAATGATGTTGAGCCCCGCGTTGACGGCGTAATCGCATATTTGCTCCGTCAACGGAACATCTCCCATCAATTCACCCGAGTCCAAAACAAACAAGTTAGTGTAATTCTTAATTCTGTCAATCAGCTGCTCTGCTTCTGCAACTGAGTCCCCGCAGTATGTTACGCCAACGTAAAAGGGCTTTTTACTTGCATCGGAAAAGGGCTTATAAATTTCTATGGCAGCAAACGCTGAAAAAACAATTGAAGCAATCATAGCAACTGCCAAAGCGAAGACCAAACGTTTTCTCATATTACCCCTTCAACAGATTCATGTGTTTTGCCCTTGCTTGTCTTTTACTTTCGGTTAAATATTTTTGGAACATTCTTTTCAACAGAGACCTTTTAGACCTCGTAGTGTTGCAGTTAACACCTCGTTACTCCACCCCGGGAGACGGAACAAGAGATTTTTGTTTTCTATGTCTTTTTACAGCTGGGAATGCACCTGCAGAGACAGCTATTACTGCGACAACTGTGCTGACTGTTAATGTGATAGGGCTAATGCCCTTAGCTGCTGAAATAGGTGCTGCAGTTGTTGACGATAGTGTTTGGGTTGGCGTTGAAATGGAAATGTCAGATCTATCCATTGTTTGCGTGGGGCTCCAGCTGCTAGCGCCTGTCTCATTGAATACGCTGTATTGGGAGAGTCTCCAGCATGGGGGGTTTTGTTGAGTTAGTTTCGTGTAGAACCCTTCCAATCCTCGAACTTGAAAATCAACGTGGTTGCCATTAGTAATGTTACCTATCCAAATGCTGGAACCGCCAGGATCAGGATTAACGCTTCCTAAACCAAATTTAACGGTAGTGTAATTTGAGTTGGATGGAGCAAGGTTTGGGGAAACGTAATAATTTGTCCAATTCTGAGAGTGATCCTTTACGCGGATATTGTAATACAGTTTAACCAAGCTTGAGTTTACGACGGCGTAAAATGTATACTCGCCTGTGTTCGCGATGATGACATCGATGAACTCTTTGTCAACAGGGTAACCTGGGGTTGTACCAGATGGGGGAACATTATAAGATTCATTGTCAAACTGCAAAGTAAATGCCGGAACCGGAGGGCTATATTGAGCCTCCACAACAGGTCGTTTAGTTAGGAGGAAACCTGATGCCAATATGACGAAGACAAGCAATAGGACAAGTGCGTATCGCATGAACCTATTAGAGGATGCATTTAGATAAAAACGTGTTAGTCAAGAAAAATTGACTTGAATTTAGTCAAGGAATCTTGACTAATACCTTTTTATTCATTTGCCAACAATGGTGGAGTATGGAACCCGCGAAGAAATTCCAATTAATTCTTGTTTTGGTGTTAACTGTATCTGTTACCCTAACAACTAATTTGGCATATGCTCAGGCTTCTGCACCGTCTGTGCCGCAGTTCACTCTGCAGTACGTCAACAGCTCCTACACTACAGCTCCGACTTACACAACGAACCCTTACACTGGACAGACCACTGAAACCAGCCCTGGGAGCTACGTAGATAACCAAACGATTGTGGTTACGATTCAGAACCAACCGTTCACGCCCTTCATAGATTCTTCAGGTAACACTAGCCAATTATACTATAACATTCGTTGCAAGGGACACTTTGAACAGTTTACCAGTGACACTGACTTAGGCAGTTATGGCCAGGGCGGCATTTTAGTTTCCACCTCCCCTGACACGGTGGTATCCTTTGACATAGCAAGTTGGGGGATTCCGTCGGGAGGTCAAGTCGATTTTCAAGTACAAGCATTCATAGGTTACACCTACTATAACGAAGGCGAATGTTTCACGGCTAACGTTGTTACGCTTGGCGAAAGCGCCTGGAGCAACACGGAAACAATAACCATCCCCAAAGGAGCGGTCTCAACGTCAACGTCGTCACCAACAGGCTACACCCCAACGCCGTCACCAACATCTTATACCTCAACGCAGTCCAATTCAACCTCGACCCCTTCACCATTCCAGAACCCAACAGCAACCCCAATCCAAGTAAGCTCAATAGGGGGCGTGCTCAAATTTAACTGGCAACAAATCGCTGTACTAATTATGGCTGTTGTGATTGCCGTTTTGGCGGTTGCCTTGGCTTTGGCAATGCGGCGTAAAGGAGCCAGCCAGGTAAGTACGATTACACCAACGTAGGGCTAGCAATTGCTTTTGGGTTTTTAGCCATCAGCAAATTGGACGCAAAAAGCAGTTGCGTGGTTATGCATTTAAGCATGCAGCACATTATCCAACTTCGTATATGTAGTGGTTTGCTATGCCTTATGACAGAGAAGAACTTGAAAAATTCCGCCAGTCGGGACGGATCCTGCGTGAAACAAGAGAAGAAATGAAAACATATGTCAAAGAAAACATGCCAGTTATCGACGTATGTGAGAAAACCGAAGGATTAATCCGAGCGAAAGGCGGCAAACCAGCTTTCCCCTGCAATGTCAGCATCAACGAAGTAGCTGCACATTACACTTCGCCCCCAAATGATACGTTGAGGATACCTGAAGGGTCAACGGTTAAAGTGGACCTTGGCGTTCATGTTGACGGCTACGTCACCGACACCGCATTCACGGCCTCTTTCAATCCAGAAGGCAGAAGCATGGCAAACACTGCTGAACAAGCTTTGAAAACCGTGATAGAAAACATTCATGGCGACATGTCGCTGGGCAAAATCGGAAGCTTAGTTGAGACCACGATAAAAAACCGCGGTTTTAAACCCATCAGCAACCTTACAGGTCACTCAGTTGGAAGATACCTGATTCATGCGGGAACATCCATACCTAACGTGTCTCAAGTGTCGCTCACGAAAGTGAAAACGGGAGAAGTTTACGCCATTGAACCATTCGTCACGTTGCCTGACGCAGTTGGCCGCGTTGATGATAGCCCGCAAACAACCATTTATCGTTTACTTAAAGCAAAATCAGTAAAAAACGAATCTGCCAAAATACTGCTCAAGTACATTGAGTCTAATTTTAGAACTTTGCCTTTTGCTGAAAGATGGCTAACAGGCGTGGTTCCTAAAGAACAGCATAAACCGGCATTCAAGGAGTTGCTGGCGTCAAAAGCTATTATGAGTTATCCGGTATTTGTTGAAGTGAGCAAAAAACCCGTTGCCCAAGCTGAGCACACGGTGCTGTTAAAGGATGATGGCTGCGAAGTTTTAACTTAGACGTTGTATGTTTTTTCTTTCTCTTTGATTTCCTTGTAAACCGCAGTTATTACCTGTTTTGTGTCGGGGCATTTGGGGCATGCTTCAAGGTCTTTATAGACATAATCGCCGCGTTGGAATTCCCGCATGGTTTTGGTTCCACATTTCTTGCACTCGATGGTTGTCATTACTTTAGGTACTTCGATTTTCATTTGTGCTGCTTGTCTCCGTGACTGGTACAGTGTGAACATTGACATGGTTACCGCAATTACACCAATTACCGCTAGGAAACCCGCTGTCAAATCTGCTTGGGGACCACCGCTTGAGGCGACGATGACGGCTAATATTATGGAAACTATGGAAAGCACTAGAACAATTACGACTATCGTCATGATGTAGTTTGAGATTTTTTTGTTTGCCGCTGATGTTGGATTTTGTGTCATTTTTTATCCTCCTATTGTCCAACTCCGATGGAGTTGCCGACGCCCACTATTATTATTTTGTCGCCTTCTTTGGTTTGCTCCAAGATGATGGCTTTGACTCGTTCAATGACTTTGTCAACTGCATCGTTGATTTCTTTGCGCAGTGGTGATACTGCATCGCCAATGTCCTCTTTGACTATTATTGCGTTTATCGGGATATGGTATTTTGTGAGTTTTGCTTCAATCTTGAATTGGTCTACGCCTGGTCCACCGATTGCTGCGCCGATTCCGTCTGCGACTTCGCCTAATGTTTCGCCTTCAAGTTTTAACCCTGCGTCAATCATTATTACGTTGGCAATTTTGCCCTCGTTTTCTTCAATGACGGCTTCGACCGCATCGCCTGGTTTGCCAACGTTTCCGCCTGGACCTTCAGCCTTTATGATTAAACCAGTTCGTCCTTCAATTGGGACTGTAGCCATAACACAGTCTTTGGGTAATTTGCGGATTTCGTAGCCATGCATTAATTTAGCTGCCACTAATGGTCCTGCGCCGTCGCCGATTGGTTGTCCGTAAGCGAAGGCTTTTAGAGCGCTTGCGTATGCTTCGGCTTCTTTCATAACCATGGGCAATATCATTTGAATTTGCATTATTACATAGAGACTGAGAGTTTTTTTGCCTTGAATGTAGTAGTGCCTCACCACTTTGTAGATGAAGTTCAACGCCATCGCGGCTTCCAAAGTGTTTTCTAAATTGTTCACTTGGACGTCATCGCATCCCGGCGCCATCAGCTTAACTTCGTCTTTCAATCTTGTATCTCTAACATCAAGGATATGATCAAGCTTGTAAACTATGCCTGCTGGATCCATGCTCTGCGGACCGATAGTAAAATACTCTAAATAGCGGTCAACACGAGTCGTAGGGTCAACTGTTGGCTTGCCAATTTCTTTTATGGCATCAATGGCGTTTTTCCGCCCTTCCTCTTTTATGAACTTTAATTTATGCAGGGAGTTTTCTACTTCTCGGATCATAACGTACATTTGAATTCTTTGACCGTAGAAAATCAGAACTATAAAGAACCCGTATGAAGCCAGGCTCAATACCTGCAGAAGTGCATCGTTACCTGAAAGAAGACTCAATCTTTACACCACTTCCAAAAAACTATTAACGGTTAGTTATAAAGCTATGCCAAATCTACCCACATTTTTTTAGGAGTAAATGGGCTGCCAGCTTTCCCAGGTTCGCATGGCCTAAGACCACACTACAGCTGGAAACGGAACACGGTTTAACTTCTGAGTTCGGAATGGGATCAGGTGGAACCCGTGCCCTTTGACCGGCAAACCCAGCAATACACATCAACTTTCCCTCATTAACCTTTCGCTTTTCACTTATGGAGTTATTGAACAAACCCATAAATTCTTGATTTACCGCAGCCCATGAGTAACATTCTTCCTTTTACTGTTCGCTCGTTTACTTAAGGGGTTTAGGCAGCTTGCTTTTGAGAACACAAATTCTTAAAGCAACTTATTGCCATTTGGGTTGCATGGAAATCAATGGTTTATCAAAGTATGGAAACACGAGAAAACAAAGGTTCGGAGCTGTTACAGGGATATTTGCGCCCATACTTGCGTTTACCTGCATTTTGATAGCCATCGCATCATACTCCTCCTTCAGCTGGACAAGCAATGCCTTAAGCGATTTAGGCGTAATAGGGGGTATAACTGGACCAGTCTTCAACTTCGGGCTATGTGCAAGCGGGGTTTTAGGGTTAACCTTTGCAGTCTTCGGTTTGAATGCTTACCTTGGAAAAACTTGGGTTAGCAAAATTGGAGTAGCAGTTTTTGCAGCTGCAACGATTGCGCTTATCGCTATCGGCGTTTTTAATGAGAATTACTCTGGGACGCACTATGCAGTTTCCGTTGCGTTCTTTACGCTTATGCCCATATCAATGTTCTTTATAGCCTGCGCTTTTCTGCTTGCGCATCGGGAAAGAATGGCCATTTTAACGGTTTCAACCGGGGTTGCTGCAGCACTGCCGTGGATACTATTGTTTGCATTAAAGTATGTTCCAAATGTGGCTATTCCAGAATTCGTGTCAGGACTCATTGTTTCAGCGTGGACCATCATACTTTGCTACAAAATGTTAAAATCAAGCTAAAAATTGATTACTCTTCAATTTTTCCAGTAGCATCCAGGTACATTTGAGCGCAACAATAAGAAGAAAAAGAAGCGGAGAAGCCTTTACTTTCCGCATATTTTAAGGCATCTTCAGTGGGAAAAGCAACTGCATCCACCCCAGCTTTCAACGCTAAAACGTCTGTTTCGCCGCGTATTGCACCTTTAGGTCTCATGCAACCCAAAATCAACGGGGTTTTTGGAAATATCAACCGCGCCACCGATGCCACTTTGGCTATGTCAACTGGTTTGGGAGGCGATGTTTTTGCCATGGCGGTTCCTTGGATAGGCATGAAAGCTATTACCACTAATGCGGAAGGCTTAACTCTGCTTATCATTCGGAGTGCTTCTAATTCGCCGTCTAATTTGCCCTCGTTTAATCCAACGATGACGTGAGGCACAAAATTTAATCCTGATTTGTCCAAAGCCATCAATGAGTCCGCATAATCTTGCGGAGTTACGTTGAGGTTGTAGGTTTTCTTTATTGTTTCTTTTGAACCAAGAACATCAATTAATGCTGCATCTACTTCAGCGTCCTTCAGCGAAACGGCAGTTTCAAGATTTATTATGCCCGTATGAACGAAAACTGTCAAGCCGAGCTCCCGCTTAATTCGCTTAAGTGCAGGCGTGAACTGGTTAAGAGGCACAGAGCCATCAGGCAAGCATCCGCCGCTGACGAGGCAACCTTGAGCGCCGTCTTGTTTCAGCTTTGAACATAACTCAAAGAGTTCCTTAGGCGAGAGCACGGGACGCATGGTTTCAAGCAATTTGCCCCCGCAATGTTTACAGTTCAATGCGCAGGATGTTCCAGTGACGGAAATTGTTGGAAAACTGTTTGGCGATGAGCAGTAATATTTTGTTTTGTAGTAGGTGAAGCTTGGAGCGTAAAAACGGATTTCTTTTTGCTTAGGAGTAAAGAAGCCCGATTCAAGTAAGCTTAAGAAGTCTTTTGCGTTTAAGTTCCAAATTGCTTCAGGAGACGGCTGCGCCATACTTTTCAATCTAAGCTTTCTTTTCCTCGCTTAATAGCATAGCGCATTAAGTCGAAATTAACCGATACTCCACCGTTCCAATTTTCGCTGTCAAAAACTCTTAGCGGCAATTAATCGCAAAAATGAAATTAAGATTTTGGTTACCTGAATACCTTGAACTTAAGGTGATAACGCTGTTTACTTCGCATAAAGATATGTGAACTTTAAATATTGAAAAAAACTATAATTAAGCTTGCAAGCATAAATTTTAGGTTAACTTATGAATCGAAAACAGGTTTTTCAATTATTCAAGGCTTCATTCAAAAACTGGCAAGCCAACAATGCTCCCATCCGAGGTGCGGCATTAACATTCTTCATAATTCTACCCTTGCCGTCCCTCTTACTGATAATAATAGGTATTTTGTCGCCGTTTTATGGTCATACTCAAGCGACACACATTTTGATTTCGCAAATAACTGCGCTCGCAGGGCCAGCCGTTTCAGGATTGTTCAATCAACTACTTGCAAGTTCAATGTCGCCCTTCACATCCCTTTGGGTTGCCGTCACAACAATTGGTTTTTCATTGGGCGGGGCAATCGGAGCTTTTACAGTTTGGCGCGACACAATGGACGCCATATGGGAAGTTAAATCGCCAAAAACCCAAAGTCTCGCGAGAATGGTTAGACGAAGAATTGGGCCTTTTATCGTTATCTCTATTCTTGGATTAATCGTGATAGCTTGGACGGGAATAGCAACTTTTCTTTTTGGAGCAATAAAATTTTTCTCGGTTAATGAAACTTTGACTTTAATTACCGTCGCAATAGCCCGAATTCTGCTATTGTTCGCTTTATCGACGCTGCTTTTTGCCATTGCTTACAAATTGATTCCCGACGCCAAAGTTCATTGGAGAGACAGCATCTTAGGTGCAGTTGTTGCAGGGGTAGCATTCACTGTGACCAACTATGTCATTGGCACATACGTTGAAACCTTCACGGTCACCACAATCATTGGAGCTGCAGGCTCACTGATGATTATTTTACTATGGATCTTTATCCTAAACCAAATTATGCTGTACGGAGCAGAAGTTTCGAAGACTTACGCTACAACCTCTCCGAAACACTCAAGAGAACATTTACCCCCAACAGCAGAAAAAATAGTGAAACAACTAGAAATAGCAGGCAAAAGAATAGAGCAAGCAACAAAAGGAAATGTTATTGAACACACCGATAGACTCATCGAAAAGCCCCAAACCCAAAAAGCAGCGGAGAAAACGGCAATTCAAATACCAGCAGAAGAAGAGAAACCCCCAGAAAAAACCGTTGAAACCGAACAGTTAACGGTGAAAAAGACGGAAGCGGTGGAGCCTGAAGAGCCTAACGAGGGCTCAGTGGAAGTCACCGTGAAAATTAAGACCCCTAAAAAGAAGAAAGAAGATAATCAGGATTAAGATGGTGGACCGAGCCGGATTTGAACCGGCGATCTTTCGATTATCAGTCGAACGCTCTAGCCGTGCTGAGCTACCGGTCCACGTTTGTGGTGACACAAGTTTAATATTATGTTGCTTTATAAGAATTGTCGTAAATCTTTAATGCCACTGCATTATTGACTTGTAAAATGTGGGCTCGTAGCCTAGCACGGCATTCATATCGGGTGGTGATGTCACCATCAAGTTTTCTCCCAGCAAAACGCAACTTCCCTTTTTCTTTTTTTGCAAGCCGAAGTCATCGAAAGTCAGGGAAAAATGAACGCGATGAGATAGCTTTTGCTGCATTGTTTACATTATCCGTAGCCTCTCCCGTTTTTTGTGATTTCTGCGGAGACTGTGGGTGCGAATTTCTTTACTTGAATTGTTCTCGTTGGCCTGACTTTCTATGCGCTGAATCTCGCCAAGTTGCGGAAGCAAAGGGGTGTTTCTTTTAGTGGCTGCCCATAACGACAACTCAGACTCTATCGACCAAGCGCCCGACATCTGTTTAGACAGTCTATATCAGCATTCACCGACGAAACGCAGAATCTTAACTGCACTCAGGGAAGCAAAACAAATTCTCACTCCGAAGGAAATAGCTCAAAAAATCAATGAAAGTAAGACCAAAAAACCAATCAGTCGAAGCACAGTCAGGAACATTCTGAGGTTAATGGTCTCGGAGGGCTCGGTCAAGCAGCCTTACCCTGGAGTATACTGCGACTCTATCACCTACGGTGTGAAGATTGACCCGATTTGCGTTCACAATTTGAGACTCCGCTTCAAAGTCAACGAAGACATTGAGAGTTGGAACACTACCGAGAACGTGGAAGACGTCAAGATTTACGTTTGTTTTGGGGAACAACGTAAACTGGTCAGCGGATACATCGCATATGACCACGGCATGACTAAGGCGCTGTGTTTCATGGCTATTGACAGGTGGATCGCTATTGCAGAGAAACGGCTCGGTCGCTCGGTAAATGATCTAGTGGTTTCAAGTGCTGAGTTCAATAATGATTACTCGGGGAGGCTTGACGGGGAAATCCACTGTGTCACTAAGCAGGTTTTGAAAGATACGATTGAAAGGATTTACCAGAAAGACGATGCCACGATAAGGAAAGAGTACAAAGTAAACAGGGAAATGTCGGTAACTAAGTTTGAGACTATGTTCAATAATGGTACTCTCGACCAGGTTCTGGGGCATCAGACAACAACGGAGATAGTGAAGGCTCAATGTGAACAGGGAAAAGCCTTATTCTCCATCAACGGCAAGATTCTCAACGTCCAACAGAGTATTCGAGCTATCGAGCAAAAAATTATCAATGACGCCAAGAACGATGATAATGCGAGTAGGCTGGTTTCTGAAATGGCTAATGAGTACCGAAGGGTTCTGGAGGTTGTGTTAGAACGCTTCAATTCTGTCGCTAACTTGGCAGCGTCTAAATCTGTTGAGATGCAGGAGCTTAAAGGTTTGGTTGTGAAGGTTCTTGAATCCAACATGAAATTAACAGAAGCTTTGTCAGGAAAAGTTCAGGAACAGATCAAAACAGAATCCCCTTCTGAAACGCCTTACAGCCAGCCCTTGCCCTCTCTCTATGAGTAGCTCAAGTTTAGATCTTATTTTCTGAGCTCATGTTTATCAGTCGCTATGGCGCTGAAGGTGGAAAGCTATTCTTGAATCATTTGAAAGGTTTAGAGCTAAACAAGGTCTTGTTATGTTCTGTTGGTTTCCTTAGCAAGGTAATCTTCTGGAGACGGGACCAGGGTTCAAGGCAAGTTTTTAATATTCATGGAATCATTCTGATTTGGCGATTGGTTGGCATTTCGCATTATTATTGGCGGTCCGCCTAATTCCGGGAAGAGCACATTAGCCGAAAGTCTGGCTAGAGGTTTGCGCCAGCTTGGGGTTGACGCTTATGCTGTGGACTTGGACTTAGCCAGTCCAACACTCGAGTTCATCAGAGGGGTTAAAGGTTGGAAGCAGCGAGTTGGCGCAAAGAAAGAGTGGACGCCCGAGCTTGCGGATAAGGCAGCTGCGTTGTTTGAAGAGGTCTCCAAATCTCATGCTGTTATGATCGGTGACGCTCCAGGCAAGGTAACTGCTTAATCGGAAAAAATTGCAAAGAAAGCGCACTTCGCCCTAATCTTGTGCCGGGATGACCGGAAAGAGGAGATAAGGGACTGGCAACTTTTCTTCCAGCGAATAGGCGTTCCTATTTTCGGTATCCTAGTTTCTAAACTGAGTGGAACAGGTGGCGTTAAGAAGAAAGAGATCATCGAAGCAAGCGTAATAGGTTTAAGCAGAAAACCAGTAATGGATAAAGTTATCATAAGCCTTGCAGGATTGATCAAACAAGAGCTTAGCCTTTAGGAGCTGAGTTCCTTTAATGCTGTTTTGATTTGTTCTGTGTTGTTCTTTTTACTGTTAAATCTAATGATGATGGAAAAGCCTATTTTCCTTCCAGTTTCATTCAATGCCTCTATTGCTTCGCATTCGCTCTTTAGCTTGTATCGTTGTGGGTCTTTGAAAATTTGTATTGCTTCCATATCGCCTTCGGGTTCAATGTAAGCGTCAAAGTTTTCGGCTAACAATCTCTTCAAAATATTGGACGGAATTCTATAATCCGTTACCGATTGAATTTGATCAAAGCGTCGAGAGAGAGAAACATATGTCGGCTCTAATTCTTGCGGTGCTTTCGTGCAATTTAGACTTAGATCGCCTTGGGTAGCGCTGAAAACCTTTGTGCCAGCTACTATTTTATCATATTCTACGTTAAAATGGTCTTCAACAAGAGCTTTTATGTTATTGCATGAGAAATTGAAGAGTCTTTTTGTCAAGACCATTCTTAGGTTTCCTTCTGAATCTATCTCTAATTGTGAGTTCAATCTCTCTCCTGGAGAGAAGTATTCTCTTGGCAGATAGAGAACAGACGAATTACCTCCTTTTGAAACGACTCGCTCTTTTTCCTCTTTAATGGTTGAAGTCAATGTTGCACTACCTCAATTCACTACTAATTGGTAGTGAGATATTTTAAAAACCTTCCTATTTCTCCCCGTACTTTCGACCATTTTACATATGAAATCGAAAGCGTCCATTTCCCAGTCGCTTTACAGCAATAAGAATGTGCATAGCGAAAAGAGAAATGATTATCGTTCTGGCGGTAGACTAATTGCTCCGACTTTTCGTATGCAGTCTGCACTAGATATCAAGTGCGCAATGCCTTATCAAAAGAAAAAACTTTCAAGCTCACCCGCCTATGACTTTTGATTTCGCTAACCAGTCAATAGTTACATGAGGAAAAGGACTTCATAGCTATCTTTATTCCAATACTTCGGAACTGTTGAGTAGTCCTTGAACAGGAAACTTCTGCGTTGAGCGGAATATCCAAAAGAAGCGTGGACCCCTAAAATATCCTTGAACATTTTAATAGTCACGTCTAGAATGCTTTCAGGGTCCGCAAATTCTATTTTATTGAGTAAAGCATAAGCGACATCCCATTTGTCGCCCAAGATTTTTTTCTTTGACTCTACGAACAGACGTTTTTCATCTTGAAGAAGCCCTCCATGCTCACATACGTCTATATCATGAGGCAACATTGCCAACGATTCGAGGACTATGAATTGAATTGGAACGTCGTTTGATATTGCAGGAGCTGAAAAGTCAAAAGCCATGGGCCTACATAGTTCATTTTGCATGGCATTTTGTAGCAATACTTTGTTAATAGCGAAATCTTGGATATAGCAACTAAAGGCATCCCAAAATGGCTTACTCGAGACTGGAAACTTCTCTGTCACTACATATTTAGTCGATTCGATTTCCACGCCTACGCCTTCCGGCCATATTTTGAACTTGTTTGGAAAATAGCCGATGCTCTCGAACAATCTCTGCTGTTTGGCGTGCCCCACTTCATGACAAAAGCAGAATGTGAAAAGTTGTTTGTAGTCGACATGATATTTCTGAGACAAGGCTTCAATTCGTCTGTGATAAAGGGTCAACAGGTCATATTCCCACTGATAGTAACCAAGGGTAGTATTGATTGAGGTAAAGGATTTGTTAGATTTGATGGAGATACCATCAAGTAAATAGGGGATTCTCAATCCAAAGATTCTTTCACCGTTCGCCTGGGCTATGGACGCTTCCGAAAAGAGTTCTTTTGCGGTAGCTTTCTTCAGGTATTGCGAGAATAGGGATAACTGAATATGCAAAGGCTGCATATTTCCTAATTCACTTTTTTGTTATATAACTTCTTCATTACTTTGAATTTTGTTTGGCGAACGCTATTGTTCGATGCAGGTGATTTATTCTTGAGTGGTCAGGTCGTGAGGGGGGTTAATCTGTCTTGGTAATTTTGATCAATTTCGGAACGAATTCAATAAAGTCTTCTTTTTGTTGGTAGGCAAGCTTCTCATAGCCGTCTATTGGGTTGTTTATGAGCTCTCGGTAGACTCTGGTGACTTCTTTGAGCTTAAACTCAATTATCTCATGCGTGAAAGTGGCGAAGGCGTCGCCATGAATAGACTTGCCATCGTCTGGTAACCAAGCGACACAGAGCCGAATACCCAACCTATCCAAAATTCCTTGCATCCGCTTGACGCTGTCCTCTTTCCCAGCTCTAGAACCAACCTGTCTTTCCTTATTCACCATGCTGAAATTCTGGGCTTATCATGGTCTTAAATTCTTTGCCTGAGATTATCAGGCGCCACTTAGGAAAGAATAACATTGTCTTGTTAGATATGATCATTTGCTAATTGTTGTTCAACCTCTTCCTTGAAGCTATTGTATTCCATGCTCGAGAAATAGCTGATTAGCCATCCACTATAATCAGAGATTTTCAAAAATTTCAAGCGTTTTAAGCAAAACCTGTCTCGGGATTGAGTTCATGTTAGAGCGAACACATTGAGCGGTCTCAAATCTTACATAAGCAGCTCTGTCTTCGAGTCCTGTCGAAATAATTTCTAAGGCATCATTCAACGCTAATTTTGAAATTACGGCTAACAGTTTCGATTGCTGCTGCTCTTCCTTTTTACAGTTATTTGGTATTTACATGAAATTTGGTTCAGACTTCATTTATCTGACAATGTCTCTATATCTGAGCTTCAAGCCGTATTATTCGCCTTTTGCGCACCAACCATCGATGTCAAGTTTGCCTAATCTTTTGGTTGAATGAAGTCTGCCAGATACGCTATTTGTTGCTGTTTAGCTTGGTTCTTTCAAGTATTTCCTGCAAGATCTCTTCAGCTCGGGGCTCTACCTCGGCTTGAAGTCTGGTGAACTCGATTATGCCTATTTTACTCTCAAAATTCTTGAGGTCATCTTCGGCTTCGGCGGATCCCTGAACGTTACCCGACCCCGCATGAATTTTCTTTGCCAGCAAAAAACACGCCATTGCTTCTCTGTTTTTTCCCCCAACAGAATAGAAGACTATACCTAGATTCCCGAGGAAGTTGCCTTCATTTTTCTTGTTGCCTATTTGTTTTGCGATGTCTAGCGCATTAACATAAACATCAATGGCTTTTCCATAATCACCCAACCTATCGAGGATTTCACCTAGATTAGCGAGGAAGCGCCCTTCATTTTGTTTGTCGCCTATTTGTTTTGCGATGTCCAAAGCCTTTGTATAGTAATCAATGGCTTTTCCATAATCACCCAAACTATCGTAGACTTTACCTAAGTTTCCCAACCAGTTACCTTCGCCTTGTTTGTCGCCTATTTGCTTTGCCATGTATAGTGCCTTAGTATAAACATCAATGGCTTTTCCATAATCACCCAACCTGTAGAGGAGGTTACCTAAACTACCAAGCCAGTTACCTTCATTATGTTTGTCGCCTATTTGCTTTGCCATGTCCAAAGCCTTTGAATAGTAATCAATGGCTTTTCCATAATCACCCAAACTATCGTAGGCGTTACCTAAGTTTCCCAACCAGTTACCTTCATTATGTTTGTCGCCTATTTGCTTTGCCATGTCCAAAGCCTTTGAATAGTAATCAATGGCTTTTCCATAATCACCCAAACTAAAGTGTACATTACCTAAGTTTCCAATAAAACTGTCTTCGCCTTGTTTGTCGCCTATTTGTTTTGCGATGTCCAAAGCCTTTGAATAGTAATCAATGGCTTTTCCATAATCACCCAAACTAAAGTGTACATTACCTAAGTTTCCCAACAAGCGCCCTTCATTATGTTTGTCGCCTATTTGCTTTGCGATGTCCAAAGCCTTTGAATAGTAATCAATGGCTTTTCCATAATCACCCAACCCATAGAGGATGTTACCTAAGCCTCCCAGACAGCTGCCTTCATTTCGTTTGTCGCTTATTTGTTTTGCGATTTCTAGTGCTTTTGTATAGTAATCAATGGCTTTTCCATAATCACCCAACTTGTCGAAGGAATGGCCTAAATCCATTAGGATGCGAATTTGATCACTCATTTCGTTAAGTAGCGGTTTCCCTTCTAACGGGTCATCCTTTGGAAGCAATAAAAGACACAACTCTAAAAGTGTCCTGTAATTCCCCCACAGGTCAAGGTATTCATCCAAATTTTTGGAGATGATGATTTTTGCGGCTGTGTCATATTCTTTGGCCTTGCAAGCATGGTAGTGTGCTTCTATTAGGGGCTGAACATCTTCCTTTTTCATGGGCTTTTCTAGCAGTGGGAGCGAGAGATAATAGTTGCAGGCAAGATTGTGGCGAAAAACCCGATCAGCCATTCTGGAGTAAGCGTAGCTTCTTATCAGGGATTCTTCCCAATAATTTTCGTCTGCCTTGTTCAGGAGCGATTTCATGTTCAAATTAAACGCCAACTTCTTGGCAAACACCTCAGTCCATACAGGATTATTGGCAACTGCAAGTATTGAACTTAAAGGTACAGGTTCCCTGAATAACGAGACAAATTGAAGGAACTTGCGTTCATCATCCGATAACCTTTTTAAGTAAACCTTATCCAAAATTCTCTCGGCAACCTCACCTTTCCAAAGCGACGCATCCGCCAACGCTTGCGAAATAGTTTCTTGTCCTCCTTTAACAAGTTGGATCAATAGTGTTAGGGCTTGAGGGTGGCCTTCAGAGCCCTCAATTGCTTGCATCAGCTCGCCTTTTGCCTCGTCTAAACCCATTTTCTGAAGGAGCTTCAGGGCAGCTTGGGAGTCTAGTCCGCCAATTTGATAACATTCGGGTTTGATGCCTCGTTCGCTAGCTGGGCATTCCCAGCAAGTGAACAAGAGCCTGCTCTCTCCTTTGATCTGATTTGCCCTTTCGATTAGTTCGGAAAACCCCGCCTTCAAAGGTGCGCTAGTCTCAGGGTCGATCAGGGCTTCAAAATTATCAAAAACCAAGAAATACGGTGATCCTTCTTTTTCTATTTCTCTAAAGAATATGGAAAGCTGTTGGTCTAACTTGTAAGAGCCAATGTTTGCAATTGGCTTGCCTGTGAATTCTAAGAAGCTTCCAACTACATCACCGATGTCTATGGTTTCGTCAAATTTGCGCCAGTAGACTCCAGCGTACTTTCCCTTTTCTTGAATCCTGTCGACGTACATGCTTGCGAGAGTGGATTTCCCCGTGCCCCTGACGCCTGCGATCGCAAGAGCACTGTGTTGAGTTAATAGTTCGTCTATTTTTTCGAGCTCTTGCTGTCGGCCAAAGATGTTGTCCGGATCGATTGGGGGTCTAAAGCCTTCGTCTTGAGACCATGACTTTGTTACTTCGTCGTTTGGTTGTAAAACTTTATCCAATTTAGGACAGATTCGTATGAGTTCGTCAAGGTTGATTGCGATTACGTTGTTTGCGCCCCGCCCTTCCGAATCTGGTGCATCGAGCGCTGCCACCATACCAACGACGTATTGAGTCTTCAAATCCAGAACAGCTGCCCCACTGTGTCCAGGAGCGATCGTATCTTCTTCGCTTCTCAGCTGAATTATCCTGATGCCTTTGAATTCTGGATCAGTTACTTCACCTATAATTTTTCCTGTCGCCCATCTTTCTCTCCCGCGAGGATAGCCTAATGCTTGAAAATCATGCTGTTGACTCCCTGAAAATCTGCTTAACAAAGCAGGCCTGACTCCATTAGGCAAGCTTTCAGGTATGGTTAACTTCAAAATGGCTATGTCGCCTTGTCCAATTGGGCGCCACCATTCATCCACCACTTCGGCGTACCCGTCAATGTCTGACGCTACAAAAGATAGCTTAACACTTTTTGGTTTCTGTTCACCTGCCCTTTGCGATTCTTTATTTTGAATAACGTGCGAGCAAGTGGCGATAAGCCCATCGTTAGTAAGAACGAATCCAGTCCCCATTATCTCAGTTTTGTCGAAATCATGTGAAGACGCAAAGTAAACTGTGTATGATTTCATATCTTCTTGTATTTCTTGGGGCTTTTTTTTTGTCCTCAAGTTAGCTCCCTCGCATTTTCAGTTCTCTTTTTGAGTAACGTCAACGAAAACGTTGCCGTCGGGGCCTCCGATGAGGGCTGGTTTTAGGTCAGGTTTTTCTTGGGTTCCGACTCTGATTATGCCTGTTGGTGTAAAGGTTAGTCTTTGTAGTTTGGGGTTATATCGCATTTCGTATGTTTGTATCCCAAAGGCCAGTCTCTTTCCCTCAATCGTTATTTCTTGATCTGCGTTTTCTTTTATCGAGACCCCCGTCGAGTTGTCCAAAATATTGGGGATTTCTGCTCCAAGAGAAAGAACCTTGCCGTCTGCACTTTTTACCTTGATGCTGATTGAGGGAGATTTAGCAACTGCAGTTACTAGATAATATTGGGATTTGCCGTCGTAGAAGGGGTTCTTGATTCTGAACTCGGGATTCTCGAGCTCTGCTCCCAGCTCGATGACGTCAACTCTGTCTCGTGTAACATCAGAGAAGCGGAAGCTTATCTGGCTTGCTTGCTCCTTCTTGAATTGCAACTCCAATTTTCCGCTTACCCCCACGATTCTGAGGGCGTTAAAAAAACCCTCAAGCCAGCTGAACCCTTCATCAAAGGTAACATTGGATAATACGGATCCGGAAAAATTAGGGAGACGTTCACTGAGTAAGGGCGGCATTTCCAAAGGTGGGTTTAACAGACCTGTAATTCTTCCTGGCGTGCTAGTTTTTCCCTCGTAATAAATGAGTAAATCCCCGACTGCCTCATTCTCGTTGGGCGGTCGAAGTAGACTCATTTCGTACGCATTTAGTAACTTCACCATAGGGTCATTAGAGCGGCGTTTTAAAACCCAGAACAACTAACAAACCTCCTTTTGGCTGAGTATTATTGAGTGATTGTCAAAAGATAAAGCTTTGCAGAAACAGCAAACCAGCCAACGCTGTGCGCCAAAATCTAATTTGGCGAAAAATAAAGTTAGATTTTTTTCGATAAAACAAAAAGGCCCAGCCACCCTCCTCTTGGCTTCGGAGGGCTAGGACAGACCTCACTTCACCAAAAACATCCCATATCTATAAACTTTTTGGCTCATTTATTCCACGCGAGCTAGACTGTGGAGGTTGTAATCCAAGTCTTTGTGCGGCGCTCGATTTAATGAGAATATGAGCGAAATCTATGTTACACTTCAGAAATTTTTGAAAGAGAAAAAAGCAAAGGGCACCAGTGGAACAGGGATAGATTTCGCACTCAGAGTTCTGAGGATTGATATTTTTATGGATTCCGCAATTCATCTTGACATTGGTCCTCTGGCACATAACCTGACGTGAACTGCGGCTTCAACTACATGAAGATCAGAAGTTTCGGGCTGGCGCCGATTGATAAGATTTTTGTAACGCGGAGTTTTCGAGCAATTAGTGTTACTCGAATGTTCCAGTGCTAGGATCGTAGATTGCGTCGAACCTGAGCCCGCTGGACCCTTCGCCCTTTCCAGCGTCCCGCTTTCGTCCAATCCAGAGGGAGGCAGAGCCATCGGTCCACCTTGCTCGCCTGAACTTTCTATTGACGACCGCACCTACGGGGGTCACTTGTTCCTCTCGAACATAATATGGGGTCGGGGACGAGCCTGGTGGCGAACTTTGCGGTTGGAGTATCACTCCTTGTGGAGAGACCGGTTGTGGAGGGCCAGATGTCGGGACCAGTATCTCAGCCTCCTGCAAATTCACTGCTGGGGTTCCAGGAGTAACGTATACTGGAAGGAAGGGAATCCAGTTCGGGGGCACGCTCGTGGTTAGGATGTATGTCGGGTCTGTCCCACTCGGCGTCCAATCGCTGGCTCCCTGTGGGAGCGAACCGCGGTACCCTGGAACGGGGTCGCCTGCAGGATTCTGGACGGTGTCTTCAACTCCCCATACCATGTCAGCCACTTCATCCTTCAAGAAATTCACGGACTCCAGCACTTCGCCTTCTAGTATATGACCTGCGACCGGAGGCAGAAAGAGAAGGTTCAACCAATTCGGGTCTGGGGTTCCGGAGTCAACTGACATCATGAACATGCGCCATGGGTTTTGTGGGTTTACGGAATGCAGGTTTGCCGGCTGGATTGCTGTCACCTGTCCGAAGGTGTCGGTGACGTTGAGCGTCTTAATTCGTGTAAGAGAACCCAGCGCCAAGGGCAATGGCATGATAAACCAGTCGTTAGCCTGATTGACGACGAAGTTAATCAGAAGGAGTTTGGGAAGGCCGACTAGGTCAACGTCAATGGAGCTCGGATCGAGCTGGGCGTCCTCGAAGTCCCACCACCTTCGGTTCGGCATTCCCTTGAACTCGAGGTGAGAGGGCACCACAACGAGGGTAGCATCTTGTTTTGCGTTTGGGTTTACCGAGCTCGTCGCGAGACTGCTCGCCGGATTCATCTTGAAGGAATGCCAGTCGAGGTTGCCACCGAGGTATTCGCGTGCTGAGAGGACGATGGAGCTGGTGGAATCCTTGGAAGCCGCCACGTCGAACTGGTATTCGAGTTGCTCGTTGGTCCACGCAGTATTGCTTGAGGGTGGCAGAGAAAATACTGATTGGAAGAAGTTCACGTATGCCGTGGCAGCCTGCAGAACGAGCCCGAGCAAAGTAGGTAAGATGCCATTCAGGCCATTGGTCTGCGCAGCTGGGAGATAAGGCTGGGCTGCGGCTAGGTCGGCATAGAGTTGGATGCCGTCTATGGACCGGCCCGCTACAATTCCCCTGAATCTTATGGTCGCCGCGTCGTCGTCCGGCGATGAAGCCAGAGGTGAATAGTTGGCGATATAGTAGCTCTTGGCGGCACCTAGGTCGGGACCAGTCTGGCCTGTAAAAGCCGCCTTCAAGAAGCGGAGAAAGTCTTGTCCCATAGAGACCGCGGTGCGCAGGTCAGCTTTAATCGGCTCTGGCTCGACCATTGAGTTCAGTGTTCTATCGCCGTTGTACGCGACGGCTGTCTGACCGGCGGCCTGGAAGGTTCCAACTTGGGTTGTCTGGTAGGCGATGTCGGTCCTTATCGCAGTCCCAGCATCGTTTCCTTCGAACTCGCCCAGCTGCCACTGTCTTCCAAGCAGCCAGAGAGGATCACCAATCGAAGCAGCGATTACCTCATCGAGGAACGGAGTTCTGATGCGCGGCTCCAGTCTGCCCCAGAACGTGATTGAGGGTGCATTCTCCCCGCCTTGAGATGTTTGGTTACTCAAATTTATGCCCCCTGAGTCTTGTCCTCACAGTTTGGCCCTGAAGGTTGTCTGAAAACATCATAGCCGGCAGGAACTGGTTGCGGAATCCATTCTGATCAGGGTCGACGCAGCGGATCTTTGCGAGGTCGAAGGTGTCGCTAAGTAAAGATATTAGGTAGTCGAGCTGCCATGTATCCATCGACGCAGGAGCCAGCGCTAGAAGCATAGTTTGAGGCGCTTGGGAATTCGGGTCATCGTAGTGATAAGCAACGCCCGTCGTCTCCGTCTTGTTCGCTACGAACTCGGTCCAATCGTCGATGACTAGACCGGAGATCTTCTCGCCGGAGGTCATGGCGCTTGAGGGTTGGGCGAAGACCAACGACAGGAGACCAGCAGCCATCGGCGATTTGTTTGTTGACGAGAGTGCCGCCCACGTATCAGTGGCTGTGTAAGGCAGCTGTGCTATTTTGAATTGCAACGACAAATTGGTGCCCATTATCTCCGCGTAGGTCGCCGCGCTACCATAATCGCGGAGATGATCCCTCACGTGTGAAACCTGCTCGAACCATAAGATTGGCGCCATGGAATCGGTCACAAGGTTGGTGGAAGCTAGCGAAGACTGTAATTGTGAGAAGGTGGAGGCATCGGGGGTGAAGAGAGGCAAGACTGCGAAATCCTTACTCAAGAGCATCTGAATCCATGAGATGAGAGTGGACGCATCAGGAGAACTCCCGGTGCTCAGAGCCGACCTAGCTTTCGTTACTTTGTTGTATCTCCCGTTAAGATCGTCATAGACAGTTAACGCCTGTTTTACGAGTTGAATTGGGTCCTGCTGTGGCAGCCCATTTGAGTTTACAGGGATAGACCCCTTGCCGCCCAACATGCTGGCGGTCACAAGTAGTGCTGGAAGCGTCCCGATAACGGCTAAGACGCTTGTCGGGGGACCTCCTGTAGCGCTCAACTGATTCGAAAGAGTCAAGAGATCCCGTTGTCGGTCCAAAGGAGAGTCACTAGGATCAACCCCAGCAAGTTTCAACTGAGCATTAAGATTATTCATCGAGCCCTGTACCAAGCCTTCGACTATGCTTTCGCGATTGCTCAGGCCGAGATTTTCCGAGTCAGTCATATCGATGGAGACATCGGACGGAGATTGCACGTTAGCCAGTGGCTCCAGATCGTTCGCCGCAAGAGGTCTTGAGGTGTTTATGGTTTGGCGTATGGCGCTGGCGAGTTCAAGAAGTTGTGGGAAGGTTGTGGTCGTTGTGGTTGGTGCGGGATTGAATGTGATAGTGGCTGTGGATTTGTTATTGATGGCTACTGCAAAGGATGCCAGTACATAGTATGCGATTCTCTGTTCTAGCTCACCGGCCCGTGGCGTTCCGTCAGAGACTCCGAGGTAGAGCACGTCGAGCGGTTGTAGCTGGAGGTCTGCCAGCGTTACTATTTGTGGAATACCGTCGATCGATGGGTCCACACTTGTGGTCGTTACAGTGCATCCTACTTGGGTTGGGTCGCCCAAGGCTAATCCGACCCACGCGTTCAGTAGCGGCTCGGCTTGTGCGCGAGGATTATTGGTCGAAATCGGATCTGGCCAATTTGGTGGGAGAGAGATGTCGGTAGGCGAGAGCGCGAGGACAAACCGGTTGGTTAGGGCGATACCAGTGTGCGGAGAGTCCACAATCTGGGGTACGGGTGGACGCTTGCCCTGCGATATGGCATCCATTATCCCTGTAGCAGCGGAGTAATTTCCCCTTGCGAATTGGTAGCCACTTTCCGCTACTGAGATATCGTTTACTGAGTCCATGATGCCGACTATATCTTTCAGTGCTTTTACAATGTCGTTGTAGTGGCTCAAATTGGTTGTTTGGCTGGGCAAGTTGTTGCTTCCGAACGGTATTGAGTTATTGATCCATGCCTGTTCCAGAGCGTATCCATCCACGACATCTCTTGGGGTGACAGTTTCCACGGGAGTGGGGGCGTTAGTTGGGTTGCTCGGCGCGAGCGGATAGAGTTCGCGGAAAGGTTGGATGTAAACGTCTAGAGGTGGGTTGCTTTCGTGAAGATCGCGTTCGAACCAAGAGCCGAGCAGCATGCTGATGCTCGACCCTTGGCGGATACCCTCGAGGAGAAGGAGCGCTCTCCTTACCCTATCTGAAGACAGGTCGATAGCCGCACTGAAGTTGTTATTCGGATCCGCACCACTAACATATGCGTTCCTGAGAAGGGCAGCAGCAGCGGCTTGTGGAAGTGATGGAGCGTGTATATAACCAACTTGGTCATAGGCGAGGCCTGAGGTTCCAGCGAGTGGGTTGCTCGGGGTCTTCGAGTGGGGCGGAAGATTCTCCACCCAAGCGTAAGCTCCGATGCAAATCGATGGCTGTTTCTGGTTCGTAGATTGTTCCGCTTTTCGAATTTCGAGCAGGCGCTGGTTTGCCAGAGAAGTCACCAATGAATCGAGCCTATGACTGCATGAGTCAAGCGTTCCCGAGAAGAGGTACGTCAACTCTCCCATGGTGAGAGTTGCCAGACTTTTCTAGCGCGAGAAGCGTCTCGTTGAGTGGGGTTGCAATAGTTGTCGTCCGGTTTGCTGCGTTTTCGAGATAAGAGGACACAGCAATGGGACCGCTGGAGCTAGGTACTTTCATGTTGAAACGTGTCCAAACCGTTGGTGTTGGGTTCGAGGGATCCATGTTCAAGAGGACCGGTTCCACTTGGTCTGTAGCGCTCACTTGGCCAGTAGGCAAAAGCAATTGGAACGCTGTGTCTGAGTAAGCCCTCAGAAGTGAAGCTCGTAGCACTTTGTAGAGCAGAGAGTAAGGAGGAGATTTCCAGCCCGTCTTCTCGGTTCTCAAGTCGTCGATCGAGGCTCCAGCCAGCCAGGTTAGGTAGTTCTGGCCTGTAGGAAGCTGTTGGTTTGCGACTGCCTCATCATAAACTGGGGGTATGTGCATCGAGTAGCTCTGATCGACTAACACGAGACCTAAGATTGGTGGCGACATATTGTCAATCCCCATGGCTCCGAGCGCGGAGGAGCTGAGTGTTGTCGCCGACTTGAGCCAAGCAGAAACCGTCGAAGCTTGGACACCAAGGAAGTCCAGCAGGTTCTCCATGTATTGGATTGCAAAAGCGTACCTGACGGCGAATTGGCTCGAGTTCGAGTCCATGCCGAAAATGGAGATGAGCTCTTGATCGGGGTCATTGGTGCTTCCTATCACTGGTACGCTAGCTACGAAGCCGAGCCAGGTCTGGATGAGCTGTCCGAGAATCGCAAGGGCACCTCCTCCGGCGCGGAGGACTATAGGAGAATTATTTGAAGATGACTGTACGGACATCACAGGCAGGATGCCGTACGGAGTGCGCCCTACTCGAAGCGTCGGGAGAAGCCCACTGGGGCACACATTTTCCACGGTGTACTCTCTTAGGCTCTCTATTGCGGCGTTTTGGGGGTCAAGAATCATTTGCTGTAGATAGTATCCGAGTGTTGCAGGCCAGACTGCCGTCATCATATTTTTGGCATTCTGTCTTTGGGTCAGTCCTGCGTTTTCGACATGTTGGAAGTAGTCTGAGCTGATTCCCAGTGCGTACGCGTAGAGTTCGGCGTCTGTCATTTGGTCAGGGTCGGTGTGCGGAGTGAATAGGCTGGCTCCTATCTCGACCGCGAAGCTGTTCTGGTAACCTGGATCAGATGAGGTGTAGCCTGATCTTATTGTGCCTGAGTTGTGTGCAGCTGTTCCCTTCGGGACAAAGCCGATGCCGTCGGTGTAATGGTGGTGATCGTGAAGATTCCCAAGTAGCGTGGAGCTCGTAACTGAATCTGCTGATGCTTTGACTCCTAGAACGATTAGTCTGTCGATGCCTCCTGAGGGAATACTGGAAGCGGGGACTATCAACGCCATACCTTGAGAGTAAGCGGTGGTGAAATCGCTCATCCACTTCATGTTGGCGTCTATCGGCAGGTCGGAACTGCTTGAGGGAGCGGCAGAAGATGGGTCGGGTCCCACATTGAGCGGGGAAGGGGTAATTGGATTCCCTGTCGCGATTATCGAGGATGTTCCGTTCGACCATGCAACTGCAACCCACTGGTCTGGGAGTACGTGGCTCGCGGGCGCAACAGTCCATGAAGAGTTCTTCGGGGTTTGCGTCGGGTCTGCCTTGTTCACGATCCAAGCTGCTCGCCTAGGCCCAAATCTGTTCGCGAGAATGGCCCACTGAGCTGAAGTAATAATAGGTGGGGTTGTAGGAATAGAGCTGTTTGGATCCTGGCTAATTTCATCTTGGGTAAGGATACCTTCGAACGTATCGACTTCGATCTCGTCGGGATAAATGCGGATCCATAGCTCTGTGCCGCTGGTGCCTGCGACATATCTCGTTTCCATTCTGACAGGCAACATTAAGATTGGCACGGTGGCGGCGATGCCCTGAATCGTTGAGCTAAGGCCAGGAGAGGCGAAACTTGTTATTGCAGCGCTTAGCTGGTTTTGGTTCTGGGTCAGATCGGTGCGCGCCTGGTTGAGATTTTCGTTGGCAGTAACTAGGCGTGTAGAGGTCTGAGTATATGTTTGATCGCTGGTTGGAATCCCTTTTGCTATCAAAGCGTTCAGGGCGGTAAGCGCGTTAAACCTTTCGTTGTCGGCCTGAGTAAGCTGATCGAGGAGACCGGACCTGGCTGAGATAAGGGAAGAAATCTGCGACTTGAGCGGGTGTAGGCTGTAGGACATGTGTCAGGCGCCTCCTGGGGAAGCCGGGGTGATCAGCGCTTTTGCATTGTATGCCACCTGAACTGGGTCCCTGAGGGTGATTGATGCGACATTAGACGCGTTCAGTTCGGTAGGCGGCCATGTGGCTCCGCCTGAAAGAGTGAATGGACTACCATTGGCAGGGTTGACCTTGAGGTAGCCAGCTGGTGAGAGGAAGTTCGCCATCGCGGGATTTGTCCAATCGGCAGTCTCCAGCCCGAACTTCGGGGTAGAGGGGTGTTGCTGTATTATGAAGTAGTAGCCGAGGTCGGAGGGATCTGTCGGCGGCGCAGTAACCTGCGCTGATGTCAGGTTAAATCCCAGAAGCGAGATATTAGGGGGAAGCGTGCAGGTGAAAACTGGAGGGTATTCGTCCGAACTTATCGTTCTGTTTCCACTAGAGTCCTGGGAAACCTTTGCCGCAAATATCGCCGTGCTTCCCGGAATGGGATACCTCCTTAGGAGATTGCCGCATATAAGCAGCACAAGCTGGCCTGCTGATAACGCGGGATCCGCTCCATTCTCGCCCAAGTCATTCGAGGCGGGCCAGAAGTAAATCGGATTGATATCAGGCTGAATTGGGGGAGGACAACTAGACTTGTCTTTGAAATAAAGAAAGGATGAGAAGCGTGAGTCTGTAGACAAGCCGTTGAACAAGGCTATCTGGAACCACGTATAGTTCGCGCCAACCATAAATGCCTCTTCCCAGACCGGATTGGTCTGCAACACCAACACCGAATTGGCAGGTATCTGCCCATACCCTGGGAGGTAAAAGTTTGGCCAACGCGCTACAAGAGGCTTGGACAAGGGTTGTGTAAACATTGGTCCAAACAGTATTGTCTGCAGCGGATCCTGCGGTGCCCAATTCAGCGATGCAGGAAGGTTGAGCCGCGGTTGAATCCTTGCAGGAACCGTTTTCGAAGGATCAAGCCCTGCTACCATAGTTTTGGCTATAGCGTTCAGATCGAGAGGAGTTCGAACTTTTCGGGCGGGAAGCGGATCAAGCACGTAGTTTTGAAGGGCCGAGGCTGCGGCACGAAAGTTCGCTGCGGTTACGGTATCAGTGGCTCCCGTCGACGTTGCGGTAACAGGAGCTTGGTTTGAAGTGACCAAGGTGAAGCTGGAACGCGGTGGAACGGATTGAATAACCTGTGCTGTGAGGTTTGATGACGCTGTCTGGCTCGCGAGCTTCCACTTGTTGTATAAGGTTTGAAGAGCGAAACCGAGAGCGAATAGTAGGATGGCGAGTGCCACGAGAGCTGGATCAAGGGGAGAAAGACCGAAGACCAATACGCCTAGCAGAAACAATACGACTATCAATAACCATATGAAGGGTATAGATACTGGAAAATGGAAAGAAGCCATGGAGGGAGAGAAGAGGCACCTATCGAATTCGATACGTTATTTAAAGTCGAAGCGTTGGCGACGGGCGGAGGGGATGGTGAGGGATTGAGTTGACCGTTATTAAGCCTTGTGATGATTCCGGGCGTAGTTGCGGGCCGCGGGTTTTGACGCGATCTAATGGGACCTAGTGGCCTTAGCACTTTCTGGAAGGCTGGAGACAGAGTGCCTCTTGGAAGCGGAGACCTGCTTACGTCGTTTTTTACTGTCTTATCGCCGTTCAGTATTCTCGACTGGACTGGGGCCGTGACGAATAGGGTCTGCTCAGTTGGCGCGGGGGTGAGGTACTCATTGTAGAGTTGGCTTAGAACCTCTCTGGACAGCTGAGCTTGCCGCAACGTCTGGTTCGCCTGCTGGATGCCTTGGACCTGCGACCATGCGGCCTGCAAAAGGGATTGGCGTTCCTGTTGGATGACCTCAGCTCCAATTGCAGCCGCCATCCTGTTGCCGGGGTGAACATTCAGGTTGTAGAGCCAGGGAGGTGATGTTCCAGCCACGAGGGTATCTGATGCTGTGTACCACTTGCCGTAAACTGGAGCTGCCACCTTCGGAGGCGAGGTGAGGGTGGTGGATGCGTTCAGGTATGAAAGGAGGGCGTTGTCGAATCCCGGCGCTTCCGTCAGTGGGAAGGGGGTGGAGCCTGCAGACGAGAGGGCTCCGGCAAGGGTGAGAGGACCTGCGGATGGGAAGTTAGTTGTGGGATCTGGATTGCTTCCGTCGATTTGCCGAGTGCCTATGGCGTTGGGCGCATCCCTGGCAACAAGCTGCAGCACAAGCGACTCAAAGTCTCCTCCTGGTCCGGTTGTGAAGTCCCAAGAGTAGTAGACTGGAAGGGTAACGCTTGTTTCACTCCCGTCCCAGGCGTTGTCTGTACCCACCCCAGTGGAGCTTACGGTCTGCCCTAGACCTCCTTGCGCGCCACTCTTGAATACAGGGACCACGAAGGCAGTGTAGTGGGTGTTCGCTTGGAGCGATCTTTGGACAAACGAGTCGTGATTTCACTAGAGTCTTGTTCTCTTGAATAAAGTCGGAGAAAGTTTGGCCCGTCGGAACGCTGGCGGCGACTTGTACATGAGCCCAGTAGAAAGATTCGGTCAGGTCGGGGAGAGGAAGGGTAGAAACACCTGCAGAGTTGACCGACTGGATGACTATTACTTGACCAAGTTTTAAGCTGGATGATGGTGCAGTAAAGGATTGAATCTCGTTGTCCGCGAGTACTATTAAGCAGAGCCAAGGGCGTAGACCGCTGGGGCTGTTGGCGCCGCCGAGGTTTGGACCAACGGGAGTGTATCGCCACGGCAGGTCGTGTTCGGAGAACTCTAAGGAGGGAAGGTAGTTCGACTCGAAGTTATCTGAACCTGCTGCTGGGAAAGTTGTTCCAGAAGGCTGCATCCCTGGAATGAGAGAAAACACTCTTGAATCGATTCCTGTGACGTCAAGGGGCGCGTAGAGCAGGATGTTTGGTGAGTTGGCCGTTAAAGGAGGACCGCCCGAACCGTCATTGAGCTGTAATTGGATATTGATTTGTGCACGTAGGGGCGCATTTTTCGACGCGGTCGTACCACCGAAGTCGTCGGGGGTGGCGATTTGATTGGCAGCTCCGACTCTTGCCCAGGAGTAGAAGCTATAGTTAGCGAGGTTCGGATTGCTCAACTTGACGCGACCTCCGTTTGGGGAATGATCTGGACGTATCCCTTCTCCATTGGATTGGCTGCAAGGTATGACTGTAGCGCTCCGTTGGCTTGAGACCACGCCATGGACGAGACCCCTTCGGGCATGCCTACGGGCGTTATTTTGTCGGTGCTGACTAGTACGTACGAGTCGTCTTCTACCGAGACGCTGGAACTGGGTCCAGACATGTATTTTCGAGGTCCCGAGTTGGCCAGTGCTGATTGACCTGCTGTTGCTGAGGATACAAGCGTCTGGAATCTTGAGGCGGAAGGGGTGTAAGCACTCGTGATATTCGTCATTGTTGCTGCTGTGTCGACGTACTTAGTAACGTAGTTGACCGGTGGGCCAGTATTGTCGACGCTGGCATTCGAGTAAGTTGGAGCGACAGTTACCCCGCCGGGAAGAGGCTGGAATGAGGGGGACGAGAGCTTCTGGTCGTCCGTTAGGATCTCGTAGGAGGCTGGGGCGAATTGATCTACTATACTCTGCGACTGTGAAGGGTCTAAGTTCTGGGGGGTTGCTCCAGTCGCGCCTGCCAGTGCGACACCTGTCATGTTTATGTTTAAAGTTGGGGTTTGAGGCGAGTTGTTGTAGGCAGTAATTGGCGTGGCAAGCGGAACGGCGCTTTGCTTAACCGATAGCGTTCCGACTGGGTCCATTAAGATTGTGTTGCTGTCGGGGGGAGTGGGCTGGTTAATCGAGACCACGTTGATGACGCCAGTAGGAGTGCCGCTGCTCCAGTTGGCTGGAGTTTGCAGCGCATTCGTGAGCGCAGCCCCGACCGCCCCTGCGCTTTGCGGAGCTGCTTGTTGGACGGCTGATCCTACGACGGCGTGGAAGCTTACGCTCGGGTGGAAGAAGAGGAACGTGAAGGATACGCTGCCGTCTATAACCCAAGGCGCTGTTCCGGAAAGCGTGCCTGAGAGCCCAGCGGCCAAGATTATGGCATTGGAGTATCCAATCGCGAAGCTGGCGCATATGTCAACTGTGAAGCTGAATGGACTAAAGATGAAGAGCGCATCGAAGCCTAGTTTGCCCTGTGCGTAGAAGTTTCCCACTGAGGCGTAGGCATCGACTTCAGCTCCGACCATGAACGGGTTTGAGCCGACAGCGAGGTAACAAGTGAGGTTGACGAGAAGTTGGGGCTGCGTGCAGAGCCCTACTTTGATTCTGGAAAGTGTAGGGAAGCTGGGTGGCGGCTGGAAGTTAGGATTAAAGCCGCCTATGGAAAGCAGGAACATGGGATTGTCTTTAATGTGTGCCCTCAGTGACATTTGTCCCGAGATGGAGAAGATGGTTAGGTAGGATTTGTAGATGTTGGCATCGAACCCAAGGTCCCCTGCTTGGAAGTCGATGAATCCGTTGACATCGACGTTAAGGTTTATCAGTGCGGTGTCGGGACTGGGAATCTGGGAACTCATTTGGCCAACGATGACGACCTTAGGTGCCTTCGTTAGCTCTATGAATACGCCGATATTTGCGGTTACAATCGAGCCAGGACCCCACTGGAGCTGTACCATAGGTCCAAAGACGAATTCTCCCTGTTCTGGTGGGAAAAGTGCCGCAAGCCCGCTTATGATTTGGGGGGCGTTATTGACCGGATCTGTGTTGAAAAGCAGGTTCTGGATGGTGTTGTTCTGGACGTCCGCCAAAAGGGCGGTCAGATTCATCGTTCTGTTCACTGCTACGAGACCGCCGATGCCCGTTAATGCTACGCCGAAGCCTATCTCGAGTCCAGGATCACCGAACTGAGCATCAATGATAAGGACCAACGAGTAGCCGCCGCCACCGCCCGGCATCACCGTATCGAGGAAGCCATAGGCACTGAGACTTATCCCCGCGGCTTCCAGCTGGAGCGCGCCTGAATACTCTTTCTTGGTCGAATCGTATGCAAGGTAACCTCCACCGGAGACTACATCGGCGTCAATACTGATTCCAATGCCGTCTGGAGGCTTGAACCCTATCGAGATAGGAAGGGCGTTAGCTGGGTCGCTGCTTGTTGCATCCACCAACTGGCCCTGAGGTCTCGAATTAGCCATTATTATAACTCCGATATTATCGACCGTCCCTGTCACCGGCCCGAGGCTGATGCTTCCGCTAACTGCCAATATTATTGCGAGATTTGAGTTCTGCGGTGAGATTCCTATCGTGAGCCCAGTTATGGTAATCGGCCCGAGCTGAAGATTCAACGGAATCGTTACTTGGAGTGAGGCACTGCCTTTGAACGTTAAACCTGACTTTGTAGAATAAGCAATCCCGACGTTCTTGAATTCAACTGTTGACTGACCCGAACCTAATATGGTCTGTATGAAGGAATCCACCCCGGACCCCGAGAGATCTATCATTAGCTTAGCGTCATCCACTCCAAGACTCAATATCACCTCATTGCCATTTCCTGGATTAACGCTTATTCCGATTGAGACGTCTGATAACTGAAGTGAATTCGACGATCCGTCTCCAAAGACGAAGAATGGGGTACCCGGTTTATATGCCACTGCCAAACCGAGAGGTTGTGCACCTAATGAAAAGTCAGATGTTACCTTAATGGCCTCTCCTGGGCGAATTTCAAGTCTCAGAGCATTTGCTGTAGTGGAGATTCCGGTTAGTCCAAACGACCAGCTTCCTAGACTTGCTTGAGAAGGAAGACCAGTTAGAGAGGCTACGAGTGCTATTCCAACGGGTGAGCCCGTGCCATCGTCTTTCGGGATAGGGAGTGCAGAAAGTGAAAAATTGACTACGCCGTCCTCTGATGTGTTCACAGTGTAAAGGGGAACCTCGAGTTGATTGACTTGACTTTGGCTCGTATTTGTCGAGGCGTAGTAAAGTGAGAGAAGGGAGGGGTCGGGTGCAATAATTTCGGCTTGCAGGCCAATAGCATTTATGAGGTCTGCGAGTGACTGAAGGAACGCCCCAGAATCGAAGGGGGAACTGTTCCAACCGTATACGTCCTGTAGTAAGGCTTCGGGATTTACTATCTCTGAAATCCTATCCAGTCGTATTCTTGTCTCCGTGTAGTTAATCCTGCCTGCCGTTTTTCCCACATCTACCGATTTGGTCTGAATTATACCGAGTATGTTTAGCAGGAGGTGAAGCCATGGAATACTCGAAGCCAGTTGCTGGTCAATTAGGCTACCTAACAGCTCCTCGCCAAAATCCGACCAGCTAAAACTTGTATCGTTGAAAGGCGCGAAGCTGGCGCTCGACAGATTCTTCTGAAAATTCTCTAAGTCTGTAACTATGTTAACTATGTCCTGTATGAGCCCAGTGATATCATCGGGCGAAGGTGTGGTCCCAGAAAAAAGCTTTGAAGAAATGTCGTTAATAGCTTTGGAAATTTCGCTAACGTCAAAGGTACCCTGAACCGATGATACATCCCAACCTTGTTGCCTAAGAATCCTAGTTAATCCATCGGGGGTTGAGAGATTGGTGGAAACGGTCATCAAAACTTGACCCAGTTTAGTGACGATCCCAGAAAGGAAGTCTCCGCCCTCATCTGAAAAAACCCATTCCTCCAATTTATTATCTGGGTCGAACCATTTATAGGTATATAATCCTGAAATCATCTTCTCTGCCCTCAAGAGGGCCCAGGCTGATAAAGAGAGACCGGACTGAGCGAGTTTTGGAGGATACCTGGAAGATGTGGAAGATGCATGTACGCATGGTGCTCAACCACTCGCAGTGGATCAGGGATTATCAAGGATGGGGAAAAGGAAGCAATAAGGCCTAATCCCTAAGATACAGAACATATCAACGAGGAGGGTCAAAAGCTCTACCAACAATAGCGAAAGGAGAGCATCAGCAGGTCCTCAAGAAGTCAGACAGACCGAAGGCTCCAGACATCGCGCGCTAACATGAGGAATCTCGTTTACCCGAGGGCGCTAATGGGAGAAAATGAATTGAATATAAAACATAAGCCATTAATAGTTGATTCAGACTTTTAAAGATGAGAAGATTTTATGGCCAAGTCAGTCATATTCATTCCAGGTATAGCTGGGTCGGATCTCTATGTTCCGAACCCGAATAATAACTCGCAGACATTTGGAGGGGCGAGTCCTGCGGCTGGCAAAAAAGTATTTCTAACCAAGGATTTCATGGAAGGAACCGATCAAGTAGGCTCAGATGCACTTTCATCACCCACCTATACTCTAAGCGCTAACCAGCTGATACAGGATGACGACATCTCCTTATTAGGGCATGGCTTCGCTCCAGGCTACACGAAAACAACGAGCTTTTTCCGTGACCAAAAAACGAGTTCTGGGGACCAAATCTGGTCAATTAGAACCAAAGAGGGTTTGTGGAAGAGTGTGAATGAGTCTGCGGCTGTCGCGGACTCTACCAACGTCTTTTTTGAGTACCCATACGATTGGAGAATAGACATAAGACAGCACGCATACGAACTGAATTACTTCATATCGCAATACATCCTAGGCGGGCAGAAACTAAACGCGGGCTCGGACATCTACTTGATCGGCCACAGCACCGGTGGCTTAATCTCTAGAGCGTACTTATCAGATAAGTACCTTCAAGACCCAAACCAATCACCTTCAGGTGGGAAGGACCCATGGACCAATGGGGCGACTTTGAACCCATTCCCGCAGAACTCTGTCAAAGCTCAAATCCTGATTGCAACACCAAGCCACGGCGCGCCAAAAGCTTATAGAGTTTTGAGGACAGGAACCGGCTTCCAATTTAATGACTTGGGTCTTTCAAGCCATGGGCCTCCGAATCAACAAGGTATAGTGGGAGAAATGCAGCTGGTATATCAATTGCTCCCGGACAATCAGTACGGCGTATACTTTGATCAGACGAAAGGAGGAGATTACAGACCATTAGTAACTTGCTTTTATGATTCCGAACCAACTATAAAAGGAACTTACTTGCAATCAGAAAGCAAACTTAACGCAGGAAAATGGGGGAATGTTTACGCGTTGGATGGAGGGGGAGGACCTGTAGTGTCCGCGGGAAGTGTTTCGACTCTTGTCAACAACGCTTTGTCCTTTCATGATGATCTCGGTTATGATACTTTTCTCCCTGGCCAGACGTATGCATTCTACTCCGACAGAATGCAAACCCCTACTGGTTTATGGTTTCCAGATCCTGATGCTGCTGAACCTCAGGACGTTGGTCCGTACCCGTTATATGACAAAGTTGGGGACGGAACAGTTCCAGCGAAAAGCGTGTATGATCTGAGCGATTTCACGGGTCATAGTGGGTTCTCGGGTAACATTGCGAATGATCAGCCATCACCCAATATTTTTGATTACCCTAGTGCGGATATTTTGGGTATAAACTTTGATCCAACTAAAAATAACCTTGTTTGTATGGGAAGTACACTGAGTCACACAGATCTTCCCTCTGACCCAAATGTCCTGAATATGGTTCTTCAAATCATAAATCAACCGTAAACAGAACGTGCAGGTTAGGCTATTGGTAGAACCAATATCGTTCACAAAAGGTTACACTTAGACCTCGAAAATTCAATGAATTAAGGTCACATAAGTTTAGGTTTGGGATGCTGCGTTGCAAATTGAGGGTCGTCCGCAACTCGGCGTACGGGTATGAAACTCAAGACGATGTTCAGTTTGTAGTTTATCGTTCTTCAGTCGACCTCCATGAAAAAATAGAGTTCGACAGCTTGCAGGTTGATCTTCGAGGAACGATGTTCCCAAACAATGCCATCAATAGAACTGAAGAAGGGCGCAAAGGATTATTAGCAGCACAAGACTCTTTTCCAACCCACAAAATGCGAGACAAGTTTGCGGCAGACTACTCTTATCTAAGCAAACATTGGGAAGCAATATCCCCCAGACCCTATTCTAAAAGCATTTGAGAAGGCCTATAAGTGCTAACACAGGTCTACGAATCAATCAGCCCCCCACAAGCGGTAGAGGAAAACTCTTATGGCACGCAATGGGAGAAAAAACATCAAACTAATACACGATGAAGTCACAGTTCAAGAAATTAGACATGATTTTAGATACAATAGTTATGGATGAACATATTCTTGAGCAAATCAACCGCGGAAACACTAAAAGAAAAGCAAATACATTTGAACTAAAAATAGTCTATAAACTCTACAAGTACCAAGATGACCAGCGATTCATTGAACTTGAAAAGAAGCTCGAAGAACTCAAAGACAAATACTATCGAAATGCTATATCGAGTCTCGAGTTTCTGAAATTAGCAATGAGAAACCGTTGCATTAGGGCAGGAAACCAAAGCTGAACCTGTTGACAACTCAAAAGAGGTAATAACCAAACTTTTCGAAGAAGCCGAAACAGAAAAAAACACCAGTGATCATAAAACAAATCATAGAGAATACCTCTTCCTCAA
Organism: Candidatus Bathyarchaeota archaeon; assembly: GCA_963767735.1. Taxonomy (GTDB): domain Archaea; phylum Thermoproteota; class Bathyarchaeia; order Bathyarchaeales; family Bathycorpusculaceae; genus Bathycorpusculum. The sequence goes on along the minus strand of CAVYES010000004.1, from coordinate 212,896 downwards.
TGAACTCTGCTGGCCTCGGGGCTCCGGTAACAGGCCCACTCTATGTTTACCCGTCAACCACCAGCCAAGCAGCTTGTCAACGCCGGTTGCAACAAGAGCTTTCGAGTCAGAGTTCACTGAAATGTTAGACCACCAGCACGATACTTGGGAACGGAAACCGTAACCCCAGGGTAGATTGTTTCCTTGACCTGCACTATCTTGAACGATCCATCCATGTTGATCCTCTTCTGCACCGTTATTGTTCCTAACCCCAGCGTCACCTGGAACGGCTTGCCCGTAGGAAACGAGATGATCTTGGGACCAGGATAATTCAGAAGAGTGACAGTGCCATCGAGCGGCACATGAGTCGCGGCATCCTCAGCAGAGACCGTCAGCGCGACTGGCGTGTTGAGAGGAACGGGGAAAGGACTAGCCGTGACAATCATTAAAAGTTGTGGAGGTGGAGGCTGGAGACAGGGGTTGAGCGCCAATCCGGTCAACCCGGGGCTACTGACAACGCCGATGCCAACGAGTGAGCCAGAGGCCGGGGTCGTGGGATCGTGGAACTGATAGTGAGTCCTGAAAAATCCACGAAATGTCCCGTTGGGCCACTGGGATACGGAGATCGGTGTCGTGTGGGCAGGGTTACCGATGTCCAGGGTAATGGTGTTTCCATCTCCAGTATTGTCGGGATCGTAGATGTAGATGGTGAGGTTCGTGCCATCCAAGTCATATCCCCACGCGAGCACCTGATGACACCCACCGAGATCCTGTAGTCCCGTGATGAAACCGATGGTGGGTGGCTCCTGACCATGAACCAGCCCTAGAAGCGAAACGGAGCCGCCATCGAGATCTGCCTTAATCTTGGGCCACTCTTCAGTGATTTCATGCCACGCAAGACCACGTGCCGTAGTCACATGGCCAAATGGAGTATCGAAACCTGTGTCATGATCCGACATCTGGATCCAGGACAGGTATTGATTTACATCATCCCAGTCGAAGCTGTTCGTCAGGCGTGCGACGATATAGGTGAACAACGACGTTCCTGCTGCTGGCGGAGTGGTGATGGCTGGAGGGAGATCACCCGCCTCGAATATGTCCGCCACGGCGTAGACCATGCCCCCACAAAGACCGTTTGCTGCGCTTCCTATGGTGACATTCTGCCCCAGGATATTGACTATATAATCAGGGGTTCCCGGCGGCCATTGATTCCCGAATTGGAATCCATCAACCGACGGCTTGAAGCAGTTGACACGTACGCTTATCATTATTCCACACTCTTACAAGTATACTATAAGATACCTTAAGGTGTAAATAGCTTGTGCTACACCTTAAGATACCCGAATATAGATAAACGAAATCTAGGATATACGATAAGGGGATTATAGATTGAGTCCAAGATGCAGTGATTGCCCTTATTTAATCGAATTTAAACGCAAAAAAATGGCGAACTTTTACGGCAATGCAAAATAATTCCTTTAAAGATAATGAGCAACCAAGCCCGTTCCGCTTGGAGAAATTGTGAACATTATCCAATATAGTCCGTATGACAAATAACCTAACAGAATCTAAAATATGTGATTGAGATTGAGGCATGTTTGAAGAAGAGCCAGATAATGATGAGAAAGACTGGCTATTCCTAATGATGCAGATAATCCGGAGAATGAGCCTTAAGCTTTGACAACTTTTGAATTTTGCAATCTGTCGATCAAAGATCAAGGGCTATGAAACGGGGCGGTTGTATTCGTTGAAATGCCGATATTGAGTAGTTCTCTTTTTTCTCCATTCTTTATTACCGAGAACCTTATTTCAAAGTCGCCCGTAAACTGCATGTTGTCGCCTTGAAATGGAAAGATTACAAGGGGAAAACCGTCAGCTGCCGGAGAATCAAGATCCAAAACATAATCTAACTGCCGAATGGGTTGCTGACGCAGTTCTTGCCGCGTATGATTTGGCTGCAGCCGATGCACCTTCTTAGCGGTCGCTCTAATGTCTTGCTTGAGAAGCTTAAGCTCTTCATTAACCGTTAACCCTTCATACCGCCGCTCAAACTCTTTCTGACGCTCATCCACAACCGCTCTAATTTCCTTGCGGGTTTGACCTTTAACGTATGGTCGAATCTTATCCCAGTCACGCTTAACGGTCCGAGTAGAAACACCCAGCTCACTTGCGATCTGCTTCTGCGAAAATCCCTTTTCAGCTAAAAGCCGGACCTGTCGCCGTCGCTCTCTTTCCTTCATATATCGCTCCATGCTCTTAGTGTAGACCGAAACCTTGCGATATGACGCATCTTTTACCTTAGAATGCCCGCTTTTGCTGCTGAAATGTCGCTTTTTTCCCTGCTGAAATTCCCTAATTTCGCCTATTCCAGTAAAATGTTCGTTTTCCAAGCTTTTTCTCCCTGCAAAACCCCTTGTTCAGCGGAGAACCCGCAGAAAGAAGACAAATTTACCAATGTTTTAACCATTGTTTAGAACACATTATCGCTTGTTAAATAAACTTTTTGTCACCCTAACAAATACCTCAAATTAACGTAGCCAAGCGGATTAACCAACGGCGATATCCTGATGCTTACACAATTACGAAGACTCAACACCTTCCTTCCTAAACAACCTGTCGGCTCAGACCTTGGCTACTGCGAAAGTGTTGATTTTAAGTTATTTTTGTTTTAGTCTCTCCCCCACTAAATAGTCGTATAGCCAGTTCTACTTCTGAAGCTTCGTGTCTTCTTTCCTCAAGCTCTTCCTCAGCTAACCGCCGAAGCCTAAGATTGGCAGTAGCTTTGCCGTCATGCTTCATAAAAACTATTATCTCAAAAAAAATTCGAGTAAACTCGTCTCTAAAAGCATCTTGCTCCAACCCCATTAACTCCTCGGCACTTGGAAGTTTTTCCTCAACTCCTTTCTCATCTATGGACGTGGAATAAGTCTTTGTATTTGTGTGGGCAACTGCAACTAGAAGCAGATTCTTATAGGGTTTAGGAGGATTACGGCAAATAGAATTGGCAATAACTACAAGCACCCTTGCAATTCTTGGATAATGTTGTGTCAGCCATTTGCTTTCTTCAAAAATCGCATACTTGAGCAGTTTCCCCTGTTTGGATAGAAACTCTATGATCTCCCCTTGCTCCTCTTCATCAAAATATTTCAAGCGTTCGGCTATCTGATTATCGGTCAATTCCTCACTTTGCCAGTGAAGAAAACTACCAATATAAGATACTGTCCCTATGAAAGTTAGATGATACTGTTTCTTTATTTGTTTTTTTCCAGTTTTGATTTTGGAGTATGTTATGAGGCCCTCTTGGGTTAGTTTGTTGAGGCAGAAATGGATTGTTCCATGGCTTAATTTTGGAAATTGTTTGTATAGGTCGTATTCTGTTTTAGGTCCTTGCTCAGCTATATGCGATAGTATGAGCTCGGTTTTTGAAATCTGATCTGTTTCTGAAGTAGCCACGTCAGCCATATCTCAGTTACCAGTTGGGATGTTTGTGAAGCATTGCTTAAATAATTATCGTCTAATATTATCCCAGTCAATCGCTGAGATGAATGAAATGAGCATACCTAAAATAGTTGAACACAAAATAATCAAGCTGCAAAAACGCGACGGCTCCACACAATACACGCTGACCCTTCCCAAAGAGTTTGCTGAAGCACTCCAAAAAGAAGGCGTAGACTCGCTATACATCATCTATGATAGGGGACTCGGAGCATTTCCAAAGATACCAGGTTTCACGGAAAAAGCATTAACCACATTCATGCAAGAACACTGTGAACTCCAAAAACTCTTCACCAAAACAGCCGAAATCAACGAAGGCACATAATTAGCTCAAACATAGGTGACCTAATGGCTTCTCAAGCTTTTTCTCTGGGTTCTCCCGTTTACGTGCGCTATAAAGATCACGTGCTCTTCAAAAATTTAGAGCAACCCCTAGAAGAAGCAGTAGAACGTGAAACGATAAGCTGGTTATCAAAAGAAACCAGTCGAATAATTCTCGTTGAGCACAATAGAACAACACCTAACTTACAACCCTGCAATGGCCAAAGCATCGGATTAGTAACTCTTAAAAACTGTATAGCGCGTGCTATCAGGCCTGCCCTGCAAAAACCAATAGCATGCGGTATTATATCGCAAGTCAAGGAGGCTTCGTAGTTAGCTAGCGTTCAAAACAGGCCCTGCATTGGAAAGGAAAAACACTGTTTATGGTGCGGAAAAGCATTTACGCCCCTGAATCCGAAGGGCAAATTCTGCAAGACAAGCCATCGCGTGGCACTCTACAAATTCAAGAAAAGGAGGCTTCAGAGAATCGCCCGCAAAGACGCCCTTGAACAACTGAGATGGAAGCCGGCGATTCCTTTGTCTGAACAAGCCATCAGAGATCTCATCAGGCAAGCCGATGACATTGAGGAGCGTTATCTAAGATGAACTCTCAAATCGTAACCCAGTTTCAGGACTGCCCAGGTGCTTCTGAGGGTAAGGGGGTGTACAGTAGGGTTACGATTCCAAAATGGAGAAATGGGCTGAAATGTCCTGAATATGCGAGAAATTGCGAGAAAAAGGGCACCCTGCGAAATGTGGTTACGATTCTAGAGCTTGAAATCGCCTCAAATCAGGCTTTTCTGCGCCAGGTGCATGAAAAACAGAATAGACTACAGGTTGCGATTCAGAAAATAAGAAATCTCCTGAAAACACCCGAAGAGAAAAACCTGGTTTGTTTCGCGCACAAATCGTTACCAGACGGGACCAAGTGGTCCCTCCTCAACCAAATGGGGGTACGACAGGGGTTACGATTCGCTCAGAAGGCAAGGAAGGGATCCACGTGACTGAAACCGAATCAGTAGACGATGCGGGGAAAGCTGGACTTGCGAAGAGTCGCATATTTGGTAAAGCCGGTTTAACTAGTCGCAAGTCGCCCCTAACTGAGGACGCCGGTGCCAGCCCCCAGTGCCCGGAATGTGGCAGCCACCGAGTTTCTAAAAACGGAACTTCAACCAGTAACTTCGATGTTAAGATACAGCGTTATGTTTGCAAGTCCTGCGGACGACGCTTCTCTGATCCCAACGACCTTGAACGAGCTAAACAAGTTGCCAACAGCTATCTCCCTTTGGATTTGAATGAAGGCATAAATAGTCAGGTTGGCATACAAGAAAACGCCAAATATGCGCAAGGAGCGAAAAATTTGACGCTGCAAACGTCCGAACAAAAGGGCGTTTTGCAGGGAGAAAAACAACAGCAACAACCGGAGAAAGGCATCGAAATCGTCATCAAAGACTTCCAGCACCAGCTCAAACTTGAAGGCAAAGTAGACGTAACAGTACGCAATTACGGCTACAGCCTACTACGGCTAGCAAAACTCGGCGTTAACCTGTACGATCCTGACTCTTTCAGGGAAGTCATGGCTTCAGACGCATTAAAAACCGTGACTCCCATAAGAAAGAATGGGTTAACCAAGGCCTACAAAAGCTTCTTGGCCCACAACAACATCAAAGCAGATATACCGAGAGTCAAATTCAAACGAAAAATCCCCTACATACCGCCAAAAGAACATCAGGACCAACTTTTTTCAAGCTGCAGCACTCAGATGGCCGCCTTCTGTTTCACAATGCAAGCAACCGCAGCTCGACCCATCGAAACCTTGAGAATTGAATGGGTGGACATTGACAAGCCACACAAACGAATAAACATCAATCATCCAGCGAAAGGCGGTAACTGCCGAAGCATCCAGGTAAGCGAAGCACTGATAGATATGCTGTTATCGCTGCCCCACTTAAACGGAAAACTTGTCTTCACCTATGGTAACATTGACAACGCCGGATGCATCTTCAGAAGAATGCGCAACCGGGCAGTTAAGAAACTCAACAATCCAGAACTGAAAAAGATCAGCTTCTACAGCTGCCGATACTGGAGAGCAACCAAAGAACGCCACGCCAAAGGCAACCCAGACGCAGTCCAATATCTACTAGGCCACAGCTCATTAGCTTATGTTCAGATCTACGCGCAGCTTGCAGCTCAATGCTTCGGCGACCAAGAATACGACATAGTCGAGGTAAGAAATCCGCAGGAACTCAGAGAAGTAGCCAGGAAAGGATACGAGAAATTCGACGAGATGAACGGCGTACACTTCTACCGAAAACCCAAGACGGATTGACTTGACATGCAAAGTCTAAATATTGCCTCTGCCCTTACAAACACGAAATCCGAAGCTGAAGGCACTAGTACACATGTCACAAATATATCACCTTTAGCACCGTATACTAGAGTTCAGGCATGGAAAAGGGCTCGTAGCCTAGCACGGATTAAGGTGTCGGCCTTCGGACGCTCCTATGAGCGGAAGATAGCCGGAGATCGTGGGTTCAAATCCCACCGGGCCCGTCTCTTTCTGAGGTCGGAACTCTTGGCATTTTGGGTGTATCCAGCGCCGAAACGTTTTTAGTGAAATGAAAATGGTGCGCGGCGAGCATGCGTGTTCCCTAAAATGGTGAAAAATGGTTTTAAGTCCCTTTCTGCTTTTGGGTCAAGCTTTAAAGCGTGTGTTGTGAATGGTCAACTTACGTGTGACAGAGAGCAAAAAAGGAAATATGACATTTTTGACAAATTTTGGAACAGCCATGCGCACTAAAATGACTCTTTGTGTTAACGGCAAACAAACAACATCCACCTGGGATATTCTAGGATATGCTAGGATATTTTAATAGGCAACCTGCAAACGATTTAGGTTTTGCTTCAAAAAAGCAACCCAAACCAGCCTGAACAGAAATGGCAACACCACTGTTGTTGTTCTATCAGACAAAGAAACTCACAATAAAAGCAGTCACCAACGCCAAAAAACAACAAGCCAAACATCCCAAACTAGCGCGGAGCGCTAAAACTCTTCCTTGACGTCTAAGAGGGGTAGGGAATCGCACTTCAACTTAAAAGCCAACTGAATATCGTTTGAACTTTTGGAACCATTTGGCATTTTCAACGGATTTATGCGCGTAGGCCGAACAAAATCTAGTATAAGTATCGCTTAGAAGTGCCGTCACCAAAAGTAATAGTAAAGTTAAATGAATTTTTAGCACTCATAGCCGCTTGAATATCATGTATTCTTTGCTCTATAGTTGGATGGGTATGAGGCATCAATTTAGAAAGCCAACTTGTTTTTTGTGGACGAAGCCTCGCCAGGGCAGATATCATGGCAGCTCCATTAACGAACTCGACAGCACTAAGGTCAGATTCAGTTTCTTGTTTTCTAAACCATTTAGCGTTAACATAATACGAACCAAACAAAAAGAAAAAGAAAGACAGAACCGCTGCCGATGCAATGAACAGAAATGAGTTAGAGTTAATAAAAAACAGGTAACCTGCCACAACAGTAAGCATTGCAGCGGGAAGAACCGTTCGAGGTAGCCTCTTTACAATATGCCTTTTCGCTATGTGATTAAATTCGTGGGCGCCAATTGCTAGAACTTCATCAGGCGAAAGCATTTGATAATAATTGGAGTTAAAGACAAGCGCGTCAGAGTAGGCTAAGCAAGGAATGGGAAGAATACTCGATTTGTAATAGCGATGGAACCTATCTTTTTTGAGGATTGAAGTTGCTTTCATACTCTCTGCTAGTGTGTCAAGTGCTTGCATTTCAAATGGTTGTGCTCTAAGCAGCCGCACCATAATGGAGCCTATTAATCCCATTTTCTATCATCCAAACGATTGATGGTTACTATTATAACTTGAACCTAAAAATACTCATACCCTACTTTTTCCCTTTATGTTAAATTGAAAGGCTAATATTTGTTAACATGAAAAGAATAGATTAGGAAAAATGTATGTTTGAGCCCCATCGAGGAACTGTGAGATTGGATTGTGAATTTGATAAAGTATGGGATTCTTTGAATATTAAAGGTGAGCTTTCTTTGCAGACGGAGATAGAAGGGAAACCATTTATTGCAAAAGCAACATTGGCTACGCGAGGGCAACATTCGGGTGAACGAGTAATAGTTTTTCTGCATGAAAAGAATGGGAAGCGAACGGAATCTGCACGAGGTTACGAATGCTGCTGGGGGCATTATTATAATTGTTACGGAACCAGAATAGTTATGTACTTTAAAGCATTGGTCCGCTCAACAAGATTTTCATAGTTTAGTTTTGTTTTTCTGTGTGTCCAATGTGAGGAAAACAGCTAAAATAGATGTACGATAAGAACACCACCAAGAGAAATATGGAGAATAAGTATGAAAAGAAGACCCATGTCAGTAGTAGACTTCAACAGTGACATAGATGAATTTATCCGTCTTGCTCAACGATGGAGTAACCTTCACGCAAGACTACTAAATGCTCTTGCAAGATTACCTGAAGAAGTTTACCAATTTACATTACAGAAAATCTCTTTCCATGCAGGCCAAAGTCAAACTATACAAGTAGAAAAAATGAACAAACCCTACATGATAATTCTGAAACGAACAGACTCAGAATCCCTAATAGCTCACGAAATAGCCCACGCCTACCTCAGCTACACCAAAGCGAAAAGCAGATCAGAAGATCAAGAAGAACAAGCTGACGAGCTGAGAAAAAAATGGGGTTTCAAGAAGAAACAACTTTGCCAAACCCACCCTAAAGGATGTCTTAATTGCTTCAATCCTCACTGCCCCGAAAGCAACTCAAAAAACTTGGCTAAACATTTATAGTGGTTAAACATGGTAAGATGCGACAGAAAATCAATTAAGTGAAAAGGATGGCGTTTGGCAGATGAATGCAACAAAAGTAAAGATAGAGTTGGTTCGGGAACTCGGCGTCTTCGACGTCACTTGGGAAACCGTGGAGAGTGGTACTGTTTCTGAAATTATTTTTGTTGTGACTGACGAAGATTATGCAACGAAGAATGAGGGCTTCTTAGGTTATATTCTTGAGCAAAATAAAGATGGAGGTAAAGCTCACTGGAAGGAATGTTCGGAAAGGTATCTACTGGATTGCCAAGCATACAGGTTCACCTATGACGGGAAGCTACACGGTACCCACATCAGAAACGATGAAGTCATCAAAACGATTGGCGTTACCAAATGGACTATAATGAAACGTAAAATGGATGCCGTAAAAGAACTCTACAATGCGGAGGCCGACCTGCAAAGGTTTTTGCAAGAAACAAAACAGAACGTTCCAATAAAAACATCTGAAACAGCGTTAGTGACTCAGAATTCTGTTAAGCAGAAAGATAATAGTGAATCATTAAAAATACCCGTGAGCTGGGAAAAGAAGATAGAAGATAACGATAGTCAGGTTAGGCTTTTGGTAAAAGAATTGATGCTTTCTATTGTAAAGGAGTTTTCCGATTTAACCACTGAATTAAGCGGAGATGACTTTCAATTATTCAAAGGACAGATAGGCCCAGGAAACAGGTTTGCAGTGCTAATGCTTCGCAAAGATGGAATAACCATCAGATTAAGAGCAAACCCAAGAACACTTATTGACCCTCAAAAGTGGATTACAGAAAAAACCTACAAATGGTATTTCAACGATGGAAATGGAGAAGAAAAAGAAATTAAGATTACGCAGGAAGGGCAAATTGATTATGCTGTGGAATTGTTAAAGCAATCGTACGCATTGACAAAATAACAATCAATAGAGGAATTAAAGAATCGATCCGCTTGGCAAATACAAATTATCAACGTAATTTTTCAATTCGCTTTTAGCCAAACTATCAAATTTCTAATGTATCTAATATATCACCATAACTACTCAATTACTCTGGCTCTATCGCCTATGAAATTTACGATTATGGCGATTACTTTTAACATAGGCGTTTTTAGGTTTAGGTTTATTTTCTTCATTAGGTTTAATTTTGTTTTCTTCATTTTGCTTACTCAATTTACTTCGACCGGCTATTAAGAAATAGCTAATTTAGTGAACGACGGATACTTTTTAAACTTTTTGTCTTTTTAAAATTTCGTTTTCTAGCAACTTTTTCGCATATTCTAAGCCGTTGCCGTAATCATCTATTGAAATTAATTCTCTATTATATGTTGTTTCTATGCAATAGTGATAACTTACTGTTAAACGATCACTTGTAACTCGGCGTCCACTGCGATACCATTTATAGTGAATTTTTTCATTTCCAACTAAAATATTACCCTCAGAATCCAGTTTTACCATTTTTTTTAGCCTTTGAAATGATTAGTTCTTTTGGTTTCTGTTAAGTTTTTGCCTCTCAAATTTTGAATATGCACATGATAATTACTTTCTGCAAGTGCCTAATTCAATGGGTAGAAACTTGGAAACTTGGCTATATTGAGAGTGCATTAAGTCGCTACAGTGGTCTGGTCAAGCTGGAAACAGTGCACAGAAAACTGTTGCAACATGCGACAACAAATGCTAATATTGTCAAGTAGCAAGATTTAAGGTAAGGTTGTAAATCAAGTGGCTGAATGCCCCAACTGCCAGAATGAAGTTTCAAAACCTCAAGCTAAATTACAGAATACCTTTTTCACAATTGAAACTTACACTTGCGATAGATGTGGAAGAAAATTCACTATAACAAAATAACTTTATCCTGTTTTTTGGGTTTGTTTGGTTGTTCATTTTAAATCTCTCCATATTTTTTAAGGAATTCATCGGCTATATCTTTTGGGTTGCCATATCGTACCTTTTCGCCCAAAAATTCAGTCCATCTTTGTTCAAATAAATTAACTGTATAATTTGGGAATGATTTTAAAAATTCAAGAGCTAAAGCTTTAGCCCGTCGTTCATCAGTTGTTATGCCTTTACGTTTTTCTATTATTAAAATTCCTCTGGTCATCTGTCAGGAACAGTACTGAGCCGCTATCAGTCATAAACATATCTAACTCTGATTCCCTCAGGTCGACTCGCGCCCAGCTCACTTTTGATATAGAAATGTCTGCTGTGGATTGTTTTTCCAAAGTTTCTCAGAAATTGGTGATTTTAAAGTTATGGTCCCGTCCCCTTTTGGGCTCAAAATCCCACCGGACTTGCACTCAATTTATTTTTACTGGTAAAATGGGGCTGGGATCCCCCTCCAGGCGCCAGTCGAATCTCGACATTTTTAGTTTTGGTTCCGAACCCATCTGAGCCTGTGTGAAAAGTCTCCTTCTTTGTGGCTATTTACCGTCAACCTTAAATCTAGACTAGCTTTAGAGCAACAGAAAGAACTGAAAAGTAATGGCGAACACATAACAGGCCATTACAGAAATCAGTCAGTTCTCTTCCCAAACATACTTGATGATTACGTCAACAAGGAAAACCCGGTACGGTTCATTGACGCTTTTGTAGATTGCCTCAACTTAGAAGCTCGCTGCCTAGTTTCGTATAAAAAAACTTACGATAAGTCTGATACTATGGTGCCGCGAGCACGGCAGAGCGTGCAAACCCTACCCTGAAACCAAAACGTACCTGTCCCTGTTCACAATATGCCAAAGCGGCCCGAAAAAAACCAAGAGGAACTGGCGGAAACCGTTCGGCAACGAACCGCCCTTACCTCATAAATGAATCGTCGACGTATGGTTTCTTCCCACAACGACCACCACTTCAGGAGCCACTCAAACCCTACAAAATCACGTCAAAATCGTGCTCTCTCAACATGCGAAAAGTTCAAACTAGCCTCTGTTTTCCATGTAAAAGGTTCACAACTTCTAAGGAGATCAAGCGGTTTTTAACCCGATTTCCAGTTTCAAGCCCAATCCAGCCTTCTTCCGCAGGAAAAAAACGATAAAATTGAACCCTCAAGTTCAATTTCCACTAAGCGCAAGTTTACTTTTCGTAGAGCCGCCTTTCTGAGAACCAACTCGAAAGTCGCTTTAAGACGGTCGTTATCCATCCATCGAACGACAACCGAAAACAGCAGTCTTTGCAGCAAGGCATCTATCTGCGGCAAGATATGAACCTAAAATTTGTTGCGGTTGTGTTGCTCTCGCAGATACTTGAACCCGAAACGGTTCGGAACCTTTAATGGGGCTGCCCGTCCCCATACCCAAACGGGTTCAAAGCTTTTTTTCTTGAGCGAAGGCACACTTGGAAAGACTCTGCCGACTCCACTTTACGTGCTCTATCAACATTAATAGTAAATTGCTTTTCTTATTGACAACTAGCAAGTTGTAACAATGCTTAACCTTCGTGTTCGCGTCCTGGATGCGTAATTTTCGGGACTTGGCTTCCTTTTTGCTTCAAGATTTTCTCGGTTTCTTTAGCAAGCCACTCAAAATCTGAGAAAATCTCATTTTGCGTGAGGTTATAACGCTTCATGATGTGATTTGAAACAGGCTCGAACGCTTCCCAGTCTAACGCCACAAGGTACTTGAATGTTTTAGCCATTATCTCGAGATCTAATAAGCCCTCCTTTGTCAGTTGACCGTAAAGGTCGTACATGTATGCGAAGTTTCGTATCTCAAAGTCGTCCGAGCTATCATCGAAGCCTTCCCAATTAGACGCTTGATACTTCTTCACCGTATGCCACATGAAGCTTCTGCGCCTAGCGAATGATTCATCACTCAATTTCTCAAGTATTTCAAAGGAGATGTTGGATTTTACATCCCGAAAAGTAGCCTCCGTTAACTTCGCATTTAAGTCAATTAACTTCGCGTTCTGACGAAGCTGCACTATAATGAAAACGACTCCAAGGATTACAGCAATGGAACTTATGGCGCTGAGGACCTGAATTAAACCCGAAAGATCCAACACATCAGCCGTTTGAGAAAGCGCTAATGCCAATATCGGTCCGATTTTCACTGCCTCTTCTTTGAAAAGGAAAACAGAAGCTAAGAAAAATAACAAAATTATCGCCTCGAGATAATAGAGACAAATTTTGAAGATATCAACCTTTTCTTATCAGTTGCATCAGTTTTTTGCCTTTTATCTAAAAGTTGATCAAACAATTAATTTATCGGTTTGTGATTGTGTTTTGCTACAACAAGCACGATTTCTTCAAAACGCACACGCGCTGGCTTGTCCCTTAATTAAGTAAACGTTTATTTTTGAGTTGGGGCCTCGTTTCAAATGAGTTACGTCCAAGCTTAGGAGGTGACCCCAAGCGGGACAAGATGAACACGAGACCCTAGAAACCCTCTTCAGAAACGTAGACTTAAGTTTTGCTAAAGCAGCCTTACTCGACTGCTTCCATTCCGATGGTCCAGGAAGACCCCCCAGAAACCCAATGGGACTTTTCAGAACCTTCATCGTTATGCGCATGAAGGGCGTTCGCAGCCTAAGAGAAATGACCAGACTACTCGACGCAGACCCAAGGCTTAGACGATTGTGCCTCATCAAACCAGCCGAAAAAGGTTACCCACGAAGCGTTCTCAGCAGGTTCATCCGCAAAGTCGGAGAAATCCGCCTCATTAACATAATAGACGAGAAAGTTGTTAAGCTCTCGAAACACAGCAGTGCAAGAGACGTTGATTCCATTTTTGATGCTTCCTTTATAGATGCGTGGAGTACACGTGATCCACTGGACAACCAGACCGGCTATTCAGACAAGGAAGCCAGAGTCGGACGCGCAGGCAGATCATTCGGACTCGGCTACAAGCTGCACTTAGCTATCGATTCTGCGACTATGCTTCCTTTAGCCTGCATTTTTGCTTCGGCTAATCAGAACGAGCAGAAACACTCATTGAACCTGCTGGAGAAGACCAAGCTGATTCTCAAGCAGTCTGAGGCTAAATTGAGAAGTGTGATAGCTGACAGCCAGTACAGCGACGGCAAACTCAGAGACGCTGTCGACGCTGCGGTGATACCGTATCGTTCAAACCAGAAACGGGACGTTAAGGGCTTGCTGAGAGTGGACAAGAAGTTTCGAGCCTATGGACCGGAAGAACAGAAGAAGGAGTACCACAAAAGACCTCATGTAGAGGCAGTCTACAGCTTCCTAAAGACACAGTACAGCCTAACCGTCAATAAAGTAAGAGGCTTAGGCAACGTAGCTTCATATGCGCTCTTTAGCATTCTATGCTTAGTTCTGAACCGAGAGGCGGCAGAAAACTTCGGAAGATACGATAAAGCAGTCTCACCAACATACTTCAACACGTAATATCGGGACAAGGCAGCGCGTCAGTTCGTTGCTAAATCGCTTTCTTTGTATATTTCCTTTTTGTCTTGCTAGCATAGTAAGGAATCTGGCTTTTTCTGACCTGTTCAGCCTTAACGCTGAAAATGCATTCAGGAGATTGGACATATTAATTAGGTGAAAGAGCAAAAGTGCTATTTGAGGCAAAAATGGAATGATAGAAGTCCAAGTTTCTGTTCGGGAGGACATTAGCCCTGAGAACAAGAAGAAAACAGTTGAAGGGATAACTAGGGTTTTTGAAGATTTAAGGGTTCCAAAGGAAGCAGTCAAGATCGTCATTTATGAAGTGCCAAAAAGTGCGCACGAGTTATCAAATGAAATCATAATAGTTCATGTTCGGGAGGACATTAGCCCCGAGAATAAAAAGAAAACAGTTGAAGGGATAACTAGGGTTTTTGAAGGTTTAGGAGTTCCAAAGGAAGCAGTCAAGATCATCATTTATGAAGCGCCAAAGAGCAAACACGAGGAATCCGCAACTTGGTGGCCGCGTACGCGCCGGCTATAAGGGCGCGCGTGTTAAACTTAAAAAAACTTCGAAAGGGTTGATTTTCCAACTTTACAAGTTCTCTTAATTGCTCCTAAGGAAAGAGCTCAGCCACGGTTGAGAAGTCGTAAAATTGATGTTTCCGAAAAAATCCAGACTACTAAGGCATCCGACCTCAGCTCGCGACGCCCAATTCGCGAAAGGCCTTTAGCCCGCTCTGCTTCTCAAATTAGTGCATTTTCATTCTCAAAAATGCCTAAAAGCCGCCCGACCTGCTTAATTGTTTTTAATGACCAATATGGAGTCCAGTAATATTCACGATCGGTTCGAAGCCTCAGTCAACATTTTTGTTGATCCGTCCCAAAAGGCACAAGTTATAGATGCCCTCGAAAAGGTTGAAAACATAGAGGAGATTTACGATGTGGCCGGCGAATTTGACATTGTTTCCATAGTTTCGGCTTCGAGCGTGGAAGAGTTCCGCAACGTCTTGCACAAGAAAATCATGAAGATCAAAGGCGTCCAAAGCACCATAATCTCCGTTGTGCTCAAATCCCACAAACACGCATTTAAGAACATTCACATGCGCTAAACCGTTGCTAAGGCCTTCCAAAAACTTACCCCCACAGAGGGAAAGAGAGGTCTTTCTGGTTTAAGCTAATCATCAGAACATATAAAAAATAATATAAAAATAATAATAGTTCACTCTCTATCCCCTCCAAACGGCGACAGGCCTTTGCTTCTGGTGTTGGTCGATCTTCAAGATCTTCGCCCAAGAAGGCTGTTTTCCATCTTCTCCCAACGCTTTGTTCGCCGAATTTGACAATATCACTTTTGCATTTGAAAACTGCTTTTTTAAATATTATTATCAAATAATACACATTTATTTCATAATATTCGTGAATTAATTCATTATACCTATAAGTGTTGTATCACTAATATAGTGCATGGAGAAGGGCGCGCTAACACCAGAAATATTAGAGCGTTGCTAATAGAAGTGCGCCAAAAAAAAGATAATGTATGAGAAGATCTAAACTGGAAATGCATGTGGATATTCTGAAGGTCTTGGTTCACTGGGGTCCTTCGAAGCTGACGCGCGTCATGTACAAGGCTAACGTTAACTGCAGCGTGCTGAAGGGGTATCTTGACTTCTTGACTAAGCAGGGGCTGGTTGAAGAGAAAATCATTAGAAAGGAAAGATTGGTCTATGCGATCACGCAACGCGGCGTTACAGTGCTCAAGTATTTCAGAGAGCTCAGAGAAGGGCTTCCCATAGTTGAAGAAACAGGAAAAAAAGCGCCCTATCCGTTCTAAAGCTATAAAATAAATTGTTTGGATAATTCCCTATCCCGCCCTTTTCACGACAGGCCTTTCTTAATTTCTGCTTTACTGCTCGCTTCCTGAAACAGCATGAGCTTCGCATGCTGTTTCCGTGATTGTGATTGTGCCAAGCCTACCACAAGTTTTTATATGCTTTGCAGAATAGAACAAACAATTTGCTTTGGTATAGATCAAAAAGTGGTCAATTTAAGAGTGAGAGGAACGACAAGAAAAAGGATCCAAGAAATTAACTTCACTTCTGACCAAGACCGCAGCGGCAAATTCGCTGCTCATACGAAAAATATGTCTACTATCAGATGTGTATGCGGCTCTGAAATTTTGGTGGTGCCCGATTTGAAAGCCATGAACCGAGCCATAAAAAATCATGTGGCTGAACATAAGAAAGAAAGTGATGGCTCAGCGCTTGACTCGTTGACGGGGTTCTTGGCAGAGCAGGTTCTGATAGTTACAGGCGAAAACGCTGTAAACCTCAAACGGTCGGGCGTCGTAAACAGCAAACCAAAGTTCCCGAAAGGGACGAAAAGCTGGGCGGCAGCGGTTTAGCCACGCGCGGCATTCTTATATGTTTGTGATAGCGCGCGAATAAATTCAAACTTATCCACTCTATGCCCGCCAGTTTCTGGAAGACCTTTACCTCAGGCGCAGGCACTTTTATATCCAATTTCACTTCTTAATTTAAAACGCATTGAGAGGCGGCTTGGCACGATCGAAACTAAGAACCTTACAAGAAAGTTCGGCGACCTGACTGCTGTTGACAATCTAACTCTTCGCGTGGAAAAGGGAGAAGTCTTCGGTTTCCTCGGACCAAACGGAGCGGGAAAGACCACGACCTGAGCCAACCGCAAACTTGGATCCCAAGGCTGCAAAGGCCGTGAGGGAATTCATCCTCGAGTTAAAGAAGGAGAAAAAAACCATCTTCCTCAATACACACAACCTCGATGAGGCGCAAAGGACCTGCGATAAGATTGGCATATTGAATACTCGTCTAATGGCAGTAGGTACCCCTGAAGAACTTGAACGCCCTATCCAGGGAAGGAAGACGGTAATTCAACTGAGACAGGCAAGCGAAGTAGTCCTGAATTCGCTGAAGAAATTACAGGTCAAGAACTTGGTTAGGGATGGTAACAAGCTGACAGTCGACGTCTTGAATCCCGAGGAAGAGAATCCTGACATAGTAAACGCAATAGTCGCTGCGGGAGGGCGAATCGAGACCGTCTCCGTGATCAGTAGTTCGCTAGAAGACGCTTACCTAAAATTAGTAATGGAGGATAAACAATGAGCACATGGTTGCCGTGGAAGATAGCGCGCAAAGAGTTAAAGGTGATAAGCAGAAAAAAAAGTATAATGTTCTATACCGTCGCGCTTCCATTTCTTCTAGCGGTTGCTTGGTCACTCGAAATAAGAAACGACGTAGCCTCTGGAATCCCTAGTAATCTTCAACTAGTGCCGAATCACTCATTTACTTCTTCGTTGTTTTAGCGGCTGTTCTCCCCAGTACGATTGCAGGCTACAGTATAGTGGGCGAAAAGCTCGAGAAGACATTGGAGCCCCTTCTCGCTACCCCGACCACTGACGGCGAAATTCTCCTAGGAAAAAGCCTCGCAGCGTTCTTGCCGCCTATGCTCTCAATGTGGGCTGGAGCATCAACCTTCATGGCAGCATCGGACTACATACTGTTACATGCGGGGCTAGGCTACTATTATTTCCCTAATTGGAACGCGGGAGTTATGCTCTTAATCCTCGCGCCTCTGGCAGCCGTTTTTAGCATCGAAACAGGCGTGCTTGCTTCATCCCGCGTGACCGATGTGCGTGGTGCAAACCAGATTGCGGGCCTCATGTTTATTCCGTTCATGGCTGTCTTCGTTGCAGGAGTAGAAGGAGTAATTACCTTTAGCATCGGTAACCTTCTGATCTTCGCCGGTGGTGTGCTGATTTTTGATGTGGCTCTATTTTTCGTAAGCAAACGCACATTCAGACGAGAAGAAATACTCACAAAATGGAAATGAGGAGCTCCAATTGGCAGCAGCCTTAATCAGCAATGAAACACCCCAACTCAAGAATAAACATTAATAATTTCGGGACAAGGCAGCGCGCTAACTATGAACTTCGTAGAGTTTCATCATTTTTTCGGCTTATTCGAAAGCCGCTGCAGCATCCTTCGCATCGAGATCGTCGGATACTTTATGCTGTAGCGCGTGCACAGGCATTTACTTTTGCGTTAATGACTTTGCCATGTTTGATTTCTTGCAGCGCTTCACAGTTCGCCTTAAGTTCTTGATAGCGGTTATTTGAAGAACTGAACAACGCGATTTTCTCGAAAAAATCTTGCAGGTCATACGCCCGAACCGTAGACAATATTCTGTCTGTGATCTCATCCAAGCTTTTGTCACTGTTGCCATTTACATAGTCACAAACACTCACTATGAAGCTTAAAGTTATAGTCATCAATATCGCCCGGCACGTCACATTTGAGTTAACGACAAACCACGTTTATTTTTCTTATGAATCACCCATTCTGTTTCCAAATACAGTTCTAATTATGCTCTTTCGGTTATGAGGAGCAATTCATCAAGATGAAAAAAGTAAGGAGGTAGGTACGTTTTTTCATGAGCAAGCCAGCAAAGCGCGCGCTCCATTCCAAGTCGGTTTTTGCATTCTTGATCTTTTTGTGTGCGTTCTTGCGTGAACGCGTCACGCTGGGCGGATCAGTGTTGATTTTGCTGGCTATCGCGCGCTGAACAAATAAAATAATGGATTCTAGATTTTTTTAGCAGTGTGCGCTTTATGCCTTTTGAAGAGTTCTTATGAGCTTGTTTACATCGAAACCTCTTGACTTTACGTATTCTATTAATTGTGAGTATAGCTTGTCATCCATTTGTGGGGTTCTGTTCAATATCCAAAGATACTGGCGGTTTGGTGTACCTACAACGGCATAATCATAGTTATTCCCCAATTTTATAATCCAATAATCACCATAGAATGGCCAGAAGAACGTTACTTTGAGTTTTGCGTTAGAGTTCTTATCAAGTACTTTTGCTTTGCCTTTTGCCTGTTTCATCTTGCCATTTTTTGTGCATTGGTTGAGCACGGATATGCTGCCATCCTTTGATAACGTGTAAGTGGCGGTGGTTTCGTTGCAGCCTTCTTGGAATTTGGCAGGAAGGTGTGCTATCTCATACCATTTGCCTAAATATTTTTCCAGCTCAACATGTGGTACAACTTCAAGTGACAACTAAATCACGCAATATCTTAATCATAGCATCAATTTATGATTTTCGTGGTAGCTAAGGGTTGAGCCGAGCTCCGCTCATGGTATTTAGCGCGCTATTCTATGAGAATCTACCTTCGTAGCGCACCGCGCTTTAGGTTTGGAATTAAATTTTAATGACTCTTTATCAAGGACCAGCGTGCTTCCCAAAAAATAAGGTTGAGGGTCAGCTTGCCACTTCGTAGACCCAGTCGCAGTCGCCGACTGGACCTGGTTTGCGAATTTCTTTCAGTCGGACATTTTTTATTTTAAGGTTTTCCGTGAGTGCTCCCGCTGGGAACATAGACATGGCGCAGGCGGGCATGATACCGTATCTTTCTTTTACGAGTTTGCCGTGGCATATGTAGCAACCGCGGTTTTTCACGATGTAATCTTGTCCTTGCTTTTCTACAGTAATGCTTTGGGCAAGCTTCAGGTCGTCGCGGAGGTAGTCTGCGATTTCCTTCATCAAAGCATCCACGTTTTTGGCTGGAGGTACAGATTTACCCCAGGTTTTTCCAAGTGCCATACTGGCTTTTGCAAATACCTTCTGGTTTTCTTCGCCTAAGGCGCCTTGAATTGCACATAAGACTTCAAGAACGGGTTTTTGGGGAATCATTTTCTCTTCTGTCATTCTCTTCTCACCTCCCGCGCGTCACATTCTATGTTAAGAAAAGCCCAATATTAACGTAAAAGCTAAGTTGTATAATAATATTTAGTAGTTTGAAAAAGTGTCTATCGCAACGCTGCCCGCAATAAAGGGACAGGGCAGCGCGCTTTGAGAGGAGCTGATCCACCTATTAAGCTTGACAAGTTTCTGAATGCAGGCGTCTTATCTGATTCCCCCTCCTTCAACGCTGAAATTACGTCTTCGACATAAGCAAGCAGAAAAAAACTAAAAGCATCATATTGGTTCCTTCAAGGAAACGTGAAAGACCAGCATTGAATAGAGGATGCCCTTTATGTACTCTTGCTCCGAGTTTTTTTGGTATTCCCTAAGAGTCTGTGACCATGTGTAGTAAATTTTGAAGCTTTGTTCAAATTTACCTTTCTTTAATGCTGCCTGTAGCGCGCGGGCAACGCAACACGACGCGCGACACAAGAAGGGGAGGTTGAGGGTACGAGTGCTTAGTGATTCCATTAAGGAGAACATTTTAATGCACACTTAGCTAATTAATTATTAGAGGCTTGGATTGATATGCCAACAGCCTTTGTTTCAATAAATACCAAGATAGGTTCTGAATCTGACGTTTTGAAAGAACTCAAAGATGTGGAAGGGGTTGTAGAAGCATCAGGTGTTTACGGAGTCTACGACATAATGGCAAAAGTCAAAGCAGACAGTATTGATAAGTTAAAAGAAATAATAACGTGGCACGTTCGACGGCTAGACAACGTGAAGGCAACACTTACAATGATTGTCGTTGAAGAAAAATAACATCATTAAAAACTCCTTTTTTTTCTATAAAAAGGCGTACGTGCGCGCGCAAAGGATTTTGAATCGATTGCACATAGCCAATGTGTAAAAAGTTAGCGCTCCGCGCTCTTAATAGACCTTGTAATGCGCGGACTATGGTGGCTTTTTTCCATTTTGTTGCTCGATTTCGTTTAACAGTGTGGCTTTGATAATGGGTGTTAGCTTTTTCATTAAGCGTAAATCCTCGGTTATTAGTTGTAGCTCTTTCGCTTTAGCAAAGTAAGCGTATGATGCGTCATAAAAAGTGATTTTCAATTGTGTTGCGGTCTCCAATATTTCTTCTTCGTTACTGGCTATTTGCAAGATTTCCATTATGGCTAGTGTGTGTTTGATTGTTTTAACGATCATTTTTGCTTCTTCTTTTGAGATTTTTGCTTGCAAGAAGTAGTCTTTCCACACGATGTTTCCCAGCTCGTACCTCGATAGTTCTAGTGTATAGTTTCCGGTTAAGAGGTCAATTTTGTTTTCTTTAATAGCTCTAAATATGGCTGAGGCGTCAAACAGGTATTTCATCTGCTGTCCCTATCTTCTCTTATGCTTTTCACTATGTCTTCCATGTTTACTTTCTCGAGAATTGGCTTTAATTTATCTATTTCTTCTTTAAGCTCTTCAGTTTCTCTTCTTTTTATTTCATCTTCGATAGCTTTTCGCAGGAGTCTGGAAGGTTTAATCTTTAGCCGGTCTATTTTTTCTTTAAGTTGTTTAGGAATCTTTGTAGAGACCGTTATAGACTTACTTAAATTCTCACCAAAAGGTAGTAATTAAATGGATAATAAAAAAGTTTTCGTAAATCTCTTACCAGCCCTGACTTTTTTATTAGTCGTAACTATGCCTATAATCGCGCTTTAAAAATAAGTTAGCTCAGGGATTGGCGCTTAAATATGGTTCGGACATTAGCTCTATGTGAGTCAACGTTTGAGTTGTCGGGCGCGTACCCCGAAAGGTCGAGGAGACAAGTTAATTGCGAAATGGACAAAAACAGAGAATTCGCACAATTCTGCTGATAGCGCTTGGGATAGCTTTGCTTTTGTTTTCGCTGGTTATGGTAGATATATTCGCGTGGCCCTATTTCAAGTCGCTTCAAACTCAAACTTTCGTCAGCTTGGACTGGGCAGGCTACGCGGTATCGGCAAATAACCTGTCGCCGCAGCCTACAGTTGACGCTGTGAGTGGGTCTTGGACTGTGCCGAAGGTGGCCATTTCTGATTCTGACTCATTTTCGTCGGTCTGGATAGGCATCGGCGGTGCATTGGACACTACGCTTATCCAAGTAGGTTCTGAACAGAACTCTCTGTTAGGTCAAGCTGTTTACAGTATATGGTATGAAGCTCTGCCCGGCATCGCGGTAACCATACAAAACATCACAATTTCGCCCGGTGACCAACTCTCAGCATCTATAACACTCATCAATGCCACAACCCGAAGCTGGCAAATCGGAATAGCCGACGACACCACAGGCGCATGCTTCACCCAAAACTGTTACGAACAAAACCTCACATACAACTCTTCCCGGCTAACAGCAGACTGGATTGTAGAAAGACCCACAGTCAACAATCAACAAGCCACGTTAGCAGACTTCGGAACCGTAACCTTCACAAATCTCTCAGCGCAAATCGGCGGCAAAACAGGATCCCCAAACACATTCTCAGAAGACCACATCGTCATGCAAAACAGCCAAAATAACCAAATCGCCACAGCTTCAAACTTGAAGGATCAAGGCACGTCATTCACCGTAATATTCGGATAAACGTCCAATGGAATCGAACCATTGTATCTACTTCCCGAAGCAGAAGTCCGGTCGGTTTAATCTTTAAGCGGCCCATTTTTTAGCGCGAAGCACGTAACCGGTTACGAGGTGCTTTACTTGCAAACTTTTTCCAATAAGGCTTTTGCTTCTGGAATCTTATCTTGCCCTTCTCTACCTCGTTGATCCACCACTAACCCCATTCTGGGTCATGTTGAATCTCCCATCGACTAGTAGGCAGGAGAATTCGAATTTGCAGTGGGGTAGCCGCATCAAAATGAAAATACGTAAGGGGGTAGGGTGTTTTTTCATGGGAGCACACGCAGAAGTTAAAGATTACAGCAAAGTACTGCAGGTGATGCCTATTGATTTTTAGATGGGTATATTCACGGGTAGAGTTCTAGCCCGAGGTCTTGAAGAGCTTCAAAGTGTTTTTGATTGAATGTGTATAGTTTTGCGTTATTGTTAATTGTTATGGCTGCAATCATTGCGTCAGTTCTGCAGACGGTTTTTCCTTTCTTTTCTGCTTCAAGTTCAATTTTGCTAGATAGGACCGCATCTTTTTTAGTGTAGCTTAGAATTGGAAGTGAAAGAAGCTCTTGGACGGTTTTGCCGTATTTATGTAAGCCGTATAGAACTTCATGCAAACTAATGACTGTCGTTGATACTTCTTCTTTACTTTCGACAGTTTGCTTAAGGGCTTGGTCGCCCTTCTCGGATTTTCGATCCAAGAGTTCAATCAGGACATCAGAATCGATGACGATCAAATTCTTTTTTCAGCCCTTTTAGAGTAAAGCTCAGAAAGCACCGTTTCTTTCTCTTTGTCGTTGAATTCGACTTTGCCTCTGAGTTTCTTTAGCGTTTCCACAGGTGATGTACACTCAACCAGCCTATCAAATAATTCGCTAAAGCTTTCCTCTTTTCCTTTTATGGTTAGCAGTTTCCCATAAACTTCATCTCTAATAGTGATGGTTTTCACCATATCAAACCACAACCAGTCAATGTTTAAATATACACTTAAACATACCTACTCGACAAAACAAAACAGTTAGAAGAAAGCTGCTCAAAACAAAACGACTCCAGCCAGAAAGACAAAGACATATCACCCCACAAAAACAACTAACAAACAAGTTCCCTAAGTGTTCTACCTCGAACACTTCGAACAAACCCAACAAAAACTAGCATCCAACTGACCCATTTGTTTAGGTCCATATTTTGTTGAAGACCAAAGATTTCTCCACTATCACGAGGCATAATCAATTTAGGCAGCAAATTTGCTGTTTCTGGATTTCTGTGTTCTGTTAAACATCAAAGTTTGCCTGCTGCTTTACCTACACTTACGGAGACGCAGTTATCTTCGGCAGCAAGCCAAGGCTCTGCCTCATCTCAATCTCTGTCTTAACAGTTTCAGTAAATCGGCCAATGGCAGCAACTCTTGCGTTGTCGCCTAACCGCGGATTTAGCATAAGACGCAAAGCTGCTTCACGCGCAAGCTGCAATTGACCCAGCAAAGCTTTGCCATCTTCATGAGCTTCCTGACTTGCCCAGATCAAAGGCTCCCACTTCGCCCGACGCTCCCAATCCGCATACAACGCTGCCTGGCTACAATGATACTGCACCGCAAGCTCACGCATAAAAGCCGGATTTAAGATGCCGCTATAATAAGCGGCTAAAAGCTGTTTTCGACGATGAAAAACCGCCAAATTCATTTTTACCCAGGACCTCATATCCACAAATTCGACAGATTTGTCTAAATAAGCGTTTTCCAAGGTCAATTTAAACCTTTCCCGCAGGTTTCTAAGTCGTGAACTGCTTGAGCCCACTCTAACCCTTGAAAACCTATTTTCAAAATATTTAAAGCCAGCAAAGCTTCCTGCATATCACCTTCAGAAAGCCCCATAAACAGCCACCAGCCCACTCGAATATCAAGCAAAAACTCAAACGGGCAAATCAGCGCCTAACTCTTGAACTAAAGGCGATTAACAAAAACGCCTCTAATTTTTCCGACTTTGATCCTAAAGGCGCACCCAAAACTCGTTTGAATCGCCGTCAATTTTTTGTAACCTTTCTTTTATTAGTCGTGACTTTGCCCGTAATACCACTTAAAAATAGTTCAGGTTGGTTCTTCGCTACTTGGTTTTTGTTATGTTTAGTTTTTGGAAATATGCCTTATATCCTTTTCGCGGTTTGCCTTACATTGGGAGAAAAAGAGCAAAGGAGCATGGCTATAAGGTGGTGACTTGAACGGTTAGTAAAGATCAAGCAATAGGTGGAGCAATACTTATTGTGTGCGCTATAGTCGCAGTCGGCTACGTCGTTTTGGTTGCTGTTCCAATTAATGGACTCGCAACGCCCGCGATCAGGTTAGATGCAGTACTAGTTCTTGTTTCCATAGCATTTATCGCTATTCTGGCGATCGGTGCATGGATAGGCTATACAATGGCAACAACCCCGCCTCCAAAACCAATTGAAGAAATAGTATAAACAGCTTCCTTGGAAGCAAATAGATGGAATGCGAGACAAACTAATCCACGCCTACTTCGGATTGGACGAAGAAACACTTTGGAAAGCCGCTACTCAAAATAATCCGCCATTAAAGAAATCAATTCAGACAATACTGCAAGAGCAAGAAAAGTGATAGCTAACATACGAATAAAATTAGTAGCGGTGGATCACTGCGGTTTGACGCCCAGACTCCGCCTGGAGCCTTCAAGCCCTACGCTCTTACCCGCACCCCCTTGAGCGCACGACGTCCAAACTGGCTGTTTTTCCAGAAGCGAGAGTTTCTATTTCTTGTTAAAAGTTATTAGGGCGCTGTATGATATTATTTGATGAGGGTCTACTTGACTTCTGAGGTTAGTTTAGGCAAAGTTTACGAAGAAGTGAAACGTGTGCGGCTAGAGCTTAAATCGATTGAGAAGTCGCTTGACAGCCTTGTTGAGTCCTTGATTCCAGAGGAAAAAATCAGCCCCGAGGAAATGGAAGAACTTGAGGTTCTGAAGCATGAAGCTGAGCGGGGTAAGTGCGTTCCTTTGGAAGAAGTGCTCAAGAAGCATGAGGTAAAAAAAGGTGCCTAACTACCGCATAATTGTCCACAGAAAAGTTGATAAATTTCTGGATCACATGGATCAAAAAGCAAAGAAAGGATTACTTCAGAAAATTTTGTGCTTGGAAACTTTTCCTAATCCAAACGAGCATTTGGATGTCACGAAGATGGAAGGGCAGAAAGATTTTTACCGATTAAGAACGGGCAAATTTAGAGTCATGTTTTCGGTGGATAAAACCACTCAAACGATCATTATTCTGAAAATTTCGCAAAGAGAAGCAGCGTACGAATAATTTTAGTAGCGGTGGATCACTGCGGTTTGACGCCCAGACTCCGCCTGGAACCCTCAAGCCCTACGCTCTTACCCGCACCCCCTTGAGCGCACGACGTCCAAACTTAGGTTGCTCTCTCCCGAGCCTAGCCGGGTTCGCCTGGTTAACAATGAAGCAACTCCCCTACGGAAGCTGCCCACAGACCGCCAGCCCCAAAGGACGGATAGTCAATGTTTCGGAAATGAAGATCCAAACGGCCTTCGGCGCCTCATCCGCAGATGTCAGCCCGTCGTATAGAGGGTTTACGGTACAATGGACCCCTACCCCACCGCCTAAGATCCACCGCCGAAAATTAAAGGCACAGAACACACTTTAAGTCTTTCGCAGATGAGAGCGTGATTTTTCTGGCGTTCTTTACACGAAATTTTTTTCTAGTTGTTTTGGATTGCTTTTTTGATTTTTTAGATTTTTGTTGCTGCCTTAAGCCCAGAAGCGGTTGCCTGCAGCTCTTTTAGCAGGGCATCTATGTTGCCTTGGTTTTTTTGAATTACATTGATGAAGGCGCTGCCAACGATGACGCCGTCTGCCCCCGCCGCCATAATGCGCCGAACATGCTCAGGCTTCGAGACGCCGAACCCAACGGCCAAAGGAATCTTCCCAGACGTATTGGGCAAAATACGCTTGACAAGCTCAATAGTTGAATCTTCAATTTTTGACTGTGCACCTGTCACGCCGAAGTGGGAAACAAGATATAGAAAACCCGACGAACACTCAACAATTCGCCCTAAGCGTTCATTAGAAGTGGACGGTGCAACAAGAAAAATCGTGTCTATGCCAGATTTGCCTGCGGCTTTCTTGTAGTCGCCTGCTTCTTCAACGGGTAAATCTGGAACTATGACGCCGTCAACAAGGCATTCCTGAGCTAAACCGAAAAACTTCTCAAGCCCCATCCTGAACACGGGATTATAATAAGTCATTACTACAATTGGTACGTCATGGCTTAACCGTATTTCTTTGGCAATTTCCAGCACCCGAGTTGGCGTTGTTCCAGCAGCTAATGCACGTACGCTTGCAGCTTGAATTGTTGGTCCATCCGCAATCGGATCAGAAAAAGGAAGCCCAAGCTCCAAAATGTCCACTCCTCCTTTGATTAAGGCGTCAGCAATTTTCGCTGTCACTTTGGGTTTTGGGTCTCCAGCCATAATGTAGCCGATGAGGGCTCCGTTTCCCTGCGCCTTTGCCTTTTGGAACGCTTGGTTTATTGCATTCATATTTTTGCTCCGATGTAGTCTGCTATGGTTTCCACGTCTTTATCGCCCCGTCCCGACAAGGTTACGATGATTGACTGGTTCTTCTTCATTTTTGGCGCAAGTTTCATGGCGTAAGCCACTGCATGCGACGATTCCAAGGCAGGCAGGATTCCCTCCTCTCGGGACAAAGCTAGAAAAGCGTCCACCGCTTCTTTGTCTGTGGCTGAAACATATTTCGCTCTTTTGAGGGTTTTTAGGAAGGAGTGTTCTGGTCCAACGCCTGGATAGTCTAAGCCTGCGGAAATGCTGCTTGTGTTCTGTATCTGCCCTTTGCTGTCTTGGAGAACGTAGGTTAACATGCCGTGGAAGACTCCTTCTGCTCCTGCGCCAAGAGATGCGGCGTGTTTGCCCGTTTCTAAACCTTCTCCTGCAGCTTCAACACCATAAAACTTCACTTCCGCGTTGTCTTCGAAGGGGTAGAATGTGCCTATAGCGTTGCTTCCGCCGCCTACGCAAGCAACCAGAGCATCGGGGAGTCGACCTTCTTTTTTGTGGAATTGTTCTTTGAGTTCTTTGCCGATTACGCTTTGGAAATCCCTAACAATCATTGGATACGGATGGGGACCAACAACTGAGCCGATTAAGTAATATGTCGTCTGAAGGTTTGTAACCCAATCGCGGAACGCCTCGTTTATCGAGTCCTTGAGGGTTTTTGAACCAGATTCGACGGGATGCACTTGTGCATTTAGAAGCTTCATGCGGAAAACATTAAGCCGCTGACGTTCACAGTCTTCTGTACCCATGTAAACCTCAGCTTTCAAGCCTAAGGCGGCGCATGCAATTGCAGTGGCTACACCGTGTTGACCTGCTCCCGTCTCGGCTATAACACGGGTCTTGCCCATTCGTTTGGCGAGTAACGCTTGCCCGATGGTGTTGTTTATTTTGTGTGCTCCGCCATGAGCTAAGTCTTCGCGTTTAAGGTAAATCTTGGCGCCGCCCAGCTTACGCGTCAAGTTCTCAGCAAAGTAGAGCGATGTGGGTCTTCCAACGAACTCTGACAGATAGTAATCAAGTTCTTTCTGGAAACTGGGGTCTTTACGCGCTTGCTCATACGCTTCTTCCAGCTCTTTGATGGCTGCCATCAGCACTTCTGGGACAAAGCGCCCGCCATATTTCCCGTATTTTCCGTCGACAGGGTAGTTGCTCGCTTTCATTTTGCGTTCACAAACTCCCTGACTTTTTCTTCAACGTTATCGGTTGACATTATAGCTGAGCCGATGAGGAAGGCGCATGCTCCACTTTCTCGGAGAAAACATATGTCAGCTGGTGTGTTTATTCCGCTTTCGCTTATGACGAGTTTGCCGTTTGTGTCGTTTTTTGAGAGGATGTTTTTTGTAACGCTTAAATCTACTTTTAGGGTCCCAAGGTTACGGTTGTTTATCCCTATCAAATCAGCGCCCGTCATTACGGCTGACTGAAACTCTGTTTCGGTGTGGGTTTCAAGCAAAACCTCAAGACCCAACCCGTGCGCTCCAGCAATCATTTCATCAAGGGTCTTTTCACAGTACCCTCTGTCAAAAAGCGCCTTAATCAACAAAACGGCGTTTGCACCTATTTTCGATGCAGCGTAGACTTGTAGGGGGCTTACGATTATGTCTTTCATGAGGATGGGAAGTTTCATTGCTTCTCTGGCTTGAGCTAAAGCTTCTAAGGAGCCATTGAATTGTTTGGGCTCAGTTAACACAGATAAGGCTGCGGCTCCGCCCCTCTGAATTGCCTTCGCAATCTCGTTTGGCTCCACGTTTTTTCTTATCACACCAGCCGATGGAGAAGCCGACTTTATTTCGGCTATAACCGGAACAACTTGACAATCCAAAATCGCCTTTCGCAAGCTAATAACAATGCTTTCAACACGTTTTACTGCATCATAGTATTCATCATCAATATTTATCTGGGCAACTCGCGCCAGAACATCAAGATAATCACTCATACTTCATTTCGAACTCCTCGAGTTTCTGCAGGCTTTCGCCTGAAGCTGTAACCAAACCCTTAAGCTTACTATACGCTGCTCCGCTCTCGATTGATTCACGGGCTAACTCCATGCCGCCTTCAAAATCGTCCGCTTTTCCCCCAACCATTATTCCAGCTACACTGTTAACAAGCACAAACTCCATTTTTGGGTCACCGTGAGTAAGATTGCCGCTGAGACTTTTGAAGAGTGTTTCAGCGCTTTCTTCAGGTGATTCCACCTTTAAATCTGTGATGCACGCTGTTTTAACTCCAAAATCGCCAGGAGAAACTTCAAGTTCGCTGACTTCACCGCCTCTTAAATGTGCAATAGCTGTTTTGCCAACCGTTGATATTTCATCTAAGCCGTCTAATCCGTGGACAACCATGGCTTCTTCGCAGCCCAGCCGCTTTAGCGCATAAGCTAATGGGGCAGTCAGTTTAGAGTCGTATACGCCGAGCAGTTGAGCATTTGCGCATGCTGGATTGGTCAGTGGTCCGAGGAGGTTGAATACTGTGCGGATGCCTATTTCCCTTCTTGGTTCAGCCGCATACTTCATTGCTGGATTGAAAGCTGGAGCAAACAAGAAGCCTATCCCCAGTTTCTCTATTGTGCCTTCAACTGCTTTTGGCTCCAAGTAAAGGTTTAGACCGAGCTTTTCTAGAACGTCGGCGCTGCCGCATTTGCTGGTTACAGCCCTGTTTCCATGTTTAGCAACTGCCACGCCAGCTCCTGCAATGACGAAAGCGGCTGCGGTGCTAACGTTGAAGGTTTTTATTTTGTCTCCGCCTGTCCCGCAAGTATCCACTAAGCGACCATGCACGTGGGGATGTATCTGGGTGCTCTGTTCGCGCATGACAGAGGCGAAGGCGATTAGTTCCTCAACTGCTTCACCTTTCATTCGCAACGCTGTTAGAAAAGCGGCAGTCTGCGAGTTTGTGGCTTTTCCAGACATGACTTCCCGCATGATTTCTCCTGACTCGTCGCCTGTTAAGCTGTAGCCTTCAATGAGTTTCTGAATGCCTTCCCTAATCATAGCCTGCGCTTTCCCTCCAAAAAGTTTTTAATTATAACTTTGCCGTCTTCACATAGAATTGACTCAGGATGAAATTGGACGCCGTCAATCGGATACTTAACATGCCGAATGCCCATGATTTCACCGTCCTCGATGCATTCTGCGGTAATTTCTAAGCATGCTGGAATAGAGCACCGTTCGCCGGCAAGCGAATGATACCGTGTTGCCGTGAATGGGTTGCGTACGCCTGTGAAGATGCCTTTTTGGTCATGTTTTATTGTGCAGGTTTTTCCATGCATTAGCTTTTTTGCATGGATGATTTTTCCGCCATAGACGTGGATTATGCCTTGGTGGCCTAAGCAGACGCCTAAAGTTGGAATTGTGGGGCTTAAGGTTTGCAGGATTTTTTTGCAGACGCCAAAGTAACGCTCATCTTCAGGTGTGCCTGGACCTGGCGAAATCACAATTCGGTCAGGTTTAAGCTTAATTAACTGTTCCAAGGTAACTTGGTTGTTTCTGTAAACAATGACTTCCGCGCCCTGCTCGCCAATGTACTGAACAAGGTTGTAAACGAACGAATCATAATTATCAATTACCACTACCTTCATGATTTTGCGCCTCCAGCCTGCTCAAGCGCCTGCATCAGCGCTTTTGCCTTGTGGTCTGTTTCAAACCACTCTGTTTCTGGAACTGAATCAGCCACAATTCCTGCGCCAGCTTGAATATACGCATGTTTCTTATCGGCGAAGAGTGTGCGGATGGTTATGGCGAAGTCGGCATTGCCATTGTATGAAAAGTAGCCTACTGCGCCAGCGTAAGGTCCACGCCTAGCTGGCTCAAGCTCGTCAATGATTTCCATAGCTCGCACTTTTGGTGCTCCAGAAACCGTGCCGGCTGGAAAAACAGCCCGTAGCGCATCGTAGCTTTGAAGGTTTTCTTTAAGTTCGCCTACCACCTGCGAAACAATATGTTGCACGTGGCTGTAACGGTGGACTCTCATGAATTCTGGCACGTGAACGCTGCCGTACTTTGAGATTTTGCCGATGTCGTTGCGTGCTAAGTCTACAAGCATCACGTGTTCGGCGCGCTCTTTTGGGTCAGCAAGCAATTCACGAGCTAACCTGCTGTTTCTGCGGGGGTCTTCATCAGCAGGTCTTGTTCCTGCAATCGGGAAGGTTTCCACGGTTCTGTTTTCAACTCGGACGAGCATTTCGGGGCTGGAACCGACGATTTGCCGTTCGCCTGACTTATAGAAGTACATGTAAGGGGAAGGGTTAATGGTGCGAAGAGACTGATAAAACGGCATAAGGTCGCCTTTTATTTGGAATTGGTAGCGTTTGGATAGGACAACTTGGAAAATGTCTCCTGCGGTCACGTATTCTTTTGCTTTTTCAACCGCTTTTTCATAGTTTTCTTTTTTAGTGCTTACTTTAGGTTGAGTGTAAGAAAATTCTTCAGAAACAATTGGCTGTTTAAGTAGTCTTTCAACTTCAGGCAGGCGATTCTCGCTTCGGTAATAGTAGAATGCTTGCGGTAGTTTATGGTTGAAGATGAATCCGTCGTCAAATATGCCCATTTCCAAGTCAGGAAAAATCAGGCCAGCCTGGTTGTTTTCTGGAAGTTTTTCCCAGTAACGTACTGCATCATAAGAGATGTAGCCCACTGCTCCGCCAATAAATCTGAATTCACTGTTTGAGATTGCATCGTTTTTGAGGAGGTTTTCTATGGTTTGCAGTGGATCGCTTGTTTTCTGTATGGTTGTTTCGCCGGTTCTTTCGTTTTTGATTTGGACTTTTTCGTTTTTGGTTTGGACGGTTATTTTTGGGTTGAATCCGATAAATGAGTATTGTGCGAGTTTTTTTGGTCCTTCAATTGATTCGAGAAGGTAGTTTGTTTTGTATTGTTTTTGGAGTTTTGAGAATATTTCGAGGGGTTGTTGTGTGATTTGGATTTTTTTGATTTTTAGGGGATTAGCTGGTTTGGTTTCGGTTGCTGTTTGTGTGCCAAAGGCGATTCCCCATTTTGTTGCGCTTCCTTACAGTTCAGAAGCATACGTCAATGTATTATTTAAGGCTTACTTGAACAAAAATGTACATTAAGGTTTGAGCACAACACTCATCCAATCCAAATAAGCCTTCGACGCGTCAACAATAGGCAACGCCAAAACCTCAGGAACCTCATAACTATGCAAACGCTTCACACGCTCAGCAACCTGCAAAAACAAATCTGCCCGCGATTTCATAACAATCAAGCATTCCTCAGCCTTTTCAATTTTGCCAACCCAATGGAAAAATGAAGTAACCGGATTAACGATGTTTCCACAAGCAATCAAACGTTCATCCAAGAGCGCCTGTGTTATTTTTTCCGCCTCCTGCCTATCCTTCGCAGTTACAAATATGACAATGTAATTGTTCAACAGCTACCAACCAAGGTAAAGTAACTTTGACAAATAAATAAACCTAATTTTAGTTGAATTTTGTGTAAACATCTTAATGCCAATTATAGAGTTTAAATGGGATTTATTTCCGAATAAATCTTGCTTTCCTACTTACAGAATAATAAAAGTTGCTTTAAAAAGCACAAAAACGTTTAAAAGATACTTCGACATTGCTATCCAGTTTTATCAGCGGCAAGAGGCACGGCACATAAGCGAACAGGTGAGTACCCAGTTCACGAACATGCGTTCAACTTGCCCTGTTAAAAAAATCATAATAACAAAAGGAGGAAAAGAAATGTTATCAAGAGATTGCGACGGATGCTCCCAAATGAAACCGTGCAATAGACGTTACCTTGTCGTTGAAAAAGGCAATTGTGTCTACTGCCCAGACGGAACAGCCCATCTTGTCGATGGACTATAAAATCAGTTGAAAAAAAACTTTTTCACTTGCATTTAGCTCAATTTTTTTATTATATTTTATCCATCCTTTTTCAATTAACTATCGCTGGAAACCCGAGATGACCATTTCAAACATTGAGCGTTAGGCTTAAAGCCCAAAAACAGGCTGAAAACGGGGATTCTCTAAGTAAATCTGTTTAACAAACCTGTTAAGGGCATGTATAAATGATCAAATGGTCTTTGCCGTGATCTATCTTTAATTTGTGACTCTTAACGTAATCCTCTAACTGGTTAGGACTTGGCTCATTGGCTAAGGTTGTATCGGTTAGGACGACATAGCCCTCGGTTTCAGTTTCACAAATGCCCCGCTCAAAAAACCCTTTGAATACTTTGGGATGGCAAGCGGGAAATTTCTTTGAGAATTCTAATGCTTCAGCGAAATTCATGCAAATAAACCTGATTCACCAAAACATTTTGCTGATAAAATAATTAAAGAGTTATGTGTAAAATCGGCTACATACATCTTCACATTTTTCAGAAAACTCATTCATTTACCCCGAGAACGGATTTTAGCTAAGAACGATAAATTTAACTTACTTTGTAAGCTATTTAAATCAAACATTGAAGCTAATTGTTGAAAAGTCGGGTTCTGTTCAATACGTTTTGCGTTTTCTGTCAATCAATCGGTAGGCTGCGTTAGCGCCGACGAAAATTACCAAAAAAACCAAAAGAAAATCAAGATAATTAAAGATTCCAACTCGCCAGAGAATCAAGTTCAGCACTAGTACGACGACGGAGATAATGAAGATTGCAACTTTCTCTTTAATAATAATCCGTGGCGACATAGATTGGTGGTCACGATTAAACGCATCACATGCCCTTAAATCTCTTTCCGGTTCCTTTTTGAAATTCTTCCTCTCTTAACTCAAAACAAGTTGAAGGACAAGAAAAAAGCAAAATGAAGGTTAGTTGGCAAACTTCTTGTTCCGACTGAGCTACTAATGCTGCATTGTTATCCCTAGCTGTTGCTACGACCAGGCGTGGTCGAAGCGGTCAAGGTTCATTACCTTGTTCCACGCCGCTACGAAGTCATAAATGAATTTCTCCTGGGCGTCCTCACATCCGTAGACTTCCGCCAAGGCCCGGAGTTGAGAGTTCGAACCGAAAATGAGGTCGACACGGGTACCGGTCCACTTGGGTTTGCCAGTTTTGCGATCAAGACCCTCGAACACGTCTTCGTCTTTTGAGGTCGCCTTCCATGTTGTGCCCATGTCCAGCAGATTCACGAAGAAGTCATTGGTGAGAGTCTCTGGCCGCTTTGTGAAGACACCGTGCTGGGACTGTCCGAAGTTGGTATTCAAGACGCGCATGCCGCCAACGAGAGTCGTCATCTCAGGAGCAGTCAGCGTCAACAGTTGCGCGCGGTCAACCAGCAGTTCCTCTGTCGATACGGCGTATCTGGTTTTGAGATAATTGCGGAACCCGTCTGCAACCGGTTCGAGCACGCCGAATGACTCCACATCTGTTTGCTCCTGCGATGCATCCGTGCGTCCAGGCGTGAACGGAACAGTTATGTCGTGACCGGCATTCTTCGCAGCCTGCTCGACACCTGCGCATCCACCCAAAACGATCAAGTCGGCGAGCGAAACCATCTTCCCGCCTGACTGCGCACTGTTGAACTCTTTTTGGATTCCTTCAAGGGTCTGCAGCACCTTTTCCAGTTGAGCCGGCTGGTTAACTTCCCAATCCTTTTGCGGGGCAAGACGGATACGAGCCCCGTTCGCACCACCACGCCTGTCGGAGCCACGGAACGTGGACGCAGATGCCCAACCGGTTGAACCCAGTTCCGAGATCGACAGACCAGAGACAAGGATCTTAACCTTGAGGTCTGCGATATCCTTCTCATCAATTAGCTTATAATCGACTGCGGGCACCGGGTCTTGCCAGATCAGTTCCTCCGCTGGAACCTCCGGGCCGAGATAGCGAGAGCGTGGGCCCATATCACGGTGGGTAAGCTTGAACCACGCTCGGGCGAAGGCATCTGCTAGCTGATCCGGATTCTCGTAGAAGCGCCTTGCAATTTTCTCGTAAACCGGGTCGAACCGCAGGGCGAGGTCGGTCGTAAGCATGCCTGGCGCGCGACGCTTGGACGGGTCATGCGGATCAGGCACAGTACCCGCGCCTGCGTCACCTTTCGGCTTCCACTGGTACGCACCGGCCGGACTCTTGGTCAGTTCCCATTCGAAGTCGAACAGGTTCCCTAAGAAGTTGTTACTCCACTTAGTTGGCGTCTGTGTCCAGATGACTTCCGGGCCGCCGCCAATCGTATCGTCGCCTTTGCCCGTGCCAAATTTGCTCTTCCAGCCAAGGCCCTGTTCCTCGATCGGGGCAGCTTCAGGCTCGGGACCCACCAGCGACGGATCACCAGCGCCATGGGTTTTACCGAACGCGTGGCCGCCCGCGATGAGAGCCACCGTCTCCTCGTCGTTCATCGACATGCGAGCGAAAACCTCGCGAATATCCTTGGCAGCAGCCAGCGGATCCGGGTTGCCGTTCGGGCCTTCCGGATTGACGTAGATTAGCCCCATCTGCACCGCAGCAAGCGGATTTTCGAGGTCCCTCTCCCCTGAATAGCGCTTGTCACCTAGCCAGGTCTTTTCGGAACCCCAGTAAACATCCTCTGGCGGCTCCCAGATGTCCTCGCGTCCACCGCCGAAACCAAAGGTCTTAAATCCCATCGACTCCATAGCGCAATTGCCTGCAAGAATCATCAAGTCGGCCCAGGAAATTTTCCTGCCGTATTTCTGCTTGATAGGCCAAAGCAAACGGCGCGCTTTGTCGAGGTTAATGTTGTCCGGCCAACTGTTGAGAGGCGGGAAACGCTGCGCGCCCCCGGATACGCCCCCGCGACCGTCGCCCTTGCGGTAGGTGCCTGCGCTATGCCACGCCATCCTGATGAAGAGCGCCCCGTAGTGACCGTAATCGGCCGGCCACCAATCCTTCGAGTCGGTCATCAGCGCATAGAGGTCCTTCTTCACGGCTTCGAGGTCGAGTTTCTTGAATTCCTCAGCGTAGTTGAACTCCTTGCCCATCGGATTGGACAAGGGGGAATGCTGGTGAAGAATTTTCAGGTTCAACTGGTTCGGCCACCAGTCTTGGTTCGACGTGCCCCGCGCGCCTGAAGTAATCATTGGTCTCTTTTTTTCAGTCATAAAAAGCCTCACTACACTGAATAGGCACGAATTTATTTAAGGATTAACTTGTCACTCTTTCAAATTAGGAAAACAAGCCTGCTTAAGAGCCTTAAACGCATTATTACATTTGTTTGTTGCTTTTCTGTTGCTGGGGCAGCGTTACTGGGATTATGGTGGCTTTAGCGAGGTTTTCCTGCTCATTTAGGATTAGCGATATGGCTTTGCCTTCGGGAACGATTATTTTGGTGTTATTCTGCAAAGCTGTTGCAATTGTGTCCAGTTGCTTGGAGACTATGGCGCTGTCTTTGAAATACGTGGTTAAAGCCTCACTGCGTAACTTGGTTGCTTGGGCGTCTCCTTCAGCGATGGTGACGGTGGCGATTTTCTGTCCTTCTGCTTCCAAGATAGCAGCTTGCTTTTGCCCTTCGGCAACTTGAATCGCCGCGTTTTTCTCTCCGCTTGCCAAAGTGGCTTGCGCTATGGCGGTTTTTTCTGCTGCTTGCCGTTCATTGTCTGCTTTCAAAACGGATTCCATTGATATAATGAGTTCTCTTGGAGGTTCAAGGTCTTTGATTTCTGCTCTGACAATTTCAATTCCCCACTTTTCTGTCTGCTCGTCTAAGGCTGTTTTGAGACTGGCGTTTATTGTTGGTCTGGATGTATTGGCTATTGCCATGTCCATGCCGCCTATTATGTCTCTGAGTACGGTTCGGGCAAGGGTATCTATTTGTTCGGCAAAGTTAGCCACATTATACTGTGACGCTTTAACCGATGCTTCGTCGTGCTTGATTCTGTAGAATACAACAGCATCCACACCCATGAAGACCTTGTCCTTTGTGATCACATCTTGCCGCTGCACAGGAGTCATACGTTCGGTGACGTTGACTCTGATGATTCTGTCTACAAAGGGAAAAAGAAAAGTTATGCCGCCTTCAACAAACCGATAGTACTTGCCAAAGCGCTCCACTAAGCCTTTTTCCGTGGGTCTAACAATTCGAAGCGACAAGAGAATACCCCATACAATAATAATCAGAGCAATCACAATTGTTACAGCTTCAAATACATATGCCATACTGACCAGTCCTTCATTGCTTATTCATTGTGAATAGATTTAAAATTTGCTAGAAACATAAAGCAACGATTTTAAGAAAAATAGCTATCTTAGTCTATTTTTCGATAAATCATTGCAAATGTTATTATGGCAAATATGGATACTGATGGGATGAGATAGAAATTGGACAATTTTCTGTTAGAGAAAGCAAGTGTTTACGACAAAACCGGAGTTATGAAGGTTGAAGTAGATAAGGCACTTGTACTTTTGAAGGATTTTAGAGCAAAATTTCCTTTCGCCGAGAATCCTCAATCAATTGATTGGTTAAATCCTGATGATATTTTTAAAGAGAGCTCGGGTGAAGTTGGCGAATTTTTTCGCTATTTAGAGTATTATCTTGAACCGCTCGGGCACCTTACAATTCACGGCTCTACTGTTTACCGCAATATCAGAATTCAACTAGGCGATTTCAAAAGCCTGCTTCGTGTTGTTGTTGATAAAAAGAAATCGCTTGCTGAAAAAGTAGATGCTCGATGGGAAAATATCAGCCGTTTAGGACAAGACAAACAGGTTGCAAAGAAAATCATATTTTGCTTCAACTATGAAAGCGGAAAGGTGCTACCTATCTTTAGCAGTGCCCATTTGAAGTATTTCGTTAACAAAGTTGCTGATAAACCAAGTAATCCCCGCAAGTACTATTCCCTCGGGGAAGAATACGCATCCTTGACATCTGAACTGCTAACATCAAAGAAAGCTTGCCAATAACAAAAACTTGGGAAATTACCTATTTTGCCCGATTCTTATATAACAGCTACCCACCGCCCGACCAAGAAAAAGGCACAATCAACCCATCAGAGGAAGAAAGAAAAGCATCAAACATTGTAACCAGAGAACAGGTAGGACTAGGTGAATTCGTTAAACTGCTGGGCACCCTTCAAACAAAGGGAAAAATTACAGGTCAGCAATTCAGAGAAAACCGGGAATTATGGATTCACCAACCCAACGAACGAGAATCACTGACACAAAGACTTAAAAAAATATTAAGCGCTTAAAACAAAACGATTTATTGAGAACTTTATCATTAATACGTTGCTGTGCGGGTTCTGTTAAGTCTTCGTGGGATTTATTTCTGGAAACTCATAGCTTGTTTTGGTTCATCATTTTTCGTTGAGCACTTCTTCTCTCATTTAGCTAATATTTTTTATGCGCTTGTTTTGGTTTTGATCCAACCGACGAGTTGCCCCAGCCGAAGGGTTGGCTGCGCGCTGCCTTGTCCCGATATTACGTGTTGAAGTATGTTGGTGAGACTGCTTTATCGTATCTTCCGAAGTTTTCTGCCGCCTCTCGGTTCAGAACTAAGCATAGAATGCTAAAGAGCGCATATGAAGCTACGTTGCCTAAGCCTCTTACTTTATTGACGGTTAGGCTGTACTGTGTCTTTAGGAAGCTGTAGACTGCCTCTACATGAGGTCTTTTGTGGTACTCCTTCTTCTGTTCTTCCGGTCCATAGGCTCGAAACTTCTTGTCCACTCTCAGCAAGCCCTTAACGTCCAGTTTCTGGTTTGAACGATACGGTATCACCGCAGCGTTGACAGCGTCTCTGAGTTTGCCGTCGCTGTACTGGCTGTCAGCTATCACACTTCTCAATTTAGCCTCAGACTGCTTGAGAATCAGCTTGGTCTTCTCCAGCAGGTTCAATGAGTGTTTCTGCTCGTTCTGATTAGCCGAAGCAAAAATGCAGGCTAAAGGAAGCATAGTCGCAGAATCGATAGCTAAGTGCAGCTTGTAGCCGAGTCCGAATGATCTGCCTGCGCGTCCGACTCTGGCTTCCTTGTCTGAATAGCCGGTCTGGTTGTCCAGTGGATCACGTGTACTCCACGCATCTATAAAGGAAGCATCAAAAATGGAATCAACGTCTCTTGCACTGCTGTGTTTCGAGAGCTTAACAACTTTCTCGTCTATTATGTTAATGAGGCGGATTTCTCCGACTTTGCGGATGAACCTGCTGAGAACGCTTCGTGGGTAACCTTTTTCGGCTGGTTTGATGAGGCACAATCGTCTAAGTCTTGGGTCTGCGTCGAGTAGTCTGGTCATTTCTCTTAGGCTGCGAACGCCCTTCATGCGCATAACGATGAAGGTTCTGAAAAGTCCCATTGGGTTTCTGGGGGGTCTTCCTGGACCATCGGAATGGAAGCAGTCGAGTAAGGCTGCTTTAGCAAAACTTAAGTCTACGTTTCTGAAGAGGGTTTCTAGGGTCTCGTGTTCATCTTGTCCCGCTTGGGGTCACCTCCTAAGCTTGGACGTAACTCATTTGAAACGAGGCCCCAACTCAAAAATAAACGTTTACTTAATTAAGGGACAAGCCAGCGCGCTAAACTTGAGCGCACGAAATACGAGGGCCTAGTTGAGTGCCCTTAGCAAAACGCCTCGTTAGGGTTAGGTGCTCGTTATCTCCGTTTTTACTGGAGAGTGATGACGGCACACAGGATTAAAATAAGAAATCGGCAGTGTCGAAAATTAGACGATATCTAGATTTAAAAAATTAAGCTGAAAGGGGGGATCCGCGCGCGTGAGTTATTGGCTGCCGGTTATGGCTAGGCTGAAGCTGTAGGATGTTGTTGGTGCGCTTGATAAGGCTGAGAGTGTTATGGTTGCTGAGGTTGATGCGCCGGCGGCTAGGGGCGTTACTGTTGGTGTCCATGTGCAGGTGAGGTATGTGTTTGCGTTTGATGGGCTCCAATTGCTCACGCTCATGGTAAGGTTCTCGGCAATGTTGCCTGTGTTTTTGAGGTAAACGGTTACGGATGTTTGGCCGCCTGGATTTAGGGTTCCCCAGGTTACTGCTGACATAGGTGTTGTTAAACCTGAGTTGCTGTAGATTGCTAAGCCTACGGCGCTGATGGGCGTGATTGATCCATTTGTGGATAAGGTTTGGCTGGTAGTTAACAGAGCAGCGGTGAGTGCAGTTAGCATTATGCCGGTTATTACGAGCACAATTACCGCTCCTGAGCCAAGCTTTTTAAACGCCATTTATATCGACCCGACAAGTAATAGTCGTAAGTCGTAAGCATTAATAAATATTATTAATTTGAAGATACTCCAGTTTACATGAACAACAAAAATACAAAACGCAACAAGCATCCTCAATCTGAAGTGGAAGTTGGGAGGAACCATAATCTTACCCAATCAACTGGCAAGCATAAAATCAATATTCGATTTTAAATGGGGTGGTAGGAAAAACTCAGATATAGTTATGGTTGTCTAAAAGATTATTTTGGTTCTTCTTTTTTCGTATCTGTTTAAGTGGTTATTTCTTCTATTGGTTTTGGAGGCGGCGTCGTAGCCATTGTATAGCCTATCCATCCGCCGATCGCTAGAATGGCGATGAATGCTACGGAAACAAGAATCAGAACCGCATCTAACCTGATTGTGGCAGTTGCTAGTCCATCCATCGGGACAGCAACCAAAACGACAAATCCTATTGCGACTATAACGCATACAACAAATATTGCTCCACCTATTCCCTGATCTTTACTAACCATTCAAGTCACCACCGAATAGCCATGCTACCGCGCTTTTTATCTCTTCTTAAGCAGGACAAACCGCAAAAAAGCATATAAGCCATATTTCCTAAAACGCGACATACCAAAAAGCCAAATAATGAAAGATTAAACCTAAACAATCTTTCAAAAACGTTATTACCAGCATAGTCACGACTAACCCGCATAAAGTTTACAAAAAAATTGCCCGCAATACAAAGCTTGTTGTAGGCTGCAAGCTAAGAAAACTGGAAAACTGGGCAAGCGCTTTGGTACATTCGCCTTTTTAAGTGTTGATTTGTCGGTTGAGAACTCTTATTTTGTTGACTATTTATTAAATTCTTCGAATAACATCTGCAACCCCTCTGTTAAATTAACGCTAGCTCTAAAACCCAAGTTTTCTGCGGCTTTAGCAGGGTCGCCATAGCTGCTTCGTATGTCGCCTAATCTTGCAGGTCCATGCTTAATGTTTGGGTTTTTTCTCGTAACAGTCTTCAAAGTGGCAGCAAGCTGATTTATGCTTGTAGGCAAGCCTGTACAAACATTAAAAACCTCGCCCTTCAATCTTTTTTGCTCTAATGCTAAGATTACGGCTTTGACGATGTCGCTTACATGTATGAAGTCTCTGGTCTGTTCTCCGTCGCCATCAATTGTTAAGACTTCGTTGTTTATGATTTTGCTGAGAAACTTTGTAATGACGCCACTGTATGGGCTGTTCTCGCTTCTTATGCCGTAAATATTGAAAAATCTCAATGCAACTGTTTCAAGTCCAAAGCAGTTAGCAAATGCACTGCAATATGCTTCGCCAGCAACTTTTGAGGCGGCATATGGAGAAAGCGGGTGGAGGGCAATATTTTCTTGTACTGGCAGGGTCTTAGCATCACCGTAGACGGCGGTTGATGAAGCAAAAACAAACTTCTTTATGTTTTGTTTGACAGCTGTCTGAAGCATGTTAAAAGTTCCATTTACGTTAACTTCATGATTTTGAATCGGATCAGCAACGGAAGCGGAGATATCTATTAAGGCGGCAAGATGAATAACTGAGTTAATTCCTCTAAATGCCTCGTTTGAAATGGCGTTATCTCGTATGTCTCCACGTTGAAATATAAACTTAGGATTGTCAAGTACCCCGTTAAGGTTCTCCAATTTTCCGGTAGACAAATTATCCAGCACAGTTACTGAGTATCCTAATTCAAGAAGTTGCGGAACCAAATGCGAACCAATAAAACCAGCACCGCCAGTAACAAGAACCTTTACGTTATTTTCGTTCATAACATTCATCAACACTTGGAAAATTCAATTTAATATCG
The DNA here is from genome assembly GCA_963767735.1 of Candidatus Bathyarchaeota archaeon. GTDB lineage: Archaea > Thermoproteota > Bathyarchaeia > Bathyarchaeales > Bathycorpusculaceae > Bathycorpusculum. Next base: position 171,068 of record CAVYES010000004.1, on the reverse strand, counting down.
TTTTCGTGCCTCATTTATTGTAATACACATTTATTTGAGCTTGAGAACAAGTTGTTAACTGCATTTCTGTAATTCTTGTTTTTGTCGGCTTATATTTATTTGTTATGCGCCTATGATAATGCCAATAATTCTGATGCCGACTGTGATTAAAAACAGTGCACTCGTGATGAAGGCGGCATTGCGTAGCTTTTTCTTGTTTTTCTTTTTTTTGACAGAGGTTGCAAAATGGTTCGATTTTTCGGAAAAATTTGTTCTTTGCGTTTTGGGTTGCTTTTTTGAAGCAAAGCTTGAATTGTCTGCAGGTTGCGTAAGGAAAAGTAAAGGAATGTAACAGAAAGTAAAGGAAAGTAACAGAAAGTAATAAAAAGTAATAGAAAGTAAGCGTTCCTGTATGCCGCTTACTAGAAAAGTAACGTTTCAAGGAGTTCTTGAGAAAAACAACAACATTCAAGTTCCAAAGTTGATTCGTTGGCAGTTCAAAATGGAGCCAGAACAGATCTTAAAAGTAGGCATAAACGCCCTAGACCTAGGGCGAGGATGGCAGTTCTTTTACGTAAAAATGATGAAAGACGGCCGAATACACATTCCGAGAACGCCCCTTTTGGTTTTGCAAGGCGAAAAGGCAAACATTTCAGGCTGCCTCATAGAGATAACGCTAGAGCCAACATAACAGTCAAATGTGCCATTCACTCAAACCTTCACCAACGAACCGCGAACTGAGAATAAAACTAAAATAAGATTATAAGCTGTTCTTAGTGTAATCGTAACAATCCTAGGGATCACTGCTTTTGTTGCAACAGGCATAGGCTACTCAGGCATCGGATTAACCGTTGTTGGCGTTATCTCTATTGTTAAAGCCAGCGAAGAACTCATAGACGGCAACCTAACCGATGCAGTAACAAACATTGTTAATGGCATCAACGCTGTCAAACAGAATGCTCCACAAGCAGCACAAGAAGCAAAAACTACAACCGTGACTTAAAATTCCTTTTTCTTTTTCTATCAAGCAGCGCGCTAGCACCATTGTGCTGCATCATTGGCTACGCACGCTCTCATGGAATTTGCATTTCGCTCAAACAACTTTCTACAAGCTGTATATGATTTATAACAGTAAGCCACCAGAATACTAATCAAAAGTCATCTCTAATTTTTCACAGGCAACGCAGAAAACAATCTCTGTTTTTCACTTTCACTTATCCCTCCACTGCTCCAAAAGTTCGTTTCAACAGTTACTTTTTAAGCGATTTCACTCAAAAGCTGTAGCCCCAAGTGAGCGCCTATGATAAAGAAATTAGATTGTTTGGAGGTTTAGCAGGTTATGGGTAAGACTGTGCCTTCTTATCGAATGGCATTGGAAGACGAAATACACCACTGGGAGAACTTTCGCAATGCGCTGCCAAACGAGGAAGAAAAAGCAGCTTTTGATGAGATGATGGATATGTGTAGAAATCTTGCATCTGCCGGCAGCTGCGCATGCAACCCAATAACCTTTGAACCCATGGCCATATGCATACTGCTATCTCAACAGAAGAAAATTCAGCAGCTCGAATATCAGCTAAAAGATTTGTTGTGGCAAAGAAGCGGGGAGGTGAACAAACACGGTTTCAGTAATACTTGAAAGAACTGTAAGGAAACCTATTGAGGAAGGAGGCAAGAAAAAGTGGGATGATAATATTGAAGCAATAGAATTCGTTTTTCCTAAAAAATGTAGCAAAATGCTCAAGCCTATTTTCACTCAAGACTTCGACTGGGACGCCAAAGAAGAATACGGGAGCATAATAGTCATCTTTACACCAACTTCAAACATTGCAAACAAAGAAACTTCAAATGATACATCACAAAAGCAAGCTTGACATAGGATAAGTTTTTTTGATAAAAATTCATGAAAAAAAATTAAACAGAAAGAACACTGTTTCTTGTGTTTGAGTCGCTTCGAAATGGACGTGTTTGGGAGGAGTAAAATGGTTAGGTTTCAAAGTCGCTGGATGAATAAAAGTTACAAGGGGAAGGATCACCTCTATAGAATCTGCTCTGTGAATTTTCCGGTGAAGCTTCATAACAAAGTTGGAGCGAAGACGAAAAAAGATTTTGAAGTCGAATGGAACGAACAAGAAACAGATGAAGAAGAAATAATCAATGTAACTTTCAGAAGAAACAAAACTCAAGGTCTGCCAACCAAATGATCCGTACAAACATAGTTTTTGAAAAAACGCCCCCGCAAACAGAATTTCAATAGTCTTTCTGTTTTTTCTACGCTAGAAATATGCTGGCTAAAACGTTTCTAGCGCTAGAAAAAGACGAAAAAACCCTCGACAAAACACTGCAAAAAACGCTTTCAAATTAAGCCTGCTCCATTAAAAAGCAAGTTTACTTTATAAAGCCTCAAAGAATGAATTTTGCCCAAGCCATTTCTAGCGCTAGAAAAATTTTCCCTCGAACAAAACGCAAAAAATAATCAGCACTAATGTAATAAGCAGGTTTCAGCGCCTTGCTTCTTCCTTCCAAAGTCGAGGGGAGAGCAGAAAACTTTGGCGTGGGACAAGGAGAAAGGTACACCGCTTCGATTGTTCAGTGGCAAAGAAGGGCCGCTAAACCGCCTAGTACTCCTGATCCTTTGCAGCTCAATAAAGCCCTTGACAAAATATGACGTAGCCCTTGAGGTAAGGCGCGTCACAGAATTCAAGCACACTGACAAGAACACAGTCTACAGGCGCATGGATGCATTGCAAGAGCAAGGCTGGATAAGCAAAGTGGGACAGAGACCCTCAAAGCCTGGCTGGCCTTCTGATCTCTATGCTATAAACCTCAGAGGAATAGGAGCCTTAAGAGTGGGCGAAAAAAACATTGAAAATTTTCTCTTAACTGCTAATGAAGAGAAGTTGCTCAAGTTCAATGATTCCATGTTATAGCAGATATGTCTTTTAAAGAAATAGTGGCTTTGTAACCCCTCACAAAGCCATCATGGCTTTGCAGCGATAGATGCTTTTTATGCTTAGCCTGCAAGTCATGGAAGGTGACAACAAATTGGTAAATTTAATTGAGGACTGGGATGTCCTCGCGGAATATGCTGGGGAAAAACTTGGTTTCTACCAGCTCCTTGGCAACGATGGAACCATTGAGGTAAGAGTACAAACTGGAAGAGTCGGCTTCAAGAAAGAATTCAATGCAGGCGACGACCCAACGCTATTAAAGATCCTTGATTTCTGCAAAAAACGCTGCTTCATCCAGATAAGCGAGCACGTCCGTGATGAAGAATTTTTCAAATAGCCTCCGAGGCAACTATATGACTGACACTTCTCAAGTTCCAAAAACGAAGGCTCGTGCCAAAAGGGGGCCATACATGAAAGGCAGAACGCCCTGCATTGTCTGTGGCAAACCGTCAGCGGGTGTTACTAGCTACCTCTTTTTAGCTGATGGCACTAACAGGATCGGAGTTCCCTTCTGCCAATTTGACTTAGACAACATCGGCGCTTATGCTTTACCTGTATTTGAAAACAAAAATGCTGAAGAATTATTCAGAGAAGAACACCCTGGACTATACAAGCGCTACGTGGAAGGCAAAATCGTCCTCTTTTCTTCACTATGCTACAGGGCAATAAGTCTCTAATGGACAGTTTAAGAGGGATGGGAGGGAATGGTTGGACTTACATCAGAGGTTTCGTCTCCTAACGCTGTCCTTCGTGAGAGCTCCGGTTCCTGCAATTGTAAGTCAGAATCCGTACAAGGTTCTGCAAACACCGACCCCCTAAACCCACAAAACATAACTTTTAGAAAAGGAGTAAAAACCAAAAATTTGTCTCGCAAGAAGAGCAAATACGCAAAGCTTAGCGTTTTCAAAGGAAGAGAAACCAAATTAAATCATGCTATCCTGATTATCATAACCCAAAATAGTCCTCAGACAATCTACGATATAGCAAAAACGGTGAGGCAACTGAAAGGATTGACCAATACTAAGTACACCAATGTCAATCGCAGAGTAAAAGCCCTGGAGAAACAGGGTTTCCTAGAAAAAGCAGGCTTTAAACATGCTATACAAGGTATTCAAGTTACGCTCTTTCAACCCACTACAAGAGCGTATGTCTCTCTATTCCTGAATCAGCTGGACTTAGACATTTTCGTCAAAGAAGCAGATGAAAGTACATTGATAATTGAGCTGGCCACGTTGACTCTTTTCTTTGAAATGCTCACAGAAAAGAAAATCGCATGAAATTATTATTTCCAGAATGAGGCAATATGTCCCTTTTTTAACACATAACTTTCAGAAGTGTAATAAAGTATAGTGCACTTCGTTACTGCCCGTTACGTCCACTGTACTTTGGGTGTGCCAGAATTCCTTTAACTTTTAACAATATAGAGAGAGATGGAGCTTAAGGCACGCTTGTTAAAGCGTCCTTGGGTTTCACCTCGCCGCCTAAAGAGTGGCCCATAGGGGATATTATGCATAAGAAAAATATTTTGAAAGTGCAGGCTGCAAAAATACGGAAAATTATCCTTCATGACAGTTTCCATGATAAGAAATTAGCTGAAGTTATCTCCCGAACTACTCGTTTAGAAGTGTTAGGGCAGTTTAAAGATCCTATTGAGGTTCATCTTGTGCCTGATGTTGAAAAAGGCGAAGTGCTAATTGATTCATACGGAAGAGGAAGTTTACAAATAGAAGAAAACCCTAGTGAAGTCAAGTTAATAAGCCGAACAAAAATTTTGGAGGAGTAAAATGAGACACAAACCAAGCTACACAGTTTTGGTTGAAAGACGTATTTTTTTTCTCCATAGAGAAGTGGACTATAATACCCAGCAACTTAGAAAGAGAACAATGGATCAGTTGGAAGCATTATTTACGTTGGCCAGTTCCATCGCAAAAGGTGAGCCAGTCGAACAAAAAATCGGCGAAGATGAGAAACCGATTCACTTACAACAGCGGCAGATGTGGGGTCATGTAGCCGCCCATGTTGCTTTGGCAATGGGTAACTTGGCAAAAGGATTTGATGAACGCCAGTTTAATGAGGATTTAGCGAAGTTGGAGCGACTAGTCGATGAGATCGGTGAGTTCCAAACTGAACAATGTAGAAAGGATGATCGAGTTGAGGAAGAAAAACCTGGAAGGAGCAAAACAGCTTCCGAAAGAATTAGTGATTCCCGATGATCCTGTTGCTTTTGCGCAAGCCTTCTTTGGTTTCGACCCAAAGGTGTACCAAGCTGGGCTCCTCCGGGACACGAGTAAGCGCATTGTTGTTCGTTGGAGTAGACAAGCTGGAAAAACCACATGTATAGCTTTGAGGGCTATCTGGTTTGCATGCAAGTATCCTAAAACGGTAACTCTAATTGTTGCGCCAACGTTGCGACAGAGCATGATTATGAGTGATCGCATTCAAGACTTTCTTTCAAGCTTATCAAAATGTAAAAGCGTGGAGCTTGTTGATAGGATGCAACGTACAACAATCCGTTTTAAGAATGGAAGTCGTATTGTTGCTTTGCCTAATAGTCCCCAGTTGCTTCGTGGCTACACAGCGTCCCAAGTTATCACTGATGAATCAGGATTCTTTAAAGATGATAGACTGGTCTTCTACAACGTACTCTACCCTATGCTGTCAACTACCGATGGCACCTTAATTGCTAGTAGCACTCCATGGAGTAAAGACAGTGTTTTCTACCGTATGTGCCAAGCGCCAGAATTCAGCAAGCACACTGTAACATGCGAGGATGTTGTCCGGAGTGGTTTGGTTAAGCAGAGTTTTATCGATGAGATGCGAAGCCAGTTGCCATTTGAGCGTTTTCAGCGGGAGTTCATGTCTGAATTCGTCGAGGATATTGATGCATGGTTAACACAGAGCCTTATCGTCAGTTGCATTGATGGTCAACTTGCATTTTATGATTTTCAAGCCCAACCGAATGGCGAGTTTTATGTGGGTGTTGATTTTGGCAAGGAACATGATTTCAGTGTTGTGTTGGTGGTTGAGAAGCAAGGGTCAATGCTGAGAGTGGTTCATGTTCATCGCTTTCCGTTGCATACCGAGTATGCAAGCGTCATAGGTTATATCAGGAGCCTGCAAGATCGCTGGAAAATAGTTCGAGCAGTGCGTGCCGACGTCACAGGAGTTGGAAACTATATTGTTGAAGATATGGTTCGCAGCGGGATCCAAGGCGTAACTGGGGTAAATTTCACAATCAATTCTAAAGAAGAGATGGCGACGATTCTAAGAGAAAAGATGCGCAATGGCGAAGTAAAGATCCCATATGTTCCGACGAGAAAAATAGCCGATATTGATCTTACAGCGGAATTGAATATTGAAAAGTTTGAACTCATGAAGACAGGACATTTGCGCTTTAGTCATCCCGAAGGAGGGCACGATGATGTTTTCTGGAGCACTTCGTTGGCTGTTCTATGTTCTGTAAAGTCGCCGTTACCTATTCCAGGAGTCGGCATGGCAGTGATAAAGAAAAAAACGTTTGAAAGTGAAGATTAATGGAAAAAACTTTGCTGTTTGCAAGTGCCCGTGATGAAGTTGTTCGGGTTCTTGGGATTGAAGTTGCCAATGTGCGTATGGGCATGCTGCATCTGAAAATCAACGGCGTAGACCTAATGCGGGATGTTGTTTTGGATGAACTACAAATAACAGCTGACATTGAAGAAAACAAAGTTGAAAAGAAAACAGAGGAGAAAAAATCGTAGGGGAAACCGCCGTTGCCGCTAAGGAAAGATTTGTCGTTAACGATGCCCAATTCCCTGCGTAATGTACCTAATGAGGTAGCTGTAGAGCAGCGTGAGCGTGAGGTTCCTGTTGCCTGGCGTGGCGACTGGAGCTTGATGCAGTATGTTAATAATTATAGTTTGAAAGCGGCTGGCATAGGCTTTGTCAGCAGTCCGTATACGTCTATTTGGGACCGCATTTGGGGAGTTAATCCGGTCGAGGATTTGCCAAAATATAAGGCCTTGTACTCGTTTGTTCCTCGTATCCAATCTTCAGTTGATGTTAAGGTAAATCTTGAAATTTCAAACGGTCTAGTTCTTGAAGGGGGCACGTCAACTTTTAGGAATTTTTTGGAGGAGTGGATTGAGTCGCATGATTTACTTTCCACTATGCGCAGTGAAGAAACTGACGCGCTAGTGTTTGGCACCAGTTATACCGAGCCCTGTATGGATGAGGATTCAAGTCGTGTCGAGTGGCTGAAAACGCTTGATCCGTGCTATATGCGTGTGCGGCAGGATTGCTACAAGAACATTTTTGGCTATGTGCAGCTTAGTTCTTACCCGCCTGTTGTTTTTGATCCTGAAGAAATTTATCGGACTTTAAACGGGGTTAAGTCTTGGCAGTTTGAAAATGCTTATGGTACTTCTTCTTTGCGATCCATTTTGCATGTTCAAGCATTGATTGATGATTTTCAAGTTGACATGGCTAAAATCATGAAGATTTACACCAAGCCCATGCTTGTGCTCCAATGCGGCGGAGATGGTCGCCCCGGTGAGCCTTTGCCTTGGAGTGACGAACGTATCCAAGCGCTCTCCACTGAAGTTGCTATACGTGATCAAGGCACCGATCTGACGGTAAGAGGAGACGTCAAGGTCAACCCGCAGGCCTCAATGACTAAGGACTTGAAGGCTGAGTGGTGGATTGAATATCTGGAACGCCAAAGGGATTCTCAGCTTGGAGTTCCCAAGATTTTTCTCGGAGAAAGCGAGGGCGCAAACCGTGCCACTGCCGATATTGTTATGCAAGAATTCGTCACTCGGCTGCGCATGCGCCAAAAGCACCGGAGTGGCGTTTATGAAACACAACTGTTCCCACTGATTTTACGCGGAGACTTCCCAGACAGCCTGATTGTCCCCGATAAGATTCCTAAGATTAAGTGGAAGCCAATTTGGGAGCCTCCAACGGACATCAAGATGTCACGTGTTATCGACTTGTACAATAACATGTTGATGGGCGACGTGGAAGCCCGTGCTGAACTCGGTATGTCAGAAACGATTAAGGGCAACTTGAAGTCTCAGCCTCAGCAGCCAACGACGCCACAAGAACCTCCGCAAGGCCAGGATGATTCGCTTAACCGTTTTGATGTACCGAAAGAACCGCAAAAAGTTCCAGGTAAGTTACCTTTGAAATTGGTTAAGGCGGGTAATGGGGCTTCGTATCTTGTGCGAGCTCTGTCTTGACTGCCTTAACACCATAACTGCAAAGGATATGGATACTGCAATCAATAACGTCAGAATTACAATTAATGATGGAAACTCTGGAACTGCAGGTGTTGAAGTTGGGGATTGCGTAGAACTTGGGGTTGATGTTGATGTTGGGATCGAAGTTGCTGTCTGCAAAGGTGTTGGTGCTTGGGTTGGCGTCGGAGTTGGTGTTGCTGGGGCCGGTGTCGGGCTTGAAGTGGGAGCAGGTGTTGTTGTTGGTGCAGTCGGGTTAGGTAGGGCTTGGGGATTTGAGGCGGTTAAAATGGGTAAAAAGTTTATTGTGCCAAGCGTGAAGTCGTATTTGAAGTCGTACATTGTTTGGTTGATTGCTTGAACATCGGTAGTTCCCCACCAATTATTCGGTAAACTAATTTGTGATGATACTCCAGAGAGTTTTGCGTTGTATGAATTTCCGTAAATGTTATTGTTAATTATGGATGACACGTTTGTGCTTCCTATCTGAACGCCTACCGTATTATTGGTGACTGTATTGTTCTCGATAATTGCTTCATTGTTGTAGGAGCTTTGTATGTAGCAAGAAATTCCGATAGGACTGTTGTTTATAAGATTTCGGAGGACAACGGTGGAAACAGGGTCTCCGTACTCGTCGCTTAAAAACAACGCGCCACTGCTTCCGCCGGTGATAGTGTTGTCGTTTACTACCCCGCCGCCTGCGTCGAGATAGAGGCCTCCGGCAATGGTATTGTTTGAAATTTCAGGCTGTATTGCAGTGGCGTTGTTTGGGATGTTAGGGTTTTGAATAACGCTCAGACCATTTGTAATGTCATTGTTTACGATTGTGGGTGAGGCGCTTTCTACCGTTAATCCTCCACTTAGGAAAGTGCTGTTAATAATTCTTGTTCCGCTCTGCACTTCCAATCCTGTCTGGCTAAAAATGGTGTTCTCTATGAGGGAGCCGGAGTTTGTCTGTGGGTCCCAGCTAGTACTGGTGGAATAGAACCAAACAGCGGAATAGGCGTCAAAAGAAATGTGACCTTGCACGCTGCCAATTATTTGAATTGGATTTGCGCTTGTGCCTTCGGTGGACATAGTGCCATAAACATCTATGCCATCTCCTATGAGCCCAATGTTAATGGTTGCACCTGGTTGAATAATTAGTGTACCGTTAACTTCTAGGTAATAGCTGTTGAGGTCAACGGTGGCACCATTGCCTATTGTTAAGGTAACGCCAGTGGGGATAAGGACATTTCCTGTAAAATTGTATGGACTGTTTCCCTGGGTCCAAGTAGTATCTGTGCTGATTATATAGCTCACGTTTGTGCCACTTTGAGCCATCACTTTCGGCATCGGACTAATTAGGCTCAGCATGACTAATGGCAATAAGAGGCTCCATGAAATATTTCTGCTTATTTTACGCATAAATAATAATTAAATAGTTAGCGATAAAAGTCTATTCGTAAAAGTTTCTTGACCAAGTTTAGTCAAAGTTTCTTAACCAAGGCATCAAATTGTGAAAAACGGAAGGCTCATGCTGGAGATGTATCCGAACGTAGTTAACGCGATTATGGCAGTTAAAAGCTTCCAAGCCGCTGTTGTGGATCCTAACATAAAATTTTCAACATGGCTGTTCGTTAACTCAGGCAATCCTAACACTTGCAAAAAATGCGACGATTATAGCGGCGACACATACGAGCTTGAGGACCCTGACGATTTGCTGGATATTTTTCCATACGGAGTCTTTGTAGCCGATGACACTTTCGCCTGCAACGTTCACCCAAACTGCTTGTGCTATTGTGTCAAGCAGTCGGATTATCAAAAAAGTTAAAGAAAATTAGTGTGGCGAATCAAACTTGGAATTGCTCTATGACGTTGACGTTAAAGCTAGCCTTGATGACTTAAGGAAAACAGGCATCATTGAAGGCCAGGCAATTGATTCATCAGTTAACAAGAATCGTTGGCAAGTTCCGGATGAAGACCTGGATTATTTCGCTTCTACTCTTAAGGATGCACAGGTTCGGATTAATCACGACGAAAAAATTGAAGCAATTAAGGGTTTAGTTACTAAGACTAAGCGTTTGGGCGATATCGTCTTTTTTGAGGCCGAAGTATCCGGTGACCCAGTGCTTTTGACTCAGATTGAAAAGAAGTATTTGCGTGTGGTTAGCCCCAAAGTTGTCTCGGATGATATTGTTTGTAGTTTGTGCCAGGGCAAGACGCGGGATGCTAACATGGCAATGGTTCACTTGTGCGCAGGTGCTTGGGAGATCGTGCATAAACCCCGTTGCGTCGAGCTGAGCATCGTTGCTGAGGGCGCGTATGAAAATAACATTTTTCATTTGAAAGGGTTCGCCGCGGCTATGGATGAATCGCAGCGCAAAGCACTGGTCGCTTCTGTATGCGAATGCGCGGATAAGGCGAAGTGTCCATGCGGCATCAAGTCGCTGAAGTCACAGGTACAGTCCGACTATCACGGACTAAACCAACTAAACAAAACAGGAGAAAACCAAAAAATGAGTGCAGAAAAACCAGTAGAAGCACCAGTAGCACCAGAAGCTCCAGCCAAAGCAGGCACAGAATTGACCTATCAACAATTTGAAGACGCATTGACAAAGAACACAACACAAATTATGGATGCTTGCAAAGCGGCAATTGCGGAGTCAACTAAGAAACTTGAGGCAAAAGTGGAATCGGACGTTAAAGCCGCAGTGGCGGCAGCGATACCTAAGCCTAAGCCCACAGGCAAAGGGCAAGTGGGAAACTTCAACGCATCTTTGCCAATTGATGATGCTCAACGATTAAACAACATTTTCGCTAAAAAAGGCAATCTGAGAAGTGCAGGCCTTGAATTGGCTGCAGCTGCGAAGCGTATGGGCGGCTTAACTGCAGATCTAACACAGCCTGCAGAAGAGGAGGAAGCATAATGTCGCAAGGACAAGCATTTGATGGTGTCGGGCCTAAGGTTATTCCAGATCTCGAGCAGACTTTCCGCGCAGACACAGGCTATACGAATCCTGCCGTAGGCGATCCCGTTTACATTTCCAGTGACAACGGCTTCACTCCAGCAGTTAGCTTATGCACAGGAGAAAACCCCGCGTTCGTTGGCTTTGTACAATCAATTATTCCAACGGATAGTTTTGGCAATAAGCTGCTAAACGTCTACGTTTTCGGGCATAGGATACGATGCAAAAACACTTCCGGCGGAGCTCTCACGGCAGGCCAAGTAATCACTTCAGGAAACGGTGGCATTACAAACTTGGCAGCTTTAACTGCTCTTGACACAAGCTTTCCATTGACGTTAACAATAGCTGCCATTAATGCTCAGATGGGTCGGAGAGGGGTTGTGGCCGTTGGCGGAGCTAACAATGCGCTGGTGCAAATAATATTCGGATAAACCGAAGCAAAAACCCAAAATAAATAGTAAAAAGGAAGAGGGAGGAAAAAAAGAACTATGAGCTTTAATGAAGATGCTTTAACTTTTGTTGATTCAGCTGCCATTCAATACCCCGAGTTGAACCAGGTTATCATTGAAATGACTATGCCAAACTTAATTGCGAAACGCTTGTTTACTGATGATGTTTTGAAGCGTGGGCGAACGAAGACTTACCCAATAGAGAACGGTTCTCATAGTGTGGGGATCAGTGAAGTTGCTCCAGGCTCTGCGGTTCCAGTTGATTTCACACCATACAAATACGCGACCGTTAGCCCCTACAAACGCGGCGAAGCTGTTGAAATTCCTAAAGAAGTCGTGGAAGACGTTGATTTGCCAGTGATTAATCAACAACTAAAAAGACTTGCTAGACGTTTAGCCTTCCAGATTGAGCTTGACTGCATAACTGTTATTGGCAATGCGATTACGTCTTTGGGCACTAATAGTTTTGCGGGCACAGGAAAAACCGTAACCGTCACGGGCACCGTTTTCACAGCGGCAAACACTGCAGGTATGGAAGACTTCAACGCTGCTGAGGCTTTGATCAATGCTGGCGACTTTTTGATGGATACAATACTTTGCAATCCGATTCAGAAGCGTGACATCAAGAACCTACCTAACTACAGCTTGTACCGTGATGAGATATCGCCGATCACCCAGAAGCCGATTCAGATGCTTGGCGAATGGGAACTTTGCTGGAGCAACGTCGTACCCGCAGGCACAATATACTGCATATCTACAGGCAAGAACCTTTCAGCTGCTTACGCACCAATGGGATATTTCCTAGTGCGTAGACCTTTGACAACCGATGTAGAACTGATCAAAAGCAAAGAAGTCGTGAAGCCAATTCTAACAACAAGATATGCCCCAGTAGTTACTAACGCCCAGTGCCTAGCCGCAATCACAGGTCTCGCAACAAGTTAAACAAACTAGTAAAATTAGATACTTTTGTCTGCCTCAATCTTTTAAGTTTGAGACCGTAAAGCCGGCGTCGCCAGGTTAAAAACATTGGCCCGCTTTAGTGTTTATGAAATTCAGTTTTTGCATTCTGATTTCTAGCTTGGAGAAGCGGGCAAAAACAGGTTTTTAGAGGGGGTGAATATATGGATATATCGATAATTCAATTAGCTGTTTATATTTGCATAGTTGTTGGTGCTCTCGTGAAGCTGTATAGTAAAGGACAGCAACTTGGTAACTATAATTTCTTTAACAAAGCACACCTTATTGCTTTGATTATAGCTATAGGTGCAGTTCTTTACATCGCTTCTCAGACCATGACAAGCATAACTCTGCCTTCTGCAATTACAGGTTTAACTATGGCTTTCTTAGTGACTGCGCTCTTAGCAGGCTGGGCTGCAGGTGACTTAGCGTATAATACTGCATTAGCAGTTCTTGCTGATTTAGAGCCCGCACAAGCTCCAGCCACTGATACTACTCCTCAATCTGCTACTCCAACGGCTCAACCTCCTGCAGCAGGTCCACCAGCATAAACAGCATAAAATTTTCCTTTTCTTTTTTTAAGTTTTCATAATAACTGAAATTATAATTTAGATTAGGTAAACCGGACAAAAATAAAATGAAAAAACTATTAAGAGGAATTTAAGATGAGTGGAGTTAAAGGTCAACCTGATAGTCTATCTTTCGACGTAACTGTAACTACAATCCCTGCAGCTATAAGTACCGATACATTACAACGAGCATCTGTAACCTTACTTGCTGACTCAAATAATACTGATGTAATTAAGGTTGGAAATAGCAGCGCACAAAAGTTTCCTTTAATTGCCGGCGCTGCTGAAGAGAAGCTTAATACTCAGTTAAATTTGATTTGGGTTGTTGCTAATAGTGGCAGCCAAGTTTTACACGTTGATTGTGGAGGCTCTGTTGTTTGAGGAAGCTTCCTTTTTTTGGTTATCAACCGCCCCCAGGCGGAGGTTCTTCGCCGGCATCAACAACTTCAGCTGTTACGGGCATGACTTCAACTCAAAAGACTGCAGTTGTTGCTGCCTTAATTGCGAGTATTGTCGTTGCGCTCGTTGGTGTTTCGCTTGTTGTTAATAATGTTTCAAGTACTCAGCAGATAACGCCTTCTTGGCAAATTTACAAGGACCCAGCGTTTGCTACTAATAGTTTATATGACGCAAAAGCACCAAACGGAACAATTATCAAATCTTCAACAAATCAGGCTTCAGTTTTTTCTTCAGTATTTGCCATAAATCCTTCTCACATTATCGTTGGACCAATGATTATGACAGGTGATGCTTTAGCTGTTCCTGCTGGTTGTTGGCTTGACTGTGATCCTTTAGTAACAGGCTTAGATTTCGCAAGTGTCGGAAACGGCGCTAAGATTACAGGCGGTGATTTTGCTTCACAATTCGGCTATTATCAAAGCGGCTTATACTCAATACTGACGAATGGGACATATTCAATAACTGTTTTGCCAAACGTTTTTAATATGGCGATGAAGCCAGACGGAACAATATGGTACGCAAACCACAATCTTGCAACTACCTTTAACTCTGCAACAGCAGCGAGTTATCAAATTGGCGGCAACTTTGTTTTCGTTGACCCTTACTATACAGCACCATCAACATTATACGTCTATAGCGGAGAATACGCTAAAGGTCTAGGCGTATCTGGATTAAGTTCTCACCTAACTATCACATTAGCAAGCGGCGCAAACTGCAACCTGTTTGAAGTTACACCTTATGTTACTGGTTCATTTGTTCATTTTGCGGGAGTCGAGGATATATCTCTTGATGGAAACAAAGCACATCAAACAGCTGAATACTCCAATGACATCTACGTTTATGGACAAATTAGCGATACAACATTTTTAGATGTGTGCGCGTATGGAGCTTACAATAACGGATTATGCTTTTCAGGAGATAGCAGCGGAAATCAATATTACTCAACTATTACTCTTTCGTGGTTTGAGAGTAACAATGGAGATGGCATTCAATTAGATGCTTCGGGAAATGGCATGGCAAATGCGATAATTACACTTAACCATGCAATTACCTTAAACGGCGGCTGCGGGATTAACGCTACTGCCGCTACTTTTGTTACAGTTGCCAATAATGACCCAATAAAACAGAATGGGTTATATGGCATTTTAACAAACGGAAATCAAGAAATTATTGATTGCAACGACATTTATCAAAATAGCCAAGCAAGTTCAGGAACATATGCAGAAGTTGAACTTCAATGGGGAAGCAACTTGCAGGTAAACGCGAATACGTTAGGTTGGGTTTCAGGAGAACAAGCCAGTTATGCTTTGCAAACTAATGGCGGTACATATTTAACCGTAACAGGCGGCATGATGTACCCTGGTTTATCAGGCGTCTATTCAGGATCGCATGAAGCAACAGAAAGTTTTAGCGGAATTGGCGGCTTTGTCACACAGGAATCCGGAACGGTAACAATTAGCTCTGGGTCAACAGCAACTGCGACTTTCGGAACGGCAATGGCGGGAACACCTCTTATTTCATTAACTCCAGACTTCAGCACTACAACAGCATATTATCCCTCTTCGATTTCAACTACAGGATTCACGGCAAACGGAGCAGTCGGAACTTATACTTACATTGCTACATATCAACCGTAATTTGAAAAAACAAATCTTAACTAAGCACAATAGTTTTTTCCGGTGCAAATTATTTAAGGTGATTTGAAAATATGAGTTGGGTTCCTTTTACTCCTGCTTTCACTACGCTAAGTGAAGTTGTAAGCCATCTAAATATTACTGGCCCTGACGATAATGGCAATTGTACCATTTTTGGCTTAACTATTTCTGAAAGTTGCTTACAGAGTCAGATTGATCATGCTAATAAGTACATTTTTAGCCTTGTGCCCTCTTTGAGTGGTCCTGGTTGTTTAGATCCTCGTGAACCTGCAGCTGAGTTAGCGGCTACAGATTTAGCTTGTATTGATATTTTGGTAGCTGCTAGTGGCGGGATAATGCTTGGAGCAACTGATTATAAGTTAGGCGATCTTTTCGTTACGAAGGGCACAATTGAAAAGTTTGCTTTGCAAGAGGCAGTGCAGAGTTACCAAACCAGTTTTAACCATAACATAGTAAATCTATCAACTGTTGCTGCAGGAGCTAAAGCTACTCTTGGGTTTAGGGTTCCAGGTCGCGGGCCTTATTTCTTTCAATAGGGGAGTTTAACGTTATGTCAGTTAATCAGGCTAATGCAGTTTCGGAGTTGCTGCAGGAGAATTGGGGGCTATCAAGTCCGGTGGCTGCCGCAAATATTTTGTGGCCTATAACGCGTATGGATGTGATTGGGATTACTCAGGGAAAAGGACCGCTGCAAATAGCCGTCTATAATGCGAGCCCCAACAAACAAGTTGATGCGCTTAGCCGTGAATGCTACCTGGTTACTGAAAAACTTGTCGTCGACATAATGGTTATTAACGCAAGCCAAAGCACAGCTGATTTAGCGACTGCAGAATCCACTTTAGAAGCATTGCAGGCTGAAGTTACCCGCATTATCCACTTGCAAGACCCAAACTATGCAGTAACCGGAGAACCAATTCACAGTAACGCAACCGAAGTAACCCGCGTCATGATCAACGTTGACGCCGTGTACTTCAGCATTTCAACTCAATAGGCAGGTGAAATAAATGGCAGAACAAAAAAGGGCGGCAAACCAGAAATTTAAAACTCGATTTACATCTTGGACTGTGACTTACAAAAACGGTTCCCAGGTTCTAGTAGAACACAGAGTAACGAAAATAGCTTAGAAGAAAACAGCGGCCTCCATCAAAGGTGAAAAAATTTGAGTCTTTCTATTCGGGTCAACTTGTCAAATTTTGATGTGCTGAGCAGTTGCTTTGATTGCCTTGGTGAGCAGTACCCGGAGGCTGTGGGGCGGGCTATGATGAATGTTGCTCAAGATATTTTGGCGACTGCAAACACGTTAGTTCCAGTCAGAACGGGATATTTAAAAAGTACAATAGCAATCGAGCAACCCAGCAATTTTCAAATCAAAATCAAGGCTACAGCGCCTTATGCGTATTATGTGGAGTTTGGCACTAGAAAGATGTCTGCGAGGCTTTTCCTTACTAACTCTGTTAATCAGCATCTTAGCGAATTCGCTCCTGAGATTGAGCAGCAAATCCAAGATTTACTTCAAGGTTAACGGTCTTCAAAGTAATCATTGTAATCGAGGTGAAAAATTATGAGTTTAGCTACTACGCCAGTTCTAAGTCGGAATGCAGTTGTTCAGGTGGGCGGAGCGGCAATCGGTTTCCTCACTGACTTCACTTTGGATGTTAAAGCGGAAATGATTAAGGAATACGTTTGCGCTTCAGGCGGATCTCCATCGCCAGCTTTCACGGCAAGCGGCAACCAATCCTACACCTTCAAGGCTTCAGCACTTTATGTTCCAGCAAACTACGCAGCATTACTTACAGATGTTCTAAACGGCACGTTGGTTACGGTTATTTGGGGTCCACAAGGTACGACTACAGGGTCTGGGACTCCAAAAATCACGTTAAGCAACGTAGTCCTAACGGCTTACAGCGTGAAAAACGGGCAGAAAGGCACCATTGCAAACGATATTAGCGGTGAAGCGCAAAGTGTGGCCACAAGCACATTCTAGTGCTTTTCTTTCTCTTCGTTTAGGTTTTTCTTATCGCCAAACCCGACGAGTACGAATTAAAATGCCAAGGACAATCATAATAATTCCCAGACCAACTGGAGTCAAGTTTTCTAAGTTTTCTAAAAGTGATGGCCCGCCAGTCAGGTTTATCTTTTGAGTCACCAAGAGCGAATCCAATGTAGTATTACTCGTCGATCCTGCGTAAAACCAATATTGACCTTGAGGAAGTGTCAGCGAAACACGATCGCTTTTCAAAGTGTATTTATCTAAGTACACTGAGGGCATCCCAGTGAAATTCGACAAAACCCCATTTGTATTATGCTCAAGTGGTAAAGCATCATATTGAGTTGAATTCAGGACATAGATGTTTATTGGATTTGAGGCATTCCAATGAATGGTATATCGTGAAGCATTTTGAACATTTCCTCCCATTAGAAATATAGTTGTATTCGGGGGTAGAGTTCGGTCGGGAAAACGATAGCTCGCGGTAGCAACCTCGGCTTGGAACGATGAAATGGCGAAAACAAAAGCAAAGACGATTAGAAACACCCCAAGAATTATCAAGAGTGCAGCAGCGGCGAACTTTAATGAATGCTTAGTGATAAATGGTACATTCACCGCCTGAACTTTTTTAGGGAAGGCCTGAAGCAAGTTAATTGCAAGCTGTCCTTTCTCTGTGAGATGGTACTTTCCCTGGTCGTCTTTAGATATAAGACCATTCAACGCCTTGATGTGGTAATTGAGTCTGCCGGTGTTTGTTATTCGCAAGGTCGACATTATTTCTGTATAGCTAATCGCATCTTTTTCCTTAACCAGCTCTAGAATACTTCTCCTAGTAGTATCACCAAGAATCTTGTGCAGGGATGACCAGCCCACTTTTTCCACCGTATCACTTCTTTCATGCTTCCTTTTTGCTTCATTTTAACGTTTTTGATAAAATCTGTTATCAAAGAAATTTAAGTTGACGATAAATGAGGTGATTTGATGAGTGAAGAAAAATTTGATAGCGAAGGTTTCGAGAAACTTAAGGCGGCATTCAACGAATATGAAGCAGAGCAGAAAGAGCGGTTCAAAAACTTTAGCGTAGGCCTGCTCAAAAGCAGTAAGGTTCCGCAAGAGGCCAATGTGCCCGGCGCCGGATGGGTCAAATTCGTGTTACTTACCCACAACGAGCTGAGCGATTTGGCTAAATTCTACAAGGATGATCAACGCGAATTTGAACTGCAGGCACTTCTAAAGATGATGAAGCCCTGCTACCCAGACTTAACCGAGAAAGACCTGCGCGATGCGCCCTGGGATCTAGTGCGTGCATTGGAGAAGGCGTTGCTTAATGAGGGTTTTTTACCGCGCCAGCTGAGGCGGTCAATGACTGGATCTACTGGAGCAGCGAAGCCCAGCGGATCGCCGCCGTCGTCAACCTCTACCACTACACCCTAGAGTACGCGGCAAGCTTAACCAATTTTCAATTGGAGTTTTTGATTCAATCAGCAGTATGGTACCACAAATTATCGGAGGGATAAAAATGAAACAACACCATAAAATAATTCGGAAAATAATTGCCACGATTCTTTTTCCAATAAGTTGTTTGCTGTTTCTTGTAGGCTGGATACTCTATTGCTTTGGCGATAAAAATAGGTCTAAGTCTAAGCGAGGTTTGAAAAAATGAGTGGGGCTCCTGCAGAAATAGACATTGTTGCGACTGATGACGCCTCAGACGTTTTTCAAGAGGTCAGCAGCAACTTTACCGATATGAGCAGCAATGTCAGCGAAGCTTCCGACGCAATGAGCACCGACGTTTCAGATAGCATGCAACAAACCTCCAGCTCTGTTTCAACTATGACGACAACCGTGCAGGCTGATACTAGCCAAATGCAGGATTCATTAAATCAAGCTGGAAGCACAGCCCAAGTAAGCATGAACCAAATAACCGTCAGCACTGGGGAAGCAAGCGACGCAACGGAGGCTTCAAGCCAAAGCTTCAGCCAAAACGCCATGCAGATGAATAGCGCTGCGATGAGCGGTGCCATGTTGTATATGGCTGTAAATAACATAGAAAACGCGCAAACATCACTCGCAAGAGCGAATTTAACAGAAGAAAAAGCGGCCAACTCTGTAACCTTAGCGCAACAAGCCTATAACGTGGCCGTTGCAAAATACGGCGAAACCAGCATTCAAGCACAAGATGCAACAAGCAAGCTCAATTTAGCTATTGAAACTCAGCAAGTAGATCAAGAACGAGTGGCAGAGGCAAACCGCAACTATAACAGTACCTTGATGATGTCGGCTCTTACGGTCATTCCTGCAGTAATTAATGTTATGACTTTGGCGAGTCATGCGACTCAAATGTGGGAAGGCGCCCAGGCAGCTCTTGACGTTGTTATGGATGCTAACCCGATTGGTTTAGTCGTTCTTGCCATTGCTGCTTTGGTGGCAGGTGTAATAGCCGCTTACACGTATTGCAAGCCCTTCCGCGACGTAATCAACGACATAGGTACCATAATAGGAGGCTCAGTTCTTTCCGCATTTAACGCTTTGAAAAATGCTGGAGATGCCTTATGGAGCGGGCTTAGCTGGGCATACAGCAACATTTTGTTGCCGGTAGCTAACTTTTTCAAAGAAGTTTTAGTTGCAGATTTGGACTTTGCATTAGTGCCTGTTAAAGCCTTTGAGACAGCCATTGGCGCCGTTGCAAATGCGGTAAAACCATTGTCTGATTTAATCGGCGGCTTAGGCTCAGCTCTTAGCCATTTGTGCTTTGCCCACGCAGCGCCTGCGGCTGAAGAATTCAACAAACAGGTTACGCAGAGCATAGCGCTGAGCGATCAGTTAACGCATAAAACTAACACGCTTGGATCTAGCCTTCAAGGCTTAGCAGGAAACGTCTCAGTCAAGGGGGGCGGCGGAACCAGCAACGTGACAATCGGCTCACCCAACATCACAATTGGCAGCATCACCGGAACAGCTTCACTTAAGCAGACACGAGACGCCGTAAACAAAGGCATCTGCGATGCAATGTACAAAAAAGGCATAATTAACAAGGTGACTTAGATATTTGTTATTTAGTTTGGAACAAGTTTTACCATTTCTGTTCTGCCCAGCTTCTTTCGTCAACGATATAGAAATCTTTAATCTTTTGATTCTCAATCACTTTTAATCCGAGAATTTCGTTGAAGGAAATTGTTCCTGGTGGATAGTTTTTCACCTCTTCACTCAGCCTATCTGACACTTCTGGGTTAATGAGTATAAGTATCGGCTTACGCCCTGCCTCTTCGCATAGTTTGATTGCTTCCTGAATCTCTATAATTATGGGTGGCTTTTGCATTTTCTACTGCCTAACTTCATTTGAAAAAACAATAATTTAAACTCATGGGACGATGGATAGTTTGCAGCTAAGGTATTTTGTGACTTTTAAGACTTGGATCAAAATATCGCAGACGCACATCCAGACGGGAATGCGTGGAATTACATGTTAATAGCGAGGAAAAATTAATGAGTTGGCAAATATCGCAAGGGTCCACAACAGTTACGTTGCCATTTGCTCCACAGACTAATACAGATGAATCTCCAACGGTAGATGATTCTTCAATCAATATACCTGAGCAGGGAACTACTCTTGTTTCCGTCTGCAATGATGTGCGCACTTTAACTATGGAAGGCTTTTTCTACATAGCAGGATCAAGCAAAAGCATTATCGACACTACTTACATTATTCCCTTACTGGGAATGCTCCATTTACTGGTTACGTTAAGCACTCCTCGGCCCAGTCTAAACGCCACATGGAAATTTGACAAAGCAACCTTCACAGAAACAAAAGATTACGCCAATCAGCCAGCGATCAAATTTACTCTTGTCTTCAAGTTTGCAGCAAACTACGTGGTGCTATAGACATGTCATGGACGATCCAATATTTGTCTGGCGGCACCTGGACTACCAAAACTGACGCCGTAATAGATCAGATAGTTGACGAAATCAACGGTCAGTTAGGAGCATCCGGCGAACAAGAATTAGACTTTATTCTTCCTAACACACCAGTGAACTTGGCTTTTGTCCAAACCGATCAGCAAATTCAAATCCTCTGGGGAAGCACAAGCGTCTTTGCTGGATTACTACGAGCATACAAAGCAAAATTCCTCAACATCACAGCCACGGTTTACAATAGCGTTTTTGAATTAATGAAAAAGCAGACCATCACTGGAAAATATAATAATGTGGCTGCATCGTCAATCTTGGCTTCAATTTGCGCAGCTTGCGGCATGACCGCTGGATCCTGCCCGACAACAGACATTAGCACACAGTTTAATTCAACGGACTGTTACACCGCGGCGCTTAATGTTGCCAATATTTTAGGCTTAAATTTGTTCAATACAGGCAACACCGTAAATATCGCCTTAAAGGGAAGTCAAACGCCCACTGCCATAACAATTGACACAGAGAGCGAAGTGGATATTGACAGAAGCAAAGCGGGCTATGATGGAGTAATTATCCGCGGCGTCGATCAAGCTGGAAATGCTATTTCGGGTTCAGCAGGTAACACAGGCGCTGGTTACAGCGTTAAAACCTTAACCAACAAAATCGCTATGAGCCAAGCGACACTAAATAGCCTTGCAACGGAATACCTGCAAAGCCTCCAGCAAACCAATAGCGGCTCTCCCCTCGTGTGCGATATTGCTCAGGCAGCACTGCTCAACAGCGGCGACTTGGTTACCGTTACGAACGGTGCAGCTTTTGGGCTCTCGGGGAGCTACGAAATTTGCTGCATAACAAAAACTTTGACCAAGGCAACTATTGAAATTGTGCATTCAGTTAACGACTTCAGCAACCTAGTCGATGCCATGGCAACTTCAACAGCAGCCCTTAGTACTTTGCCCGTGAGCAGTGATCAAATGCAGGGTGCAAGTGTGAGCTTGCAAAGTTTGTTAGGCTTTTATCATCTTGGCGAAGGCCAAGGCACAGTGGCGACAGATCAAAGTCCAAACGCAAATAATGGGACAATAGGCTCTGGGTGCACTTGGATTCCAGGGCCAGAAACAGAAGTTTTAATGTTTAATGGAAACGGTTCATATGTTGATGTGCCTGCTAATGTAATTGATTTCGGCGGCTTATCCAAGTTTTCATGTACATGCTGGTTCTCGCCGACATCTGCAGCTGCTCAGTACTTGGTGTATAAAGCTAACCAGTTTTATGTTGAACTCCTAGCTAATGGAAGCATTGTTTTTGGCTTATATATCGGTGGAGCTTGGGTAACTTTAACGGCGCCAGCTGGATCCGCCCCGCTAAATGGCCGCCTCTTCGGCGCTTTCATCTATGATGGAACAAACATGTATGTTTACCTTAATGGGCTGGACACGCGTCTCCTGACGAGTATCAAGCACATCCAATTGAAACCTTGCAGACTAGTGCTTTAGGCAGCTTTGGCATGGCAGAGTTAGCTAGGAAAAATGATGCTACTTTGCTGTTTGCGTCGACTTCGGAGGTTTATGGTGACACGGAGATTATTCCTACACCTGAGAGTTACTGGGGAAAAGTTAACCCTATTGGGCCTAGATCATGTTACGATGAAGGAAAACGTTTTGCTGAAGCTTTGCTTATGGCTTACGGCAAGCAATATGGGTTAGATGTTAGAGTTCCAAGAATCTTCAATTCTCATGGTCCACGCCTGCGGGAAGACGGGCTTTATGGGAGAGCGATGTCACGTTTTATCTTGCAGGCTTTGAATAATCAGCCCATAACTGTCTATGGCGATGGAAAGCAGACTAGGTCATTCTGCTACATAACAGACACGGTAACTGGGTTAATGTTGCTGATGATTAACACGCAAGCTAAGGGGGAAGTTGTAAACGTAGGCAACACCCAAGAAGTCACCATCCTCGAGTTGGCAAAGAAAGTAAAAGAAGCAACCAAATGCAAGTCAACCATAGAATTTCATCCACTGCCCAAAGACGACCCGAAAAGACGCTGCCCAGAAACAAGCAAACTGGAGAGACTGGTGGGATGGAAGCCGAACATGAGTTTTGATGAAGGGTTAAAGAGAACGTTAGCGTGGTTTTCTCAAAAGCCATCAAAGGAATAATATCCAAACTGACAAATTGAACGTATGAAAATAAACGTTCCCCCAAACGTTCGAGACCAAACATATGATGGACCAAATAATCAGTCAGGCCCTAAAAAAATAAAGAGAGCCTTGAACAAACGGTAAAACCGATTGAACAGGAAGCATTCTCAAGAGAAAAGTGCATCCTAAAGAACAACGAATTATTCCTGAAATGGTGCGGCTTAAATCAGTTCCTTACTTTGTTGCTGTGGTGCAGCTCTTTGCCTTCTGAGACTTATTGATGAGTAAGATTATGCTGTTCCTTATTGCCCGCGCTACTTCTCAAATTAGTGCATTTGGCTTCTCAAAAGAGTTCAAAAGCTACTTGCCTGACCATAACTGTTTTGGTGAAGCAAGATGTACGCCAACAATTCCTCAACTAGGCACACAAAAAAATTGCATAAAGCGCAAATAACAATGACCAGTAAAATGCTTCAAGCAACCATTGAAAATTTGTTAAAGAGCTCAATGCGCTTTAACAAATGGAAAAACAGACACAAAAAAATCTTAGCAACCCTAAAGTAGCTTTTCCACTCAAACTTTTCGGTTCAAACAAACCTTAAAAAAATAAAATAAATAAATTAAATTAAATTGAGTTAACTTTATCCAACTTCAATAGCATCGTTATTCAAAAGCTATAACCATAAAGTTATGTTACGTAAACTCCCAGCCCTCAAAGATTTGAAAAAAGGCTCAATATGTTGTTTCTAATATTATGCGCTTAAAAATTTCGAAGCCATGGCTAACGCCTAGTTTCTTTTCGCCTAATCTTTCTCGGTATTTAATGGGTACCTCAACGATACTAAATCCTTCCCGCACCACATGATGATTAAGCTCGACCTCAACATCAAAGCCTTTAGATTTCACCCGCCAACCTCTAAGAACTTCCGCACGTACCACACGCAACCCAGTCAACGGATCAGCTAACCAGACGCCGTTTAGAAAGTTCTGAGTAAACGCTATAACCCGATTACCAAGATAAAAAAAGTAATTCAAACCCCTCATGTCAGAGTAACCACTAAAACGGTTACCGCAAACCATACCCACAGCAGGATTCTCCTCAAGTATCTGGATCATCGCAGGCACGTGCTTAGCGGGGTACGTATAATCTGCGTCTGTAATGACCACGTAATCAACAGTTAAATCCGCTTTCTTAATCGCTTTCGCTAACGCATCGCCCTTGCCTAATCCATCCTGGCAAACAACATCGGCACCCATATCCTTGGCAATCTCAACAGTTCGATCTGTGCTTTTGCCGTCAACAACCAAAATCCGAGGATTCTTTAATGTTTTGGTTAGCTCGGATATGGTGAGGCCGATGCCTTCTTCCTCGTTCAAAGCGGCTATGATAACTTGCGTCGGAGGGTTAACTCGCACGTCTTCTTTCTCCACTTATAAACCATGCTTTCAAGCAATATCTGCTATCTTAATTCTCATTTAAATGAGATATTCAAAAAACTGGAATATGTCAACACTTTTCAACCTTAACTTGTTATGTTTCCAAAACTGTAACATATCAAAACCCAAAAAGATCTCACAGTTTCTATCTGCAAACCGCCCATTGTCTTCTAAAAAACCTCAATTGGATACTAAGTATTTTCGAGTTGCGTGCAAGCACTGCTCAAGAAGCCGAAAGCATTGGCAAGTTTCTTTAGATCGTGTTAGCGCCGAGCTATCTGTGGGAGCAGGAGAGTTATATTAAGGCTGCAGAGTGCAAATATTCTGTTGAGGTCTGAACTGTTTGCAGGATGGTGTTTTGTGGGTTAAGTTAAACGTGCACGGTTAACAGACCTGTTTATGTCTTTTTTGTATATATCGACTTTTGTAATATGTCAAATCTCAAAATAAGCAATATATTAAGTCTTAATACAATTGTACACAAGCCTAACAAAACAACAAAGAAGAGAGGGAATAAAGTGAATCAAACACAAACCGTTAGCTATCCACAAATCCAGATAAACCTAAACAGTTCAACCTTTCAAGAACTCCTAATCGAAGCAACAGACCAAACCTTCTCAAAACTAGGAGCCCCAATAAAACACACACTCTACTCCTGTTTAGAGACCAACTATAAACTAACCAAAGAAGACATACCTAACAGAATCGATGATTTCGTTAACGCACTTGAGCAAATATTTGAAACCGGCGCATCACTCATAGAAATTGACGTTATGAAAAATATGCACCAGAAAATTCCTTTATTCAAATTTAAACTAGAAAATGCCGATTTGAACTTCCAGGATTACTTGAAATCATTAAAAAGCTTCACAGAAACCCTTTAGTTAACTGCCAAATCTGCAGCCGCATTTTTATGTTTTATTGTTGAACAGTTCGTTTTTGCTGTTTTTTAACCATTTAAATGCTTTCATGACGGGCTTTTTAATGGTCGCAGGCTTGTTGTTGACTTGGTTTTGGTTGAGAAATGGCTTTTTTGTTATGCTTTGATATGCTTAGGGTATGCGAGAGGCTTTATATTGGCTGTAGTGTATATGAATACTTGCGTGGCAATATGTCTGAAAAAGGACCTATTGTACACTTGTACAACAAACATACACGGAGAAACAAAAAATGCCCATAGAAAAAAACATTCAAGCCAAACTCACAAAAGGCCTACTAGACTTAATAATCCTGCAACTACTCGAAAACCACCCAATGCACGGCTACCAAATAATAACAACAATCCGCAAAAACTTCGGCGTCTATCTTGGACCAAGCACAGTATATCCAATACTTAACACAATGGAAAAAAAGAGCTACATAACAAGCGACTGGAACATGGACAGCGAAAGACCAAGAAAAATTTATAAACTAACAAGCAACGGAAAAGCTACACTTAATTACACTGCATGCTCACTTAAGACAATTTGCAAAACTATCACAAGAGATAACACACAAACCCACAATGAAATCCAGAACCAAACACCATTAATCCAACATTAACCAACGCCCACAGAAATCTTTTAACTAACTATTTCTCAGAGCACTCTCTTGAACAACTAAACCATTGCAAGATCCTCTCACCCTCATAGAGGAACTACATGACGCAAGATAACCATAAGAAGAACAGCAAAGGCTCCAAAATAAAAGCCATCATAAATCAATTAAAATCATCATTGCAAAATAAAAAGAAAAAAGATTTGCGCGCTTAACATTTTCTTCTAAAGAACAATATCGGAAAGCTGCGAGTTAAATCTGAGACCCAAACGCTTTAAGCACACACCTTCCGGCAAAAACAAACCGTATAAACATAAACTTTCAGGGTTTGGTTACGCGTTGTCAGGTTTTCGTCTTAAACGTCTAACGGCTATTACTGTGAAGACCGAAATGATTTCGATTACGGCTATGCCGACGACGAGTACAGAGCCTATTGATGTTGCTGGCAACTTTGAAGGTACTAAGAATTGTACTGTCACCTGTGAACCTTGCCCTGCGAGATTTGTGTCGAAACTCGTTGTATACCATACGTAGAAGTTATTGGCATCTTGGGTGTAACCCTGGTTTGAAGCCTGTTGGCCATCTATGTTTACAACTGGGCTTGTCCCGTAGGATATTGATGTTTTTGGAATAGTCATGTTGCCAAAGCCAACAGTTCCGCTCGGCCCTATCATTGTGAAGGACACTGTGGTTGTTGCGGTGGGTTGGTATGACGCGATTGTGGCGTGGAATATCTGTGAGCTGGTTATGTTTCCGCAGAGTGCAAGGTCAACTGTTGCGCCAGTATCTGTCGTTGCTGGCACAGTTGTTGCAAACGGAGTTGGAGTAGGTGATGACGTAGGAGTAGGAGTACTTGTAGGTGTATGCGTTGGAGTTGGTGTTGGTGCAGGGGGCGGAGTAGCGGTTGGTAATGGTGATGGCGTCGGTGTGGGTGCAAACGTTGCCAAGATGGTATTTGCAGCCTGAACATTTTTGAATGTGTAGGAGCTAACAGCGCCAACTGAAGCCCCATACACTGAAACATCAACTATGTTATAGCCAGTGTTCGGTGTTATAGTGAAAGTTTGATTGCCACCGTAGTTAACGCTTACAAACCCATTTGGGCTGATAGAACCGCCGGCTCCAGCAGAAGCAGAAATATTGAACGTGTTAATCGCAAAGTCAGCCGCAATTGTGTGAGAAGCTTGGACACCGGTGAAGGTGTAAGATGAAAGGGCACCCAGAGAAACGTTATCCGCAACGACATCGGCAATTTGGTAGCCAGCACTCGCCGCTATAGTGAAGCCTTGACTGCCGCCATAGTTGACGCTAACACTTCCAGTCGGACTGATAGAACCACCAGCACCAGCGGAAGCGGAAATAGTAGGATTCACCGTAAACGAGTTACTCGTGCCGGAATGAGCGCCATCAGTAACCGTAATAGTAACGCCTGAACCAGCAGCAGTCATCGTAACATTACCGGTCCAAACACCACTCGAGAAGACACCAGTGCTTGTTGGACTAATAGTTCCGGTTGAAACACTCAAAGTCGGCGAACCACTATAACTCGTAACCGTGTTCCCAGAAGTGTCCTCAGCATTAACCGTTATGCTAAACGGTGTACCAGCAGTCTGAGAACCACTAATAGTACTAAAAGTGAAGTGGTCGAGAACACCAGGATTTACCGTGAAGCTGCCACTCGTTCCAGACTTGCCAGAACCAGACGTTGAAAGCCTAACGCCTGAACCAGCACCAGTCACTTTCACTGACCCAGTCCAAACACCACTCGAGAAGACACCAGTGCTTGTTGGACTAATAGTTCCGGTTGAAACACTCAAAGTGTTAGTTCCAGTATAGCTTGTAACTGTGTTGCCGGAAGAATCTTTAGCTGTTATCGTTATGCTGAAAGCTGTACCTGCGGTTTGTGGACTGCTGATAGTGTTAAAGACGAAGTGGTCAAGAGCGGCCGGATTAACAGTGAAGGTGTTGCTTGTTCCAGATTTACCGCCGCCACTGGTTGAGATTGAAATGCCGGTTCCCGCTTGAGAGAGCGTCACTGGACCAGTCCAAACTCCTGATGTGAATGCGGTTGTGCTTGTTGGGCTAATCGTTCCTGAAGACACCGTTAAAGTGTTAGTTCCAGTATAACTCGTAACCGTTTTGCCGTTTGAAGCTTCAGCTGTTATCGTTATGCTGAAAGCAGAACCTGCGGTTTGTGGACTGCTAATAGTGCTGAAGACAAATTTAGACAAAGTGACTGTTTGAGCTCTGGCTTGCATACCCGTGTATGCGCAGATTGATAACGAAATTAGAAATGCGATTATTAGGATTTGTAGTTTCTTCATATTTTTCATCCTAATGTTTCTTGTTTTGTCATTTCTCCTTTCTTTTTTTCTGCTATTTTTTTCGCCTCCTCAATTGGGTCTCGGCGCTGACACGCCAACTGCGGATTAGCGCGAGTCTCATCCTTCGTCAAATCTCGCAGCATGTACGCAAGCAGGCAGACGCCCACAACGATTAAGAGCGTACTATCAGCAATGTTAGGCCACCACGGAAAATACACCCAGTGATTCCAAAACGCGGCAAATTTGGCTCCAGCACTTATCACTCCAAGGGACAAAGCTACGATAACGAGGCTCCAAACCAGCCGCTTCCAAGTGTAACTGCGAATATTATTCCTTAAATTTCTGAGTTTAGACACAATTCCACACCTGCAACGTTGACACGTCGATTATAATGCAAAAAGACACGGAAAAGATCATTCAGCTTTAATTTCACTTGTGATCGTCTTTTCCAATTCCCATTTGATTAGCCTCACTTTTATTGCTGAAACACATGTTCTCAAGCAGCAGCCTATCCCTCGTGTTCGTCTCGACTTCCTCCCTTAAATGCGTAGATCGCTCTAGATAATCCTCGTAGAGCTGAAGAAACTCCTTCCCCCTCTCGGTAATTAAATAACCAGAATCACCATCGTGTTTCAAAAGACCGTTGCCCAGAAGAACCGTCAAATACTTTTCCACTTGAACAAAACTCAAATTAGCCCTATACATGATTTTAGTCTTCCGGACCCTAACCGACACGATAGAAAGCACTTCTCGCACAATGTCCAAACTACGCCGATTCTTATTCATCATTCTTCCATTTTTCAAAGACAGAACCCAACACCTCAACCTATCATGCTAAACTAAAAACAAAACCAACAGAGACAAGAAATTCTTCCGAAAATAGCGGTTTATTTTCTCACAGATGCAGCCAACCTTTGCCGCCCTTCTTAAGCTGTGCATTCTTCCTACGGCGCTCAGGCCGCGATTCAGCTCTAAATTTCTGAGTACGGGTCTGCTTGTTCAACACTGTTTTAGCAAACTTTGTCCATCCACCATCCGAAGGATGCGGACCAATAACCCGATCAACATTCTGAACATTGTAGAAACGCAAAATCTCCTTCAAATTTAACGCTTTAAAATCTCTTGTGGCCGCAATCACGGTGCCCCTCTCCACAGCCAACAACGAAAAACTCTGATCCGCCATGCCTTCTGCCCGAACCTTATCGTCGATACGTCGCCGCCAAAGTAACCTCCACTCCTCCTTAACTTCCTCTGCATTAACCCTTGGAGCTTCATCCGACTTCGTTACCACTATCTCATCTCCCCGTGCCCCGGAGCAGAACGTACTAAAAACCCTGCCTTCATTAATCTAGAACATATCATTCAAGTTTTATAAGACATGTGGACCAGTAAGTAGAGCCCAAAGAGCATAGTCCAAAGGGCAGACTCCACAAGTACAGCCCAAAAGTACTATTCATTCACCAGTTTCTTCCATAAAAACAGCATCGAAAAATACAGAAAATAAATCAGGTTAAGCCTCTATCATATGTTCTGCCAGATTTAAATGCGCTTTCACTGATATTGAGCAGGGAAAAATCTTGACGATTGAAAAATTCTTCGCCATCCTCAAAGACGGAGAATGGCATGACTTAACCGACATATCTGATCAAATCCAAGTGCAAACCGACAAGCTGACCGAATTCCTACAGTTCCTATCCAAACACGGCATCATCGCCTACGAAGATAAAGCCCACAGAATCAAAATCGAACCTGAATGGCAAAACCTTCTCCCAGACGAAACCGAACCCCCGGAAACACACGTTCACCCAGCATGAAAAAACCGTCAAAATTCAATCCACTCAGATCAGCAACATCAGTAAAATCCAACCAGAAGTTGCCCCAGTTTCATTTTAGCCAAAAACATGAATTTCAAATTCATAGAGCTAATAAGTAATTAAAATCAATACTTATGGCAAGCAGCGAATCTTGCTAAAAATTATGCCCGCCCAACCTATATATCTCTCCCTAAAAGCAAGATTCGCTGGCTTGAGGGTATCACATGGAGGAAGTTTCAAAAAATCTTTCCGAAATGCAACAAAGAATAGCGTCTAAAAAAAGCACAGTTTACTTCCTCAGGAGGTGAGAAAACGAGTTATCAAGCTAAGAAATATGAAAAACTCCTTGACGACGATGAACTCTATCTCACTATTCAAGAAAGACGACGAATAGGGCGCGCACGCTCGAAAATGGCTATGGATATCAATAACGCAAGGGTCATAGCTTGGCAAAGAAGACGGAAAGAGGCAGAAAAACCGTTGTACCTTGTAAGGTATGAATAGAAATGCAATATGCGTCACAGACTCAACATCGAAGAGGAAGAGCACGAGTCTTCCTGCTAATGCCAATATTCGTCATTCTTTGGGCGATTGGCTGGAGCCTTTACTGGGCAGGATCCAAAAGAAAAACAACAGCAACACCAAAACTGTCTGCTCAAAAAGAACTAGTCTTCTTCGTGCCAACACCAGAACAGAAGTATGCAACCACACCCAAACAGCATAACGCAGCACCTTATCACAAAGATTATTAAGAATGGCAAAGTTCGGTTTTATTTATTCAAGCCTGCAATGACTTCGTAGATGAATGCGTTTTACGCCGCACCAATTGATGGGAGTATGTCACAGTTCATCGGTTAAAGCAAGTTCATTCGCTTTCTTAAGTACCGCCAACAGAGTCTTGCCTCGCTGAGAAATGCGGTAGCACACCTTTCCGTCAGGATCATCAGTCTCCTCGATGAAACCTTTCTTCAGGAAATCACAAAAGTATTTGTTGAAACGCACATAATTCAAATTAGTCCTATACATTATTCGCATCTTTTTCTGAGGAGTCAAAGTCGCCTCCAAGAGATCTATAGAAATAGTTCCCCAACCACGTTTCCGCACGCTACCCTTCTCCTATCGCTACAAGCAGTAAATAATGCATGGACGAGAAGCCTATAAGCCATATTTCCTAAACCGTAACATATCAAAAACAAAAGATGCGCACACTGTACACTGATTTGTAAGACAAGAATGTTTTTTATTTTCCTGAACATAATAGGGTAGTAATGGTATAGGCGATTAGTTATGTCCTCAACGTATACCGTACGCATACCCCGTGATCTTAAAGAGAAAATGGAAAAAAACCCAGAAGAAAAATGGAGCCAGGAAATCAGAAATTTCCTTGAAGAAAGAGTCAAGCAAATTGAACTTGTAAAAACGATACAGCAGATGGAGACAAGAGCTGAAAATAGAAAAACAAAAACAGACTCAACTATTCTTATTAGAGATGATCGAGAGCGATAGAACTTATCCTCGACTCTAATATTCTCTCGAAACTATTATTGAACGAACCTGATTCTAAAGAAGATAGAAATGAAGTCACTGACTTTCTAAAGAAAGGATACACTCTTTGCACAGTGGATATAGCGTTAGTTGAATGTCTAAACGTCATCTGGAAGCACACAAATTTACTTAAAGACCTCAATCCGGAAGAAGCGAGTTTGGCGCTCGAAGATATCACAAAACTATATGACGGATTAACAATCACCCCGACAAGAGAATTAAAAGATGAAGCAATGCACATTGCTGTAACCCAAAACATAACGGTATATGACGCATTGTTCATAGCAGCCGCACAAAAAACAAACGCCATAATTCGCAGCCATCTGGTTTGGACCTAAGAGATAAAGCTCAGAAAACTGTGACTCAGCGGGAAGACGAGGAATAGCACCAGCAATTTCTGGAGATGCGATAAGCAAAACGCCAATCAAGCCCACGACAACAAAAACAAGCCTGTAACCTTCAAGCTTCATTCGCTGCTTACCTCGATTCAATGTAATCCTTTTTTAAAGTTGCGGGTGGTTGTCTTTGTGGTCAGTATGTTATGACTTTAAGTCCCGGGATTCTGGCGAAGTCTTTTCCATTTCTAGTGATTATTGTTTCTTCCCCTTTTGACAAAGAAATAGCTCCGATAAGGATGTCTCTGTCAGGGATTGTTTGGCCCTTTTTTTCCAGTGTGCTCAGAATTTCTCCGAACATTTTTGCGCCTTCTTCGTTCATTTCCAAGATTACAAAACTGCTGAGAACCGCTGCTACATTTCTCATTTCATCACTCACATTCTGAGATTTGTAGGCTCCGCAATTGTCATAACAGTTGTTGAAACAATTTCAGTCTCATTTGCGAGCTCGTAGAGTTTCTTTTCTGCAGCGGGGTTTTTTCGAAAAAGATCTGCGAAAAAAGTTGTGTCTAAACAAACCATTAGTGAAGTTTCAGCTCCCGCATTCTATTGACTGCTTCGTCAAGGTTTTTTGCGTAGTTTTCGTCTTGGTGAAAGCTTTCATACCACTGCAAAATTCCTTGCGGGGTGCCTTCTTTTTTAACGCTGGTTATAGTGAAACCTTTTAGGCGGAGTTCGATTTGAGTGCTGACGGGGACCCCGGTCTTATCTCTTATGTTCTCCATTTCATTCACGATTGAGTCTTCGATTCGGAAGCAGACTTGACGCTTTTTCTCTTTTGCCATTATCTTGTGCCTCACAAACTGTAATGCGATTAATGGCATTTAAATCGCGCCGCGTTTAATATGTTGCTTCTAACATTATACGCCTCAAAATTTCGGCGCCATGTCTAACGCCTAGTTTCTTCTCGCCTAATCTTTCGCGGTATTTAATGGGAACTTCCGCGATGCCGAAACCCTCTCGCTTCACGTGATGATTAAGCTCCACCTCGACATCAAAGCCTTTGGATTTCACCCTCCAGTGTCTAAGAATTTCCGCGCGCATCACACGCAACCCTGTTAACGGATCGGCTAACCAGACGCCGTTTAGATAGTTTTGAGTAAAAGCTATGAATCTATTGCCAAGATAAAAAAAGTAATTCAACCCTTTCAGGTCTAAGTAACCACTGAAACGGTTACCGCAAACCATACCCACATCAGGATTCTTCTCAAGTATCTGGATCATCCGAGGAACGTGTTCAGCGGGATACGTATAGTCTGCATCTGTAATGACCACATAATCAACAGTTAAATCCGAGTGCTTAATCGCCTTCGCTAACGCGTCACCCTTACCTAACCCATCTTGGACAACAACGTCAGCACCCATATTCTTGGCAATCTCAACGGTTCGATCTGTACTTCTGCCGTCAACAACCAAAATCCGAGAATTCTTTAATGTTTTGTTTAGCTCGGATATGGTGGGGCCTATGCCTTCTTCCTCGTTCAAAGCAGCTATGATAACCTGCGTCGAAGGGGGAACCTGCAAATCCCATTTCTGCACTGGTACCAACACTCTTTTTTCTTCCTCGACCAACCCAGCCATGACAACCTGCGTCGAAGAAGTAAACTGCAAATCTCTTTTTCCCACTTATACCAGCACTCGTTTAACGGTAATTTGTTAGTTAAACTATTATTTAAAACGTTATTTAAAAAGCGCGCTTAGCAAATTCGTTTCCGGCTGAATGGTGACCTTGATGGATTCCACCAGTCCAGAGTCTGCTATCTGAAACGTCAAAGACCAGTCCTTTGAAGGCGATGTAAGCAGGTCTTCCCTCTTTTCCATCGAATTTTTTCAGCTCCTTTCTTGTGAACTGTTTTAACTTAGGCAATTCTATCCCAACTGTTGAATTAAATCTCTAATTACAAAAGAGAATATTATAATGAAAATTATCCAGACAGAAAACTGGTTTACCTTGAATTTGAACTTTTCGCCCTATAGTCACCTTCAAATTTAGTATTCCACAGAATAACTGTGCGCGCGGGTAAAAAACATGAGAAAGGCGACCCCTTATAAAAAAATAATAAAAAATAAGTCAGGGTTTATAGATAACTAAGTATTTTCCTTCCTTAGCCTCTTCAATGGTTAATCCGAATTTCTTTGCATAATCCATTAGCTCTGTCTTGTTACCGCCTTTTATCTGAATTTGAAAGGCGTTAGCCTCAATCTGAAACAGTGACACATAAGAAGGCTCAACTAAACCGTTAGCTGCCAATTCCTTAAAGAGAGCCACAGCTTGAAGTCTATCCAAGTGTACGTTCCCCAAATACCCTAGCGTTGTCTTGCTATATTAATGCTTGGAAAGTATCGGAATCGAGTAAACACACAAAAATACAACAAAATAGGAAAGATTAACCCTCGCAAAATATAAGCGCGGCGCGGTCAGTTAGTCTGTCTAACTGTCTGTCAACCCATAACTGACACGCGCTCACCATACTATCTGGTTTATTTCAAGTTGTCTGCGTATGACTTGGAATGGTATGTCCCAGCCAGTCAGATGAAAAATTAATGCCTTAAAGTCTGGTAAATTCATATTTGTTTTCTCTTGCTCTTTGATTGTGGTATAGATTGTGGATAGTGGAAGCGATTCCACGTTAGGCAAAGAGTTTCTTACTTTCTTTGCTAGACACCCTAATTCTTCAGTTTGCATTCTTTTCGTTCTTCCTCCAAATAGCGCTTGCCGTTTCTTGCTGATTCATCTTATCGCACGACTTATTATATAGTTTTGAGAAATTCAATATCGTTAATTGTCAATTTTAACTAAGTTTTGCAAAGTCAACTTAACTAAGCTTGTGAAGTCTAGTAAACTTGCTATTATGTATAGATGGGTTCAGCGCGCACCATCAAAAAGTAAACCTTAGCATTGACATAGGCAGTGCTTTTTGTGACAGAGTGACTTATTGACCACACGCGGGCGGGTACGGGGGGTACCATATGTGAATATGTGAGAGTGCGGTTGGGTTTGGGTTTGGGGATTAAAATTTAATCCGCTCTCTCTCTCGAACTCACCATCACACACTTACTGCATCACTTACTTTCACTGCATCATTCAGTCACTTACAGTCACTCAATCTCTCCATCACTCAAATTCTCTCTGTCACTCAATCACACATTCTCCTACCTACCCTCTCTCCCCCGAACGGCAAGCAGGCATGCATGCATATAGGTGAGCGAGCATGCGGGCAAGCAGGAGGACACACACAGACAAAAAGGCGGAGCATTTTTTTCCGGTGGATTGCTCGCTCGAGAGGAAGCAGGAACAGAAAAAATTTCTAAATTAAAAGAAGGTACTGCATTAAGAAACATCGTTTTTTCACGCTTGCTGCTACAGGAAAAAAGGGATGGAATAGAGATAGGGAGTTTACTAAAACCTTATGTCACAAAAAATCTGAGGGTGGTCGCTTTACAATAGTTTGAGTTTAAGTAAAAAAGTAAAAAATTAAGTATCAAGACCACCACAGTATCTTTGAGGTTCAAAAGAATGAATAAAGAAGAGCCTGATTATCTTTTGGGAAGAAGAATGCAGACTAGGAACTTTGTCGGTATTTACCTTATAGTCGCTCTATTTGCACTTTTGGCAATTGCCGCTTTTGTGTATTTGATGCACCTGAGCAGTTTGGTATTGAAAACAGTCTTGGACGTTGGAATTGCCGGAGGAATTGGGGGAGTGCTCTATGCGATAGAACATGGATTTATTAACCACTGGCTTGAATTCGAAGAGGGGCCTCCTTCTTCTGCCAAATATCCTTCTTCTGCCATTTTGTGGTATTTTTTTCAACCCATAACTGGATTCATAGCAGGCGGGGTGGCTTATCTCTTGATTGCAGGCGGACTATGGGCTGTAGGCACACCCACGCAAATCGACTATTCAAAAAGTATTTTGCTTTTTTGTGGTATAGGATTTCTCGCAGGATTTGCATTTAGAAAATTCAACGCAAAACTTGACGATTTAACCGACACATTATTTGCTGTTACCCCGCGCGTTGCTCCTGCTGTCACCACATCTATTTCAACTGTTGCAAGTTTGGTTGTTTCTGGATTCCCCCCAACGATAGCAGCTGGAACTTCTGGCACTGTTACTGTCACAGCAAAAGATGACAAGGATAATACAGTAACTGGTTATACTGGCAAAGTTACGATAACGACAACAGACAGCGAAGCCACTGTAACACCGACTGATTACACTTTCCAAGCAAGCGACAAAGGGTGTCAGACATTCACAGTTTCCTTCAAGGCTACAGGCCCACAAAAAATTATTGGCATAGACCTAAGCAATAAGTTAGTTGGCTATCAAGATGGGATAACGGTAACAGCCAGTTCTTTTTCTCTTATTTGACAAACCGAAAACGCGCGCGCCACCACTAACTGATGCTGAATACCTGAACAGAACAGGAAAACTACGCTGAATGCAGGGAA
This sequence comes from Candidatus Bathyarchaeota archaeon, assembly GCA_963767735.1. Classification (GTDB taxonomy): domain Archaea; phylum Thermoproteota; class Bathyarchaeia; order Bathyarchaeales; family Bathycorpusculaceae; genus Bathycorpusculum. Next base: position 134,346 of record CAVYES010000004.1, on the reverse strand, counting down.
AGAAAGGTAGTGTGATACCATCAGTTCATTATTAGTTACTCTCAGTTCAATATACTAATTATCACACACTTCCTTTGTTTAGGACGCACCTAACTGAAGAAATTAGGGGTATGTCATAAGGGCAGGAAAAGGGCAGAGTTGTTCAGGAAGGTGATTTAAGCAGTTAAACAGTGCTTTCCATTGATGATAAGTCTTAAATCTGGACAAAGCTGAAATAGAAAAGATGCTGAAGCTTGTAACTGTTTTTCCACAGTCACACATCTTAAAATAGAGTACTGAGTTAAGGTTTTTGAATACAGGTAAGTGGAAGACCCCACTTCTGATTTTGAACTTATTTGTGAATCTTTTTAGGGAGAAGGTGGAAAAGTGAGACGAAAGGTGAAACTAAGTTTCATTCTGGGAGTGGTCGGTGGTATCTTCGTGATACTTGTGGCTTTGTTATATACCCTTTCTACTTCCGTAATTCCATATGGATTCCTCATAGCTGGAATAGTGGGAATTGCAGGTGCGGCTGTGGGTAAGAAACTTGGTGGCGCTCTTATGATTATTGCAGGAGTCTCAGCATTAATACTTGGTGGTTTTTTGTATGGAATCCTGCCATTAATTCTTTTGCTTGCAGGTGGTATAATTGCTCTGAGAGAAAAGGTTGTAGTACCAACGCTGCCAATAATTGCTGGTATTCTAACGATAATCGCTTCTTGCATGAGTTTACTTCTTGGAATATTTGGGGTAATAAGCGTTTATGTTTATTTTGAGTATGTGGGTGTTTATGGCATTCTAGCATTTGCATTTGGCTTAACAGCTGCAATATTGTCGCTAAAGAGCGGTTTAACTGCTGGAAAATTGATACTAAAGAAAAAAATATTTGGTCTTTCAATGGTGGGAGTAAGTCTGCTAATAGTTTCTGGAATATTATTTTCAGTGCCATTAGATGGTAACAGTGTTTGGGAAATTGGACTGGCAATAGCCATTCTTTCGATACTGAGCATTGTTTTCATTGCAAAAGCGTGGAAAACAGTCGAATAGAAACACGCGCGCGTTGGGTTTGTCAGAATAGTCTTTTCCCACCCTGCCAAGAAAAAAGGTCCTTAGAAAGATATTCGGGACGTTCCGAATATCTCCTTATTGTATTCCTTATCCTTACCTTATACTATTACTATATACTATAGTTCGCCCTGAATCAATACCCTGTTGGGTACCCTACTGGGCACTTGGTTTTTACTGCCCCCCTCTGTGGGGGCAATATTACTTGATTATCAGGGGGCAGATTTGTAATGCCCTGCCCTCTCATGCTCATTTCATGCAGGGTAGGTCACCCCTCGTCGTTGAGGAGGAGGAGGGGGATTAAAATTTAATCTGTACGAGTGTTCGACTATTGCCTTTTAGTTACTGACAATTCATAAAGCTTTTATATTAAAAATTAAGCCACAAGATCATAACGGCAACCCATGATAAAACCAACCAACAGAAAAAAACGCAGCAAACTCACAATATTCCTACTAGCACCCATACTTGCCATAGTTTTCGTAGCCGGCTGGAGCCTCTACTGGATAGGACAATCAAATCAGCCACAAACAAAGCAACCACAAAAAACAACTAACAAAACACCAACAAACCACAACGAAATCGAATTAATTATGATTCCAAAACAAGAAGAACAAATACTAACAAACTAAACCCGCGCTGGCTTGTCCCTAAAATAAATTAGTATTTATGTTTGAGGTGGGAGCTCATTTTTTGGGTACGTTCAAGCTTATAGGTGAGTCCTACCCGAACAAGATGAACATGAAATCTAGAAACCTTTTTCAGAAGCATAGACTTCAGCTTTATCATGAAAGAATCTGATGAGAAAATAAGTCCAACCGCAAAACTAGTGGCCTACCTCAGGACGTTTACAGATATCCCATTCACCAAGGAGATTGCAGCGAAAAGTGGGGCAGAGAAAACCTTCCACGAATTAGCTGATGAAAGCGCAAAATCAATGATTCGACTCGCTCCAATGTGGGAGGCACGATATAAAGTCACTAATAGAATTCTCACAGAACACGGAATTACGCAGGTTCTAGAATTAGCCGCTGGACTTTCGCCTCGCGGTTTAGCAATGACCGGAAACCCCGATGTGGTTTATGTGGCTACTGATTTACCTCAGATTCTTGAAGAAGAAAAAGAAATCGCTGAAGCAATACTCGTCAAGTTAAATAGTGAGCGCCCAAATCTTTATTTTCAACCTGCAAACTGCTTCAGCATGGACAGTTTATTAACTGCAGCCGTTGCTTTCAAACATGACAGACCGTTAGCAATCATCACTGAAGGACTCTTCCCTTATCTCACTCGCGGCGAAAGAAAGGCCTTAGCCGGAAACATCCACGAACTCCTTGAAAAATACCCTGGACTCTGGATTACAACGGACGTTCACACTAAGCAGTTCTTGCAAAAAGTTCCCCAATTTGATGAGAACGCGAAAAAACGATTAACCCGCATTTCTAGCAGCACCGAGACCGCCCTTGAGAGCAACATTTTTGACGACGAAAATGACTTAAAACAGTTTTTCGAGAAAGCTGGGTTTAAAATGGAAGAATACTCATACCTCAATGTTTTTCAAGATTTGTCCTCAGTAAAAATCTTGAATCTCACTCAAGAGGAGATTCTAAAAATACAGCAGGGATTTAGAATACTCAGAACTTTGATTCTGACTCCTCTAAATACTTAGAGCCAGCTTATCGCAGCGCGCGCTTAGGATGATTGGTCGTTTGCAGTTTCGGCTTTTGTTTTTTTCTGTTTTCAATTATGAAATTTTTGCTTGGGTCAACATAACAATTAGAGTTATTCTGAACACCTCCAGAAACTAATGCTTTGTAAAATGAAAAGCCTGACAACCCAGATGCTCCCATAAAATAACATGTTAAAAAAAGTAACCTGCTTAGAACCCTTAATTGTGACTCCCTATTTCACCTTTAGAACATCAACTTAAATGGTAACACCAAAAATTAGGGAGGAGCTTTTAACTGTATTTTCTTGGGCATATGGCTTGGGCTTATGTTTGGGCTATGTTAGCCTGGGCTTTAATTCCCGGCGTAAAACGCGGCGGAAAGCTTATCGTGCCCCTCATTTTGTTACTGGGAATTTTGTCTGACGCCGACCTCTTACTCGGCAACCTCGGCGTAGTGCATCGTACTGTTACGCACTCCTTTTTCTTCTGGATTATCATATTTGTGCCTCTCTTCATTGTTTTCCGGCTAAAATCAGTTCCCTACTTTGTAGCGGTAGTGCAACACTTTGCCTTCGGAGACTTATTGATGGGCAAGGTTATGATATTTTGGCCTTTCAACTCGTCATGGGTCGGTTTTGGCATTCCTATGCCCTCTCTTACAGATGTAACCCTAGAAATAGCCGGTTTAATATTAGCCCTTGGAATCATTGTGTACAGCAGAGATTTGAAACGTCTCTTTTCTGTTGACAAAAGAAATACACTTATGCTTCTTCCCCTCTTGGCCTTGGCAACGTCAGCAGTATTTTTTGCTTCTCACTGGTCGTCTGTAAGCAGTTTAACAACATACATTTTATCTAGCAATATACTAATAGCTCTCGCCGCAGGCCACATCATCTTATTTGTGTTCATTGCTATCTCCTCATTCCAAGGATTAAGAGCTTTGCGGCCCAAAACAAACAGCGCTAGCAAAGCAAAATGAGCAGTATTTTTATCGTTCTCTATCTTGTCTAACGAGAGTGGCGGAGTTTATTTTTGTTTTTCTTTTTTCAGCGCTTGGCTCTATTTGTTGTAGCTTTTTTATGAGTTCGATTTGCTTGGGTCTTTCTTCAAAGTAGGAAGGTTCGATTATTACTTCAACCTTTTCACCTTGACTTTCTGATCTAAAAGCTTAGTTTTAACTTCTAAAAAACCTTCTATAGCTTTCCTTACGTTTTTGAGGGTTTCTGGGATGAAAATATGAGGCTGAAATCGATATTTTTGAGGCTTTTGGGAGGCAAGTGTTCTTTCTGCTAGACGAGAAGTTACATTGACATCGGGAAAGTGGATAGTGACCGACAGAATAGTTTATTTTTTTAATACAGGCTGTAGTGCTACGGATGTGTAGTAAATGTCGTTTGACTTAACTCCAGAAACAAGGCGGCTATGTATGCTTATACAAAGTCTTTTGTGTGAACTCTATGTATTAAGTTCACTTTATCAAAATCTTTATCTTCGCTGATTATTGTTTGTATGTGATGTTCAAGCATTGTTGCGACATTTATTGCATCTTGTGGTCTTTTCAGCGGCGTTGTTTCAATAATTTCTAACGCTTTTTCGAAAATCGTCAGATTCATTTCGTATTTTTTAATCTTACTCATTTTTAAGAAGTCCCGTGCAACGCTAAGGGCTGTTACTGAGGTTGTAAGCTTTGATAGGATGAAAAGGGTTTCTTCCAAGGTCTCTAAGCTTATCGCTGCGTTGATTTGTCCTTTTGCTGCCTTGGTTATGATGTTTAGGCAGTCTTGGTGATATTCTGCGCTTCCATCTGCAGCATGGATGAGTGTAGAGGAATCTAAATAGTAAGCTTGTGCAGTTGGCTCCAAGTTAATCCGCCTTAAGTCATTCGGAATTCTTTGATTCGTTCCTCGTTGGCCCTTTGTTTTAATTTTTCAGCAGATAACCCTATCGCTATCGTCTTCGACGTTTCTGTTAAGTGTCTGACTGGGTCGTTAGAGACTTTATGAAGGTGTATGCTCAATTCCATTCCTTTTGCGATTATAATTGCTTCATCCCCCGCGTTTAATTCGCAGGCCTCCCGCAATTCTTTCGGCAACACAATTCTTCCCTGTTTACCGACCTTTACCTTGAACATTAATGCCATAAATACTCAGCTATGCCATAAATAAAACAAGTGGCATTATTTCAAGATGCTGAAATCTGCTGCATTGAACGCCCGATTTTACAGCTGTATTGGCTACTTTCAGTTCCGAAGGGGGTTAAGTGGTTTTAGGCAAAAGCACGCTGCTCAGAGACAATGCAGCGCGGCGCGCTTTTCCTAAGAATAACGAGATTCACAATTTTCTTATTATAACGTAATTGACAGAGAATTAATATACGACTAATTTGAGGATTTTTTGAGTTGTCTCTCGCTCTATTTCCTAAAAATACATTATAGGAAATAGAATAACCTAAAAACTTGTTGAATTGATCTTATTTCTCAACAATAAGATAGAAAAAGAAAATTTTCAGAATAACGAATAGAGCTATTCAAATCCCACTTGACAAAACTATGCCCTATTTTTTCAAAAAGACGAAAATGAATTGGTGAAATCTTTCAGCATTCTGGGGTTTGCTGAGGCTCTGGGACTTTTAGAGGAGAAAAGAACGCAAATGCAAATGCGCCATCACGATGCTGAGCGATTGAGTAAATCGTGAATCTAACCAGAGCCTTCTCAGCCCCTATTCTTTTCTCCATTGCTTTTTAAAAACTAAAAAAGGGGAAAGTTTAGTTGTGGTGATTTGTTTTCACTTTATGGACGCTTTCTCATCAGCAATATTGCCAGTATAGCGCCGATTATGATTATAACGACTATTACGGCTGCTATACCTAACTCTAAGCTTCCTGTCGATGCCAAGCCTGTAACAGGTGAAGCTGTAGGTGTTGCTGTTAGTGCATTTTGTACGACCATGTCGGTATCTGCGCTTGATCCCCAGTAACCGTTGGTGCCAGCAAATGTAGCGGTGACGAGGTAGTTGCCTGGAATGCTTGAAGGCGTCCAATCGTAGTAATACAAGCCTTTTGAGTTAGTTGTGGCTGTGCCGAGGGTGATGAAATTGCCGTTCGGATCAATAGCGGTTAACGTTACTGTAACTCCGGTGAAGTTGATTGGTGCTGCCTGCTGCTGGTAAACGTAGCCCATCCAGGCTTGCATGCTTGCGTCAGATGCACATGGAACACCATTTGGAAAGTCAGCTGCCTGCTCAGTTTGCTTTGTGCCAGCGGAAATATCCATCACTGTACCCTGTATAGCTACCTTGCTGCCTGCTGTGATAGCCATCTGCGGTGCTTGTACTGTGGTTGCACTAGGTCCTTGGCCTACAGTGTAGATTTGGTCGTCATAACCGTTGAACATTGTTGCATAGCCATCTGCGATAGCAACAGTGCTACTGCTGAGGTAATTTGAAAGGGTCCATATTTGTTGTCCTGTAGTGGCATTAACAGCTCGAAATAGCGCGCCCTTGTAAATCGGGTCGGTGATAGTGTGCTCAGTAGAAGCTAGGTATACTACTCCGTTACTGATCTCTTGTATGAAGGTTGGATAATCACCGTAGTTGGTGTAAAAGCTGGCGGAAGTACTGTTGCCTGAGCCGCCATTACCGTAGGTCCACAGCAGTTTTCCAGTTAAATCGTTATAGCAGTAACATATGCCTCCAAATGAACTGCAGTAGAGGTTGCCGTAAGCACATTCACCGACTAAAGTTGAAGTTCCTGAGTTGCCATAGTAGTCCCAGTCAGTTTGAGGTGTAATTGGACCCCATAATAGGTTGCCTGTAGTCAGACTGTATCCTTCCCATTGCATAGTTTCCTGTAAACTAAACATGACCACACCGGTCTGCCAGTCAACTGGGCCTTGTTCGAGAGTTTCGTTGCCTGTTGGCGGGTTATAGGTCTGCATCCACAGTATCGAACCGATTGCGCCTCTAGTTGCATTAAGGTTGACTGCGAACATTGTCCATGGAAGTTGTGGATAGCCGATGCTGGTTGTCCCGAAACCAGTAGGTAGAGTGCCGTTTTCGCAAAGTAACATATTGCCATATTGAGCTTGAATAATCCTTACGGGATCTAATCCAGGAGGTGCTGGTACTATTGTATCTGTACCGGGGAGGGCCGAGGGCTGCACAGGCATGGTGTTAAGCCATGGTACCGAAACGTTCCAGTCATAAGTGGTTGTCGGATTAACGCTGGATGCAGCTTTACCTTCCGGGATGCCGACGCCTGCATTAACTGTCAGTGTGGAACCATAGGGAATAAAGGTCTCAGTTCCATTTGGCAGGATACCAATGGTGCCTGTAATTGGAATAGGATCTTGTGAAGTTGGTGACTCCTCATTAACGAGGACTCCGTTGGTTGCATTTATAATTGATGGAGGTAGACTTCCAATGCCAGTGTATGGATTAATATCGTATACCCAGAGTTTGGACATGTTCCACTCAGCCAAATACCAATCTGGCTTAGCTGCGGTGCCTGCGTTAGCTAAGACATACCGCAACTGTTCGCCTTGTGGACCCGGTGTTGACACGTATGTGTTAGCTCCGACTGATATAGAAGCTGCCGTGCCTGGAATATTGGTTACGTTGAACAGTAGGGTTCCTGTGTATGCATCAATCATCTCCCAAGTCAAAGGTGTACCGGTGATTCCTCCTCCTACAACTGCAACTAGTATAGGCGGAAATACTCCGTGCTCGTCGGGGTCATAAAGGTCGTATATGTAACCGAATGATAACGGAGGTACAGTGGTGCTGCTCCAAACTTGTTGCCCTGTCACCAGGTTAACGCAGATGGTTGGTCCAACGGCGCCATTCGTGAATCCTATTACTTCTTGATAGTATAGGTATCCATCGATTATTATCGGATTGCCGAATCTTGTACAGTATGCTGTGCCCTCGAAGAAGCCGACTCCCGTATCAGCGGGAAACTCGTTCCCGCCAACGATTCCTCCCATTTCAAGCGGCTGTGTCCACATGACATGACCAGTTAGGGGTCCTACGGCATCTGCATGGAAGTCGTATACACCCGTAGTGGCACTAGCATACCATGCTGCACCTGTACCTAGCCAGTTACTCGAAATCGTGTACCAGTTAGTGTTCTCGCCGTATATTGGGCGTGTCCAGAAATCGGAAGGTAGCGGTTCGCTAGTTATAGCCCCAGGAATTTGTGTTGACTGCACAGTGAGTGTTGTTGTTGCGCTGCTTGGCAGATAAGTATCGTTAATTAATGCTGAAGATGGGTTTCCGTCGCCGTCCGCCCCATAGACTTGTCCTGGGTAACTAAAGGTGAAATTATATGTGCCGACCGCATTAGGAGTGAAGGTATAAGACTGATCTGATGTAGGGTCTGAGACAACAGCCCAAGACTGTGTTGTGACCGCACCGTTAGGCGCTGTAATGGTAAGCTGGTAATTGTGGAATCTATGGTCATTTGAAAGCAATGCTGCACCAGCAAGTGTACCATTTAAGGCAGTCGTTCCAACCGCTCCGATATTCGTTCCACCAGCCGCTCCATAAACCGGATCCAGCCACATATAAATGAGTGTCGTCTGACCGACACCTAAAGTGCTAGGTGCTGCACTAATGTAGGCGTACGTTGGAATATTCCACGGAGGTGTATGTGCACTAGCATTTGGTATTAATGTCATTGAAGCTCCTATTGAAATTGTTAAAATCGCTGCAATCAAAATAGCCATAGTTTTACCTTTTAGATTTTGCATTTTTATTTTCCTTCCATTTTATTTTATTTTTTATTGAGCAAGAAGACTAAACACTCTCGCCCAACAGAGTCCCATTTATCACGACCACTTATAAAACTTCTCAAAAACTTGCAAAAAAGGGCAAATTTAAGTGCTGATGAGAAATATATAGTTTGTTGAACGATAATGGCTGAAACTATGAGAAAAAACAGAAAATACTTTGCCTTTCGAGATCGATTAAAAAGAAAAAGGGGAAAGATGATTTTGGTTGTTTTTTTGTTTTGGTTTTATGGCTTTTTTCTAAGCAGGAGTAAGCCGACTATGGCGATTGCAATTATTATTGCGATTACTGCGGCCATTATTCCATAAGTTAGGTCTGATGCTGTTGCTAGGCCCGTTACAGGTGCAGCGGTTGGCGACGATGTTGGTCCACTACTTACGGTGCAGAAAGTTGAAGCAGCTGAGCTATAGTAGGAATTGGTTCCTGCGAATGTGGCTATGATCTGGTAGTTTCCCGGGACCGCTGGAGGCATCCATGAGAAGCCGAAGTCGCCCAAAATGTTAGTTGTAGCTGTGCCAAGGGTGATGGTGTTACCGTTGGGGTCGATAGCCGTTAGGGTAACTTGGACACCGGTCGTGTTGGTTGGTTGCGGCTGCTGCTGATAAACATACTGCATCCATTGGCTCATGCTTGCATCAGATACGCATGGAAGACCACTGGGGAAGTTCGCTTTGACTGCTTGTTGTTGAGAACCTGCAGAAATATCCATCACTGAACCAGTTATCTCCACTGGTACGCCAGTCGAAACGCCGTCGCTTGGTGATGTAACAGTAGTTTGACTAGGACCCATTCCATATGCGTAAATCTGGTTGTCATAGTCATCAAACACGGTCATTATGCCATCGGAAATAGCGGGACCACTTGTAATGTCGAAACCCAAATTGCTCCATACTAGGGCGCCAGTAGTACAGTTTATTGCCAGTTGCTGTGCTCCGCGGAACATTGGGGGACTATATTGGTGGCCTATAGGGAGAAATAGCATTCCGTCAGCAACAGTTCCTACCGTGAAGGTCCATACTGGCCATACGCCATAAGGAGTGTTAGACCCAGCGGGACCAACTAGTTGCGCGGTTGTGACTGTCCATTTGATTGCTCCTGTAGCCATGTTAACGGCGTATATTGTTCCTCCGAAGCCCCACAAGTAACAGTAGCCATTCGCCGAGACATAATTGTAGCCGCCAATGCTGCTATAGGCATCAGTTTCTGGAAGGTTAGTTGGGCCCCATGCCTAGCTGACCTGTAGTAATACTATACCCAGTCATAACACCAGTATCAAGGTTTACTTCGCCGTATACTCCAGCAGTAGCTGGCATAATAACCACTCTTGTGTAGGGTGTTTCTGTCCGATTAACTATCCATAGTTGTTGTCCGTTGGTTAAGCTGTAGCCTGCTTCAATTTGGTACCCAACTTGGAAGCTTCCATCTAAGCTGCTTGCATCAGTCATAAGCACAACACCGTTTTCGATGCAACCACTACTTATTGCGAGAGTTGTGGGTTCTTGAACCTGTCCGGAAGGTAAACTAACAATAGCTATGGGAAAAGGAACACCTGCAAGGCTAGTTGGTAATGGCGCTGTCCATTGTATTCCCAATGCAAAGGGAATGATGCCATTGCTTTCTGGTCTCCAGAACCAAGCATTCGCGCTTGTTGCGCCATAATATTGGGCTGTTTGGCTCAAAAGAACTGCTACGGTTGAATTCCACATATTTAACGTAGGTGCATATGCGTTGGTTGCACTTGAGTTAACGAAATAGCCTATCAAGTCGCCGCTGGAATCTTCAGTAAGCGTCATTGCAGTGCAGTTAACTATGCTGAGTATATATTGTCCCGTCACGGCGTCGTACATGCTATATGTAGTTCCAGTGAGTACAGTGGTGCCTAACGCAAATGATCCAGGATTCTCAACGGTTTGTTTTGCTGCTGGGACAGTGAGCATTTGTCCAGTTAATGTTGGGCTTCCAAATGGATCTCCGGTTGCCCATAAGTATGTAAAGCCTCCGTACTGGTTAGGTGATACATAATCGAGTATTTGCCCGCATCTTAAAATCGGTCCCAATGCTGCTCCAACAGTGGTATTTTTTGTCCATAGCGTTTGTCCAGTTTGTAAGTTTACGGCAGTCCAGCCAGTAGGATCACTCGAACTTCCCGGATACATCTCATAGTAAATGACTCCGTTCATGATTATCGGTGCATATTTGGGCTCATACTGCGCAGGTGCGTAGAAATTGCTCGTATCAGTTCCGCCGAATTCTCCGCCCATCTGGCCTCCGGGCGCGCTAGCTGGCTCTGTCCATATCATGTGTGCGGTGGTTGGCGCGTCAGTATAAGGATTATAGTTTCCAGTGGCGTTGTATTCTCCAGTGTTAGCAAATGTCGATACACCAAGCCCAAGCCAATTGCCGCTAATACTATACCAATTGTCGTTTACGGATATTATTGGGCGCGACCAGTAGTTTGTCGGAAGCGGGGTTTCTGGAATCGTTGGAACTGAACTTTGTTGCACCATCAGCGTTGTAGTGGCAGTTGATGGTTCGTAATAGTCGCCGACAAACGGATTAACCGCTGATCCCGGAATTGGGTTGACGTTGCTAAGTACTTGTCCTGGAAAGCTGAAAACTATCGTGTAGTTGCCGACTTTAGCGGGCACGTAGTTCGTGTGTGTTCCTCCTGTGTCATCTGCGGTGTACGGTCCTAAGCTTACAGTGTTTCCGACTGGGTCTGTAACTTTAATTGTAAAGTTCCCCCATCTTGGGCCATATTGCGCGGCTGCATTAGGTGTTGGTTGATCAAGCCAAAAACCAATGTTAACTGTTTGGCCGACACCTGCAGGATTAGGGTTTGCCGCAACGTAGGCGAACGTTGGAATGTTTATCGGTGTTGCACGAGCGCTTGGTATTAGTGAAGTTGAAGCTCCTATCGAAAGTGTTAAAATTGTTGCAATCAAAATAGCGAAAAGTTTTCCTTTAAGATTTTGCATTTTTCTTTTCCTTCATTTTTTTTGAAACGGTATTGATTGCTATGTTAATCTTAATAAGATGTAGTAAATAGTAGCACTACTTACAAAAATAGAACACTACTTGCAATTGGGCAAATTTTATAAGGACTTGGATAGAATCAAGAAACTACCGGTTCAATACAAAAATCGCGGTTTACGGGTAACTTTTCTTGAAAAGCGAAGAAAAAATACAAACCCTAATGAAGCTAGGGTTTACATTAGACCAGGCGAGAATATACCTTGCTCTTGTCCAAGAAGGACCAGCAACTGCGAGAAAGATTGCAGAAATCTCGAAAATAGCTCGACCTGACTTTTACCGGATAATTCAAACTTTGCAAAAAGAGGGCATAGTCGAAAAACAGATTACAAAGCCCGCTAGTTTCCGAGCAATCCCAATGGCATATTTGCTGCCCAAAATTCTTAAACGCAAAGCAGCAGAACAAAACAAACTGAAAAAGAAAACAGAAGAACTGCTTAGCGACTTCGAAAGCACCCGTGCAAACGGTGTTCAAGAAGCAGATGGGGAAATCACTATAATTTCCGGACAAGAAGCTATTATCCGAAGACTAAAAGAATCACTTCTGAGAGCTCAAATCAGTGTCTGCGTCGTAACCTCGCAGATGAGGTTTTCGGCCGCGATTCTTGAATTTGAAGAAAACTATCGGAAAGATTTGAAAAAAGGTGTAAAAATCAGGATAGCAACAGACCGACATGTTCCTCATGAAAAAGCCTTGAAAACCATTCAAAACCTCATGGAGGATTCAAACTTCGAAGTAAAATATTTTGACGGGCCCCCAACGGCGATGGTATCAATATTTGACAATAAAGAAGTAAGCGTTACTTTGTCCGCAAGAGCCACACTCTCTGGAGCCTCCTCCATTTGGTCAAACAACTCCTGTTTCATAGCACTGGCCAAAAACTACTTTGAACACAATTGGAACCAAGCCTCTTATTAGCGATAGAGATAGCACGGCGCGCTACAACCTTCACTGATAGTCAGCTCCGTTCAAACATTGAAGCCGCTGTTAACTCGGCTGTAGTGTTAGAAGGAACAAAGCTAACCAAAATGAAGTAGTCTTTAATTATGAACCTTGCTTCTTTGGTGATAACGATCGTCGATGCAATATAGAGCGAGAAACGCACCTGTATCGACAAAAAACGCCATCAAGTCTTGCTTCAGTAGAGATATTCATCGATGCCAATAGAAAGTTCTTTAATGCCGAGAGGCTTCGCGTTTTCCATCATTTTCCAAAGTGGGTCTTCTTCAACTGGGGCAGATTCTTCAAGTTTTGTATAAATTCATCCTCGTTTTCCAGCGCATGATCAATCATCAAGCCTACCGCTTCCTGCAAAGTCATTTTCTTGCCTTCTCTTAGCAGTAACTGTGCTAGGAAACGGTCGAGTTTTTGTTTTTTTAAATTATCTATTTTTATGCTTACAGTCATTTAGAAGCTAAGTGTAAAAGTGTAAAATTACACTAAATACTTATTGCTGATTCCCCCAAAAAAACTAAAATCAAAAACCGCGCGCGTAAGAAGAACCAGACTGGCAACATTGCCTGCATAGTCACGACTAACCAGAATAAAAATCACAAAAAATGACGTCTGCATTAGAGTTTTTCGAGATGTTTGAAGATCCTTTGCTGTTGGTGTATCCGAACAGCCACAAAGAAATAAATTCAAATTTCGAACTAGAATAACCAATGAGGCGCATGGGGCTTAAAAAAGAGAAATGAGAAAGCAAGATCCTAAAGGCGTGAAAGTTAATCCGGTGAACAATGTACAGGTTTTCGTGGCCTGCTCCAATGGATATTAAGTGGCGATTGAACGAGAATGTGGAACCAAAATTTTGCCGATGACCGACCTAAAACAAATAAATTGCGTTATAGAAGCTAACTTCGACGAACCTGCACAATAAGACAAAACTTAACAGAAGAAGTCATGGAAAAGCAGCAACTACAAAATAAATCAAGGCAAATATGTAAGAACTAGTTTGGTTACTATTACCTTTGTGAACTTAACGGCTAATCTTTGACAAACTCAACTTAGACTTCTGATTTCAAGCATTTCTGGACTTAGGCAAACAAATTGCTCGCAGTCTTGATTCTGCATGGTTAAGTCAACAGTTTTCGATTAGCTTTAGCTTATATCGCTTAAAAAAGTTAACAAAAAACATTAGAATGAAAGAAACATGAAGAAAATTCTAATCTTAATAGTCGCTTTTCTAGTTTCGTTATCAATTTTCGCATACACGGGTATGCAAGTCAAAGCGGCAAGCAGTCTGTCTCAATTTGTCTTCAGCACTATTAGTAGTCCACAGACTGCAGGTTCCGCTTTTAGCCTTACCATAACAGCTAAAGATTCAAGCGACAACACTGTTACCAGCTACACTGGAACCAACACCTTAACCGTGTCTTCTGGAACGATAAGCCCAACAAGCACAACCGCATTTGTATCAGGAGTCTGGACAGGTCAAGTAACACTTTCTCAAGCGGGAACAGGCATTTCAATCTCAACCAGTGGCGGAGGCAAATCTGGAAAAAGCAACTCGCTCACTGTAAATGCAGCGCCTCTTGACCACTTCGTCTTTAATGCTGTTAGCAGTCCACAAACTGTAGGTAAAGCTTTCAGCGTAACGATAACGGCTAAAGACTCCAACGGTGACACAGTGACGAGTTATACTGGAACTAACACTTTAACCGTGTCTTCTGGAACGATAAGCCCAACAAGCACTTCTGCATTTAAGGCTGGTGTTTGGACTGGTTCAGTATCACTATCCGCATCTGGTTCGGGAATTACTATTGGTACATCTGGTTCTTCAAAGTCTGGAACAAGCAATTCGTTCAATGTTAATTCGGGTGCTCTTGATCATTTTGTTTTTAGCAATATTGGCACACAGACTGTGGGTACTGCTTTCATCGTAACCTTTACTGCTGAAGATTCGAGTGGCAATACAGTTACGAGCTATACTGGAACTAACACTTTAACGGTGTCTTCAGGAACTATAAGTCCAACAAGCACTGGAACATTCTCACTTGGCGTTTGGATGGGTTATGTGACGCTTTCTGCATCTGGTTCAGGAATAACTATTAGTACCTCTGGTTCTGGAAAGTCCGGAACGAGCAATTCATTCACAGTTAATGTGGTCGCTCTTGACCATTTCGTCTTTAATGCTGTTAGCAGTCCACAGACTGCTGGTTCTGCTTTCAGTATAACGATAACGGCTAAAGCTTCAAACGGAAACACTGTTACCAGCTACACTGGTACGCCAACTTTGAGTGTTTCAACTGGAACTATTAGTCCAACTATCACAAGCGCTTTCTCAAGTGGCGTTTGGACTGGTATCATTACGATGGCTGGCGCGGGTTCAGGCGTTGCTATTACGGCTACTGATGGCACTCATACTGGAACAAGTAACTCGGTTACGATTGATCCCGGTGTTGCTACGCACTTGGTGGTTTCAAGTGGGACTTCTCAAGTAGCTGGTATTGCTTTCTCCGTCACTGTTACAGCTGAGGATGCATATAACAATACAGCTTCGGGTTATGCGGGTACGGTTAAGATTACTTCAAGTGACAGCCAAGCGGTTTTGCTTGCGAGTATGGTTCTCACGGGCGGTGTTGGCTCTTTTAGTGTTACATTGGAGACTGCTGGTTCTCAGTCGATTACGGCTACGGACAAAGCTACCGGCTCGACTGCTGGCTCAGAAACGGGCATAACGGTGAATCATGCTGCTGCGGTCGCTAATGTTGTGATTTCTCCTGCTGATTCATCGGTTACGGCTGGGGTATCTAAGACCTTCTCGGCTACGGCTTCTGACCTATATGGTAACTCTTGGGATGTGACTTCTTCAACAAATTGGAACATAAGCTCAAGCGCGGGGGGTTCTTGGACCAGCAACGTTTACGCATCTGCTACTGCTGGTTACTGGACTGTTACGGGCACTTATGCTTCCGCGGCTTACACAACGGGTTTAACGGTTAATCCGGCTGCTCTGGATCACTTTGTCTTTAATACTGTTGCGACTCAGACTGCTGGTTCTGCTTTCAGCATAACGGTTAGGGCTGAGGACACTTCGGGAAACACTGTTACAGGTTATAGTGGCCTGCCGTCTTTGACGGTTTCTTCTGGATCTATTAGTCCCGATACTGTGAGTGCTTTTGTCGGCGGTGTTGGGGCGACTTCGGTTACGATAACTGCTGCAAGTTTAGGCATTACTATTACGGCTACTGATGGCACTCATACTGGAACGAGCAACTCATTTAAGGTGAATCCCACTATTTCCGCTTCTGCTGGAGCTAATGGAGCTATCAGTCCGACTGGAAGTGTTTCTGTCAACTATGGCGGCAGTCAAGGCTTCACTATAACAGCGAGTACTGGCTACCAAATTGCCGATGTTTTTGCGGATAACGTTTCTGTGGGCACCATTTCATCTTACACCTTCACTGATGTCCAGGCTGCTCACACGATTACTGCCAACTTTACGATTAACACGTTCAATATTACTGCTTCTGCTGGAGCCGGCGGTTCTATCAGCCCAGATGGGTCTGTAAGCGTTAAATATGGTGACAATCAAACTTTCACTATTACATCGAACACTGGCTATAACATTGTTGATGTCTCGGTGAATGGAAGTTCAGCTGGCGCTGTTAGCTCCTACACATTCAACAATGTTCAGGCTTCAAATACCATTTCGGCAACGTTTGCACCCACACCGACGCCACCACCCTCAGCAACGACCACTCCGACCCCTGCACCAACGCCCACACCTAAACCCACAACTCCCCCTACTCCGAAGCCCTCACCCACTCCAAGCCCGTTTGCAACAACTGTGCCAACTACGACAGGTAGTGACGCAACGGTTGACCTTGCGATAAGCGGAAACGTAACCAGCTCACAGATCTCCAACGCCACAATCACATCAAACCAATCGCACAAAACAGCCACAGTGTCCTTTACAATAACAGGGCCAAGCGGAACAGTAGGTTTTAGCAACATGACTATTCCAAAAACAGCAATATCCTACGGGACAAGCCCAGTCGTATACATAGATGGTGTGCAGGCTCCAAACCAAGGCTACACACAAAACGTCAAAAACTTCTATGTATGGTATACAACAAGCTTCAGCACACACCAAGTAACAATAAATTTCGAAGCACCAAAAACAGCGCTAACTTTATCGTTGGGACCTGTGTTCGCTGTCGGCATAACCGTCCCCGAAATCATTTTAGTCTACACAGTTATAGCCATCAGACGTTTAAAACGAAAACCAGGTAGCATATGATCAAACCTGAAAATTGACGCTCATTTTATGCAATAGTGCTTTTTTATAAACCTTACGCTATTTTCCATTGCTTGATTCAATCAATTGGCAAATCTTTTTTAAATCAAAAATAAATTGTCATGTCTGAAACATTTACTGTTTTCTCAAACTTCCTGTTTTTTCCTTAATTATCGATGTAACAAGTATTAACTTTATGTCAGTTAACTACAATTCTCGCAAAAGGAATGAAAAAACTGTTAAAAAGATCGAGTTTCTATCCTCTGACATATATTTTTAAGTTACATTCTTGATATTATGACAAATATGATTTATGAAATTGTTCTCAGAGTTCGGGAAAGCCAACACTCATCGGAACTTTTTTCGAATTTATTAACGTTGATTGGAGAAGTTAAATGAACTGGAAAATAAATCGAATTCTTGTAGTAGATGACGATTCGGATATTTTGAGGGTTTTTAAAAGTGTTTTAGAAAAAGAAGGATACATAGTTGAGACTGCTAAGACAGGCAAAGATGCCCTCAAGAAAATAAAAAAATCAAAGTTCAATGCGTACATAGTTGACGTCAAGCTCCCAGACATGGACGGAACAGAGCTTCTCCTTAAAATACCAAAAAACTCTAAAGCAATTAAAATTATTGTCACCGGCTTCTCCACTGAAGAGGCTGGAAAAAAAGCTGCCGATTATGAAGCAGACGATTTTCTAGTTAAACCAGTTAAAGCTGAAGAGCTCATATCTACGGTTCGAGAAAGGCTACGTATAATACAACAAGAACGCTAAAGTTTTTGAGAATATCGATGAAGTGGTTTGCTTGCTTTTTCCAAAATCCATAATCCTCTTCCAGAAAACAAGCAACTTTCTTTGAATCCTGTTTCTTTGCAGGATACTTATTACTTATTGGCTTATAGGCGAATTTTGCTTGAAGTGCCTTGACGAACCTTTTTGTTTTCCGCCTACTCGTGCATTCTTTATCAAGGATAATGCTTCGGTGTCAGTAATTCCGAAAGGAAGAAAATCCCTGTGAAAACGTTCAAAATGAAACCTTATTCGGACTAATGCATCTTTCTCAGTGCTTAAAACATCAAATACATAGCCGCAAGGGCATTGAATTCTCAGTTTTCTCTTCAAACAGGCACACTTTCGTAAAGATTAACCGATTATAATAAGTTAAGATAAAATATTAAGTTCAGTGATTGGGTCACCACAGTCACAAACGTGACGTCATAAGACAGACCTGACGATCTTTCACCATTTCGCATGTCCGTTTCTTCTTTCCTGTAAAAAACTGGAAAAATCGACAACCTCGATCATTAGACCGAAGTAATATTTAGAATCTCTTTACATAAAAAATGGCTATTAAAAGACGAAATAGACATTAAGGTCGGAAGGTAACTATAAAATGAGGTAAACAATACTTCAAAGCCTCAACCAGAAATTCTTCCAGTTAACTTCTTTGGTGAAAAAGAAGGCCGATGTGATCTTGGGAATACTTGTTTCTCATGAATTGCTAAATAGAGGATTTGTGCGATAAATAAAAATTCGAATGAGAGGTTATTTAAAAAATGATCAAGAAACAATTTTTGGATAGTCGCCCAACTCACGTAGGGTATTTGAGCACTTATCCCCCCAGAGAATGCGGTATTGCAAACTTCACAAAAGACTTAATTGATGCTTCCGGTGAGCTAACTGAGCTTAAGTCTTCCGTAATTGCGATAAATGAAAAAGGCGCGATTTATAATTACGCTGGGCGAGTTAAACGAAAAATTAGTCGAGACAAAATTGAAGATTACGTTAAGGCAGCCGAATACGTAAACTCATCAAATATTCAGGCATTAGTTATTCAACATGAGTTCGGCCTCTACGGAGGCGACTACGGATCAAACATTAAAATCTTCTTAGAAAATGTCAAAAAACCAGTAATTACTACCCTTCACACCGTGCAACCGAATTTTGATCAAAAAGCAATCGAAATTCTAAAATACATAGTTGAAGGAAGCGAATCAATAGTTGTAATTGCTCATGCCGCAATCAACATCCTAAAAAACCAAGGAATATCTTGCAAGAAATGCGTTGTTATCCCCCATGGTTGTCCAAACATAGAGTACAAAAACAACAAATCAATCAAGGAATCACTAGGCCTAAAAGGACGTTTGGTCGCTTCTACTTTCGGATTAATAAGCAGCTGCAAAGGAATCGAATACGCTATTCAGGCTCTGCCAGAAGTTATTAAGAAAGAGCCTCAAATAATTTATCTAATTATAGGCGAAACGCACCCTGAAGTCAGAAAAAATGAGGGCGAAAAATACCGAAATAGACTTACAGAGCTTGTTAGTGAACTCGATTTAGAAGAACACGTCAGATTCACAAACAGATTTGTTACCAAAAGTGAACTAAAAAATTTTCTTCAAGCAACCGATATTTACTTAACCCCTTACGTTTCCCCTAACCAAATCAGCAGTGGCACCCTTATCTATGCCCTTGGCGCCGGAAAAGCTGTAGTTTCTACTCCTTACTACCACGCTCAAGAGGTCTTGGCTAACGATAGAGGAATACTATGCAGATTTGAAGATCCCGCATCAATTGCAGAAGGTCTAACCAGGCTCTTAGACGAAAATTTCCGCAATGGGGTTCAAAAGAAAGCTTACAAATACAGTAGACGCTTCCTTTGGAAAAACGTAGCAAAAAAATATGTAAACCTAATTAAAACAATAATTGACAATAAAGAGGTTCCCCAAGTTGACAATACTACCCATAAAACTAGATTTTGTCAGAACACTGACAGACGACGTAGGAATACTCCAGCACTCGAAATACTCAACACCTAATAAAAAAGAAGGATACACAACAGATGACAACGCAAGAGCTCTAATTGCATGTACAAATTACCTCATGCTGTTCAATGACACAAGCGTCAAGAAACTAATTGACACCTACCTATGTTTGTTACTCTATATGCAGAAATCTGACGGCAAAATGCACAACTACCTCGGCTATGACCGCAAACTTTTGGATGAAACAGGCTCCGAGGATTGCATGGGCCGGACACTTTGGGCATGCGGATACTGCTTGAACTCAAAATTATCCGATGAAACAAAACTCATGTCTAAAGAGATTTTTGACAAAGTTTTCAAATGGACTTCAAGTTTTACCTCACCGAGAGCAAAAGCGTACTCAATTATGGGATTGTTTAATTACCAAAAAGCTTATCCAGAACGATCAAAATGTAAACCTAAACATTGTTGCCCTTGCTGATCAGCTGACCAAGCAATTTGAATTGGAATCATCTAAGGATTGGGAATGGTTTGAATCATATCTAACCTACTCCAATGCGAGAATGCCTCATTCGCTTTTCTTAGCCTACGAAGCTACTGGAAAAAATCGGTACCTCCAAATAGCAACCAAATCTATGAAATTTCTAATAAGTACCCAAACAATAAACAATATATTCGTACCCATAGGAAATCGTGGCTGGTATAGAAAAGGATCTGCCCGAGCAATCTACGATCAACAATCCGTTGAAGCATCCTGCACCACAGAAGCAGCAATAGTTGCTTTCAGAAACACCGGCGAAGAAGCTTACCTCCAAGCAGCCTACGATGCCTTTGAATGGTTTTTTGGTAGAAACCTGAAAGGTCTAATATTGTATGATCCAGAAAACGGAAGCTGCTGCGACGGCATAACACCCCAAGGCTTAAACCAAAACAGAGGCGCTGAAGCCACCTTAGCTTACCTCCAAGCTCGCTTAAACTTGGAAGAGATAAAAAAATATCAGTCAAAAAAGTAAAATTTAGAAATTAAGATTCAAATATGACAGCTAAAAATTCAAAGCTTAAACATAATTCACATCATTTATTAATTCGGAAACTCGGATTAAAACTGGAGATCAAACTATATGATGACTCGTGACCTAATGTTAAAAGACGTAGTTACTATATATGGAAACGTGCCCATAAAGGAGGCAATTGAGCTTCTTTTCAAAAGACACGTTGGGTGCATTGTTGTTGTCGACGATGAACAGAAATGCATAGGTCTTTTCACCGAGAGGGATGCTATAAGAGTCGTGGCGCAAAACGTGCCTTTAGATGCGCCGATAGAAAAAATCATGACTAAAAACCCTTTTACAGTTAACGAAGATTCCACTTTCGATGAAGCAAAAAACATCATCAAATCCGCTAAGGTTCGGCATTTGCCCGTGATAACCGCAAGCGGGAAACTAGTGGGCTTGATATCTGTTAGGAACATTTTGGATGAACTAAGTGGACTGTAAGTAACTACAAAACAAATTGACACTGGAGAAAAAGAGATGAAACGTTACTCGCGCAACCCTATTCTTGAGCCTGTAGGAAAGCATGTTTGGGAATCAAGCTTAGTTTTCAATGCAGCAGTTTTCGCATCTAACAACCGCGTCCATATTCTTTATAGAGCTATGGGCACTGATAATATTTCGCGCATAGGATTAGCATCATCTTCGGATGGCTACAATATTGATGAACGTTTACCGCTACCAGTTTTCAGTCCAGCGAATGAAGCAGAATGCCAAGGATGCGAAGACCCAAGACTAAGCCTATTTGACAATTCACTGATTATGGCATACACAGCATTTGGAATCCACTATCAGCATCAAGTTTACCAAATTGCAATAACGTCCATTAACAAAGACGATTTTTTGGGTAGAAAATGGCAATGGGGAGAAAGAATTTTAGCTTTCCCAGGAATCCACAATAAAGATGCAGTGTTGTTTCCTCAGAAGTTCCACGGCGACTACGTGATGTTTCACAGATTAGAACCTGATTTGTGCATTGCACGGTCTCCCGATCTGCGTCGTTGGTATGGCTTAAAATACATTTTGGGTACACGCGACAAAGGTTGGGATTCTTGGAAGGTAGGTGCTGCAGGACCGCCTATCCTGCTAAATGAAGGGTGGCTTCTAATTTATCATGGCGTAAGTGTGGACAGAGTTTACTCTTTAGGAGTCGCACTATTGGATAAGAATGACCCTGAGCAAGTTCTCTACAGATCCGAAGAGCCGATCCTAACGCCAACAGAAGATTATGAACGCTACGGAAAAGTTCCTAACGTAGTTTTCAGTTGTGGGCAAACAATAATGGACGATCAACTTCTGATCTACTACGGCGGCGCAGATACCGCATTATGCGTTGCAAGTGCTGAGCTTGCTGAACTTTTGCCAAGAAAATAAAAATAGAATCTTCAATTTTATTTCTCTGTAATCCTAAATCGAAAACCAGTTTGGCTATATTTTTTAGGCGAATTCTAAGCCAAAGAGCAAAGGTTTGTGAAGAAAACCTCGAAAGGCGTTACGAAGCAAGAAAAAGGCATTTTATTGATGATGCCTACCTGCAAAGAAAACAATATTGCTTGGCGATATTAGCTTTTGCAGTCAACTAGATGGGCTGTGCCATCGGGACAAAAGACTTTCTCACCTAAAGAAACCTTTGTAAAACGACGTTTACACTCAGAAAGTTGTCTTTCGCACCCGTCACAATCGCGAGATAACATGTTTACCCTCCGCTTCTTCACATGTATGAATTAGTAAGTAAGACTATATCACAGAAATAAAGATTGTTGTTTAAAGGTATCTGTTTTGCAACATGGAAATCTCGTAAGGTACGTTACAATAAAAGGGTACAGATATGTTATAGGCAGTAATGGTGGTCAAATTTACTTACCAAGCCTCCAGTTTCAAATAAAGAGGTTGTTCGAGAAGTTGTTTTGATTCCATGTGCTTACTGAATGGTTTGATGCCTCAAACATCTATTTTCTGTCCTAACTGTGGAGCAAGAAGAAAAGGCTAAAAATGCAAAAACTTAAACTGCACAGCCTATAGTAGAGTTAGTCAGGGAATTGACGCTGTTATCCGACACAATCATTATTAGAAAATGTCCTTGCGGAATAGTCTTTGAGACTTATGATGAAAATAAGCTCTTTCATAGTAACCGATGTCAAGCTCTCTACAATAAAAAACAATGGGGCATTTTCATAGCTAATAGAAGAAACGCTAATAAAAAGAAACTTGAAAAACTGAAACTTAGTGAGAAAAGAATTTAGTATTTTAGCTTAAGTTTATAAAGTATTAGAAAGCCTTAAGATGCACTCGGTAACAAAACAGAACCACTATTTTTCATTGATGATAGGTCTTAAATCTGCATAACGCAGGATAGTAAAACTGAGGAAAAAAAACAGCTGTTCATAAGTTCCTTGAATGTAAAAATTGTGGGGTAGAGTGATATGGAAAACTTTGAAAGATTAAGCAATGAAGTTCTCATTAGAACCTGCCCTTGCGGCATAATCGCCGCTTCGTGATTGCCTTTAAAATCAAGGTGAAAGTTTCTTCTTTTATTTTAGTTTTCTCAAAGTCGCGTAAAAGGTACATTCCAGGGAGTGGCAGTTTTTGATAATAGACGATAGCGCTCTGTAGCATTTGCGAAAGAGAATAATCAATAAAAGTCTGCCTCAATTTGTATCCCGAGGAGTTAATTAGAAAAATTCGGGAGAAAAAGGCATCAAGTAATAGACGAGGCATTTTATTTGTCAAAGAAACTAAGTTTAATGGATAATTCGACAGTTTTGTTTCAGGGTGACAGTATAACGGATTCAGGAAGAAAACGCAATCAAAACGAATCGCTTGGAGATGGCTATGTAATGATGACAGCGGCATGGCTATCTGCATTACATCCAGAATATCATGCAAAATTCTATAATCGGGGAATTGCCGGAAACCAGATCAGGGACCTAAGGAAGCGTTGGAAAAAAGACTGTTTAGACCTCAGACCCAATTTAGTCTCGATATTGATAGGCGTCAACGATCTGGGTCTGCCTTTTTGGAAAAGTTCAACTCCAACGGAAAGTTTCCAAGCAGATTACAAAAGCATTCTGGAACAAACCCAGCAGTTACAATGCAAAATAATCCTGCTGGAGCCATTTCTTGTCCATTCCCACGAGGACTTTCTCGAAGTCACTGAAGAGCTGAACAAAAAAATAGAAGTAGTCAAAGAACTATCCCGAGAATTTCAAACCAAACTAATTCCCTTAAACGATATTTTTATAAAAGCGTGCGCCAAGCGGGTTCCTTCATTCTGGGCTATAGACGGAGTACATCCTACTTTAGCAGGACACGCTTTAATTGCGCAATCATGGATCCAAAGCGTGATGGAGGAAGTGTAAAGTCTTTATTCGATTGACTTATTGACAAGCTGTTTCTGTGATTGTGCAAAGGCTATAAAAACGTCTTCTCAGTTTATCTTTAAGAAGTCAGGGCTAAAATTTTTGTTTGTACCTTGTGTTACCCTCTAATAATAACATTTACCGTTAATTTCAAATATTGTTGTTGTATTCAAAAACTCACTTAGTAACATTTAAGCGGCTAAAAAATTTTTGGGCTAAAAAAATAAAGTGGGCTTAAGGTTTTCGCAGTTAGGTTTCGCGTCCGCGGCCTTTTATAAATTAATATAGCGACAATAATAACTACCAAAACTCCAACGACATAGATTCATTTACCCATTGAGCGTTAAATTCCCAATAGAATCGAACAAAATATGGATGACCCCATGCTGCTGAAGCATTTCCCCATGCATCTAAATAAGCGTTCCATTTCCCGCTAAGAATATCGTCATACCCCTGATACACTCCTGCAATATAGATGGAAGAAGGGACCCCAACTTATCATAGGAATCATCCCTGCATTTCGGCATTCATCCATCCAAGTAGAATTAAAATTCGGGTCTTGAACTTGGTCTGTTGGTCCTGTCCACCATTGCATCCAATTCCATATAGACATACCTTTTCCTACTTGATTCTCAAATGCTTGTATTGTTGACAAGGGCATTCTGTCATTTTCACCTACCCAAGCACCCCAGTATATTTGATTGTTTGAATTTGAAGTAAGATATACTGAAAAAAATATGGAACAGACCAAAAAACAACAACCAAAAATAAAGCAAATTTCTTTTTCAGCATGTTTCTGCTCGTACCAAAGTTTTAGTATAAAACCGCTATACAGCTTAAAAATCTTATCATCCATAGGCTATTTTTGCATTTTTTGTTCAAGTTGCTTTGGGTTTTTTTGGTTTGGGCGGAGTAATTTGGTAACTTTTACGTACTTTTTATTGTTTTTTGTCGTTGGTGGTTGTCGTGGAGGAGTTTGTGGTTCGGGTTTTTACTGGGGGTAAGGTTATTGTTCCGAAACAGTTGCGGGAACTGTTCAGTGTAGAAGATGGGGATTTTGTTCGTTAAAGAGTTAGCCAAGACCAGCATCAGTGCTGAAGAGATTTTGGCAAAGTTGAAGGAACAGTTTGAAGACATAGGTTTTATTCATTTAAGCTTCAAAGAACTGCTTGAAAGCGAATATTTGGGTGAGTCGATGGATTTGAAGACCGCATAGATTTTGGAGTTAATTCATACAAAGGAAGGTTATCCAGAGTGCGAAAAAAAACGGTGCGAACGTTTACGCGAAAAACTGAAAAAATGAGCTTAATTTTGCGTTTCGCGCGCGCCAAGAGTCCTAAGCCTTAGAAAGGAAATGGAAGGAAAAAATAGAAAAGAATTTACTATCAAACATAATATCGGGACAAGGCAGCGTATCTATTAATTAAAATATGTGCCAAATGGGCTTTTTTACGTCTTAATTCGGTTTTTGTTCTGTCCAAGTTGACATTTCTACCTAAATGATTGATTAGTCATTTTTTTCCTTTGACATTAATAATGTCAACAAGAAAATAAATCACTAAAACTAATTAGTTTTTCAAACAGTTTTTAAAAGGTGCGAACCGAATGAAACCCAATCTATACTTCTTAAAAAAAGAAATTGGTAGAACAATTGAAAATCAGAAAACGGAGGTCCATTTTGTAGTAGTTGATTCTGATACTTCCAAGGATTACCCATTGAATTTTATTTGCGTGTTACCTCAAATTCAAGGTTTAATTAAGGGGCGATCCACATTTGGAAAGATTTTCGGAGAAGAAAGCGTTCCACTAGCTAAGCGCCTCTTATCTAAGGCTTTAATCAAAGAAAGAGACTTTGAGATTAAAGTGGAAGTCGAGAAGCGTTTGAAAATGTTTAACCAAAAAAACAATTATAGCCCCAGAAAATTGTGGCAAAATCAAAAACCTGGTTGAGTTGACATGAAAAAACAAATCGCAAAGGAATCAACTTTAAACTTGACGCAGACCGCAATGATAACTTTGACCCTAATAAAACTAGGATGCCTACCGTAAGATGTTTATGTGGCCGCGAAATTTTGCTGAAGTGTGACAACGTTTCGGCCTTTTCTCATTGGCATTTCGCTTTAAAGCTGCAGTCTATCTGCCGTCTTTCCCAACAACATTTATGCGAGTTTAAATGATTCTAAAATTGAGTTAAATTGTGCTTGATAGACACTTATCAAAGAAAACTTGTAATTTTATAAAAATTTATTCTTCGCTCAAATAAAGGGCGTTCAAATATGGAAAGTTTGCTCATTTATGGATACTATTGAAGACTTCACATTCTAAGCATTGTTTTGTTGTGCACACATCATCTGTAAAGGGACAACTGCGAAATATTTTTGGAAGATAATTGTTCAATGCTCTATTTTCTACTGACTCAAAATCAAGCTTGGCGTTTTTTAGAAGTGTTCGAATTTCTTCTGTAGTTTTTTGGGTCATTCTAAATTTAACTCTCCACCTGTTTTAATCTGCACGTTTTCCTTTCTACGCAAAATTTGTTGAGACCCCTTCCCACTTCTCCGGTGCCTCTTCCTTAAGCCAAGCAATAGGAAAGAAAACATATAAAGTATATTTCATAAAATGTAACGTATCAAAACTAAGCGTACGAAAAAAGGCAGGTGCGCCGCTGAGACTCTTTGATTTATAATTAACCGTATTTTATCCTTAAGTGTGGTATATTTTATTTTGAGCGGATCGATTCACCTTGTGAAGGGGTTGATTCGCCATATAGAAGTTTTAGATAAGAGATGCGGTTCTGCACGGTTTGAACTAGTTCATTCCTCAAATCTTCAACAGGAAGCTGCATATTTATGTGGTTAATTCTTTCAGCCAATACATCATCTCCCACAGCGGTTTTTATCCAGTTTTGAAAATCTTTTCTTTGAAGATGGAACTTGAGGGAATCGGCATTTATTCTTTCGAGTTTTTGAGCGAATGTTACTAAACTAGTAGCAGTCTCGCCTGTGTTGCGGTCCAGATCAGTGAAAAAATGGAATCCCTTATCGTGCGGGACTGAGCTCATGATCTTCATGATTTTTAATTCTGAAATATTCTGTTCTTTTGAAGCTGCATATTTCAACATAAAATAATCTCATAGAGAACATGGGATTCGTCTGGTATAATTGTTATTGCCCGACATTTATTAGCGCGCCGCGCGAAAAAGAGCATGTGATGAAAGTTTGTTCGCCGCAGCAAAAAAAGTATGCCTATTGTCAGATGTTTATGTGGCTCTGAAACCTTAGTGTTGCCTGACTTGAAGGCGATGAGCATCGCTATACAAAATCATGTAACAGAACATAAGCAAGCGAGGGATGGTTTGGACACAATTGAGGTATTAGCGGAGTTCTTAACCGAGCAGGTTTTAACGGTGGCAAGCAAGATTAATTCTTCAAACATAAATTAGCTTGACAAACAACCGAAAGCTCTTCAAAACGTGACCAAGATAGGCAAGAAAAAACATATTGAAATCAAGTAACTGTCATAACTAACATAAATTAGTCTTAGATTTAATCTCAACGCTCGTTTAGTATGCTTTGCAAATTAGCGCGTTTAAATTCTCAAAAAAGCTCAAAAGCCGCCTGGGAGCTAAGGGCTTTGCGATGAAGCAAAATGGATACCCACAATAACCATGACCTATTTGAGGCCTCAGTTAACATCTTTGTTGATCCAACCTAGAAGGCCAAAGTTATAGACGCCCTCTCAAAACTCGAAAACATCGATGAAATCTATGACGTCAAAGGCGAATTTGACATAGTCCCAATAGTTTCAGCTTCGAGCATAGAGGAGTTCCGAAACGTCTTGCAAAAGAAAATCATGAAGATTCAAGGCGTCAAAAGTACCATAACCCCGATTGTTCTCAAACCCCAAAAACGCCCAAAAAAATTCTTTAGGTAATCGTAGGCGTTAAGCGTGCATCAACTTATCTTTTATTAAAAGTTAATGAGTGCACTTGACTATCGATTCCAGAGGGAGAACATTTTAATGCACATTATAGTAATAGATAGATTTCAATTCGAGCGATTCAGTAATTTTATGATGCTCTACTTGTTTGACTTCGGGCTTCCTCCACGATTGGCAATACTTGTGTAAGTTCTCGGAAGTACTTCAACACGTTGACGCCGCGTTGCGTGATTGCAAAAACCGCATGGCTCCTTTTCACTAACCGTTTTTCTACTAGGTCATTTTTAACCAGAAAATCCATAAAATCTTTGAGTACGCTGCAGTTGACGTTAGCTTTGTATGTGATGTGAGTTAGCTTCAAAGGACCTCTATGCGCCAACACGTTAAGGATAGCAACATACGTTTCAAGTTTTGATCGTCTCATCCGCATGCCTTCTCTCTATTCATCAATTTTTAATTCGGGCATTATTGGGGTATCTGGTGGCTTTCTGGGCAACACCCGCCATAGGGAAGTTCAAACCTCAAGCTTGCCTGCTTCAAAGTAGTGTCAAAGTATTTATAAGCCTTGCGCATTTTGCTGTTACCTAATTCAAATAATTACACTTTTTCTGAACAAAACTGTGCATTTAGACACAAAAATGAATTTAAAGCCTTTTAAATTGAGAGAATTATTAGCAAATACGGCGTGTTTGTGACTGTGTCAAGCCTACAACAAACTCTTATAAGTTGCTGCGGTAGCTAAAACCTAGCTTATTCTATCAAAATTAAAAGTTGACATTTTAGGATGAATGTTATGGACAAAAAAAGCGTTCAAGAAGCTAATCTTAACTCTGAGCAAGAGCACAACGGCCAATCCTTTGCTCATGAAAAAAGCATGCCGGCCATTAAATGTCGTTGCGGCACCGAAATTTTAGTGACTCCAGATTTGAAAGCCATGGACCAAGCAATAAAAAACCACGTAGCCGAACACGAGGCCGAAAGTAAAAGCTCAGAAAATATTTTGTCACCTGAGTTATTGGAGCAGTATCTGGCTGAGCAGGTGCTAATAGTGACAAGTAAAACAAAAACCATCAATGTCAAATAATCATGTGTCGGTGGCAACGTGCTGTAAACAGGAAACAGACTTCCACAAATTACAAAAGGACCAGGGTAACAACTTGGTCAAGCAGAATATATTCATTCTAATTGGGCTTTTTTAACGTAAACGTGAAGAGGCGACTCGAAACCCAACCTAATCAGCCGCTTTTTTGTTAGCAACAGGTAAATCTGCTTTAGTGCACTTTTGCCCTAGCAAAATTTCATGTGCCGTATTTTATCTTTTAACTCGACTCTTGAAGTATCGTTAGAAACTTGAATTGGCGCATGAGTAAACCTCTTATTTCAATTTAGGCTATTATTAGTTGACCGAGTTTGAATCTTCAAACGCATGTGTTCTTTAGCGCTATGATTACTGGAGTGTTAACGGGTAATCCTTATTTTGCTATTCTTGCCTCCGTGGGCGCCTTAATACCTGATCTTGATAGAGAGTACTTGTTGGGCGGGCGAAAAACCTTCACAGAAGAAGAATGGCATCGTTCGCTTTTCCATAACCTATTATTTTTTGCTGCGCTTTTCTTTATTAATCAATGGCTTGCTCTAGGCGCTTTCCTTCACAGTTTTTTGGATGCTCTAACAACCGAAAAGGACAGAGGAGTCGAGTGGCTCTTCCCATTTTCCAGACTTGTAAAAAGGGGCCGTTACGCTCTTGCTGCGACACAAAAGGGTGAAGAATGCCAACTTGAATTGCTAGATCAGAAAGTTCCCGACAGAGTGTATTTTCTAAACGAAGATACCGCAGAATTGACCGAGCTCTCAGATCCAGATTTGCGAGAGTCAAAACCCGTTCCTTGGCGGAGAACCTACGGACCTGCTTTGAACGGACAGATTGTTGACAACTGGTTCTTCGTGGGCTCGTTATCTTTGCTAATCCTGTATTCATTCCTTAACCGGAGTTTTACAATTCAGGCCAAAGATTTCCTGTCTTCGGGTGCCTTCTACCCTGTTTTGAGCCTTTTTGCTGCGATTGTGGTGACTTACGCTGGCGGTTGGCTCAGGTTGAAAGGCAAATCTTGGCGTGTGTTCGGAGTTCCGTTTGCAGTTGCAGCGAGTTTGTTTGTCTCATCCGCAGTGCTGTCAATAGAAAACTTGTCCGGTTATCGGCTTCCTGTGAACATAGCTTTCATTGGCATTGCTGCTTTAATCTTGCTTGTAGAAGCTCTTTTAGTCTGGCGCTTCCTCACCAGAGGTGGAAAACAAGCCGTTGTCTAATCTAAAAACATGTAAGTCATTTTCACACAATCGCGCGCTAGGCAAATAATGGACTAATGTCAATGAATATCTGATAATTTTTAATTAAACCGTTATTCATTTCTAAAAGGTTCATGAAAGGAATAGTGATTTGTGTTTTGTTTTTCCTTGTGTAGGTGACTTCTCCGTTTACAATAACACAACTGTCAACGCTCCAAATTTGTTTAATGTTATGTTGCAATCCATGAATGCTATTGAAGAACTGAGAAACGGCCTTTTTTATTTCAGCTCTTCCTTTTACAGTTGAGGCGTTCCCAAACTTAAATTCACCATTTTCATCTAAGAATGCAGCGAACTTTTCACAATCCATCTCATCAATTACTTTAAAGAGACTATTTATTTGTTCTGAGTTCATTTGTAACACCAGAGAACAAAAGGCGCCCGCTATATATGAATAATCTGCACGGGCTCCATACCACAAATTAAAATACAACGCATAACACAAAAAGCCATCTGAAATCGCAACTTATTATAAAAATATCGTTCAACCTGGTGCTAAAGCCTCTGTCTCTTCATTGCTCACTCCAAGAGAGGCACATGACTCAACTAATTACGAATTTAGGAACACACACGCGCACAGTTTTTACCGTTCATGATTTGAGATTTTTCCATATTAAATGCAGGAGCCACTTGTTATCCCGAACTTTTTATTCACATCTTGAGCAATGTTCAGCCACGTAGATAGTCGTCGGCGATTCTGTTGTGAAGTTGAGAAGGGGGTTTCAGGAAACAGAATAATCCAGCATCGAAATACGCCTTAAAAAGCAAATTATCCAAGATTTATCTGGGAAACGGAAGATATGGTGGAGAACCCAGATTCGAAAGATGATTCCGTAAAGGCTTTTGATTTCTTAATTAACGTTCTAAAGATCCATGAACAAAATTTGGACCAGTCGACTGGAGAGTTGGCGACGGTTGCCAAGATCATAGGTAACACAACGAACGGATTAAAAGTTAAGGTGGAAGAGGTTGATGAAAAAATAAATAACCTGCAAAAAGAAGTAACAAGCCTAATTGGCTTCCTGCTGAACTCACCTAAAAAAGACTTACCAGCTTCGATGAAGGAACAGGAGCCTCAGGTTCAGGAAGCCCCTGCCGTATCGCCAACAGTTGTTCGAGGTGAGCCTTCCGTGATTTTGCGTTGTAAACAGTGGGCAGATTTTCAGGTCTTAGCAATGCATGCGCAAATGCTATTTTTTAGATATAAAGAGACTGCGAAGGTTTTCCAAGTTGACGCCCTTAGGGGAAACCAATTAATCATATATGAGGGCGCTCCTGATTTCTCAATAATTCTTAAAAAATGGTTGTCTCTGCAGTTAGACATAGCTGAACAAAACATCATGGAAGGTTCATTGGGTAATTCCCACTTTTAAGCTAATAAGCTATCAAGAATTACATGCTTTTTCCAATATCTTTACAATTAAATCATTACGTACTCTTTCTGCTTCTGCTTCCGCTTCCTCAGGGTCTTTTACTTTTTGCTTGTGCGAATCAGCATGATTTTCAATTGTTTCGCCCATCTTTTTAACATTGGGAACTAACAAAATTTCAGCCCCGCAAGAACATCTAATTACGGGTAACCGAGCTTTGCATTTATATTTCGACTCAGAAATATGAACATCCACTGCTATCCAACCTTTTCAAAGTGTATTCCTCGTACCATGCACCCGAACTATAAATGGTTATTTACAAATCCAGACTTAATCGGGATATTTTATTTCGAAAAAATATAAAATTCCCATCAACTGTTCCTTTAAAAAGACAAGCTTTCTTGACTATACCGGCATGTCATAAATTTTTATAAAGTGTTTCGTTAAGTTTGAATTACATTCAGAGTTAAAATTTGTGTGCTGAGTGGAAAAGGAGAAGGTGATTATGGCTACAGGAATCTTTGAAGAAGATGGTGAAAAATCAGGAAAACTGAAGGCAAAGGTGGTTGGCCTAAATCGTTGTCAGGTCAAAAAGGGATTGATTAGATGCCCTCAATGTGGTGAGGAAATTCTTATAACACCTACTTTGAGACAGATGAATGAGGCAATCGAGAATCATATCCAGCTTCATAAGGATGAAATAGAGTCCAATCTTCTTCTGAAGTATACTAAACCAATTAATATTCGTCTGGCTTTAGCGAATCAGATTCTTCAGCAAATTTGAAGTCGCCTAAAATTTCTCTAATGGTTCAAACATAAAGCAAAAATTGTTGTGCAGTTCTCATTTTTCCATAAAATGACGATTAAAAACTGTTGTCTTTTTTTAGCATGAAACACGCAAACTATTGTGATTCCAGACTCAAGATACATCATATAAGTGCACTACCACTGAAACTGAAATGGAAAAACAGCAGTCAAGATAATCTGCTCCACTATATGAGCATGTTATAAGCGTTTATCCTCTCATTTAGTCACCTTACGTACAAGGCGTCTGAGTATGATAACTAATTTAGAAAATAATGAAAAATCCAAAGAAAACGTCACTGAAAACCCCCAAATCAAATACATAAGTTGTCCAGAATGCGGTGAAAAAATCCCTATGTCCCCAACTTTGCAGGAAATGATTGAAGCCATTGACAATCATGTAAGCATACACAAAAAGCAACCGAATGCTGACATGACAGTGGCTCACTTAAAAACGCCAACCATATGCATGGAACTAACTAAGCAAGTCTTACAACGAGCTGCGGACATGATAGATGCCGACGTGACCGACGTGACGGAACCCCGTCAAAAGCCCTCGCTCTGGCTTTAGAGACAACCCATTGAGTTAGAGCGTTGGTTTGTCCCTAAATTAATTTAATTTTTATTTTTTGGTTGGGCCTCATTTCAAATGAGTTACCTCCGCGCCGCGCTTAGGAGGTGAGCCGCAAATAACTAAAAAAAGGAATGCTTGCTCGCTAAATTTCAGTGGATTAGCCTTAAGATCTGCCCCACGTAATCGAAAAGCTGGTTCCGTCCGATGACAATGCTGATGGCGTAGCTTCGAGAACAACAAAGACATATACAGTTAGTCAAAACGCCTAATTTCGGGACAAGCCAGCACGCTTTATGCACCAGTTAATGGACTGAAAACGATAAGGCAGTATTTGCTGTTTTTGTTGACTTAGGCGTTGGGTAGGAGTTGCTGAAGGAAAAAGGTTGTGGGTTCTTTTAGTTGGTTCGCGGATTTAGAAATGAGGTTATTTTTGTTATAGATAGGTATAGTAGGTAAACGACGCAGAAGATGGTGAGTCCTATTTCTGAGTTTAATATGAATGGATTTTTTTCTACGCCCATGAAGAAGCCTTGAGAGGCGATGTTCATGAACACCAAAACTTGTAGAAACACTGCTCCTGCTAAGCAGCTGATGCCTATGCAGTGAAAGGTCAGACGTAATCCGAACATGTGTTCATTCGGTTTGACTCTAGCCAAATCTAACACGCTCCCGAGGTTTTTTGCGATGGTAGAGCTGAAGTTGTCTTGGTTTTGGTGTTGTTTCTTTATTTGAAGAAGAACTTTTGTTGTTAATTTGAGTTGAGTTTAATGGGTGAACTTTGGTTTCAGGCAACTGTCGCAACACACCTAACAGTATTGAATATCAACACTTAATATATCATTATTAAAGCTTGCTAACCCCCAATCCACATCAAAAAATTGCACAACAAAAATACGACTTACAGAGCGTTAATTAATCGTCCAGAAAAAACGCGACTTCGCAACAAGTCGTTTGAGGTGCAGGTCTCAAAGGGATAAACTACGAATTCTACAAAATAAGCGCGAGTCTCTGCGAAAAAGATGTTAAAAAAACTATTATTTGCGGTAGTCCTTTATCGGAGCCAGCGGTATGGTGGAAGTTTCAATGATGCCCTCAATTAAGCGGATTTTATCCCCGACGAAATGTAGGGCGTTCGTGTTGGTGTCTGCTTGAAATAAAACTGCAAAATCCCATTGACCAAAAACTTGAAATGCTTCCTCAAGTTTTACGCCTTCCATAGGTTCTTCGGGAAATTCTATCAAAGGCTCATAAAGTTTTGCAGCCATGTTGGGACTTAACTTAATCATCAACAAATATTTCTGAACAGATTTTTCCATATCAAACACCTAGTAACAACTTGGTTAAGGGTGCTCGTTTCTAAAAAATGTGATGTTAGCTGAGCAAAAAGGGCTAGAGAAGATGGCTGCGGTTTTGCCGTACTCAAAAGATTAAGAAAATATAAAAAAGTGGTTTTGAGATTTTACTTCTTGGTTTTCCTGCTGTACGCATAAGTTCCAAATGCAACTATGACCAGTACCAGGGCTGTGATGATTGCAGTTGCTGATGAAAACTCATTTACTGTGGTTATTGTCGGCAGTGTGATGTTGCTAGTGGTTGGTTCAAAATAAGCCTGTACTGCGCATGCGTTTGCAGTAACTTTGAATGCAAATGTATTGGAAGTTAAAATGCTGACTTGATTTCCTGTTGCAGCGGGAACTAACCAGTACATAAATTTAAAGCCGTTTCCGGCGGTGGCTGCGAAGTTAATAACAGAACCGATAGTATAGTTACTATATATTGCTGCTGCTGGAGTTGTTGTTCCGCCTATTGAGATTAGGACATCAAAGGGTGCTGTGCCAGTTTGGCTAGAGCTGGAGGCTACTGAAGAGTTCACGGTTGGAATGAACATAGCCTGTATTGCGCTTGCGATTGAGGGAATAGTGAATACGAACGGGTTATTAGTGGAAGTACCGGTTGCTGACTTTGACGCATACTCCCAGTACAAGAGTTTGCAGCCGCTAGTGGGGGTTGCTGTGAAGGTAACAGAGGCACCGCTAGTATAATTGTAGGTAGATCCACCGGTTAGACTTGCTCCGTTTGCTGAAATTGTTCCACCGCAAGACGTATAAACGTAAACACTTTCCGTTGTCTGCGCTTTAACGCTGGGTATATTCAGATTTACAGCTGCCAGTAAGAGAACTGACACCAAGACAATCAAAGCTAAAAATTTAGAATATTTTAAATTTTTCATCAATTCACCGTTTTTAAAAAAATTTACCGTTAAAGATACGTTCGAATTACAAAATAAGCCTTTTGGTATCTATCAAGAGATGGCTCTAATGTTCGTTTTCCTTCCAAAATGTTATTCAATAAAAAATAAATAAAAACTTTTTTTATAAAATTGTTTAATGAAATGCATGTTTAATGAATGAGTTTGGTTAAATTACAAAATGAGTGACGCCTGTTAAAATGTATTGCACTGCAATGGCGGCGATAAGTAATGCCATAACTCTTGCTATAACTAGGGCGCCTGTTTTGCCTAAAAACTTGTAAATTCCGTTAATGTACCTAAGAATAACCCATGTCAAGGATAACACAATCAAAACTGCCAAAAGCGCTATCACAATACCGTAATTTTGAAGGTCCAAAATAGTAGTGGTGATTGCTCCAGGCCCCACGAGAAGAGGGATTGCAATGGGAACGGCACCTAAGCTTTCCGGAGATTCAACGTTCTCATGCATGCCCCCTGTAATCAAGATTCTAATTGCAACAATTAATAGCAGGATGCCTCCGGCAACTTCGAAACTGTAAATCGATAATCCGAAAAGTGAAAAGATTTCTTGTCCAGTGAATGCGAAAATAAGAAGCAGAGCAAAGCCAATGAGAGTCGCGGTGTTATAGACTTTTTGTCTTTGATCCTGTGGAATGTCTGTAGTTAATCCCTCGAAAATTGGAATGTTACCGAACGGATCCACTATGATGAATAGCGCTATGGCGGCTCTGCTTAAATCTGTGATGAAATCCAACTAGCGTGGCTCCAGACAATCATAGTCAAAAGAACGATGCGATAAAAACGTAACGCCTACAAGAATCCAAAAAAAACGGCAAGTCAAAAAAAGCACTCTTAAAAAGAGAACAAAGTTTAAAACTACACGATTTTACTCCAGCTTTCAACGTGATCCAGGAATTCTTGCACTGGCTGGCCGCCATAAGTTCTTAGCTTTTTTCTAAGCTCAACCATTTCAACAGCCGTTTTCTGGAAGGCTCGGATTTGGCTGGCTCCATCAGTTAGGTATAGGAATCCATCGGCGCCTGCTCTTGCGCAGCGAACACTAACGGTGAGCAATTCTTGGGCGGATGGGACGTCGTTTGGGTTGTCGCCTGGCCCGTAAACGTAGAAGCTTATGTAGAATGGTTTTTTTAGTAGTTTTTTGAAGGCGCGGGTAAGCATTTCCCAGTACCATGGGGTGGCATAGTTTTTGCTGAACATCACGACGTTGAAGGTATCAGTGTACTTTGCAAGTTGGTCAAAGTCTACTCCGTAACGCTCTAAAGAGCTTACAGGGTCGGGCTGAATACATAGAACGAGTTCTTTCTTGACTTTCTCTCGAACTTGAGCAATGTACTCGGTAACTTCTTTTCTGCGCCATTCAAGCCAACTTAAACCACTTTTCTTCCACAGCTCGTTGCAGCGTGGGCAAATGCAGTGTCCTTGCTCCGCAAAATATTGGCTATTTAACCACACGCCAAGCGAGTGATCATCGACGTCTGTCATGTAGTTTAATTGTTCAGCTCTATGTTCTGGCTGAGTGGCGCAGACAATGTCCCAGTATATATTGAAATTGTTGTTTCCCATTTTCGCCGGTCCCAATGGAGACTGAGATATCCAGTCGGAGTGATTGCGTACGGCAACGTTGTCTGCGAAAACAGCGACATTACTGTACATGTCTTGCACAGGCGAAATCCGTGTGCCCATTTCTGTTTTAACGCGTAAAACTTGGAAATCAAATCCCTGCGCTTTTTCAGGTTGGAAAGTAAATGCACCAAGTTTCATTAAATACGCCTTTTTCAACCAAAAGAGCGGTCTTAGCGTTATAAGGTTTTTGAGTAATATAGAAGAACCGTTGTTTTTAATTTTTAACCAGATTGAAGAAAATTGACTAAATCTGTCAGGTTTTAATTATGGTATAACTCGGGATACTGTTAAGTTATTTGTCATGACTTGATTTGAGTTTTTCAGCTTATTCTCTAGTGCAAACGCTTAAAACCACTCTCGTTAAATATTGTCGCCAAGAAGTAAACTGTATTTGGGAAGTTCTGTCGTAGATTTCGATTCTGTTTTGTTTAAAAGAGAACTAATAGAAAGCCCTGATAAAGTTTTTGAGGCTTTTCTAGGTACTGCCATTACTGTTGAAGACGAAAAGGATTTCAGGAAAAGCATACTTTGAAGCAATGAACAAAATTTTTGAAAAATATAAAGTTAAAAGAGCTAAGGATATTTACAAAGGTTATCATTTTTGTTTTCAAGCAAAAGATAACGCATCACATATGATGTTTGACCTACTAGAAGCTGTTGCTGACAATTATCTAGAATAGACTTGTATTAGCTTGTAGTGTACCCACAAGATACCAACATGCTCGGAAATTGCCAAACATGTTAAAAGCCAGTTCGGTTAACTTCATAAGCGATGGCAAAGATTGTTAATTTTGGGGTTATAAAAAAGTTAGGTGAACCGTTTGTCTAAAGAAAAAAAATGGAAAGCCGATTGGTACCAGATTCAAACCAACTCTGAACTAGATGATGTAAAGTACATAACAAAAAATGTTGAGATTGTTGGTTCCTTTGTGAAATTTGACCCAGACGAAGTTATTTCAAAAAGCATGGGGGAAACAAAGACTTCAGAAATAGAAGAAACGACTATAATTCTGCCTGAACGAGTTATTAAACGAATAATTTACGGGCATTATACCTTAGACAAGAAAGGGTAGAATTTAATCGTGCCATGACAAATAACTTAGCGCGCCAGCTTGTTGCTAATTCTACTATTTTGTGTTAGTTTTTGCTATTTTGCCGCCATCACGATTGATCTCGCTTTTTGGGTCTGTTCGACCTTAAGCTATCACTATCGTCAGAAGCATGGTGATCATGCAGAGCAGCGCATGTATTGTGAAAGCGCAGTATAGTCTCAATTGATAGGTTTGTCCGTTGTTTTAATGGAGGCTGACAGATGAAGAAGGATTAGAAAGGTGTCATAATTGCTGAGGGCTGAGCAGCCCCACCACAACTTTTTGTCAAACGTTTGTTGTTCCGTTATTTCCTTCAACGATGTCTTTTGCCCTAATGTTGGGGTTGTGGTATCTTCCGCGTTTAGCAGTTTTCTTCCCGCACTGTATGGCTTCTGCGGGGCACCATTGGATGCAAGCTAGGCATCGTTCGCAGTGATGCTGCCAAGCGGGCTTTTTGTTTACGAGCTTTATGTTTTGAACTGGGCAAATCTCGCTGCAAAGACCGCAGCTAATGCACTTCTCATTCACCGTGAATTTCTCGTCGAATTTGGCGGCGCTCCTGTAGAAAAGTCGGCTGCCGATTTTGCTTATGTGAATGCCTGACCTTGTGAGGGGGCGAATTTCCTTTTTTGCGATTGCGTTGGCTGCTTCCTCTATTATGCCGTCGGCTTCTTCCAATATTTTGTGTGTTTCTTCAGTTGACCGCACGTCGAATTTGAGGATGTAGTTGCCAGGCAACTTTATTCCCTCTGTGTAAGATAACTGTGTGCCTTTGGATTGCAGAACTTCATTAAGCATGGCTAATGTGCCTTGTTTGGACCTGCCGTAAT
Source organism: Candidatus Bathyarchaeota archaeon (assembly GCA_963767735.1). Taxonomy (GTDB): domain Archaea; phylum Thermoproteota; class Bathyarchaeia; order Bathyarchaeales; family Bathycorpusculaceae; genus Bathycorpusculum. The sequence continues at coordinate 95,543 of CAVYES010000004.1, read as the reverse complement.
TTGCTACTGCGAAACAGTAGGTTCCGGGGCGTATGTTGAGTTTTTCAGCGAATTGCTTGACTATTCTTGGTAATCCCCGGTAATAGATGGGGAAGACGAAACCCAAGTTTTCCTCTGAGCCGCCGACTGGTTGGATTGGTGGCGGTCTAGCCATGGATTTGATTTGGCAATTTCCGATTTTTGTCGCCAGTTGGCGTGTGAGGTATAGTGAGTTGCCTGTTCCTGAGAAATAATAAATTGTGGTTGCCGTGTTTGGTTCTCCATGCTTCCGTTTCTATTGGTTTTACGATATTGGTTATGCGATAGCGCATTATAAAGTCAGTATCTAACTTGGGAAAACAATTTAAGGATAAAAAAGGCAGTTAGTAAAGAAAACGAAGTGTTGCACGGTGAAGAATTGAGAGGTTCGCGATAACGCCAATTCCATTTCATAAAACTATTAAAGATGCTCGTGCGAGAGGCTTTGAAAAGACAACGTCCATAGTTACCGCAGTACTACTAGAGGCTCTTCTTCTGCGGCCAATTCAGCGCATCAGGTACATGCCTAAAAACGGAGCCATTGTAGAAGTAAACAACTCCAAAATGCTTGTTTATCCGAAAAAGGGAGCTATTCACAGGGAGTTATTTTTGCACAGGAAAAGGGAGGTTATGTGCACTGATCATTTGATTGGTGGCGGCGTCCTCAAGGAGGGGGATGTCGTCTTAGATATTGGTGCCAACATCGGTTACTACGTATTAATCGAGTCTCAACTCGTAGGGGCAAAGGGAAAAGTCTATGCAGTCGAACCCGTCGAAGGTAACATCGAGCTACTGAAAAAGAACGTGCGCCTGAATAATTTAAAAAACGTTGATATTTTCCAACTAGCGATTGGAGAGTGCAACGAAGAATCTAAGATTTATGTTTCCAACTTTTCTAATCTATGCTCCATGAATAAAAGCTCCACCGTAGGCCAAATTATTGGAACCCAGAGCGTTTCTAAAGAAACAGTGGACTCGTTCCTCAAGAATAAGTCTTCGCCAAATCTTATTCGGATGGATGTCGAAGGTTATGAATACGAAATTTTAAGAGGGATGCTCCAGACACTTAAAGGAGATGTGAAAATTCTGGTAGAATTGCATCCTTATTATCTCCGTGAAAAATTGGGTGAAATCTTCCAGATCTTGAAGAAAAATCGCTTCAGGGTTCGGTTTGCAGTCTTTGAACCCAAGGTTGACGAAAGTAAGATTGTTAGCAAGATTGTTGATTCTCTTTGGCAAAAAGGCGGAGTTGAGTTGGCTCCATCGACTTTTGTTATCGAAAACGTGTCGTTGCAAAAACTTCAAAACATCATGAAAGAGTATCCAAGCTTAGCGCCTAACGCACTGTTTGAGAAGCAAAGTGGTTAATAGCAAACCTCAGAGGAGCTGTTGCCAGCCAAGCTGAGAGAGAAATCAACATTTATTTGGGATAAATTTTAATCCAAAGCAAAACCTGCATAACCTTTAGTCCTCTGCCTGGATCCGACATCATTTGCTCGAGCATAGTCAGGTAGTTTGTACATGTTTAGCTTGCAATTATCATTTTTTTAGGATAAAACTGCTATTTCTGCAAAGTTTTAATAAGAAACGGATGCAAGTTATCTGACGTAAAGGTCCATAGACGGGTGACAATCCTTTGGGTGAAAAGAAAGTGGTGAGCAGAAAAATCGTTTTAGGAATTGGATTGTTATGCCTCGCGCTATTAATCATCATAGGAGTATTTGTGGCTAATTATACATCAGCGCTAAAGACTAAAGATGACCAAATAACAAACGACCAAAACCAAATCGGAACGCTACAGAACAAAAATGCAAACCTTCAGAACCAAACATCGTCTGAAAACTCGACAATTAGTTCTGACAACACGACAATAAGTTCATTGAACACCAAAATTTCAAGCCTTCAAACCCAAATTACATCAGACAAATCTGAAGTCACGCAGCTTCAAAATCAACTTTCATTGTATCAGAGTGAATTAGCATCCGATAACACGCCCATATCAAACATAACAACCCTTAAGGATGACATAGCATCAGTAAACTCAGAAATTAATGCATTAAACCAAGAGATTTCAGACCTGCAAAGCCAAATTTCTTCGCTACCTTAAATAAAACTATTTAATTATTTGATTAAAATTTTGGGCTATTCTCAGAAATGGGTTTGCACGGGATTTTTCAAAGAAATGAAAGGGTTCTTAGAAGCTTACGATAAAATGACAAGTGCAGTATGAGATAGACGGCTTCACTTCGTTGACTTTAGCATTATGAGAATTTTATTATTAATAACTTTTCGGCGGATAGTTAAGCGCGCTTCTTTGTCCCCGACATTATTTGCTGAAGCAGGTTGGGAAAATAGCACGTATGTGTTTAGCCTGCAATTCTTGTTCATCAGGGGGCAATAAAGCAATCGTAGCAAGGTTTTAAAAAGAACTCAGATGCCTTATTTATCTATTCATAAAGGTCTAAAGCAAAAGAGGTGGCGAGTCTTAGGCGAAAAGAAAGTTGTAAACAGAAAAGTTGCTCTAGGAATAGGATTGCTATGCCTCGCCTTACTAATTGTCATTGGTGGAGTAGTTGCCAATTACACATCAGCGCTAAACAGTAAAGATGCCCAAATAACAAGCGACCAAAACCAAATTAGCACGCTGCAGAACCAAAACGCAAACCTTCAAAACCAAACGGTAACTGACAACTCGACAATTATCTCTGACAACACAACAATAAGTTCAATTAAAACGGAAATGTCAAACCTGCAAACCCAAATCACATCAGAAAAAACTGCGGTCTCACAACTCCAAAGTCAACTTACATCAGCCCAAAACTCATTAGCAAACGATAACTCAGAAATTAATTCGTTTAACACAACAAGCGCTAAGGGTCAAATAGCGTCAGATGACTTGGAGATTGATTTATTAAACCAACAAGTTACTAACCTGCAAAGCAAGGTTTCTTCGCTAGAGAATACTCTTCCAAGCGTTGATGGATTTAGCATAATTCAGATAACGGATACTCAATATTTGAGTGATTCCAACCCTACCTTGTATGATGGATTAACCAGTTGGATAGCGAATAATAGTGGCGCTTTGAATCTTGCGATGGTTATTCACACGGGCGACATTGTTCAGGATGCCAACTCTACGACTGATTGGAGAAATGCCAACACTGCGATGATGACGCTATACAATAATGGTGTGCCTTACTGTTGGGATGCTGGAAACCACGATACATTTTACAGTTCAGCTCCTGGGGGTGGAAGTCCAAGCTCGGGGTGGTTAGGGGAAAACTATCTTGCTTTCAACGTTACAGTTATGAGGCAGCTGCCTTACTGGGTAGGGGACATTAACTTTGGCAAAGACACAGCTGTAAAATTTAGTTATGGCAATTACCATTTTATGGTTATTAACATCGAATATGATGCTAACCAAACCGTTTTAGATTGGATGCAAACGCTTCTTGAATGCAACCCAAATGTAAACGTGATTGTGGCAACGCATAATTTTCTTAATGGAAATGGAACGTATGGCTGGACAGTGGATCCGACCGACGTTAAGTGGGCCACTAACCTTGAAAATCTACTAAATAGCTATTCTAACGTGTTTATGACGCTAAATGGGCACGACATTGATGATGGTGGGACAGCATGCAACGTGAGAATAGGAAACCGAGAAGAATGCTTCTTCAACATGCAAGAAGTGGATGATCAAACGGGTGCGGCAACCGCGCGAATTTATACTTTCAACATGAGCAACCCCGCAAACCCAGTTGTAAATGCTTACACCTATTCGACCTATCTTACACCCATGCTGTACCTGACTGATTCAGTGGATCAATACAGCTTTACAGCGAACCTTACGCCTTATTCATCTTCAGCCGTCAACATCGCAGCCAACACTCCTTTTTTCGGTGCGAGCCGCTTTAGTGTAAGCTTCAACAGCCAAGTAAGCTTGAACGGTTTCAGCCAGTACGGCGACGCGTTAACTTTTAACGATTTGACTTTGAACGGAGCTACTTCAAGCTTTACAGTGACAGCACTCGGCGCTAATGTGACGATAAGCAACTATAACCCGAACAGCAACATAACCTATGCTGTCAGCGGAAGCGGAAACCAAACCTTTTCCGTGAACGCTCAACCTATATCAGTAGACATTGACGGCGTACTACAAACTTCGCCAGGAAGCGGTTGGAGCTACTCGACTTCGACAGGGGAAATCGTGGTCACAGGCGCTACCTCCAAGGTGGCTGTAAACTTCTCGTAATATTTACTGAAGAAGATAAGTTGACGCATTCAGGTTACTCCCTCACTGTTTGTTCCTAAAAGCCGTTTTTTGACTGTTATAAGTACGTTCTAAGGTAAAAAAAAAGCCTTAAACTAAAAAACATTTTCAGCCGCTTATGAAATTCGTGTGAATTCTGCTGTTTTTTTGATGCCGTTAGCCGTATCCGTATATTTCTCTCCAATTGTATTTTGGGTAGGGTTTTAATTCGGAGTTGCCGTCGTCATAGTAGAGTTGTTCTGGTTTTAGCATCATTTTTGCCATGTCTTTTTTCATGTTGTTGTAGTGATAGTTCATCCCGCCTCTCTGAAGGTTCGCTCTGTCTTTAGTGATGCGCCTGATCATCTGCTCATAAGACCTCATGGGGTAATGCTTTAAGTTAAAATTAACAGGGTATTTTTTTCCTTTTAGGGGATTATGATTAAAATTTCTTATGTTAGTCGCTGAGGCTCTCCACGAACGTATCCTTGGAGCGCAATCAGGAAATATCGAATAGTACCGTATTCTTTGGACAGGCGATGCGATGGTGTTATCGTCTTTTTCTGTGAACCAGTAATTGAAATTGTTGAATTGTATGTAATTATACCGAGAAAAATATACAACGCAGAGGTGCTCGTAATAAGTTTTAGTCATCTCTGGGCCTTCAAGTATTTCGTCGTCATCTGGCCAAGATATCCAATCATACTGTTTGATGTAATTGCTAATGAGGTTCTGTGACATTTTCTGGTACAAGTCGTAGAAATCCACAGACCGCGGGACAAGTTTTCGCTCAACAAATTTTGAGTCGTATTTATCGAGGACCTGAGGGGTCTCGTCGTCTGATCCATGGTCCCAAACGACAATGTCATGGTGATTTTTCAACATGTGAAGGATGATGTCTTCGAGGATATCGCCGTCATTGTAACAAAGCAAAACACACAAGCATCTGGGACGCCCTTCCGCGGCTACAAACTCCGGTTCTTTTGCCCTTTTTTTCAGCATCTTGTTTCTAATAATATCACAGCCTTATGAAGATTTCTCAGAGTTGAATAGGGATGCCAGATGCAATAAATTTCACATTCGTTTTTGAAGTTTACTTGTTCAGAAACCGCCAAGAAAGAACCACGCCGATTGTCGTCGTCACTGCAGCGAATACTCCAACGTAGGCGAAGTCAAATGGAAGGGAAAATGGAAATTTGCCTATCCCATTACTAAATATCATTAGTCGTCTCACTGCATCGGTGGTGTATGACAGCGGGTTTGCATTAGCTATTGCCTGCAACCAACTTGGCATCAGGCTGATTGGAACAAATGCGTTGCTGGCAAAGATTATGGGCAGCGTGAACAGAGTCATCACGGCCTGAGGAGTTTCTATTCTTGTCGCCCTCAAGTTAATTGCAATGAAGAGCGATGACAACCCCATGCCGATTAGGAAAACAACGGCGAAAACTCCAAGGATACTTAAAGCATTGAAGTTTGTGCCCAATTTAAGGCCAAAGACGATTGCTACAGCTACCACGATTCCAGCTTGAAAAATTGATCGCAACGCTGCTGAAAGAACCTTTGACAGTATTATTACCGATTTTGAAACGGGAGTGCTTAGAACCTTGTTTAGAAAACCCAGTCGCCGATCCCAAACTACAGACATGCCACTATAGGAAGCGGTGAAAAGCGTGGCGAACGTAACCATGCCCATAGCCATAAAGGAGAAGTAGTCGGTGACGCCGAATGTATTTTTCATTATAATTGCGGATAAACCGTGGATTGAGCTGCTTAATTGGCCGAGTTGTGACAGCGTGAGCGGTGGGTTAAACGAAATGGGAGGTATTTGACTGGTGCTGAATATTGCGCCTATATTCAATGATTTGCCCAGCAAACCCATCCAAACAATCGGCTGAAGTATCGTTAGTAAGAAGACTATGGGAGCCTTATACCATTTTTTCAGATCGCGATTCGTCAAGGCCCAAAGACCATGCAGCCTATTCTTAGAAACTTGGCCATCCTCCTCACTCACTGCCCCTTGCCCTCCTAACTGTCATCCTCTGAGCATTAACGGCTTCCCTTGATTCTTCAACGTCACGCATAGATTTCCCTGTATATTGGAGGTAAACCTCATTCAATGTCGGCTTTGTAAACGAAAGCCTGGTGACAACGTATCCCTGCCTGCGCAAAGCCTCGATAATCAGAGGTGCCGTCACTTCGCAGTTTTCAGCCCTTATCAGATAGGCATCATTCTCCTTCTTAACGTCCACAACGTGATCGATCTTTTTCAAAACCCCAGTGATGTCTGTGTCTTCTTGAATTGAGAGCTTAATTATATCGCCGCCTAAACTTGCTTTCAACTCTTCAGGAGTTCCTATCACCATGATTTTTCCGTGGTCAATTATGGCGATTCGATCGCAAAGGGCATCAGCTTCTTCAAGGTAATGTGTAGTCATGAAGAGAGTCATGCCGAACTCGTTTTTCAGCATTCGAACGTAATTCCAAGTTGCGACTCTAGTTTGAACATCCAAACCCAACGTTGGCTCATCCAAGAAGAGAACTTTAGGTCTGTTGATGAGTCCACATGCAAGTTCCAACCTTCGACGCATACCGCCAGAGTACGTTTGCACCAGCTTGTCCTTAAAGCCTTCAAGTTCAACAAGCTTCAGAAGGTCCATTGCACGTTTCTTGGAAGCTGCCCGGGAAATTCCATAAAGATCCGCGCACAAAAGCATATTTTCGTAGCCTGTTAAGTCCTCGTCGGCAGTGTACTCTTGAGGGACAAAGCCTATCGAGTGCCGGACGTCAAAGTTTTGTTTGGCGATATCGCTGCCAAATATAGAAGCTGTTCCGCTCGTTGGTCTTAGGAGGGTAATGAGCATGTTTACAGTTGTTGTTTTGCCAGCGCCGTTTGGTCCCAAGAAACCGAAGATTTCGCCGTGCTTAACGCTGAAGTTTATATGGTCGACGGCAAGGAGGTTGCCATTGAAGACTTTCGTAAGGCCTTCAGCCTTAATTACGTCTTCACTCATTTTTTCCACCTTCGTTTGTGATTGAGTTCATCAGTTTCTTTGATGCCTCATCGAAAACGGCATTGCTCCCACCTAAAGCTTGTCCAGAGAATCTCTCTGCGCATTATATAAAGAGTATTTAAGAAGCATCGGGTTCGAGGTTTTGGATACGCAAATGGTCCTGTTAACTTTTGGGGTTCTTTTGAGCAGAGAGAAACTCTCACTTTAGAATTTTAGTCTGCACTTAGCCTTTGAAACGTGTTATATAGCGGATTGCAAAAGAACTTTAATAGTTCTTTAATGCTAAAAGACAATGGTGCATTATACACGTGAACAAGTTTCATTCGGTAGCAGCTGTAGTTTGCATAATTTTTCTTTCAAGCATACTTCTGATTCCGTTTGCAAACGCTGACTGGACAATGTTCCGCTCGGATCCATCTCACAGCGGCGCAGGAGCCGGCAATCCAGTTCTTACGCCAACGCTGCTTTGGAAAGACACCCTTGGCGCCTTTGTTCATTCTTCCCCTACTGTTGCCGACGGAGTAGTCTACGTAGGCTCAGGTGACGACAACCTTTATGCTTTAAACGCTGCTACCGGCTCCCAAATATGGAGCTACAACACCAGCGCCTATGTTGAGTCGTCTCCCGCCATCGTCAATAGCGTAGTTTATGTAGGATCCTATGATGGCGATGTTTATGCTTTGAATGCTGCTACTGGCGCTTTCTCGTGGAGTTACAACACTAGCGCGCCTGTTTATTCTTCTCCAGCTGTCTTAAACGGCGTAGTCTACATAGGTTCTTACAACGGCGACGTGTATGCTTTAAACGCTGCAACCGGCGCCCAAATTTGGAGCTACGCTACCAGCTCACCCGTTTATTCATCTCCCGCAGTCGTCAACGGCGTAGTCTACGTAGGCTCAACGGACGATAACGTTTATGCCTTGAATGCTGCTACTGGCGCAAAAATGTGGAGTTACAACGCTGGGCAATATGTTGTTTCGTCTCCCACTGTCGTCAACGGCGTAGTCTACATCGGCTCATGCGACAATAACGTTTACGCTTTGAATGCGGCTAGTGGCGCAAAAATCTGGAACTACAGCACCGGTGCCCCTGTCGTTTCGTCCCCCGCTGTCGTCAACGGCGTAGTCTACATCGGCTCACTTGACTATAACATTTATGCTTTAAATGCTGCAACCGGCGCCCAAATGTGGAGCTACAATACTGGGAACTGTAGCGTTGCTTCTTCTCCCGCGGTTGTCGGAGGTGTAGTTTACGTCGGCGCAGAGGACGATTGCGTTTATGCTTTAAATGCTGCCTCTGGCGCCGTGCTCTGGAGTTACCCCACCGACTACATGGTTGATTCGTCTCTTGCTGTTGTAGGAGGCGTAGTCTACGCGGGTACCGATGCCGGCAGCGTTTATGCTTTGGGCAGTTCATCCACACAATCTCCAGCCCCAACACCCACTCAAACACCTACACCTTCAACCGTTCCCACTCCAACAACATCACCAACCCCAACTCCATCAGCAACTGCAGTGCCCCCAACAACCAGCAGCGGTAGGTCTCCTCCGAATCTTACATCACAGTCAAGTTTATCTTATGAGGCAATCTACGGAATTGGTACTGTAGTAGCCATTTTAGCAATAGTTGCAGCGGTGTTAATGCTGAGAAAAAGTGGGAAAGAAAAAGCGAAGAGCACCGTCTGAATGAAAAAATGCTTTGGGCATTTGTGTCCTTCCAGGAAAAGTTGTATGTTTAGTTTCTAATATGCGAATTTGCCTAATTGGTTTCTGTGCCGATTGCTATGCAGTTTTTATCAACGTTTTAACGTAAACCTGTAAATTTGTGCAAGGTTTAGAAACTTCCCTGTTTTCCATAACTTTGAAACATGCAGTTAGAAGCTTAATTTTGAACGACTTTTCATTATCAGAATATAGTCAGGTGAAAAATTGGATGAACATCGATAGATTGACCATTAAAATAAACAATCGCACATAACTATGCAACAATGTGTTGCAGATGCGTATATTTTAAATATAACTAGACAATAGCTGTAGAGGTAAAAAATAATCAAGTAAACAAACGTCAAAAAGGGCAGATGAAAATGGTGGACTCTGGAAGCATAGCTTGGATTATAACTGCAACAGCACTAGTCATGCTAATGACGCCAGCACTAGGATTCTTCTACGGTGGCTTAGTGCGAAAGAAAAACTTGGTATCAACCATCGTTCAATGCTTCGTAATATTCGCGGTCGTAAGCTTAGTCTGGGCACTCTGGGGCTACATGCTTGTGTTTGGCGGCACTATCAACGGCTTGATCGGCTGGAGCCCAAACCTACTAGGAATGAACAACCTAAGCATAAATGCAGTTAACACTTCACTTGCGCCACAAATTCCCCAACTACTGCAATTCGCGTTCCAACTAAAGTTCGCAGCCATCACACCAGCACTTATCATTGGCGCTTGCGCAGAAAGATTCCGATTTAAGTCACTACTAATATTCATGGTGCTCTGGTCTACACTTATCTATTGCCCGATAGCCTGCTGGGTATGGAATCCAACCGGTTGGCTCCACACTCTTGGCGCTATCGACTTTGCAGGCGGCATAGTCGTGCACATTTCAGCGGGCATTTCAGCGTTGGCAGCGGCAGTTTTGGTTGGGAGAAGAAAGGGATGCGCCGTTCCATGGAAGAAGGCAATGAAATCTTTGGATCAAAAAGACCATGCAACGGAATTCAAACCAACCAACATTCCATATGTACTGCTGGGCGCAGCGTTACTGTGGTTCGGCTGGTTTGGCTTTAATGCTGGCAGCGCATTAGCCGCAAACGACTTAGCTGTCTCAGCGCTTGTCGTTACAAACTTAGCAGCAGCAACTGCCGCTATAAGCTGGATGCTTGCAGATTGGGTATTTAAAGGGAAACCGTCAGCAACAGGTATCGCTGCCGGCGCAGTTGTTGGATTAGTCGCAATTACCCCTGCATCAGGCTACGTCAACGTACCATGCTCATTAATAATCGGTTTAGTAGCAGGAGTTCTCTGCAACCGGGTAGCTAACTGGAGAGCAGGCAGATCAAGAATAGACGATGCACTGGATGTGTTTGCATGCCACGGGGTCGGCGGAATTTGGGGTTCAATCGCGACAGGATTATTCGCATCAGCAGCGATAAACGGTGTTAACGGCTTATTCTTCGGAAACCCAGCCCAAATGATCCCTCAATTAATAGCAATTGGCGTGGTGGTACCATTCGCATTCTTCGGTTCCTACGCATTACTGAAATTCGTGAACATATTCTCGCCACTACGTGTGAGCGAAGAAGCAGAAGACGCAGGCTTAGACCTAGCCGAACACGGCGAAGAAGCCTTCCAACTAGATTAGAGCAAAACCAAGCTCTTTTTCTCTATTTGTATAAATTGTTATCAATTTTATATTTGACAATTTACTGCAAATAACGTTAGTTTGTTGGACAAATTTACGATTTTTAACAAAATTTTTTGCCACATATTGAATGAATAATTGATAAAAAGTGTATAATTGAACATTCATCTAAATTCAGCCATATAATCGTAGCAAATGCATAGTTTAAAATATTAGTTTTGCCAAAATGCAGACAAATAATTTGGAATAACACCTTCGAGGAGACAAACGTGGCAGCAGCCGACATCGCATGGGTTTTAATGTCAACAGCGCTTGTGATGCTGATGACTCCAGCTTTAGCTTTCTTTTATGGCGGCTTAGTCCGAAGAAAAAATCTTGTCTCGACGCTGGTCCAATGCATCATCATTTTTGCAGTAGTTAGTCTAGTTTGGTTCTTTTGGGGTTATAGTCTCGTTTATGGACCAAGCATTGATGGAATAATAGGCAACCTTTCTCTTGTGGGATTAAATGGCATAACCATAAATACCGTTAGCCCTAACGCGTCAGCCATTCCAACAATACTATTCTTCGCTTTCCAACTAAAGTTCGCCGCCATCACACCAGCGTTGATTATTGGCGCCTGTGCAGAAAGAATCCGATTCAAATCACTTCTGATATTCGTGGTTTTATGGTCCACCCTGATTTACTCTCCAATCGCTTGCTGGATGTGGAACCCCAACGGATGGTTACACGTCTTAGGCGCGGTGGATTTTGCCGGCGGCATAGTTGTACACACAGCCGCAGGATTATCGGCATTGGCAGCGGCGCTTGTCGTTGGCAGAAGAAAAGGCTGCGTTTACTGGAAAGATCAGCTTAAAGCCTTAAGCCAAAAAGACGAAAGCAAATCGGCATCAGCAGCAGCCGAGTTTAAACCGACAAACATTCCCTACGTGATTTTGGGCGCAGGTCTTCTGTGGTTCGGCTGGTTCGGTTTCAACGGTGGCAGCGCGTTAGCTGCCAACAACCTTGCTGTCTCTGCCGTTGTAGCAACGAATTTGGCAGCCGCCGCGGCAGCCGTAACCTGGATGGTAATGGACTGGTTAATCAAGGGTAAGCCTTCAGCAATAGGCATTGCAGTGGGTGCGGTATGTGGTTTGGCAGCCATTACAGCCGCATCAGGCTATGTGAATTTTACAGCAGCTGTGATTATTGGTTTGGTCGCAGGGATAGCCTGCAACTTGATTGCTAACTGGCGAGCGGGCAGATCTAGAATAGATGACACCTTAGACGTTTTCGCCTGTCACGGAATAGGCGGCATTATAGGCGCAGTCGCAATAGGATTATTCGCATCAGCGGCGATTAACGGCACAAACGGTTTATTCTATGGCAACCCCGCTCAACTCGGCATCCAAGTATTCGCCGTATTAGTCGTTGCGGCCTTCGCGTTCTGCGGTTCTTACGCACTTCTGAAAGTGGTTGATTTCTTTTCGCCGCTAAGAGTGAGTCCAAAAGAAGAAGAGGACGGATTGGATCTCAGCCAGCATGGAGAAGAAGCATACAACCTTGACTAACGCTTACTCTCTTAAAGGTGACACCTAAAACCTCTTGCCAATCGGTAACTCGGCATGGGGATAAGCCCAAAATTTCTAACAATACTTTTTTATCCCAACTATAAAACATACAATTGAGGTTTCGAAATGAAAGTTGTTGCATTTAATGGAAGCGCAAGGAAAGACGGCAACACCACGATTTTAATTCGCCGTGTTTTTCAAGTTCTTGAAAAAGAAGGTATAGAAACTGAATTGATTCAGCTTGCAGGCGAGCAAATTCACGGTTGCATGGCATGTGGGACTTGCCGAAAAGTCAAAAATAAGCAATGTAAAATTGTAAACGATAACGTTAACCTCTATATTGAGAAGATGACTGCGGCGGATGGAATAATTCTTGGTTCACCCACGTATTTTTCGATGATGTCTCCTGAAATGAAAGCACTCATTGACCGTTCAGGATTTGTTGCGCGATCGAATTCTGATTTGTTTAAGAGAAAAGTTGGCGCCGCGGTTGTGGCAGTGCGAAGGGCAGGTGGAATACCGACTTTTGATGGGATAAATCACTTCTTTTTAATCAATCAAATGATTATTCCAGGCTCATCGTACTGGAACGTTGGCATAGGCTTAAACAAGGGCGACGTGGAAAAAGACGAGGAAGGCATGCAAACTATGGAAGACTTAGGAAAAAACATGGCTTGGCTCATCAAAAAACTAAACACTTAGCCTCCTTTCCATATGGGCGCTAGACAGAGATAATTAAGCCCAAAATCAGCGAAAAACCACAAACTAAGCCTATTTTTAAAAAGTGCACATAAGCGTTTTTTTCTAACCAAAAAATCCCAAAAAATAAAATTAACCAGTCTTCTTTTTAGATTTAAACTTTATATTTTTTTGTTCCTTACGTTCAGGTATTAGAGCGTCTGGGTTTTTAGCTTTTCTTTCCAAATAAGCTGCATATTGCTCTGGTGTAAAGTCTTTCCTAAACTTATGGGCTTTATCCAAATTTTTTTCACCTATTTTTTATCACTTAAATTCTCTAAGGGTTGGGGCATATTTCAGCAATTACATAATTTTTGGTGATTATGGCGTATTTGTTCACATAGGCGTTATAGTCCAACCAAGCGCGCGTTGGCTTGTCCCTAAAATATGGTATTTTTAGGTTCGCACCCACTTTGTTGTCTGCTTGGAATAAGAGTTAGTTCGATTCAATTTTCTTACTGCCAATGCAACCGCGCATAAGGTCACAGCCACCACTGCTGTTACCACTAAAATGAGCCCTGCACTGCTGAACTCCGGCACAGTTGGGCTAGGGGAGGTCGTAGGCTGAGTTGTCGGGTTTGCGTTGGCTACATCTATTTTAACCAGCCAAGCTCCAGAGACAGTCTGATTTATGGCGGCATATCCTGCGATTGCGTAACCCCCATCCTGCGTTTGAATCACCGAGGAGGCTTGTCCACCGAGCCCTATTTCCCATTGCTCATTACCGAAAGAATCAGCCTTGACAAGTTCATCGCCAGCTATTGCAAAGCCGCCATCACTTGTCTGCGTCATAGAGAAAACTACACCTGAACCGTAATACTGAGTCCACTGCACGCTGCCCGCTGCATCCGTCTTCACTATAGCAATATTCGGGCCTCCTCCGTTGCTCCTCAGCCACATGTATCCGCCTATAGCATAACCTCCATCATTGGTTTGAACAACAGAACTGGCCCACCCTTCATCACTGTCGCCATAGGTTTCATTCAACTGCAAATTTCCGTTTGGGTCTGTTTTGAGTAGCATAAATTGTGCGTTGTCAGGTTCTCCGGCGATTGCATAGCCTCCGTCGCTGGTTTGAATAAGCGAGAAGCCATCGCCCGCGTCTAGGGTTTGGTTCCACTGTGGATTGCCTTTCCAGTCAGTTTTGACAAGCCATACCTTGTCGCTGCCGCTTGTTCCGTAATCCGAGACCGTTAAAAGGGCATAGCCTCCGTCGCTGGTTTGGATGATGGCGCTTGCTGCGCATGTTCCGGCTCCCGCATAGGTGCGGTTCCACAGTTCATTGCCGTATGGGTCTGTTTTTATGAGCAGAAGTTTGTTTTGGTATTCAGCTATCGCGGCGTAACCGCCATCTGAAGTTTGAATGGCATATTGGCCGCTGTCAACGTCATAGATGGTTCCGGCGTAGCTTCTGTTCCATTGTTGATTCCCAGACGAGTCAACTTTCAACAGCCAGAAATTGCCAGTGACATAATTCTGGTATGCGGAATTAGAATCCGTGGTTAACAAAAGAAATCCGCCGTCTTTGGTTTGAACGACCGAACGCGCCGAATCGCCAAAGCCAGGGTAGGTTTGGCTCCAAGCCACCGAAGGAGCTGCTTCAACAGCATGAACCGCAGTTGCTGCTGACAAGACAAGAATTAATGTGAATAGAATTGAGACCAAGAAGATTTTCTTTAGATTTCTCACAAGAATTGGTTTAGCCTCCAGTATCTTACAACATTTTTCCTATTTCGGGACAAGGCAGCGCGCGAATGCGTTTGTGCTTCGCGAAGTAGACCAAAAAAATGGCACCTGCCACAACTACCGCTACTGCCGCTAAAACACCCGCAACAGTTACGATTGAAAAAGGCTGCTGAGATAACAAAGGAGAAGGAGAAAGCGATGCAGTAGGCGAAGGAGACGTAGAAGAACTTGGGCTTGGACTGGTTGAAGGAGATGACGAGTGTGGAGGCGGGAAGTAAGGAGTTGGAAGGGGGGCTGCCAAAGAAAGGTTTACCCAAATAGGCAGTTGAATTGGCAATGAGGAAGTATCGTAAGACGCTATCAGTGGGTATGGGTCTGTATCGTTTGCGTCTATGGCATATGGGATGTTGCCTACTCCTGAACTGTCTACTTCAGTTGCATTGGGATATTTCGTCAGGTAGTCGCTCCAGTAGTTGCCGATTGTGCCGTTGTCCCACAAGATGACTGGGGTTGGGTTTAGTGGCACATTTGGTTGCGGTCCAAAGGACCCCGTGTCTTGTGAGTTATTAATGAAGTTGTTACCGTAGAGAGTATCATCTATCCCTGTCAGTATAACGGCGTTGGAGTTGTTCACTATATTGTTAGCGTAAAAAGTATTGTTGCCACCATTCCCAGCATTGACTTGTGCGTAGGCGCTAATAGCTTCTGAAAGTCCAATGAAACTGTTAGTAACGGTGTTCCCTTCAATTACGTTATTGCCACAATTACTCATTGCGATTGCACCATGACTATCGACTGCATAATTCTCCACAACAAAAACGCCTTGACAATTATAGACATCAATACCGAAGTCCTCGTTTAAAATGACATTTCCATATGCTACGCTATTATCCGCGACGCTAAGCCCACTCGCGCCTACACCTATACCTCCATTACCTGCTACTTCACCTGCCAGTGTATTGTTGGCGATAAAACAGTAGGGACTAACACAATTTATTACCGATGCATTATTCTGAGCTGCGGTTTGGTATGACCCAATTTCCAGTTTTATACCGTCTGGACAGTTATTTCCTGTTATTAGTGTTTTTGAGCCGCTAGAGTATATGTCTACAGTAGTGTTACTGTTGATATTAGTGATTGTAAAGCCTGAGATGACAACATTATTGGCAGAAATTGTTACTGGAATTGGTAGAGACATCATGGTAAACGGGGGATTCATGCCTGGGATATTTATTGGAACGTTAGGGTCAATGTCTTCAATTATCGTGTTGTCAGCATTTTGGCCTATTAGAGAAATAGTTTTGTTAATTACTAAAGAGTGTTCAAGATAGGTGCCACTTCTGACAAGTACCGTGTCGCCATTTGTAGCGTTACCTATAGCCGCGGCTATGCTGAGGTAATCGTCGGGAACAATGATGGTTTTGGACTGTGCCTTTACGGTTGCATTTGGAAGCATGACTAAAGATGTTAGGAAGAGAAGAACAATTAGAAGGGCTAAATGCTTTTTCGTACTGCCTCATCTTTCACTAATAAATTGTTTATACTTTAAGGCGATAAAAGGCTATTTGTAAAAGTTTCTTGAATGGATTTAGTCAAGGTTTCTGGACTAATTGTTCATTGCGCTTTTTTGCCTTTCTTTCTCTAATAATTGTGTAAACTATGAATAAGCGCTCTTAGGCTGAATTGCTAAATTGGAACAATCAATTTCACGTGTTTACCGCCTGAATTTTTTGGAAGAAGAAAAACGGTTTTCTGAGGCTTCTTCTTCTCTTAAAAAAAATCAGACCGTCGAATTTTCACACATCTACAATAGAAGCATCTGTTAGACTGGGGTAGGCTTGTGAGAGCGCACAAACGCTGCTAACTATAGGGTACCCTAATTTTTGTGATAAAATTCAACCACAAAATATGGAGCCTCCTCCTGCTATTTACACCCTACTTTGACACGTAAAAAGCATACAAATGGGCATAGAGTTACTTTGCTTTCCTTTAAGGTTTCGAGCCCCTTAAATATCCAGTATTTATTGTCTAATTTATTGGAGATTAAGCTTTGACTGAAAAGCAGGATTGGCAGCATCTTTACATGCTTCTTAAGCTCGCGGAGATGGGCGCTTACCGCCGAATCGCCAAGATTTCAACCGAGTTTTTAGCGGGCAAACTTGGGATTTCCCAGCAAACCGCGTCGCGTTATCTAATTGAGCTTGAGCGTAAGGGGTGGATACAGAGAAATGTTACTCCAGAGGGGAGCTTAATTAAAATTGATGAGGCTGGAATTAAAGAGCTGCATAAACTTTATTCTAACTTGAAGTTTTTGGTTGAGAAATCGTATCCTCCTTCGGTAACTTTGGAAGGAACCGTTTTCACGGGGTTAGGTGAAGGCGCTTATTACATCGCTAAAGAGGCTTATCGTAAACAGTTTACTGAAAAACTGGGATTTGAGCCCTATCCTGGCACGCTTAACCTTAAATTATCAAGTGACTACGACATTAAAACTCGCATGGAAATCGAAGCGTACCCAGCAATCGAGATCACAGGCTTCAAGAACGAAGATCGGACCTTCGGCTTAGTGAAATGTTACCCTGCAATCATCGATAACAAAGTCAAAGGTGCGCTGATAACGGCGTTGCGAAGCCACTATGATGTTTCAGTGCTGGAAATAATCGCTCCGGTATGCCTCAGAAAACAGCTAAACGTCAAAGACGGCAACAAAGTGAAAGCGGAAATTTACATTATGCCCTAGGCTTAAAACGGTGAAATGGGGTGTTTGTACTTAACTGAATACTGCTCCTGCGGCTTACGCATTGTGCCTAAAAAGTAACCTATTAGCAAACCAAAACCTAACCCGCCTATATGAGCCAAATCATTCACGCCTGGCCCCAATCCGCTTAAAAGCAGCAGAAAAAACGCGTAAACCAATGCGCCAAAGATTGATTGCCTAACAGAGCGCCTATTATAAATCACAACTGCCCCAAACAATGAAAAGATGGCGCCCGAAGCTCCAACCGATAAAAGGTTCGGTCCAAACGCTAAGGAAACAACGTTTCCCGCTAAGCCTCCGACAAGATAGATTCCAAGGTACTCGGGCAAAGAAAACATTTCTTCCGCCCTTAAACCGAAAACGAACAGAAAAAGCATGTTGCCGCCGATGTGCGCTATTGAGGCATGGATAAACATGGATGTGAAAAGCTGGTAATACCAACCATGGAACACAAGAAAGTTATATTGGCCGTACTGGAGCATAATATTGTAGTTTGTGTTCAGCCAATTTCCGCCGACTATAGAGGTGTAAATGTAGACAGCGACGTTTATTGCGATTAGAATGTACGTGGGCTTATACTTCACGGAATTCATGATGCCAGACCGATTTAACCTTCAGTTTATCAATTATTTTCTGTTTAATCTTTGATGAACTATCTAAACTATACCCTTCAAACTTGCCGATTCAACAATTTCAACGTTCTCATTGTTCCTTATCCAGTAATTCGCGCGGTTCTATTTTTAGTCATGATCGCTTCTTCGTTTTCGCCAGTTTTCAACGACTTTCTCGCGTATCTGTGACGAAGAGCCCAGTTCATCTGCTTCGAATTTGGCTACCCGAACAATCTGTACGTCTAAATTATGTTCTTTCACGTATTGGGACACTCTTTTTTCCATTTTATCTTGGTCGTATCCTAAAGCTATCACATCGGGCTTAACTTTCTCAATAAATTCACCGATATCAAGGTGTTCATAGCCCAGCAATGCTTCATCAACCACCCTCAACGATTTAACCAGCGCAAGGCGTTGATCCTCAGGCATTATGGGTTTTCTACCCTTAGTCTTCTCTACCGTGCTGTCTCTTGCAACGATAACTACTAGTTTAGCGTTTTCTCCGCCTGCTTTTTTAGCATCCTCCAAAAATTTAACGTGACCTAAATGAAGCAGGTCGAAAATGCCCGAGGCTAAGACGACTTTCTTCTTTCTTGGTTTGTTGGCCATTCGAATTTCACAGCGCCTAATAATCTTAAAGCGTCAAGGAGCCCTTCGCAGTAAGCTACCGAAGTTAGGCTCGTTTCAAACTTCCCTTGAGCCTTATAATACTTTGCGTCCTTCAAGTAATCCGAAGCCCAACCCAAAATATTACCCACAGATTCTTCGGTCACGCTGATGGGCACTTTTGTTTGTTGCAGTTCTTTGAGGACTTTTTCTGCCGAAGAAATATATTTTGAAGTGAGCGCTTCAAGACTCATTTGGCAAGACTCCGAAACTCTGCTGGTGCACCAGCAAAAGCAATTAGAGATTCAGTTTCCATAAAATGTAGGGCACCTGGAAAAATCAAACTGTAAGGCGGCTCGCCAAAGTCATAATTTACCAAGTTTTTGACGAAATCAGCTTTCAAGGCTGGACTGTTACTTCCCGCCCGTGCAATGCCAACCGCAACCGTGTCTGGGGTGATTACGCTTTTTTTGTTTTTTTGTTCGATCTCAAGCAGCATTGCAATGGCTTGGTTAATACTTAAAAACTGCTTTTCGTTCGCTTTCAAATCTAAAAGGCACAAGGTATGCAAACCAAACGTCTTGTTTTGAAAGATAACATTGTAAGGCGTCTCAGAAAAATTTTCTGGGAAAGGAACGGTGACTGTTTTGCCAAACTTGTAATTATGCAATCCTGATAAGCTTATTATCGCGGAGATTATGGATGCCCCATGGATAATCCGTGTTTTTACTCCATGCTTTTCTGCATCAATTCGCAAAGTGACATGTGTTGTGGCGATGAATGGGTCGCCTGGAACAAGAAAGGCTACTTTGCCTTTTTGGGCGGCTTCAAGAATGATGGCTCCGTTTTCTTCTTCAAGTTCCCGTCTTGAAACTAACTGAACTTTTTTGCCGCACAAAGACTCGAAACGTTGCAGGTTGAAGTCGGGCATGAGGCTAGTGTAGAGTTCTATGAAAACGTAATCTGCAGTTTTGGTTTCTTCTAAACCCTTGATGCTTATCCCTTTTTCATCGTTTAACCCTAAGCCTACGAAGACAAGTTCATTCAAATGTGAGCCCTTGTAAGTAATTGAAGGGTTGAGAATTAAACGTTATTTTTCCTTGACCTCGCCCTTTTCAACCAACTGCTTATAGTAAAGGCGGCAGGTGTCCATGGATATTCCCGTGCGCTCGCAGAATATCGTAAGAGTTTTTTCTACGGGTTCATCAGGTTTTTTTTCTTTAAGCTTTTCCTTTAACTCTTGAATCATATGTTTATCAGTTTTATCGCTCATCGCATCTTCCTTCATGTCACAGATTATTTATGTTGTTCTTTCTCAAAACTCTTTCCTGTTTTTTGGATGGAACATCCAACCAAACATTTATATCATTTACGTCAAAAAGAAACCTACGCATTCAGCCATGTTGCTGAAGGATTGTGACCTAAACGAAGCCCGTAGAAAACTTGGTGAATGATAACATAAAGAATCTGAAGGCATGCGTTCATGGCGGAGAGGTTTTGGATGCTGCAGACAAAAGCGGGCTTACACGGGAAGAAATTTTAGATTTCAGCTCAAGCGTAAACCCTTTAGGGCCTTCAAAAAAGGCGCTTGAAGCAGCAAAAAACAGCTTTAAAGAAATTCCTGCCTATCCAGACTCAAATTCTAACGAGTTACGGCAAGCTATTGCCAGTAACTTTACCAAATTAAACAAAAACAATATTGTTGTTGGCAATGGCTCAACCGAACTTATGTACTTGTTCGCTGAGGCTTTCCTCAAAAAAGGCGACACCGCCATTATTCCTGCACCGACATTTGGGGAATATGAGAGTGCAGTTAGAAGGACTGGCGTAACACCAAAATTCGTGAGGCTCGACAGCAATCTCAACATTGACGCGGGCTTTTTTGAGCAGGAAATGGCTGGCGCAAAGATTATTTTCTTATGCAACCCCAATAATCCAACCAGCATTCTTATTCCAAACGAATCCTTAACAGGAATAATTAAGCGGGCTTTGAAGCAGGATACTCTGGTTTTTCTCGATGAAGATTTTTTGGAGTTCGTAGAAAACGAAAAAGCCCTAACAATGATAAACAAAATAAAGAACTACCCCAACCTGTTTATTTTAAGGTCTTTTACGAAAATTTTCGGGTTAACTGGTTTAAGGGTTGGCTATGGAATTGCTTCTGAAGAAATCATCAATGTGTTATTATGCGCGAAGATTCCGTGGAACGTTAACTGTTTAGCGCAAGCCGCCGCTGTTGCCGCATTGAAAGACCAAGAGCATCTGAGGGTGACGCGAGAACTTATCAAAAAAGAGAAAACACAACTCTTAGCCGAATTAGCGGAAATTAAATCGTTCAAGATTTTCCATGCTGACGCAAACTTTTTCTTTATTGACATTCGTAAATCTGGCTTAACAGCAACTGAGCTCAAGAATAAACTGTTGCAGCAGGGCATTTTGATTAGGGACTGCACCTCTTTTAGAGGACTTGACCAATACTACATTCGTGTAGCCGTTAAAACCCGCTTGGAGAATGAGCGGTTGATTGAAGCATTGAAGCGGACAGTGAAAAATTAGAAAAGACCAAGGTTTGAGTAGTGAGCCATGTTTTCTTTTGAACTCTCTTTCTTTATCGATTCCGCGTTCATCTTCATTTTAGCTTTCTTAATTGACGCAATCCTAGGCGAGTACCCGGACAGGATTCACCCAACCATAGGAATAGGCAAAATAATCGCATACCTAAAACCAAAACTGAAAAACCCAAACCCCAAAATCGAGAAGGCAAACGGCGTCCTATTAGCCTTAAGCGTTATGCTGATTGTTTCGGTTCCAGTGTTTCTGCTGCTTTTCTGGCTGAGGCAATCCTTCGGATTCTACGGTCAAATAGCCTACATTATTGTGGGCGCAATACTGTTTAAGGCAACTTTCGCGGTTAAAGGCATGGGCCAATACACCAAACCCATCGCAGAGGCGCTGAAGAAAAAAGATTTGGGTGAAGCACGCAAATGGCTGCCCTACATTGTTCGCCGAGACCCAAATACGCTTAATGAAAAGCAGATTACTTCTGCAGCCGTGGAATCCATCGCGGAAAGCACAACCGATGGGATAACTGCGCCATTCTTCTTCTTCGCCCTCTTCGGCGTCCCAGGCGCATTCGCATACCGAGTAATCAACACGCTAGATTCCATGGTTGGCTACAAAAACGAGGAAAACAAGAACATTGGATGGTTCTCAGCTAACTTGGACACAATAACGAACTATATCCCCGCTAGATTGACAGCGTACCTAATGGTTGTTGCCTCCTTCCTTTTAAGGGAAAATTGGCGGGAATCATGGCTCATTCTGCAAAGAGACAAAGGAAAAACTGCGAGCGTAAATGCAGGTTGGACAATTTCAGCCATGGCCGGCGCACTGGACACTCAACTGGAAAAGCAAGGCTACTACGCTTTAGGCGACGACCACGGCATCTCGCCAGAACACATCCCAAGGTCACTGCGTGTGATGACACTTACCGCCGTTCTGTTTGGTTTAGTGGTGGTTTTGCCGGTTTTAGCTCTACGAATCTATATTGCTGGGTTTTAGTTGTATAGTTTTTAAACTGGTTTAGCATCAGTGTATTGGCATCAGAGAGGGAACTTTGGGTTTGAATGGGAAACCGCTCGTCAGCATAATCAGTGCCGGCATGTCCAAATTCGGCAAGCATGATGGTTTACTTGCAAGAGAAATTTTTTCCGAAGCCGCAAAAGAAGCGTTCAGCCGCTGCCCTAAACTTGACCCGAAAAACGACATCAAAGCGATGTTCATCGGGCACATGGGTGAAGCCTATGAGCATCAGGGGCACATGGGGCCAGCCGCTGCGGATTGGGCAGGGCTCACAGGTATTCCAGCCACCAGGACTGAGGCGGCGTGTGCTTCTTCAGGCGCTGCGTTGAGAACGGGAATTTACGCTGTGATGTCCGGTCTTGCGGATGTGGTTTTGGTGGGCGGGGTTGAGAAAATGACGCATCGCACAACGGTTGAGGTTACTGAGTATTTGGCTATGGCTTCGGATTACCCGTTTGAGCAGTGGCACGGCATCACTTTTCCGGGCTTATTTGCGATGATGGCGACCGCTCACATGCACCGGTATGGCACAACGCAGGAGCAGATGGCTTTAGTCGCAGTCAAGAACCATTATCATGGAAGCCTAAATCCTAAAGCTCATATGCAAAAGGAAATCAGTCTTGAAGCTGTCATGGCGTCGCGCCCTGTGGCTTGGCCCCTTAAACTCTGCGATTGCTCACTAATAACTGATGGTGCAAGTTGCATAATCTTAACTAAACCAGAATTCGCCAGCAGATACACCGATATGCCCGTACACATAATCGGCAGCGGACAAGCAAGCGACACCATCGGCTTATACGAACGCAAAAGCCTCACATCGCTAAACGCGACCCGGCTAGCGGCTAAAATGGCTTATGAAATGGCAAACGCAAAACCGCAAGATATGGACCTGGCGGAAGTTCATGATTGCTTCACATTTGCTGAGTTAATGGCTTACGAAGACTTAGATTTCTGCCCTGCAGGTAAAGGGGGGAAGCTGATGGAAAGCGGCGAAACCCGCCTTGGCGGACGCGTTCCAGTCAACACGAGCGGCGGCTTAAAAGCTAAAGGTCACCCTGTCGGCGCTACAGGCACAGCGCAAGCCTACGAAATGTACCTGCAACTCACAGGGCAAGCTGGAAAACGTCAGGTGAAAGACGCGCAAGTAGGTTTAACTCATAATGTTGGCGGGTCAGGCGCTACAGCGGCAGTTCACATCTACAGGAGCAACCAGTAATGAGCGTAAAAGAACCGTTCACAATCGAGCAGTTCTACAAATTCCTTAAGCAGCAGAAACTCATGGCCGGAAAATGCCTCAAATGCGGAAAAATCCATTTGCCCCCCAGACCCTTATGCGACAACTGCTTCTCGCAAGAGTTCGAGTGGGTCAACGTTTCTGGAAGGGGCAAACTGCTCACTTACACAATCATCAACATTGCGCCACAGCAGTTCCAAGCCCTAACGCCCTACGCCGTAGGAATTGTGCAACTAGAAAACGCCTTGAAAATTCCCGGCATGATACATGGCGTAAACCAAGATCAGCTTAAGATAGGGATGGAATTAACATTAGACTTCGGCTCATGCAGCACAACGCAACAGTGGCCACAGTGGACAAGATACTGCTTTAAACCCGTTACACTTTAGGCAACATCCCCAGATCAGTTTTTATTCTTCCCGCACTTTTTTCGTAGATTGTATAAATGTCCACTCATTCGATAGCCTTGTGCTAAAGAAGTATCAATTGAAAAAGGTTTTAGGGCCTCCGCATTTTCAATTCCCCAAGAAAAGATTAACTAGAAGTACACTGGGGAATCACGTCGAATAGCCAAAGGGTCGAGTTCTTCCTGTAATCAGGATGCAAGAGGAGGCGGTGGGGGAAGCGGAGGTGGAGGCAGATTGCGACGTTTCCTTAGAAAAATCAAAGCAGTAGCGGCAACCACAACAATCACTACTACGCCAACAACAATGTAAGTCAACTCTGACGAACCCGAAGATGACGAGGAAGATGAGGATGACGAAGTGGAGAGTGCATTATTCTGAAGAGTGGAAGTCTGAATCAGAAGGGAATAGTTTGAAATTTGAGACACGAGGCTAGTTGTCGGATCGAATTCACTGACCGAGAAGACCGTTTGGTTGCCTGGAATTAAAGCAACGCTCGATTTTACGAACCCAACCGCAACTACCGTACCCGCACGGTTATAGAACGTCCCAACCACATTGATTCCCTTCGCCGTTTGATTATCAAAGTTATACACTAATCCCGTAACGATGTAAGCGCCCGCTAAAGTCTCGTTAGAGGTATTATCTATTTGTAGGCCCTGATACTGTTGGCTTTGAGTTGTAGGCGCATTAGTGATGGTAAATTCAACGTTGCTAACGCTTGATGAGGTTAAGCCGGCGCCGGCGCCAGGGTTGCCACAGTCAATGTAAAAGGGCGCTTTTTGCTGCTGAAGAAGATCACTCACGTATGGCATACCAGTGGCACTCACTAATTCGGTACTGCCTGACCCGTAAACCGCTGCAGTTAAAGACACTAATGATAAAATGGAGGTGCCTGTGTTCTGCACTTCGCCCACCACAATTAAATCACCCGCTGTATTAACGTACCAGCTGTAACTCAAAACTTTGATGTTAGTATTTACTTGACCCACTTGACTAAAGGAATTTGGAATCGAAACCAAGCCAAAACACATTATGGCTAACAACGTAACTACCAAGATTTTATACTTCTTCATGCCGTTTCCCTTTTCTTCCCCGATACCTAAACCGTTGAATCTAAAAAGTGCTCGATTATTATATAGCTTTTTCCTAATTGCCCTTTCAACCATCAGGTCATTAGCCTTAAAACTTCTGTATTTTAAGCTCAATTAGCAACTATATTGAACTCTTTTTGCTTGCTTTTACTCTTTTATGTATCCTATAACGCTAATTCCTATAACTAAGAGTATAAAAATGAAGTATAACCCTCCGGTTATCAAAAGCAAATTATGGAAAATAGGTTCTCCTGTGAGAACCGTGGTCGAAGGCAGTGGAATGTCATAAGCAGCTGAAAAAACAATAAAGAAGCCGACTCCGAACGCTTGGGTCAAGTATAGAAGCAAGTTTACCATTTTACTGTTCAACGTATAGCGTTTCTTAGGGACTTTATCTGCATCTTTAGTTTTTGTGGAACGTGAAGATTAAGCATAGACCGATGAAGGGCAGTGTCAAGGCCCATAGATCCAGGTAGCCGTGGGCTAGGAACCAGGCGTACCATTCGGACCATCCTCCGGAGCTTCCAAAGACGAGGTATAATAGAAAAATAAATACCAAGTATGATCCTAATGCCGTGATGATTAGGCCTGCTTTTTTCAGGTCAATGTTACTGGGGTTTAGGGCTGCTATCGGAATGGATTTTTTCGCAAAGTAAGCGGTGTATAAGGCGAGTAAGAATAGCCCGATTGTGGTAAAGATAAAGCTGAGCATGTTTACTGGGTACTGGATGATGTAGTCTATTCCTTTTGTGATTACTGTGCCTATCCAGTCGCCCGTGTTGCTGAGCCAGAAAACGAAAATGTAGGAGAAACCCGCGATCAGCCCCCATTTTATTTGGTTTGCAACGGGTTTGTTTGGGTTCATTTCAAAAAATAATTTGCCAAGCACAATTGGAATTAATGTTGCCTCAACCGCGCTAGGAATGGTGAGTTGGAATAATTTTGCGAGTGTAAAGTGGGCGACGCCGGGGATGCCTTCAACAAAAATCGGGGACCAGAAGGATAACAAGAAGTAGCCTATTTCAAAAACTAAGAATAATCTAACAGCCATGTATGTTTCTGGTTTTGAAAGGTCTCTTTTTGCAGCGAAGAAGAGAACGGTGATTACGATGATGAAGCTTGCCGCAACCACACAACCGATTGCCAAAGAGCCTGGTATATCCTCATATGCCAATCGACCGGTTGTATGGCGATTATAAACGCCTAAGAAGAAGTCGTAGAGATTGTAGGTAAACCACGAGAGGGCAATAAGCAACAACCCAATTCTAAACGGCATATCCGTTGTTTTGGTTTGGGTCATTTTAGTTCACTTGTCTAAAACACATTTATTCTTTGTCTTGTCCAAGTATATTAAACTTGTTCATCCAACGGTTTTGGGCCATAACAAATGATCTGTTTTTCTTCGCTCTTTGATGGGTTTTTCCTAATATTATCGTATATCATCAAATCTTTAATTATTATGGGGAAAAAAGCCGATTGAGGATTTGATAACTGGGTTTAACTTATAAGCTGAAAAAAAGGTGAACTGAAAAACTAAGTTTGGTCTTTTCCCAGCAATATCTTAAAAGAGAACTCAAGCAACTGGTTCCAGCAGGGGGAAGACGGGATGCTGAGCTATTATTGCCAGCAAATGCTATCTTTAAACTTAACGTTTAAAATTTCAGGCGTGCTGTTGGAATACTTGCTCTCTTAGTTTTGCTAACGTTCATGTTTGTATAAATTGGGTATAATTTATGAAAAACTTTTTAATAACTTCACGGCTTTAAGAAGCAATCGACTCATGGAGAAACAGGGATATGACTTATCGAGTAAGATCAATCAGGGCTTTTTCGTACTTTGAGAAAACGCTTGCAATTCTTAGGAGACGATTATAGTGGAACAGCCTTCCCAACAACCTGAACAGCCACAACCTCAACCCACTCAACAACCCGAACAACCTCAACAACCTGAACCACAGCCTTCTCAACAACCTGAGCAACCCCAACAACCCGAACCTTCTCCACAACCTCAACCCACACAGCAACCCGAACAACCCCAACAATCTGAACCTTCTCCACAACCTCAACCCACACAGCAACCCGAACAACCTCGTTCCTCTAGAAGGTCCCGTAGAGGGCGGTTTCTTGCGGTCGCGGTGGTAGCGATTATTGCGTGCAGCCTGTTTGCCGGGGTCTTTGGTTATTGGGCAGGCAACATGAACTCTTCAGACAAGTTATCGAGCCTTCAAAAGCAGGTTACTGACCTGCAAAACCAGGTTGCGAGTTTATCAGCCAACGGCGGCTTAACTGAAGAAGCTGTTCCTGAGAACGTTTCGATGTCTTCACTCTACAATGAGGTTAAAGATTCGGTGGTTGTCATAACAGATACGCAATCGAGCAGCTTTGTTGAGGGTTCTGGTTTCATCGATGATCTTAGTGGACGTATGGTTGTGGTTACTAACAACCACGTTATCGCTTCAGGAACAGGGATAAGCGTAACATTTGCCGATGGCGACGGCTACGCAGCGACCGTTTTAGGCGCTGATCCGTACGCTGATTTGGCAGTACTCTCCGTTAATGCTCCAGCAAGCGAGTTCCAACCGCTCCAAGTCGTTAATTCTTCAAGCCTTAGCGTAGGCGACTTTGTAGCAGCTGTCGGCAGCCCATTTGGGTTGGCAGGCTCGATGACGACGGGGATTGTAAGCGCGCTTGGCAGAACCATAACGGAGTCAACAAGCAACTATCCCATCGCAGACGTTATTCAGTTTAGTGCTCCAATTAACCCGGGAAACTCCGGCGGTCCTTTACTGAACTCTGCAGGTCAAGTTGTCGGCATCAACACAGCCGGCATCGAAAACACTCAGAACGGCGGCGCAGCACAAGGATTAGGCTTTGCAATTTCCTCAGATACGATACTTCGCGAAATAAACTCCTTAGTTGACACTGGATCCTACACGCAGTATCCGTACCTGGGCATAAGCGTGGTAGACAATACCTATGATATTGCCGCTCAAGGGGGATTGAGTGTAACCTACGGCGTGCTTGTTGAGCAGGTTGTAAGCGGAGGACCAGCAGACAAAGCCGGCCTCAAAGCAGGTACAACCCAAGCCACAATAGATGGAAGCTCAATAGTCGTCGGAGGAGACATAATTACATCCATCAACGGCGTACGCATCATTAACGACGATGACTTATCAACATTCCTCGCCGAGAACACGCTACCCAACCAAACAATAAACATCACTATCGTGAGAGATGGGCAAACAATGAATATTCCCCTTGTCTTAGGAACCCGCCCCGCTCCCAGCTAATACGCCACATTTGAAAAACCCATTTTTTTTCTTCAGCATTTCTTTTGGGCTTAAAGGGTTAGAAGAAAGATTGAACAGATTGGGCTTTTGAAATCGAGATGTTGTGTCCACAAATGCTCACATGCTGTTGATTACAAAGCTCGGAGAAAAAACGCTAAAGTTCTAAGAACACATTCTTAAGTGTTCTAGTGACGAAGGGTTTTTTGACAATTAAAAGGATAAGAAAAGTCAGCGTTTAATCAAGGAAAGAGAAGAAAAGACACGGAAGTTATTTTTAAAACTTAATTAATAAATGCGCTTTGCTTTAAACTCGAAAGGTTGATTGCATGCGTGGAAAAGCGAAGGTTTGCCTAGTTTCCTGTAGTGTTCTTAAAGAAGAAATCGAAGAATTAATCAAACAGGGAAGCTTAGACGTCGATGTAGTCTATGTGAGCAAATACTTCCATGTGGATTATGAACTTGTAGAGCAAAACGTTCGAAAAGTCATAGAAAAAACTATGCCAAAATACCTTGGGCAAGTGATACTCGTTTATGGAGACCTATGTCTCGGCCAAAACAACGAAATGAAAAAGCTTGCAGAAGAATACGGAATAGTTAAAGTCGACGCGGTAAACTGCATCGATTGCCAACTTGGCGGAAAAGGCGTATTTCTTGAAGCAGATTCGAATCATAACCTCATGTTTATGGGTCCAGGCATGATAAAGTTCTTCAAGCATATGAAAGAAAAGATGCTGAAAGAAGGTGTTGATGAGGCAGCCTTCACGAACATGTTCAGCGGCATCAAAGGCATCGTGTTACTGGACACTTGTGGAAACGCGGAAAAATGCAAAGAAGAGTTAGAAAAGTTAGGCATTGGGCTGCCGATTCTCCAAACTATGGAAATAGGTCTTGAAAACGTGAGGCAAGTGATTTTTGATGCAATTGAACATAGAACTAGAGCCACCTGACTCTTTTTAACGCTTAAAAGTTAAATATTGATTGCCCGAACCGTCGTGGATTAACCGCAAATATTAAAGTATCATCAGCACAATAATGCAAACTATCACGTGTGGATGTGCTTTAATGACGCAAACGGTTACCTCTCAACCTATGAAACGTGTTGAAGATTGGAAGTCACGATTAATCGACCTCTCAAAAAGAAACAACCTCCTGTATTTTCACAAGGCGAAGCGTGGAAGCCTATCTATCTCGCAACCTGACCAGCAAGCAATTTTCAATGCGTTAGTTTTGAAAAAACGTCGTTTAGAGTTCTGGATGCCCCCTGAAGAGAATAAAAACCCTGAGCAGACAGAAAAGTCAAAAAATAAAGGAAAAACTAAGGCTAAAACAGCCAAAACCAACGTAAAAGCAGCGGTTAACCCCGATATTAAATCAGCCGTGCCGGAAGAACCAAAACAGCGCCCAACTGCAAATCAACTGGTCAGCGGAAACTTAACTCGTTTTGACCTTGAAAGAAACCTCAAAGGATTACAGTGGCGCTCACTTCTTGATTATCGAGAACGCGGTGTTCGCATTCTGCATGCCGCATTTGGCACCTTAAACTGGGTAGATTTGGAAACAAAAGAAAACGTTCAGTCTCCTCTGATTCTTGTACCTTTAGAATTAACGCGGGATTCCATACGTCAACCCTACGCGATAGCGGTGCCGCCAGTTGAAGAAGAAGCCGTTTTAAACCCGGCATTGCAGGTTAAACTGAAAAACGATTACAAAATTGAATTGCCGCCTTTGCCTGAAGAATGGGGAAACCAAAACCTATCAGACTACTTCAACTTAGTTAACCAAGCTGTCGCTGAAATGGGCTGGAAAGCAGAGCCATCAGTTGACCTAGGGCTTTTTTCATTCCAAAAACTAGTCATCTACAAAGACCTGGAAGCAAACGCAAATTTAGTTACCCAACACCCCTTAATTCGAGCAATAGCCGGCATAAAAGAAGACAACCTCATCTTAGATGGGTTGCCTGACGAGAAAGACGTAGACAAAATTGAGGTTCCAGAGAAAACCTATCAGGTGCTTGATGCCGACAGCAGCCAACGAGTCTCAATCGAATATGCATTGCGAGGCCAAAGCTTCGTCATGAAAGGCCCACCTGGGACGGGAAAAAGTCAAACCATCGCGAACATAATTGCAGAATGCATCGCTAACGGGAAATCTGTGCTTTTCGTAAGCGACAAAATGGCCGCCCTTGAAGTTGTCTATAAACGATTAAGCGAAGTTGGTTTAGCGCATTTCTGCCTTGAACTTCACAGCAGCAAAGCCAACAAGCAACAAGTTGTAGCTGAACTCAAGCGTAGCCTCGACGAAAACTTAGTTCCCCGTAAACTGCCGTCAGCTCATGAGTTCGAGCTGATGACTGAGTACCGTGAAGAATTAAACGGTTACGTTACTTCGTTGCATGAGAAACGCCCGTACTTGCAGAGAAGCGCTTACGAAGTTTTAAGTTTGATTTCAAGCCTTGAACGGGTTCCCTTTGTTCCCGTAGGCTTAACTGAACTGGGAACGTTGACCCCTCAAAAAATGCATGAGCTCGAAGGACTTGTTTCTCAACTAAGCAAGGTTTGGCAAGTAATTGAGGAACCAGATTTCCCATGGCTGGGATACCGAGCGGACGCCTACAACCTTGAAATCCGTTCTGAAGTGTTGACTGAGCTTGAAAACATAAACGAAACGCTTCATGAGATGCAACTGGAAACTGAAGACTTCTCCGCTAAACTTGGCGTGTCCCCGCCTGAAACCTTTGCCAAGATAAAGTGGCTTTTACAAATAAGCCAGTTCCTCTACGAAAGCCCCAAGCCAGAGGCTTATTGGCTAACGAATCCTGATCTTGAAAAACTCTACCTTGAAGCTAAAAATTACAATGAAACTTCAGTATGGATAAAGAACACACGTGCCAGCCTAAATGAACGATATAATCCCTCCTTGTTTACTTTGGTGCTAAATAGGTCTGCTGAAATTAAGCAGCAGCTTGATACACTTAAAGAGATGTTGCCAGCGGTAGAGTTGGAAGAAGGCGAATTTCTGCAGAAACGCGAGAAACTCTTAGCATTCATAAAAAACACGCAGTTAGCGTCAAGAAAATGGAGGGAAACTTCGCAAGCGCTCGTTCCGCTGCTCGGATTGGACGGTGACGGCTTGACAGTTAAGCAAATAAAAGAGTTATCTCAAATGGCATTGTTATGCTTCGCCGAGGATAAGCCGGAGCCGCAATGGTTTGACGCTAAATATTTCGAGCAGGTTCAAGAAGTAGTTTCAAAAGCAAAAGGGCTCTATCAGGATCATAACTTGTGGAAAAGCCGTTTGGACGCAACTTATACCGATGGCATTTACGAGCTTGACCTTGATGGATTCATAGCAAGATACAGTGGCTATCAAGGATCAATGAAAATTTTTAATTCAAGTTATCGCAACGACCAAAAACAAATCGCTAGAGTAACCAATGATGGCACAGTTCCCAAAACGGTGCTAAATGATCTGATTGACGCTCGAAAAGTCAAAAAGTTGCAGAGCCAGATTGAAGAGTCAGCTGAAACAGTTAGAACGCTTCTTGGCCACTTCTACCACAAGTCTAAAACAGATTTTCAAGGGGCAGAAAAAGCTTTAGAGTTAGCTGCTGAAATCCGAAAGCTAACTTGGGCAACACAAATCCCCGAAAACCTCCTCAAACTAATCACCAACACTTCCAATCCTTCACCTATGATTAAAAACTTAGGCTTAGAATTACAGGATTCGGTTGACAAGTGGGAGCAGCAGGTCAAAGACTTAGAACAACTGATACCTGCAAACATGCCCAAATCGGGCGCCGCCTTAACTCAAACGCCTCTGCCGCTGCTTGACGAATGGATAAGCGAAACGGAAAAGGAACTGATTCCGCTGATTACGTTAACGAAAGAGACGCTGGCAACGTGCAAGCAAGAGCCTCAGAGCTATAGGCAGCTATTGGGTGACCTCAAAAACGCTGAAGATATAAGAAAGAAAGAAGCCGCCATCAAAGGTGAAAAAACCCAGCTGCAAGCCAAATTCGGCTCGCGCTTCAATGAGTTAGAAACGGATTGGCAAGATATTTTAACGGTTATTGAGTGGTCAAAGAAAGTTCAAGCAGCTTTCATTGATATCCCCGTTCCAGAAGCTTTTGCACAGATTGCAGCTCAAGGACCCCCCGCCGCGCCATCAAACACAGAACTGAATCAAAAATGTGCCTCTTCATTAAAGGTTCTTTCTGATTTTGAAACCCATTTTGAATCAGAAATGACTTATCAAAGCCAGAAACTGAAGGAGTTAGAAATCAAAGTGATCAGCGAAAGAATCCAAGCGCTTCGAGACCGCGTTGATGACCTGCAAGTTTGGATTGACTTCAAAGACATCAAAAACCGCTTTGCACTAAGAGGCTTAGACCAGTTCTTCAATCGTTTGGCAGAGCAGCGCCTTCCAGCAGCTGATTTGGTTGATGTTTTCCGCAGAGGCGTTTACCAAGAATGGATAAATAATCTCTATAACGAAGACCAGAAGCTGGGCAGGTTCAGAAGGGAGAATCATGAGCAGTTAGTCGCGGACTTCAGAAAACTAGACCAAGACCTCATTAAACTGACATCCAGCATGGTTATTGAACAGGCGAACAGCCGAAAACCACAGGACATTCTGGTTCAAGCAGCCGACTCTGAAGCCAACATTCTTCTCAAGGAAGCCGCGAAGAAGAGGCAGCTAATGCCGATTCGCACGTTGCTGCAAAAGATCCCCAACCTGCTTGTAAAACTAAAGCCTTGCTTGCTGATGAGTCCAATAACGGTCAGCCAGTTTCTGCCTCCTGAAAGCAACAAGTTTGACTTGGTCTTGTTTGATGAGGCGTCGCAGATTGTTCCTGAAGACGCCATCGGCGCAATTTACCGTGGAAAAGCCTTGGTTGTTGCAGGCGATAATAAGCAGTTGCCGCCTACATCGTTCTTCCAGAAAAACCTAATTGATGATGTTGATTGGGACGAGTTAAGCGACGAGGATGTTGAAGTCTTCGACAGCATACTAGACGAGTGCCTAGGCATTGGGTTACCTGTTAAAACTTTGAAATGGCATTACCGCAGCAGGCATGAGGACTTAATTGCGTTCTCAAACCACCGTTTCTACGATGACAGCTTGATAACTTTTCCAGCTGCAAAAGCCCAAACCGACAGCTTAGGCGTTAAACTAGTTTACGTTACTGACGGCATCTATGACCGCGGCGGCAAAAGAAACAACCCGCAAGAAGCAGAAAAAGTAGCAGACCTTGTTTTCGAACACTTCCGCCTGTATCCAAAGAAAACCTTAGGCGTTGTAACCTTCAGCATAGCGCAAATGGAAACCGTGGAAGATGCTATAGACCGCCGACTTAAAGAACAACCTGACTTCGAGCCGTTCTTTAAGGAAGACCGGTTGGAAGGCTTTTTTGTCAAGAACTTAGAGAACGTTCAAGGCGACGAACGGGACGTTATATTCTTCAGCGTCGGCTACGGTTACGACCAACAGAAGCAAATGGCAATGAACTTTGGCCCATTAAACAAACCTGGCGGCGAGCGACGGTTAAACGTTGCAGTCACGCGTGCCCGTGAAAAAGTTGTACTTATCACCTCGATTAAAGCAACTGATATAGATGCTGAAACTAAAGCAGTCGGCGTGCAAACCCTGCGGTACTACCTTGACTATGCAGAGCATGGACCTGAAACGTTGCAGTCTGTTAAATCCAGAGAAGACGAGTTCGAGTCAGCCTTAGACGAAGATGTGGCAGCAGAAATAAAAAAAATGGGCTATGAAATAGTTCCGCAAGTCGGCTGCAGCGGCTATAGAATAGACATCGGCGTAGTCGACCCAGTTAACCCCGGAAGCTACCTGCTAGGCGTAGAATGCGACGGCGCCACCTACAAATCAAGCAGCAGCGCACGAGACAGAGACCGCCTCCGTGAGCAAGTGCTTAAACAACTAGGCTGGCGCATTCACCGTGTTTGGTCTCCAGCTTGGGTTGCAAGACGTGATTCTGAAATCCGACGGCTAAAAGAAGATCTTGAACAAGCTAACAAGTTGCAGCTTGAAAAAGACGCTCAAAACCCAGTAATTGACAAAGAGAACATGGCTCCAAAGACTGACATTCAGAAAATCCAGTTTGCAGGCATCGAAAAAATCGGTCAACCCTACAAAATTTATCCGATTAAAGCAACATTTAATCCTTACATTAAAGTTGCCACAGCTAACTCCACGTATAATTCGCGGCAGAAAAACGAGTTTCACTTTCCAGAAAACAGAGAAATTCAAACGAAACTCCTCGCTGAACTAGTGGAAAAGGAAGGCCCTGTTCACTTTGATTATGCTGTTGAACGTTTAGCTGCTGCTTGGGGGATTAAACAGGTAACCCCGCAGATAACTCATGCCGTAAAAGAAGCACTCAGCAACTTGCTAAGAGAACAAAAAGTAGTGATCAAAGGCAGCTTCCTTTGGCCACCTGAACTCAAAGAAACACCCATCCGCGTTCCAGTGCAAGGTATTCCTGAATCAAAACGAAAACCCGAGTATATTGCGCCTGAAGAAGTTGAATCCGCCATGAAGCTGGTTGCTCAATATGCTTTAGGCATAAGTGAAGATTCATTGATTGCTGAAACAGCTAAAGTGTTCGGTGTTAACCATTCGAGTGAAGAAGCGAAACAAGTGTTCGGTGAAATACTGAAGCGGCTGGTAAGCGACAGAAAACTCGTCAGCAAAGACGGCGTCGTTACCGCTGCTTAATCCCCAATTTTTGTGGCTGAATTTTGGCACAAAATTAGGTAGGTCTATAGGTAGGTATGGTTCAGGTCAGGGCTTGTTTAAGGTTGATTTTTGGGTTTAGGACTTAAATCTGCGATTTCAGGTTTTGAGACGCGATATTTTCGGGTTAAGGCTTATTTATTTCTTTTACAAGAACCGGCAAGTCAGTTAACGAGGTAATAATGTAGTTTGCGCCATTGTTCATTAACTGCTCCACTGTGGACACGCCAGTTGGAAAACCAACAGCGATGGCTTTTAGTTCTCGGGCACTTTGCATATCCACCACGCTATCTCCAACTATTACGGCGGATTGCGAGGTTGCACCTAACGCTTTAAGCGCAATTTCAAACTGTTCCGTGTGCGGTTTTACGTACTTCACTTTGTCTCTGGCAACTACAATTTGGAAGAAATCTTCTATCTTGAAGCGGTTAAGAATGTAATTTGCGGCTTTCTCACTGCTGGTTGTGCATAAACCCATTTTTATGTTCATTTGCTTTAGTTCCTTGAGCGCTTCGTTGGCTCCCGTCATCAAACTTGTGGTTGAGGCAGCTTCCATTTCGTACTTCTCGGCGATAGCCATGACTTGACCGCGGACTTCCCCAAACGCAAGGGCAGCTTTAATGTTGTTTTTAATGAAAATTTCCGTTTTTGTAAGCATTTCAAAAATGCTTTCATTAACATTTAGAACTGAAGCAGGAACACCTATTCTCATCAGGTAACTTCTAACTTCGGCGCGAAGAGCTTTGAAGTCCAAGTTGAAATTGGCAAGTGTTCCGTCTAAATCAAAGATTACTGCTTCAACGACCAAGATTGTGAGCTCCGTAAATCGTAAACTTGGGTTAACACTTGCTCTTGTAGAAATATACTTTGCGGTTGCCTTGCTCTTGGAACATTCAGTTAGTTACGATAACTTTCAGAGGCTTCGCGGCGGGGGTGTCAACTGTTTGCAGTGCTTTTTCGAAGTCTTCAAGCTTAAACCTGTGCGTAATTAGCCCTTTCACATCCACCAGTTTTCTAGCGATTAACTCAACAGCTGATGGATATTCAACTGGCGAAATGTAAATCGTGAAAAACAAGGCTTCATCAGCATCCTCCAAATTCAAGCGTCCCTTAGATTCCCCCACAAGCGCGACTTTGCCCGCTTTCCTCACCAAATAGGGTGTTTGCTCCACTGTCCCCGTGGTTCCCGCCGCTTCAATCACCAAGTCAGAGCCGATTTTCGTCAACTTTCTTACGGTCTTGACTACGTCTTCATGTTTAGCGTTTATGATTGCGTCTGCACCGTACTTTTCGCTTAGTTCAAGCCTGTTATCCTCAAGATCTACTGCGATGACCCTGCATCCCTTCAACTGCGCAACTTGCGTCATGAGTAAGCCGATGGCGCCTTGCCCAATTATGGTTACCCAATCGCCAAGATTAGGTTTCATATAATTCAGCACGCGAAGTGCCAAAGCAACGGGTTCAACTATTGCTGCTTCCTCATCGCTGACGCTTTCGGGGATGGGAATTAAGCTTCTTGGCAGCATATCTTTTGATTCTGCGAAGAAACCGTCTCTTGTTAAGCCGTAAAACTTGCCTCGGACACAATAAGTGGGATATCCCCGCAGGCAAAAGTAGCAGTGACCGCAATTCACTATGGGGACCATAACTACCCGTTCGCCAGTGTCTTCTCGGATTCCCCAGGCGTCATGCCCAAGTATTCTGCCTTTCTTCATCCATTTCCACTCGCCCCTGTAGAAGTGCATGTCGGTACCGCAGATGCTTCCAGCCTTAAACTTAACGAGCACCCTTCTGCCCGAAACTTCGGGTTCAGGAACTTCTTCAATTTTGATGTTATGAGGCCCACGATAAACAGCCGCTTTCAAAAAGAGTCAACTCTAATATTTCAAGCTGTGATGGCGAGGTATTAAGTTTGTTGTAGGTTTTGCAAGTGCATTTTGAGTTAGGTTAATAACCTTAATAGCGTCTGCATGGTTTGAGTGCTTATGAATTTGGATGATTATACAAAAGAGAAGCTTTGGCAGTTGCTTATTGAAGCGGTTCACGCTTCCGTTATGTACCCAACTCATAAAGCTTACACTCGCGAGAACATTTTACCGCAAAAAGCCGACGTTACCGCAAACGAACTGGCTGAAAGGCTCGGCATGCCCCTTGGCGAAGCACTGGTGATTCTCAGCGAACTAACAGAAGAAAGAAAATGCCCAACTTAGATGCATGTTTACGTTTCTTTGTTCAGTAGTGAGGTGGTTTCGGCGTTCAGCAGCGCCTTAAGGATTAACTATTTAATCGTTATGTTTATATGAACATGTCGAATTAAATATCGCCAACGAAAAAATTGATGAAGGGAAATAAATGGCAGTCGAAAAACGTAAAATAAGCACTATGACTTATGCATTCCTTATAATTGGTCTGTTAATTGGAGTCGCTATAGGATTTTCAATAGGCTACTTCACTAATCAATCACGAACCCCTGAATCGAACTCTTTACTCAGTAAAGCTTCAAGTGGGAAGCCGTTTGCAGTCGGTGCAGCCGGAACTCTAACATACGCGTTCGGCTCAGAGCTGACCGCCTTTGAAGCACTGTATCCGAGCATTACAGTCGCGCCTCCTCTGTTTGAGGGCAGTAGTTTAGTTGCCCAAGAAGAGAACCTCACACAATCGTTAAGTTTGGAAGCCGCCGCTGACACGACCGCTATGCCAACTGTCCTCTTTCCTAATCTTGCCAACTATGAAATTGCCTTTGGCCAAACACAAATGGTTATCATTGTCAATCTACAATCATCCGCCGGGAAAGAACTGTATAATATGTGGACAGCCGCTAAAGGACTTACAGTAAATTCAACTGCGTGGACTACGGCTTGGCAAAATATGTTCACTTTGATTGCGTTAAATACAACCACTACAGTTGGTGTTTCGAATCCTTTCACTGACCCCAGCGGTTTTCAGGCTGCTGGCATGATTCGCTTAGCAGGCTTAACTTTCTTCAACAATGTAACTTACCTTTACGATGCAATATACAACCACGCAAGTAGATACTACATGGCAAACAGTGAAGATGATTTGGTTCCGCTTATGCAGACCGATCACATAGACTTCATTACTTCAGCTTACGAATCCAACGCTATACCGCAGACGGCAAATCAGACAAGCCTCGCCTGGATCACGCTCCCCACCCAAGTCAACTTAGGAGTATTAGCAGACACCCCATACTATAACGAAGCCAACTTCAACTATTCGGAACTGGGAACAACCCAATCATTCGTCGTCAACCCCGTCCTCTATTGTGTCACGATTCCAACAGTCTCCACAAATTCCGCAGCCGCCACCTTATTCATCCAAACCTTATACAGTAAAGCTGGTCAAAGTATACTTGAGCAATACGGCATAACGCCTTTTTCGCAGGGCATTGTCTACGGCAGCGACTCTAGTGTTCCAAGTCTAATCAAACCATACACTACACCGGAAAACGCAACAGACAAATCCCAATTTACTGGGGCTTGATTGAGTTTAATGGAAAATTCAGAGCCCTACTGATCTTCTGCAGCGCAATAACAATCCTTTTTTTTATCTATCCAATCCTGCTTATCATAGCACTCGGTGTCAATAACCTCGTTTCCGCGCTCTCCACGGGTTCTTTTATCGCTTCAATTGAGGTTACTTTCGTAATTGCGACGTCCGCAGCTCTTCTCTCGGTATTGGTAGGTACGCCTTTCGCTTATCTTCTAGCCAGATCCGACTTCAAGTTTAAAGAAGTTGTCGAAGCAATCATAGACATACCTATTATGGTTCCACACGTCGTAGTTGGCATAATGATTGTGTTAGCTTTCTCCTCGCAATATGGGTTAGGTCCATTTCTTCAGGGACTCGGCATAAACATGATTGACACGTTGATAGGCGCCGTAGTTACAGTCACATACCTGTCTGCAACTTATTCTATAAGAGTGACTGAAACCTCGATAAAGGCGATTAACCCCGATATTGAGTTGACCGCTCGAACACTTGGTTCCTCACCAGCATTTACATTTATCCATGTTATAGTGCCTAGAATCTGGAAGTCAATAGCCAACGGAGCATTACTCACCTGGGCAAGAGCAGTTGCAGAGGTGGGTGCGCTTCTCGTAGTTGCTTATTATGTGTACTTTAACGGCAACGACGTCTATCCAGCCTCGATCTACATTTATGAGGGGTTCGAAGCATTAGGGTTAGCTGGAGTAGTAAAGTATTCAGCCGCTCTTCTCATAATAGTCCTTGCAATATTCATAATTTACAGGTGGATTCTTAAACACATCTGAAGAGAGGAATGCAATGCTTCAAATAATTAACCTTAATCTCACTCTGGGCACCTTCATGTTAAACTCAATCAGCTTAAACGTTGATCAACAAGAATACATGATCATCATCGGAAGGACTGCCAGCGGCAAGACCTCGCTTCTCAAGACAATCGCAGGAGCCTATAGACCTTCAAGCGGTAAAATATTGCTTGACGGCTCAGATATTACAACGGTTCCTCCTGAAAAGAGAAATATTGCTTACGTATCACAGATTTTTTCTTCATTTGATCCAAAGAATGTCCGTGGCAACATAGAGTTCGGGCTCAGAGCCAGAGGCGTGCCAAAGCCGGAGAGAGAAAAATTGGTTGATGGAGTGGTGAAAGACCTAGGAATTGAGCATCTGCTGGACAGGATGCCTGCTACGTTAAGCGGTGGAGAACAGCAGCGCGTTTCTTTGGCGAGAGCACTGGTTACTAGCCCGAAGATATTGCTCTTGGATGAACCGCTTTCGATGATAGATCCCGAGACTAAAGGGTCAATCGTACGGCTGCTTAAAGCAATACCCGAGAAATACAATATTCCAGTAGTTCATGTTACTCATGAATGGGATGAGGCTTATTCATTGGCAAGTCGAATCGCTGTGATAAATAAAGGTAAAATAATTGAGGTAGGTGACCCTGAGCAAATATTTAATGAACCAAGAACTTATCTTACCGCGAAACTGGTAGGTTTCTACGATTTGCACAAAGGCGACGCTACTCTTACTGATTTGGGATCTATTATAAAGTTGGAGAATAGTTTGGAACTGAAGTCGCACATGAAAATTAATGGCTCAGTTTACGCGTGTGTGCGACCCGAAAAAGTTAAACTTAGCAATAATAACGGGGTCAATAAATTTGAAGGTCGAGTCGTAGAGGTGTTCCGAGAAAGATTTGGGTTTCGCACTATCATCAGTATAAACAATATTGAGTTCACAGTGCTTCTTGAAAGTAAACCTTCAAGGGGAGATGTCGTAACAATTACAATACCAGAAGACAGCGTGTATGTAATATCTACCATTGAATAAAAAAATGCTTATCTCCTCTTTGATTAGCTTTATATGGGTTTGAACATAACCTTATCTAGAATGCTTGCCAACAAAAAACATAAGCTCTCATGCAAAGTCTGGATTGAATTTAAAGATAAACCATTAATTGGCAAAGGCGGAGCAGAAATTCTCGAGGCCATTGACAAGGAAAACTCTATTTCTAAAGCTGCAGAAACGCTAGGAATGTCGTACCGCTATGTTTGGAATTATCTGCATGATATTCAAAAGACGCTGGAGGAGCCGATAGTCGAAACTTTCAAAGGCGGAAAATCCGGGGGCGGAGGCGCACGGTTAAACGATTTAGGCAGAAGTTTACTTGTTGAGTATAAGCAGGTTGAGAGCTACTTCGGCAAGGTTTTGTCGAATCCGGGCAGTTTGGAGGTGAAAGGTTTGAAGTTAAGTGCAAGAAACCGTTTTAAAGGAAAAGTAGTGTCTGTTGAAAAAGGCGTTATTACAGCCAAAGTTAAGGTTGAAATAAAAGTGCCAGTAACAGTTACAGCGGTTATTACAAAGGAAGCAGTTG
This sequence comes from Candidatus Bathyarchaeota archaeon, assembly GCA_963767735.1. GTDB lineage: Archaea > Thermoproteota > Bathyarchaeia > Bathyarchaeales > Bathycorpusculaceae > Bathycorpusculum. Next base: position 54,712 of record CAVYES010000004.1, on the reverse strand, counting down.
AAGATTTAGACATTAAAGTGGGCGACGAAGTGGAAGCAATCATGAAATCAACTGAAGTAATGATTGCCAAATAAAATTTTTATAACACATCAAAATGAAGCTTCAACCATATTTTAAACAAACAGCAGTTTTTTTCTTTCTTTCGTTTCTTGGAAACCACTGTTTCGTCTATTACCCAGACGACTCTTAGTGCAAAATGATAGTCAAAGTAATTTGAATGATCTAAACCTAAGAGGCCCTTTTTTTACTCACCTTAAGAAACGCAAACAAACGCAGTTAAACGCAGAAAGACGCAAAAACACGCGAATCAACGCAGATAAACGCGAAAACACTCAACCTGCAAACAAATCAAACCCCAACTCAAGGAAGCAACTCAAAACAAAAAGAACAAAAACGGCCTCGAAATTATTGCTACATTAGAGACACTGACTAACAAAAAAAGAAGCGAAGTAAAACATTCCAATCGATTTGTATGCTGTACACTGGAAATTGTCTAAAATACTAAGAATTAGAGTTATAGATTTTTTTTACTCTACTACATATCTGTAAGTTATATGTTCGCCTGCCGTTGTGCTTTTCCTTAGTGATTTTCAGTATATCGCCTGGTTTAGCGCCGATTGCTTTAACCGCTGGGTCGCCCGATTCTATCTGCGGCATCTGATAAGGCTTAACCTTGTATTGGGCAAGAAGCTGGTTTTTCTCTTTTTCGCTCAGGATTTCGTGGAGCGGAACTAACGCATGCTCGAAGATGTCGAAAACTGGAAAGGATTTTGGCAGTAACTCAACTTGTTTCTTCTTTGCGCCGAGTTTAACAGCGTGCGTGTAGCGTCCTTCAGTAACTACTATTGCGCGGTCGATTTCTTTCTCTTTCATCACTTTGTAGAGTGTGTTCATGGCTGCAATACCGACGGTTGCTTCACCTAAAATGCACCAGACAATAGCCTTCTCTTTGTCCTGTGGAATATCGATGATATAGCTTATTTCGCCATCATGTTTTTCCTTTTCAAGCAGTTTGTATTTTCTCAGTTTGATAAGGACTTCTGCTTTGCGCTCTTCAATTGTTTCTGTTTTAGTGCTCAACATAAACCCTCAGGATAGGAATACGCGAAACCATAACGAACTATTACCCTTAAACTTTTCCCCTTAAAAAACAGCGTAGCAAAAGAAACAGGCGTACAGCAAAAGATTTTAGGCTTTTATCAGTTTGTAACCTATGTTTGGTCCCATTCCATAAGTGTAGGCTAATTTGATTATCATTATCGCCATCGCGTCCAAATACCGTGCTGCCTTCAATGGTCCACAATCAACTGGGTCAAAACCGATATCCCGTGTTAACTGAGCTACAGTTTGCTTCGCTTTCAAGTCGTCACCTGCAATGAAAGCCGTTAATTCTTCGTTGCCAACTCTGCCAGTGCCTTGGTTCTGTGCGAATACAGTGTTGAACGCTTTAACAACGCGAGCTTTAGGCAGCTTTTTCTGCGTTTCTTCCGCTGATGATGTTGTGCAGCTTATTCCTAAATCACCATCTGGTCCAATCGCATTCGTGGCATCTATCACTATTTTTCCGTCAGCGTACGGTTTTATTTCCTCTCTTGCATCGTTGGCGTTGTTGTAGGGTACAGCAAGTATTATTATTTCTCCCCATTTGGCCGCGTCAGCAACTGGCTCTGCAGGGTCTCGGTGACCAAACTTTGTTTCATGCTTGCTGCTTAAGCCACTGCATAATGCGCTGCCAACACTGCCTTTTCCTATAATCGCAATTTTCATAATTTTAACCTCAATTAATCAACATTCTTTGGCACTCATTAGAAGTTGTGACTGTACTGTGCCTACAACAAACGCTTCTAAAAGAAACGTAGGGGTTAATTTTTAAGACTCGAATTCATCAATGCAGCCCAAAAAAGAGGTCTTTGATAGAATCAATAAAGACATAAGGCTGATTGCCGATTCACGAATTAATTTGTTTCCAGTCATTATCGGCTATAAAACAGTTTACGAAATTAAAAAAAATAAAAGGATTATTATTTTTGCTTTAAACCAATCCAGCAGAATAATGCAGTAAACTTCCCAAATTTACAGTTAGAAAATGAATAAGTCCCGTCGAGTAGTCGTCGAACCCAAATTTTTGACGTACACTCGTCGATGCTGTAGTTGCCATCAGCACTGCTGCTGAAGTAGATGTAGATGCTGAAGGGGGGTCAAGACAGAGACGTTATCTACTTTGAATGTTCCAGTCGCCAACGTCAAAGCGAATTTGTGAAGTAGCGGTACCTGAAGGAATTGGCCCGAAGGTTATCGTTACCAGCGTCCATATGCTTGTCGGCGGCAATGCTTTTCCGCTAAACATTTCTATTGAATTCCATGAGGAGCTAAAGCAAAACACATGCGGCCAAACCGTCATGGCTCCTTTATAGTAGAATTGCAGAGTGTACGTTTTTCCTACTTGCATGCACGGGCTAGATGAATACTTGACCAACACAGATACACACATCACGAATTTCCTTGCAAACAATTTGATTTTCGTGGTGTTTCTATGTGAACTGAAGGGCAAAATAACTAACTATGCTATCCCCATTTTTTTAAGATTGTTAAGCGCGATTTTCTTTATGCCTATCCGATGAAGGGTTTCCCGTCAATTATATTTGATGCCTCAATGTTATTTGGCAATTCAGTTTGCACTATGATGTTGTAAACGTTGCCGTTGAGGTTGTTGCCTTTGAGCGTGTTGCCATATGAATTGTCCAGCACTATAGCGTCATAATTATTGGTGATGGTGTTGTTGGTTACCGTAGAGTTTTTAGTGTAGGCAAGAAGCAAACCCTCGTAATTACCGGATAAATTCAGGTTCACCACTGCATCATCTGTGCAGTTTATCAGGGCGACGAATCCGGCGTTGGATGGAACCGTCATATTGCTTTTGTTTACCCAATAGTAAATTGGTTTTCCGTTAACGCTGTTTGAAGTATCGATGTTGTTTATGTAATTGGTGATGTTGCTTGCAAAGACGCCGAAATTGAATTTGTTATTTGACATAGTGTTGTTTGCCAGTATGTTGTTGAAGGAATCATTTAAGAAAATTCCGTTATAGCTGTTTGTGACTGTGTTTCCGATTAGGCTGCAGTTATTAGCGTTTTCGAGCAGGATTCCTTCGCCAATTCCAGCTGAGAAGTTGCCACCGTTTTCCACGGTAAAACCAGAAACTGTTACGTTATCGCTGGCTATGGTTAGGGCTGTGCCGTTTTTTTCGCCGTCTATGATTGTGGCATTTTTATTTTGACTGATTAATGAGACAGGTTTGGTTATTACAATATTTTCTTGATATGTTCCTGGCTTAATTAGAATAGTGTCGCCTTCGTAGGTTGCGAAGGAAGATAATGCCCCTTGGATGCTGGTATATCCTAAGCCATTGTTAAGGTCGGTTACTGGATAGTTGATGTTTGTTTCGACGTCGTTGGGCCAATAGAGTATTTTGCTGTATTTACTTTGGATTGAACTCTGGAACTGCGGGTCGCTATAGACTATATCTATGCTTGATTTGTACTGATTAATGAGGTTTGTAATGTCGCTGTACATTTTTTGGCTCCAAAAGTCCGCTTGGTGAAACTGCCACACAGAATCATCGGGGCTGCGAAATCCAAATCCGTAATCTTGCGGAAGAACAACTGCAGTGTTTGCCTTGAGACTGCTGTGTTTGTCGGGATTTTTTTGCACGTAATTCCAGAACGACTGCAAGGCGCTGAAATCCTTTGACGTTAATGTTGTGCTTGTGTAATTTTGTGATGAATCGTAGATGGCTATGTATGTTGCGCCCGAATTGTAAGCTAAAACCATGTCATTGTATATTTGAGCGCTCGGCTCCAAGTACGGCGGCTGATTGTATGTCCAAGTTATGATGGCACCCCAACTTTTGTTTTGAGCTTCCGCCGCGCCTCTAACCTGGCTAATTTGTAGTTGTCTGCTGTCATTCCAGGCAAACTGGGCAAGAACTGTGTCATAACCCAGTTCATAGTCAAACCAGTACAAAGCATAGTCTGAAGTAAACAATGAAGAGCCTAAGTTATGGGTAAAGTTGGCGGCTTTTGGTACGCCGTCACCCTGTGTCCATATTCGAAAAAACCAATTTTTGTAATCTTGGTAACTGGTCGGCGCAGCAGTAGCGTTAAAAATGTTATTAGAGGTTATATTGATGCTCTCGGCTAGTTGGCTTCCAGCAGGTTCATCATAAAAATAAATTCCCAGCAACTTGTCGCCATATTGCTCTTTTGCCGTTGTGAACCATTCAGTCGGAGTATAATTGATTCCTACATCGTTGAATATGTCTCGGTAGTAAGCGGGCATGAAATACATTCCTGCGTCGTAAGCGTAGTCGCATGTCGCTTTGAGCAATGTTTCATTGCTCAGGATAAACGGCGATGCGATAATAAAAAGGTTGGTGAAATTCTTTACTTTATCAATAAGTGCTTTGCAGTCGGATACGGTGCTGTTCCATCCTGTTTCAATTCCTACAAAAAAAGGCTGAGTTGAACCTGAGATTTGCTTTTCTGGAGCATGGAAGTTATCTAAAGCCACAAAGAAAGATACAACTAATAGCGCGATTAGCACAATAGTTATCAAAATCTTTCGTGGCTTCAACGAAGGATTCCTCGTTAACTTACTAATTAAGCCATTCTCGGCAGCGTATTTAATCTTATTTTTTAGATGGTTCTTTCTTTTTTTTGAGACTTGCAATCAGTTTTCTGTCTAGGTAGACATTACCTGGATTGATCTTTCGCTTTTTAATCTGAATTTGTTATATTGATTGGTAATTGTGGTTGCTTTAAGCCTACTGCAAGAATTTATTAGGATATTGGCATATCTGATATATTATTGTTCCATTCTTTGTATGGATAAGTGTTTTGTGGAGAGTTTGCATATGAAGAAAATTCTAAGTGTTGATTTAAAAATAGACGTAGAAAACGCTAAGAGCTGTGAACAAAAGTTCAAATCAAATATGCCGATTGTAGCGTGTACTTGTGGAGAAAAAATCTTGGTGGTTCCTGATTTAGCCGCTATGGATAGAGCAATAAACAATCACCGGGCTAAACATAAAAGTGCAGATGAAAAACTCTTAATTGCGCAAATCTTTAAAGTCGCCAGCAGACAACTACTTCGTTAAGTTTGTCGCACCATCTCAAAAGGCAGTGTTAAATGGAAAATATGGCATGATCCAAGCAGCTGTTTGGTTTGTGTTTTTTCTTTTTTTGTTTGGCAAACATGTTTAACTGCATGTTCTTTTTTGTTAAATTGTGGGGCTGATTAGTTTGGTTGATGCTTGGCGTGAACCTTACCATGTTGTGATTGAAATTGAGAATAAGCAGTGTAGAATGGTTGGGAAGCTGGCTTCCTTGGGGTTTAAGCATCTTAAAGTCCTCGATGTGCGCAGTTCAAGCAGCGGCTCCGTACGGCATTTGATGGATGTCGGCGAAGACCAGACTCATAAAGTTCCCAAAGAGCTTGCAGCTAAAGGACACGTTGAAGGAAAATCTTCCGTGTGGCTTGAAAGCGAAGGCTGCGAAGTCTGCAACACCATCCTGGCTCATGACGCTTTCTTAGTCTCAGGCAAAAGCATGGAAGACAGCATCATAACCTACAGTTTTATGGTACCAACATTCGAAGCCTACAAAGGCATAATAACTGACTTGGAAAAAGCAGACTACAAAGTCAATGTCCGCAAAATCGGCAAGTTTGAGCAGCAAATAGGAGTTTTAACCGAAAACCAAGAGCGAATCTTTTGGCTTGCCCTAAAAAGCGGCTTTTTTGATTATCCACGGCAAGTTGGCATGGCTGAACTTGCAGCTAAACTGGGCATTAGTACAGCAACGCTTTCAGAGATTATGCGGAGAGGAACAAGAAGGCTGCTTGAGCACTATTTTAAAAGAGAACTTTAGCTGTGCCGTCGTGATTTTCAGGGAAATTCGGATGAAGGTCAAAAAGTGAAATCCCTTAGATATTAGGGACAACATCTATCCGCAAAAGAACCACAATATAAGTAAAGGTGTAAGATTTGAGTCAAAACCAAATGTTCTGTTACCAATGCGAACAAACAGCCAAAGGGCAAGGTTGCACAGTCGCAGGTGTTTGCGGAAAATCAGCCGACGTCGCAACACTTCAAGATTTGCTGGTCTATATGCTAAGGGGACTTAGTCAGCTGTCCATTGAGGCAGCAAAAGCTGGAGTAAAAGATGAAAATATTGACGTGTTTACTTGCGAAGCATTGTTTTCTACTTTGACAAACGTGAATTTTGACCCAGAATCCATAGCAGCTTACATACGGAAAACGGCGCAGTTCCAAGAACAATTACGCAGCAGACTATACGCCATAAAAGCCAAAGTTAACTCAACATTCAGTTTGCAGCTGGAAAAAACAACTGAAGGCTTAGTTGCGCAGGGAAAACGTTTCGGGATTAACTCTGAGCCCGCGGTTGACCCTGACCTCGGTTCGCTTCAGTGGCTGCTGACTTATGGTGTAAAGGGAGTAGCCGCCTACACATACCACGCCTATCTGCTCGGGAAAAAAGACAGCAAAGTTTTCGATTTTATCCATGAAGGACTTGCAGCCCCACTCGACAAATCAATTAGCGCAAACGCTTTTGTGGGTCTAGTCTTCAAATGCGGAGAAATCAACATACGCGCAATGGAGCTCTTGGACGCTGGAAACACTGAAACCTACGGTCACCCCGTGCCAACAAAGGTTCCGTTAGGGCACAAAGCGGGCAAAGCCATCCTCGTCTCGGGACATGACCTCATCGATTTGGAGTATATTTTAAAACAAAGCGAAGGCAAAGGAATTTACGTTTATACTCATGGAGAAATGCTTCCTACACATGGTTACCCTGGACTGAAGAAGTTCCCGCATTTCTATGGTCACTATGGAACAGCATGGCAGAACCAGCAAAAAGACTTCGCTGCTTTCCCAGGCGCAATCCTGATGACAACCAACTGCATTCAAAGACCCGTCGAAAGCTACAAGGGCAACATTTTCACTTCGGGACCAGTCGGATACCCAGGTGTGCCACACATAAGCGGCAAAGACTTTTCTTCGGTAATTCTCAAAGCCTTAGAAATGCCAGGTTTTCAAGAGGACCAAGAAGGCAAAAGTGTTCTGGTCGGATTCGGCAGAAACGCAGTGCTAGGCGTAGCGGGCAAAGTCATAGAATCCGTGAAGAGTGGACACATTAAACGGTTCATCTTAGTCGGCGGATGCGACGGAGCAAAACCAGGCAGAAGCTACTATACAGAATTCGTTGAAAAAGCGCCCGCAAACACGATAATATTGACTTTGGCATGCGGCAAATTCCGTTTCTTCGACAAGGAACTAGGCACAATCGACGACATTCCGCGGCTTCTCGACATTGGACAATGCAACGATGCTTACTCAGCCGTCAAAATAGCTCAAGCATTAGCAGATGCCTTCAATGTGCAGATTAACGATTTGCCACTCTCGCTCGTGCTGTCATGGTATGAACAAAAAGCGGTAGCCATCTTGCTGTCATTGCTGTACCTTGGCATAAAAGACATCCGCATCGGACCAAGCCTCCCCGCCTTCATAACACCCAACATCCTAAAAGTGCTCGTCGACAAATTCAACATAATGCCCATCACGACACCCGACGAAGACCTCAAAGCAATAATGAAGTAAACCCCCTCAGTCCTTTCTGCTGTTTCCTTTTTTCTTTTTAATTTGGTAAAGTAGGCGTTATTTTGTTGTTTAGGTTTTGTATGTGCTCTCTCTCTCACGGCCTACCCCGGTTTTCTAGATGATCCAAATAGCTCCTGATAGAAGAATTAAAAGCAAATCTAAGAAGCCACTTGATAGGAAAAAAAAGCTAAATATTCATCAGATGCTTGTTTAAAGGGCTGTATTTGAGAAGTAATATTATGAATGTTTTTGATGAAATGGGCGTTTACTGGGCGGAGATAGCTGACCAAAACCTAACACGAGATCAAATACAATTCTTAAAAGACGCCCTGAAGGGAAACGGGTTGGTTTTGGATGTTGCTTGTGGAACTGGCAGGCACTCAATTTCTCTAAGCAAGGTTGGATACTATGTGGTCGGTTTGGATGTATCGCTAAATCTTCTCAAGATAGCCAAAAACCGGTGGCGCAACGTTCAACTGGTTAGGGGTGATATGCGACATTTGCCTTTCAAGGCTGGAGCGTTTAGAGCTACTGTTTGCATGGATACAAGTTTTGGTTACCTGCCGTCGGAACAAGATGATATGCAAAGCCTAAGGGGATTTCGAGAAGCCCTCGGTCAGGGCGGCGAATTAATTCTTGATATTTTTAACCGAGAACTTTTGATGCTTAAGTACAAAACTAAGCGGCGTAGAGAGGTTAAATGGGTTATTTTACCGATTTTATTGAAGTTTAACAATCGGTTGGCAAAACGGGTGCTTTTTCGGTTTTTCAAGTGGAGGGAATATCCAAGCTTTTTTCTACTCCAAAAACGAACAGTAACCGCGGGTGGCGATAAGCTGGGTGATTTGTGGGTGGTTTACGATAAGGCGCAGGAGCAAATTAGAGTTTTTAGGCACATTGCTCGCCTGTATGAATTGAATCGTTTGCAGGTGTTGTTTGGGGAAGCAGGTTTTGTGATTAATCATGTTTATGGTGACTATGATGGGCAAAGTTTTAACTCTAATTCAAATAGGCTTATCCTGGTTGCTAATGTAAAATGAGTCACATTCAAGGAAATATGCGTTAATTTGCGCATAAAAGTTATAAGCGTCCATAGAAACATCAGTGCGTATTAAAAAAGTGACCGATGCATGAACGCTTGGAAACTTGGACTTTCTATGGCTGCAACTTTAGCCATAATCTTTGGTTTAACCACGCTCGTATTCGCAGCCGTGTTATTTTACGTTGGAATAGGTCTTTCCCTAGTGACGATAGGGATACTTGTAGTAGCCATGAACATAGGTCAATGGCTGCTGGCGCCATATCTTATAGGTGCAATATACAAAATTAGAGAAATAAAACAAGCCGAAAACCCAGGATTATACCAGACAGTTGAAAACCTCAGCCGAAAAAGCGGAATATCAACACCAAAACTTATGCTGGCACAGATTCCAGTTCCAAACGCCTTCGCTTACGGCTCGCCTCTATCAGGTAGCCGCGTTGCGGTAACGTCGGGGCTTTTGCAGTCTCTTGATGCCGGCGAAGTTGAAGCCGTCTTGGGTCATGAACTTGGCCACATAAAGCACCATGACGTGCAGGCCATGATGATAGTTTCTTTCATGCCATCATTATTCCTATACATTGGTTACTCCTTTATGTTCTCAGGCGCTTTCGGAGGAGGAGCCAAAAAAGGAGGCAACAACGCATTATTAGGCTTAGCCTTCATGGCTTTCTCGTGGGTACTAACCTTATTTACACTTCAACTAAGCAGACTCCGAGAGTACTATGCTGACAAACATAGCGTTTCAATAGTTGAGAACGGCGCAGAAAAGCTCTCAACAGGCTTAGTAACAATAGTTGAACAAAGCAGACGAGGCGGCAAACAAAGCAGGCAACAACAAAAAAATAACGCCGCCTTTAAAGCGTTATTTATCGCTGATCCTGACAGAGCAAACGCTGACTCCGCAGAGATTCACGCAAACGGAATAGCAGACAAAAGAGAGCTACTAAACAAAACCCTTGCGCAGAAGCCGACGCACAAGGATAACTTCACTGAAATCTTCTCAACACACCCAAACATTATCAAACGCCTGCGCGCACTGCAAGAAACAAGCTAAACCAACAAAACAAAGCCTTTAAAAGCTGTCTTTATTGTTTAAAAAAGGATTAACCCTTTTTTCTTCACCCATAATAGATGTAGCACCATGCCCTGGGTAAATCAAAAAGTTTTCAGGCAAACACACGAGCTTTTGCAGAGAAAGCTTCATGTCACTAACCGAGCCTCCCGGAAAATCTGTTCGGCCAATCCCTCCCGCAAATAATGTGTCTCCAGTAAAAACTAGTCGCTCGCCCACAAGGCAGATGCTGCCAGGCGTATGCCCGGGTGTATGCATAACCTTCAGAGATTCGTCGCCAAATTCGATTAAGCTGCCATTCTCTAAAAGGACATCGGCTGGAAACGTCCCCTTGTTAAACGATTCAATACAAGGAGCATCATACTTGTGAATGTAGATGGGAACGTTGAACTTTTCTTGGAAAAATGCGTTGCCGCTTATGTGGTCAGAGTGTCCATGAGTGTTCACGATTAATTTGACTTTTAATCCGCCTTGCGTTATGTAATCGAGAATTTGTTGAGCTTCAGAAGAAAAGTCATAACCTGGATCGATTATAATTGCCTCTTTCGTTCGATGCGAGTTAACGACATAGCAGTTAGTTGACAACATGCCAACTGTGAACGTTTCAATAAGCATACTAATCCGCCAAATAACTAAGGTGAAAGAGAAAATAAACTATTTGCTCAAAAATCAAACTCATTTATGCAAACTCAGGGCATAGCAAACCCTTAACTAAAACTTAAGCAATTAAGGAAATTTTGTGTTTTATTTCTTTGTGGGCTTTCTTGTTTTCGTCTAAGGTCTGTGCCGAAATGAAAATTAGTAAAAAAACTTAACGAACTAAGCGCGTTAAAGCCCTTGAAAGCCTGAAAGTATTATCGTGCTTCTGCATTTACCGCATGCGATAATTAATTCAGCAAGCTCTTCATTGACAACTTTAGTTTCTAAGATTTTGTAGTTATTCTCCGTCTCGTCTTCGGGAGAGATTGACATTCCGCATTTTGGACATGGGAAAGAGCCATCGCCTTCAATGGTGACTAAATCGATTTTGTATTCTGAAACGTCTGTCTTTTGCGGCTTTTTCATCATCATTTCCTCTTCACCTTATTTTTTAAATTTCAATTTACTGCTTTATTTAATTAACGGTTATGAATTAATAGTCAGTAAGTAGAATCCATTTAAAAGTTTGACGCAAATAAAGGGCGAAATATGATAAACATTTTCCATCGCAGTTACCTCAATCTACTTTTTATTTTTCGAGTTTTTCAGGTGAAATGTATTCGCCGTATTTCTCTTTAGCTTCGATGAGGCGTTGGCGTTGCATGTACAATATGCCGAATAGTTCCAGCGGTGTGTCAGTAACGTTTTCCTGATAAAACCGTGATACACGTTCAATCTTTGCAAGGTTTTCTGGAACGCGGATTGTGAATTGCTTAATGTAGTCTTCTTTAGCATAGTTTTTGCCCAGCAATTGCTTGAATAACTTGCGTAAATCTTCATATTTTGGGATGTATCCTGTTGGGGTCGCTAAAGCGTCAACTTCGTTATGCACCCTCAGCTCCATCCATTTTATCCAAACATGCTTATCTTGCACGCCGTTTACGTATTTGCCATTGCCTACTTCCTTTAGGAAATAGTTAACTCCGAAGATGACTGGTTGCTTTTTGAGCTTCCGCCCGAAATTCAAGTTGTTATGAACATTTTTGCCTAGTGGAATTGAGATGAAGTCTTGAATGCTCATCATGTTAATTTCAGGAACCCCTTCTTTACCAACGGTGGCGAAGGTAGTTTCGGTTTCAAGCGAAGCCCCGTAAGCGATGATGCCGTGCTCCCAACTGAAGCTTTGCTGAACAGGCACGTAAGCCTTAGCATCGCGTCCCCCATACATTATGCCGCCTAATTCAATACCTAATGGATTGTGGAGTTCGGGATCACAGTTTTCCAACGCTTTAAGTGCCAATGTGTAACGAGCATTCTTGTTTGCAGGCGGAATTTCGCAGCCATTCTCGTCTTTTTTGCCTTCATACCATGCTCCAGTATAGTTGCAACCTTCTTTGGGGAGCTCTTCTCCCATGCCAAGCCAGTAGGGTCTGCCATCCTTAACCAGCACGTTAGAGAAGATAATTTCGTCTGGACTAGTTAGAAGCTTGTAAATTAACGCGTCATCCTTGAGGTTAACGTCTTGTATAATACCGAATATGCCTGATTCAACGTTAACTGCGCGAGCAGCAGCGTCAATGTCACGAATATAAGCTATGTCATCGCCAAGAATTGTTTCTCCAGGAAGCATAGCTGTTGACGTTTTTCCGCAAGCGCTTGGAAATGCTCCGGCAAAATAGGTTTTACGTCCACCAGGACCATATACGCCCATGAGAAGCATGTGTTCCGCTAGCCACCCCTCACTGCTTGCTTTTCGGATAGCCAAGCGGAAGGCAAGTTTCTTGAAGCCCACAGAGTTTCCAGCGTATTGCGTGTTAACGCTGTAAATGGTGTTGTCCATCTGGTCTATGTAAATGCATTTTTTATTGTAATCTACGCTGACCATATCTCCATTGAGCTTTCCAGCTGAATGCAGAACGCGCAGGAAATCACTTTTTGGTCCTGCCTTTACAAATTGCTCGTATCCGGGGCGATAAAGCAGATTTTCTGAATGGGCGACATACCATGAATCTGTACATTGGAGACCCAAAATGGTAAATATGGAATCTTGTGGACCCAGTGAGACTAAGCGGACAATCATTGTTTTTCCCTGCATGGAATCTCTAAGTATACCTCTAACCTCAGCTAAACCTTCTTGACGGTCCATTTGGTTGAGGGCTTTGCTTAAGGTAACTCCTTTGGGTACAAGGTACTTGGTAGCTTGACGGTCTCGCCCCTGATCGAATTCACCGTCAAAGTGCACAGTGTGCCCTTGCAGGGTCAAGATTGCTTGTTCTTCCCCTGAAGCGATTGCTTGTTTCCGAATATGAGCGATATCTTCAGCGGAGTCGCTGCAAATGAATATTTCTTTAGGTTGGCAAAGGTCGCTTTCTTTAGCAATAAACTCATGGACGTTAGGATTATCTAGGGCGCTTAGTTTCTTGAAATCGGACGCGCTAAGTTTGGGCTGTAGAGCCTCAAGGTACGGATTCATTATAGCCATTTCTTTTCACTTCAATCTTCATGGGATTTAATCGTTTTCCTTGTCAGTCATTTGCATAAGTAAATTAAAAACCTTTTGCATGACAAATAAAAGTTGAGTATTGTAATCATCACATGCGCGTTTCTTTACAGAGTCCAAGATATTTTACGCATTTTAGCTATATTGGTATGAAAAACTTTACTAATAGTTGGAACCATTTATTTTAAAAAGTTAGTCTTAGAAATCACCGCGATATTTGTTCACGATCGGCATTTTTCGACCGATTCCAAAGGCTTTACGAGTAATTTTAATGCAAGGTACCGCTTGCCTTCGTTTATATTCTGAATTACGGATTCGCCTGTAAGTATCTTCAACGATTCCTCGAGGATATCCTAAATTTAAAAGTTCTTTTACACTACGTCGATTTTCTACTATTTCATCAACCAAGGGACTTACGATTGAAAAATCAAATGGATCAAATTGATCTTCCTTCAGTTCCGGAGAAGGCTTTTTGACAAAAACATCTTGAGGAATAATTTCCTTTTTCGCCTTAATATTTACGAATTTAGCGATTTTGTAGACTTCCAGCTTGCTTACGTCACCTAATGCTCCAATCCCCCCGGTCATATCGCCATAAAGTGTACAGTAACCAAGAGCAAGCTCGGTTTTGTTTCCCGTGTTTATAACCAGAATGCCTAAGGATTTTAAACGGTTAGCAATATCCATGAGACAGTTGCCTCTTGCTCTAGGCTGCAAATTTTCATCTGCAACCGGATCATCCTCTTCTGGTTTAATTTTAAAGTGCTCCCGAATTTGCTGAAGGGGCTCAGATAGTGTTATTCGATAAGTATCAATGATTTCTTGAATCCCAAACTGAATAAATAAAATATCTAAATTTTCAGCCAGTTTTTGTGCATCAGTTTTACTGTGGTCGCTTGAAAAAATTGACGGCATAGAAATACCAATAACGTTTTCACTTCCTAAGGCCTCGGTTGCTACACAAGCGGATAAGGATGAATCGATGCCGCCGCTCATGCCCACAACTGCCTTTTTGAAACCACTTTTTCTAAAGTAATCACGAATGCCCAATACAAGTCCATTGAACATTTCAGTTTCTCTAATGTACTCTGGAAACTCAATGACTTGACTTTTTGCGTGGTTTTTTTCAACTTCCAAGGTTATGATGTCTTCTTCAAATTGTTTCCCAAGAGCTATAAGCTGCCCTGACTCGTTGAAACCCATTGACTGGCCATCGAAAACAAGCTCATCCTGTCCTCCTACGAGGTTTACATAGAATATTGGAATGGCATATTCTTTGGCATTTTTCTTAAGTAACTCTTCTCTCTCGAACCTTTTCCCAGCATAAAACGGAGATGCGGAGATATTAACAATTATGTCAGCCCCTCGCTTAGCCAACAACTCGGTTACTTTAATTTTATAAGCATCATCCCAAAGATCTTCACAAATTTCTAAACCTAAGGAAATTTCTCTTCCATTTATTTCAACTTTAATCGGCTTGATATCATTTTCCTTTGCACTCTTGAAGTATCTGTCTTCATCAAAGACATCGTATGTGGGTAAAAGGGTTTTATGAACTGTCTTTATTACTGTATTTTCGACAAATACTGCAGCTGCATTAAAGATGTCTTTCTTATCGTAATCAACAAAGCCAATCACTCCTGATATTCCGTCAAAGTTTGCTACCGTTTGTTCCAAAATCTCCTTGTTTGCCACGACAAAATCTTTCTCTAATAAAAGGTCCTGAGGCGGATATCCAGTAACGGTCAATTCTGGGAAAAATACGCAATCAACTTTTCTTTTTTTCGCTTCTTCAGTGAAACGCTTGATTTTTTCAATATTACCTTTTAAATCCCCGACAGTACAGTTAACTTGTGCCATAGCGAGCCGCATAAATTATTACCACTTTAAAGAAAGCTGAAAAGATACTAATAAAACCACTTCACGTATATGTCAAAATTTAGGAATAATTTGACCTGGTTTTTTGGGCAGTATATTTAGGCGTTTTCTATTGAGATATCAACATCTGCAAGCAATTAATTCTTCAAAGCCAAAGATGTCCGTTCATATGTTGTTAAGACTAACGTGTACCCTCAACTGAAAGAATAAGCTAAGTAATAAATAAGAAAGAACAATAAGGTAGTACCTCTGAAACTTCAAAAAAGTGCACTAAGCGAGTTAAGGCATGAACAAAGCAATTTCCCCGTTGGAGTAAAAAAGACTCAAACGTGCAATACAACGTATAATTTTCTTAGAATCGTAGATGAATATGTCGCTGATGCAAATGAAAATGGGACCGAAGTGCATGTAGCCTTTGGTGGTCCAATACCGCTTGTCACTCTATTAGATCATGAGCGGTTTTTTTGCACCATGTTGGTTTGCAACGAAAGTGAATTAAACAAGTTTCCGCTATGGATCGTCAAGAAACTAAAAATTCCAGCTTTTGCTTACGATCCTGAATATATATATCTTGATTCCGACAAAGACATAATAACAGTAACAATTTACTACCCTAGTAAAATTCAAATGAAGATAGCTGTATGTTTTCTCGAGTATGAACAAAAAGGCGACCAAAAACAGAAAATCATAAAGAAACCGACTCGTCAAGATCTGAAACAATTTGTCGAGAGCATGATCATTTTTCCACAATAAATTGTGCCAAACGAACAATAGCTCTGTAAAAACCTAACCTGATGGGGAAGTTATAATAGGTACATAGAATAGAACGGAATCCATGAAGCCCCGAATACGTTGGATACTGTGCGGCGGAACAATTTTCATGAAAACCTCGTCAACGGGAAAGCTGGGTTACTCAGGCGAGGAACCTGATAAGGAAGACTTGCTTTCAAGTTTTAATGAACTGGATGAACTGGTTGATATTGATATTGAGGATATAGTGAGCCTTGGTTCCGTTTCTATGAAAGACAGCTCAAACATTGATCCTACAGACTGGGAAATAATAGCAAGAGAAGTGGTCAATGCTTTAAATAGAGAGTATGACGGAGTGCTGATAACTCACGGGACTGACAGCATGCATTATACTTCAGCAGCGTTATCATTCATGTTGAAGGGGTGCACAAAAACTGTTGCATTGACTGGCTCCCAGATTGCTGTAGGTCGAGAAGGTTCGGATGCGCCTAAAAACGTATACGATGCGGCAAAGGTTGCAGCCTACGGCAATTTCGGAATATGCATTGTATTTGGCTCAAAGATAATCAAGGGTACCAGAGCTAGGAAAACAAGCGCCTCTGATACTGACGCTTTTGATAGTTTCTGCAGCCCACTTTTAGGTTCAACGAAAGAAATCCACATTTCAGATCCTCAAAATAAGAGAAAAATGTGTAACCAAATAAAATTGGATGCCAAAATCGAGTCTAAAGTCGGATACATCAAGATTTTTCCAGGCATGAAACCGGAAATTTTAGACTGGTACATAGACCGCGGATATAAAGGAATCATAATTGAAGGATTAGGCGCTGGTCACGCAAACACTATCACGAATGGTCTTTCATTTCTTCCGGGTGTTCAGAGGGCGACAGAATCAGGAATCCCCGTCTTCATGTGCACTCAATGTAATCGAGGAGCAGTAGATTTGCGTTATGAAGTAGGTGAAAAACTAAGAGAAGCGGGAGTCGTTGGTTTAGGAGACATGCTTTCCGAAGTGGCAATAGTCAAATTGATGTACGTAACCGGTCACTACGTTGATCCTGAGAAAATTAGAAGTGCTATGCTTGAAAATATGGCTGGAGAGATAACAATTTAAACGTAGCTTTGGAGCGACTATCAAAGCTCTATAGTTTTAGAGAAAATTCAGAGAGTTTCTTTCTAATCAATTTATTTATTATGTTGGGGTCAGCCTGTCCCCTTGTCGCTTTCATACTTAGACCAACCAAATAGTTAATTGCATGTTCATCTTTTAAAGCGGCATCGACAGCCGCAGGATTTTCCTGAAAGATCTTATCAACGACGTCGGAAATCTTGGATTGATCGGTCATTTTCGTCAAACCAAGTTCCTTCGCTATAATTCTAGGCGTTTTGCCTGTAACGATAGCCTCATCTAGAACGCTTTTAGCGGCAGGCCTGTTTATTCGTCCTTCTTTTATCATCTCAAGCAAGCTGCAAAAGTTTTCAGGAGAAATTTTGGCTTTATTTAGGATAATGTCTTTCTTAGTTAAAGAAGGTATTAAGTCGCTTACAATCCAGTTGCTTATCTCTTTTGAGTCATGAAATAGTTTGGCGCAATTCTCAAAGTATTTTGCAAATTCTTTGTTTTCTGCTAATATTCTTGCGTTGGAACGTGAGATGGCATATTGTTCTACGAGGCGTTGTTCAAGGTTTTCAGGCAGTTCAGGCATTTTCATTTTAATTTCATGCAAAAACTCCGAGGACAATTCTATCGGAACTAAATCGGGCTCTGGAAAATATCGGTAATCCTGTTCCTCTTCTTTTGTGCGCAACGAAACTGTGATTCTTCGAACCTCGTCCCAATGCCTCGTTTCCCTTTTGACTCTTATTTCTTTAGCAATCAGGCTTTTTTGCCTGGAAATCTCAAAGTTGAGAGCACGTTCAACTTCTTTAAATGAGGAAATATTTTTAACCTCTACTCGTATTCCGCCTTTCAAAGAAATGTTTGCGTCGCAACGCATTGAACCCTCCAAAGTACCGTCTGATATTCCCAGAGATTCAACTATTGACCTAAGCTTGTCTAAGAAAATTCTTGCTTCCTTTGGAGAGCGAAAGTCTGGTTCGGTGACAATTTCGATTAATGAAATGCCTGCTCGGTTATAGTCAACCAATGTTGCTGTTGACGCGTCAATGGTGCCCTCATAAGCAAGCCTTGCAGGGTCTTCCTCAAGTTGCAATCTAGTTATGCGAATATCCCTTAGCCCAACCATTGTGACTCTGCCTTTGATTGAGAATGGGACACCGCCTGCTTTATCATATTGAGTAATTTGGAAGTTTTTGGGCATATCTGGGTAGTAATAGTTTTTTCTAAAAAACAACATTTTCTGCTGTACTTGGGCGTTTAGTGCAAAAGATAGGGCAACTGCATCCTTGACGGCCTGCTCATTTATAACTGGTAAACTTCCAGGCAAACCCATGCATGTTGGACACAGGTTTGTGTTAGGTTTCTTTCCTCTGTAATTCGTTGAGCAACCGCAAAACAGTTTGGTTTTAAGGTGAGTGAGTTGAACGTGTATTTCAAGCCCAATCATTATTCCGAGTTCATTTTCAATCATTTCTGCTCACTCCAAAATTGGCCTTTTACTTGATTTCAACGTTTCTTCGAAGGCTGAAGCCACATTGAACAACAAATCTTCTCGGAAGGGCGGCGCAATTAATTGTAAACCTACTGGCAGTCCTCTTCGGAAGCCACACGGTATTGAAATCGATGGAACCCCAGCCAGGTTAATTGGGACGGTATCCACATCGCAAAGGTACATTTGTATAGGGTCGCTGATTTTTTCACCAATCTTGAACGGTAAAATAGGCATGGTGGGAGCAACTAATACATCAACGTCTTCAAAGGCGTGGGTAAAGTCGTCAACGATTAAAGTTCTAATCTTTTGAGCCTTCAAGTAAAACTGATCATAATATCCAGCGGACAGAGCGAAGGTTCCCAGAATGATTCGTCTTTTCACTTCTTGACCGAACCCGATTTCCCTATCTTTAGAAAACACTGTGCTCCAATCAAAAGTTTTGTCATCTACTCTAAAACCGTACCGCATGCCGTCGTACCTTGCGAGATTGGAACTTGCTTCGGCCATAGCGATTATGTAGTAGGCTGGAAGGCTATCTGATACTCTCTTTAGCGAAAGCTCCTTTGAAGTAACCTTATACTGGCTCTGTATTTTGGTAATTGCTCCAAGAACGGTTTCCTTAACCGAAGGGTCTATTCCTTGCGCGAAGAATTCTTTCGGTATGCCAATTTTGAGTTTATCAATGTTGCAACCCAAGTTTTTTGTATACTGCTTTGTTTTGTCTTTGACTGAAGTGCTATCCCGAGGGTCATAACCAGCAATAACCTCAAGCAGTAATGCGCAGTCACGAACGTTTTTTCCGATTGGACCTATCTGTTCAAGGCTGTTAGCGTAAGATACCATGCCGTATCTGCTGACTAACCCATAAGTTGTCTTTATGCCTGTGACTCCGCAGAAGCTTGAAGGGCACCTGATTGAACCGCCTGTGTCTCCGCCGAGAGATAAAGTAGCCTCTTTGGCTGCGATTGAAGCTGCACTGCCGCCAGAAGAGCCGCCTGGAACGCGGGAAATATCCCAGGGATTATGAGTAGGACCGAAGTAACTGTGCTCTGTAGATGATCCCATGGCAAACTCATCCATGTTAGTTTTGCCAACTATAATGCCATCTTCATTTTTAATATGTTCAATCACTGTAGCGTCATAAGGAGAGATATAATTCTCAAGCATCCGCGACCCACAAGTAGTTCGAAGCTTTTTAGTGCAAATGTTATCTTTAATTGAAATTCCTAAACCGCATAATTTTCCAATTTTGCTGCCTGCCTTAATCTTTTTGTCAATGGCTTTAGCTTGGCTGACTGCACCTTCCTCATCAAGAGAAATGTACGATTTAATTTGGCCTTCGACTTTTTTTATATGTTCAAACAAGGAGCAAATGTAATCTTCAGCTTGTAGTTCTCTTGTTCTTATTTTTGCGGAAAGCTCCCAAGCAGACAATTCCAAACTGTCTTCAGACATTTGTGGTTATCCCATCCTTGGCGCCTTGACATAGCGACCTATAAGGTGCGGAACATTGTTGAGTATTTCAGCACTCATTGAAGGCTCAACTACATCTTCCCGCCAAACGTTTGTCAGCTGAAGCGCGTGATAAGTAGGCTGAACATTTTCTAAGCGCACTTCATCTATTTTTTTGAACAGGTCCAGTATATCATTTAGTTGACTGGAAAATAATTGTTCATCGTCTTCAGATAACTCAATTCTGGCTAGCCAAGAGAGATGTTTTATTTGAGGTTTGACTTCAGCGCCCTCGGTTGATTTTTTACTCATTTTAAAATTGCTCCTAGAACGTTTTTATGGGATTAACCTGCGTTGGTCTCGGGGGTAGAGTACTACTTCGCGGATGTTTTTCTGCTTACAAATCACCATCATCAATCGGTCAAGGCCAAATCCGAATCCTGCGTGTGGCGGCATGCCATAGTCGAAAACTTTTAAGTGGTACTCGAATGATGCGGGGTCAAAGCTTCTTTCCTTTAGTTTTTCCACCAACGTTTGTTTTTGATCAATTCTTGATCCCCCTGAAGAAATTTCAAGGGAGCCATGCATTAAATCGAAAGACTCACATATTTCAGGTTTGTCTTCCTTTGCTTTTAGGTAGAACGATTTAGAAGCCGTCGGCCAATCCTTTATAAAATAAAAGCCTGGTAGCTTTTTCTCCAAGACTTTCATTTCCGATGTAAAAAGATCCTTACCCCAGGCGACTTCGATTTCTTCGTCGCTGAGAAGCTTGAGTATTTCATCGTAGGAATAAATTTTAAATGGGGTTTGAGGAACCTTTAACTTGATTTTAAGTAATGAAAGTTCGTCTTTGCATTTGCTTACAATTTCACTGATTGCGAAAGTTATAACCCGTTCAAGAGTCTGCATCACATCGTTGTATGTAACATAGGCTTCTTCGAGGTCAACTGATGTTGCCTCGCTTAGATGCTTCATTGTGCGGGATCTTTCCGCCCTGAAAATTGGACCGATTTCAAAGACTTTTTCGAATGCCCCAACAAGCTGTTCTTTGTAGAGTTGGGGACTCTGTGCTAGGAAAGCTTCTTTGTTGTAGTAGAGTAATGGGAAAAGAGCAGCTCCGCCTTCTGTAGCGGTTGAAATGATTTTGGGAGTTTCGACTTCCAAGTAACCTTGAGAACTGAAAAATGCTCTAATGGATTGGAGGGCAACATGTTTCATTTTGAACATAGCTTTAGCCTGAGGCCGTCTAAGGTCAATTGCCCGTAGGTCTAAGCGTTTTTCAATGTTTGGCAACCTTTGTTTGTACAGTTTAAAAGGGGCCAAACTCTGTGGGATTGAAAGAACTCTTATTTCGTCAGGCACTATTTCGGCTCCATGTGGAGCTTTTTCTGTGCTTTTCACTTTGCCCTTGATGCCCACGAAGGTTTGTTCTTGGATTTCCTTTAGTTTGAAGAATACACTTTCTGGGACGCTGTTTTTATGTACGGTTACTTGAACTATGCCGTTTAAGTCTTCGATGATTAAAAAGGTAAGTTTACCATGCTCGCGGATGCTTGCAACTATACCGAAAATAACCACTCCTTTTCCTTCAGCTACAGGAACAATTTGGTTTGAGTAATGAGTTCTGCGTAAATCGCCTAAAGTGTCCATTTTTGAATCCTTCCATGAAGGAATAGAAGATAGTGTTTATTTGTGTTTTGTCTGGTCTTTAACAACTGAGCCTATACCGATTGTTAATTTACCGCTAAATCGCATCAGAAATGTGTCATGTAAGCTCTGAAAAAGGGCTAAGCAATCAGTTAAGCCTCAACAGTGGCAGAGCTTGAATAGTACAGAAGCGGCAATGCAAGCAGCACAGTGTTTTTTCCTTTTGCAGTTAGAGAATACTCCACTCGCAGTGGCGGGCCATCGGTAACTTCTCTTGTTATATACCCATGCTTCTGAAGCATCTTTAGCTTATCTGATAGGGTGCGGGAATTGACGGCTAAAATTTTTTTTATTTCTCCAAACCCGATGGCGTCTTTGAGCAGTAGTGTATAGAGGATTTCAAGGCTCCATTTCTGGAATAAAAGGTTGAAGCTTTCTTGCAAACTATCAAGTTCTTCTTTAAGTTCTGTGGGAGTTATCTTTTGAGTTTCTATTATTTGGTTGAACGTTTCCTCTACGCCTTTTAAAACTTGGTTCATTCGGGCTTCAACGATTTTTCGGAATTCAGCGCTTAAAGTTAATGGAGCACTCATTGCCTCTACACTCGGTGTAGTTTGGCGCACTTCATAATTTATAAGGGTTTACTAATACAACAAGGTATACAAATTACATCAAGCCATGGAGGAAAAAATTCGTGGAAAAATATGACGCCATAGTCGTAGGCGCAGGAACAGCAGGCTGCTTAGCCGCAAAAACCATTGCTGAATCAGGCTTAAAAGTTTGCATAATTGAAAAGAAAAAGCGTGAGCAGATTGGAGAAAAAATCTGCGGCGACGCTCTTGGAGAGCACCATCTAAAGTTTCTGGGGCTTGAGAAGCCAACCGGCGGCGAATTAGAGACGCGGATTGACGGCATCAAAATTTATTCGCCTGACGAGAACACGGTTTTCACGATAGCTGATAAGGACTTTGTCGGGTATTTGCTTAACAGACGACTGTTTGGGCAATGGCTAGTAAAAAAAGCAACCGACAAAGGCGCTGTCCTGGAGGACAACATGAATTTCCGCTCGCCAATAATTGAGAAAAATGGGCTAGCAGGCGTTACAGCAAAAAACATGAAGACAGGCCAAACTGTACAGTTAAAAAGCAAAGTTGTGGTTGACGCCAGCGGCTTCTTCAGTGTTGTTCGACATCAGCTTCCACAGGAAATGGGCATAGACAAAGAAATAGAAAATGAAGATGTTGAAGCATGCTACCGCGAAATCCGTCAGCTAACACGGGAAACCGAGAACACTAACTTCTGCGAAATTTACCTTAACCAGAAAGTGGCTCCAGGCGGATACGTGTGGATTTTTCCCAAAGGCGGAGCAAGAGTTAACGTTGGCTTAGGGATATGCATGCGAGGCAAATATCCAAACCCAAAAAAGCAGCTATATGATAATACATTTGCGAAACCGGCGTTTGCAGGCTCATTTGTTTTAACCGGGGGCGCATGGTTTGATCCAACGCGCAGGCCACTGGATAACATGGTTGCCAACGGCATCGTGCTCGTCGGAGATGCTGCGTCGCTGGTTAATCCTATTCACGGTGGCGGCATTGGACCATCAATGCTAAGCGGGTACTTTGCGGGGCAAACAATCGTTGAAGCCTTAGCCAAAGGCGAACCTACAAAAGAAGCATTGTGGAGTTACAACAAGAAGTACATTGAAACTTACGGCAAAAAACAAGCAAGTCTAGATGTGTTCCGCATGTTCCTTTTATCATGCAGCGACAAAGACCTAAACTACGGCATGAACGAGAAACTCATGACGGAAGATGACGTGTTAAAAGCAGGCATGGGCGACGACTTCCACCTAAACATCACTGAAACTGCTAAAAGGGTTTTCAGAGGCATTCGACGGGTAGGGTTCCTCAAAAAGTTGAGTTTGACAGTTACGATGATGAGGCAGGTTGGTGCACACTACAACACTTACCCCGCAACACCACAGAACTTTGAGCCATGGCGACTACAAACAATAAAACTTATTGAAGAGGCAAAACAAAAACTCTCGATTGAAGCATTGCCCACATAGCTTTCTTGCATCTTCTTTTTTTCTTGAATCTCATAATCAATAAAGGCTTAAATCCACAACACAACATGGATATTTACGGTGAATAACTATGGTTAACTGTCCTAACTGCGGCGAAAAGATAGCTGATGACGCTAACTTTTGCCCAAAATGCGGCACTAAATCCTTGAAAGGCAGGTCTGCAAACGTTGTTTATCCTTCCGACGAGTTACGGGATGCTTTTTACAGTGTGGGAATAGAGCTTGAAAAAGCATTCAGCATCGCCGCACGAGAAACGCATTCAGCTATCCAGAAAGCAAAAGAGAACTGGCAGCAAAAACCTGTGCAGCAGTCAGAAACCGTTGAGTGCACGCAATGCAGCACAAAGAACCCTTCTGGCTCAGTTTTCTGCAATAAATGTGGAGCAAAAATTGCGCCGCTTGAAGAGTCGCATGGCAGTGGTTAAAAGTGGGTGGAAACAAGACTCTTATAGCGTATGAAACTAAGGGTGGAGCCACTGAAGAGTCAGCGAGAAAAATTGCCGACGTCTTGCGTTCCAAATATCAGTTAGAGGTTGACTTGGTTGACCTTAAAGAGCAAAAAGTGATCGACTTAGCGCAATACAGAAATGTGGTTATCGGCGGAGGCGTCAGGGGAGGCAAAGTTTACAGTAAAGCGTTAAAGTTTCTCAAAAATGACGTCAGTGGCAAACAAGTGGCTTTTTTTGTCTCATCTTCATGGGCAGGAACGCCGGGAAGCTATAAAACCGCGAAAGCCAGATTCGTCGAAAATACTCTCGCTAAATATCCCAACATTAATCCTGTATCTACAGAAGCCTTTGGCGGACGCATAAGAATTCTGAGAAAAACCATGGTGGATAATACGGACATGGCTAAGGTAGAGGCTTGGGCAGAAGAGCTTGGAAAAAAATTCACCCAGTAAACCCAAAAGTGTTAAGGCAAATGCTTTACTTTGTACGACATGTTGCGTTGAATACGTCGAAGTCGAGTTTGACTTTGAAGTAGACGGAGTTATTTTGCGCAACGTGAAAGCACTCAGATGTCCCGCATGCGAAGAAGAAGTGTTCACGCCCGAACAGTGCGAAGCCATCAGAAAACGAATCAGCACTTAATGTTTGTTTTCTTAAGTCGTGAAGAGAGCAGAAGTTTTATTTCAAAAAAATAAGAAATAGGGTCTCTTTTTGGCGGGTCATTTGGGTAACAAAAAAAGTGAGATAGGCGCACTTTAGCCAGTGAAAACCACTGTAAAATGCGGGTAGGGAGGAGGGTAGGCTTTTTTGTTAGTAAATTTTCATCAAAAACGATAATGCCCTCAGAAGCGCTAAGTTATAAATTACATTTGGAGTGAAGACAAGCTATAAACGTAGAATTTACGGTAAATAGCCCTCTTTTTCTTTTTATGTTCCCTATTTTCTCTGAAGTTTTTTCTCCTGTTCTAATTTACATAAATTCGTTATTATCCAAAACAAAACTAATAAAAAAAAGGCGGATTCCTCTATTTCCCGATCCGTCTCTAAGTAAATTTTAATACTTTAAAATCAATTATTTTTAGGGATGTCGGTTTTTGGTTACGGAAAAGAGGATTGGAGATAAAACAGTTTTTTTATGTGATATTTGTGGTCTTGGATACTCAGATAGGAAGACAGCTCAAAACTGCGAAGACTACTACAGAGCTCATCCAGGTTCTTGCAGCGTTGAGATATCGCAGAAAGCAGTTTATTTACCAGAGATACCCTCAGCGCCAAAGAAAAAAATAACTAATTAATTCGCACGGCGTATCCTGATGAAATTCGTGCTTTAGGCAAAGATAGCTGGCAAAAATACGATGAGACAACATTCAGCGGAGTTAAAAAGTATTCCTAAAGCAAGCCAAAAAAGTAACAATAATTCTTGATGGATTGCTAAGGAGTCTTTGCAACCGTCCGTACAGATTTTTGTTCCTAAAAATAACCTTTCAATTCTATATCTTTTTCTATAAAATCAAGCAAAGCTTCAGCAACAATATTCCTAGTTTCTAAATTACCCAATCCACCGATGAATCTTGTAAGTTGATCGTTTATGTGCTTATACGATGAATGCTTTGAAAGCTCAACTTCGACACTAAATACAACT
Source organism: Candidatus Bathyarchaeota archaeon (assembly GCA_963767735.1). Taxonomy (GTDB): domain Archaea; phylum Thermoproteota; class Bathyarchaeia; order Bathyarchaeales; family Bathycorpusculaceae; genus Bathycorpusculum. Next base: position 29,263 of record CAVYES010000004.1, on the reverse strand, counting down.
TTGAATCATCAGGGTCTATCGCAAAACAATCAGGTTCTAAACCTATTTTTCGCTTCGCTAGCGCTATAGCTGATTTAAAAGAGTTGAAGAGAATCCTGTTAGGGCTAACTCACTTGTGACTGTACCTAGCCTACCACAAAATTTTATAAACAACATAATCTCAAAGCACGTTGAGCGAGAAATTAGCGGATGCGTTACACTTCTCGTTACGCTTTTTGCTATTTTCTTGCCAATAAAATAAAATTGAAGGAAAATAAAAATGCAAAATATAAAAGGTAAAACTTTAGCTATTTTGATTGCAGCAATTTTAACAATATCAATAGGAGCTTCTACAATGCTAATACCACAAGCTAGCGCAGATACACCGCCATGGAAAATTCCAACCTACGCCTACATATTCGCTGCACCTGACCCTATAGGTGTGGGTCAGACAACGCACGTTTACATGTGGCTTGACGAGGTTTTTGGAGCATCAGGCACTGCAACCGTCGGTTATAGTTACGCATTGCTTTCAAACGATTACAGGTTCCATAACTACCAACTTACCATTACTGCACCTGACGGTACAAACACAACGGTAAACTATGCTGTTGTCACAGACCCAACATCGTCACAACCCTACGCCTTCACACCTACCACGACTGGCACGTACACTTTAACCTTTAACTTTTTAGGACAAGCTTATGCACAATACCCTGGCGAGTATAATCCCACTTCAACTCTAGTTAACGACACTTATCAACCGAGCAGCACATCGACAACCATCACTGTTCAGAGCACGTCAATCCCAACGACCCCAGGTGTTCCGTTACCGACAAACTACTGGTCATATCCAATATATGGTGAAAACTACGCGTGGTACACGATTTCGTCAAACTGGCTAGGTTTTGGTTCAGGGCTTAGTGCTTCTGTGCCACCAGAACCCTCAGGCTATACTAGCACTTCATTGTACTCGGGTGATGGCATAGGGCCGCTAACTTCACATATTATGTGGACAACGCAGACGCAATTTGGCGGAGAAGTTGGAGGAAACATGTATACTAATGAACCATCACTTGGCTTCTTCGAAGGCTCATCATATGCACCCAGATTCCAAAACCCAATAATAATAGACGGTTACCTATACTACACAGTAGTCGCATCATTCACGGGTGCGCCTCTTTTGGGCGGAAGTGGTACCGGACCCACCATCTGCGTTAATCTTCAAACAGGACAGCAGCTCTGGAGCAACGAAAACATTCCACAACTATTAATGGGAATAACAGCTTACGTTTACGACCCTGACCAGCACGGAGTTTACCCGCCAATTCTAGTTGCAAGCGTAACTGCACCTGACGGTTCAACAACTTGGGAAATGTTTGATGGTTTCACGGGAGATGCGCTATTCAACGTAACCGACGTTCCTTCAGGCGCGCCACAATGGGGTCCAAGCGGTGAGTACCTGCAGTACATCGTTACTAACGTGGGCACCGCCGCGAAGCCAAATTGGTATTTGTCTGAGTGGAACTCTTCGAGACTTTGGCTATACGACATTAATCCATACACTGGCGGCGGAAGCGTCTCGCCATCGATTCTAATTCAACCCGGCAACGCTTTCCTCGGCTTTCCTTTTAGCAGTGAGCTTCCTCTTCCAATCACAGGCGAAGATGAATTATACCCTACCGGGGCAGTAGGATTCGTACCTTACGGTTCCACACTTAATGTCAACGGAAACATAGGCATCGCGGAAGGCCAAGCTATATCTACATTAAATTCGCCAACAACTTATGACTGGAACATCTCGATGCCATGGATGAACACACTACCAATATCACCCGTAGTTGTCACTCCCCTCGGTCCCTCAGGAGGTACTGCCGCAACGGTTGGTGCAGTAAACTATGGAGATATGATGCTTTGCTACTCTACTCTACCATCAGGTTTCGCATCAACCAACGCACCCAACGGGGTTTATTCATGGACAATGTACGCCGTCAACCTCAACGCATCTTTAGGCGCAATCGGCTCGCTACTATGGAGCAAGACCTATACCGCGCCGTCAGGAAACTTTTCTATCTCATTTAGTGGAGTCGACTGGCAAACACGTACTTTCGTTCTGAACTATGAAGAAACTATGCAATGGGTAGGATACAGTCTAACAAATGGCGCGCAGCTATGGGGTCCAACCGCATCTGAAAATGCTTTGTCGTACTATGGCACGCCAGGATCTCCCCCTGATCAAGCCTTCCTTGCTTACGGTACGCTCTACAGCAGTTCATACGGGGGAGTATGCTACGCCTGGAACGATGTGACTGGAAAACCAATTTTCACCTGGGGCAACGGTGGACCATCTCAACCAGACAACAGCACTTACTCAGGCTTTAACGGACCTTACGGTGTCTATCCAACCCAAATACAATCTATTGATAACGGCGTCGTATACCTAGCTACCGATGAACACACTGTAACCAACCCAATTTACGTGGGTTCAACATTAGCCGCTATTAACGCTACAACAGGACAGCTAATATGGAGGCTTTCAGGGTACCCCAGCGAGTGGGCCGGGACTGGTAGCGCATGGGCTGTCGCAGCTGGCTACTTGACATTCTTTAACGGTTATAACGGTGAAATTTATAGTGTAGGCAGAGGACCCAGCGCAACCACAGTAACGGCGCCACAGACTGCTATCACAGCAGGCACCAACGTAGTTATACAGGGCACAGTGATGGACACTTCCGCTGGCACACAACAAGCAACAGTGAAAGCTGACTTTCCAAGCGGCGTTCCATGTGCATCTGACGCTAGCATGGCTCAGTGGATGGAATACGCTTACGATCAGCAGCCGGAACCAACCAACTTCACAGGCGTAACAGTAACGTTAACTGCTATCGATCCGAACCACAACTTCATCACAATCGGCACAGCTACAACAACTGACACCGGATTATACACGCTGACTTGGACTCCTCCAAGCATTTCAGGCAATTACCTGGTCACTGCAACATTCGCTGGCAACAACGGCTACTATGGATCAAGCGCACAAACCGGCATGACCGTACAAGGACCTTCAGCTACTTCAGCACCAACACCTTCACCTGCAACAGGCTTAGCATCGACAGCAACCGTAGAGTTAGGAATAGCAGCAGTAATAATCGTAATAATCATAATCGGCGCTATACTGGCAATATTGCTGATGAGAAAACGGCCATAAAAACGAAAACAAATCACCACAACTCTATTTTTCCCCTTTTTTCGTTTTTAAAAAGCATTGCCAAAAAAATTCGGCTGAGAGGGCTCTGGTTAATCATGATTTACGTAATCGCTCAGTATCGTGATAGCGCATTTGCATTTACGTTCTTTTCTCTGTAAAATAAGGCAGAGCCTCAGCTAACACCAAATATGCTAAGTTGCCACCGATTCCTCCTTGTCCTTTTAGAAACATATCTTAGTACTTCCAAGTAACAGGTGATTTGAACCCATCCCGGAGAAGATTTACCCGCACAGCATTTATTTTTTATCAATGCGCGTTCCCCTGCATTGATAAGTCAGCTAAGCATTGAACCTAAACGTTTCAGAATCGTAAAAAAAAACTAGACGATAAGTCTGAAAAAATGGTCGATAGGTTTTTATGTTCCGCTTAAATCTCTAAGGAGTCACCAACGTATATTAAATGGCAAAAGAATGGATTGATGGACCAAGATGGTAAGAAAAGCACGAATACGCCTCACAAGCACAGATTACAGCAAACTTGAAGAGGTATGCGGAGAACTCAAAAGTATCGCTCAAAAAACAGGCGTAAAAATCAACGGTCCAGTACCATTACCAACAAAACGACTCAAAGTACCAGTTCTAAAAGGGCCTTCAGGTGAAGGAACTGCGACGTGGGACAGATGGGAAATGCGCATTCACAAACGATTAATCGACATTGACTCGGAAGAACGAGTTATGCGTAGAATCATGCGTATCCGAGTGCCAGAAGAAGTCCACGTCACAATCGAACTCATCTAAATTAAAAGTTTAACGTTCTTTTCCGTTTTACGGTTCTTAAATTTTTTAATAAAAAGGTAGCTTTTGTATGCAGCCTTTAAGCAGCAAAAGCGAAAGCATGAATGAAACTGAATGAATTTAGCTGGGCATCAACTTTTTGGTTACGGGTTCCTGAGACACTTTTGTGCTTATGACTTTTCGTTTGGTTTGGTTCCTGTTTTCTCCTGGACGTATTTGCCGCCTCTGAGGAAAGAGCATACAGCAGCTGCAAAGCACATGATTGCGCCTACGATGAAGGCTTCTCTTAGGGCAGACATGAAGGGTGATGAAATCGCGTTGGGAAAGAATGTTTTTCCTATAAGGTACTGAACTGTAGCCTTCGGTATAGCGTTTACAACTGTTGACGGAAGTGTGTTTAGTACTGTCTGAACAGGGTTGTAGCCTAGGAACGCCCCGAACAATGCCCCTGACGCTGGTGTTGAACTGAAAACCTGCGCGAGCTGTTGTGGTGCCCCAGCGCTTGTGACGGCGGAACTCAACGCTCCCGGAAGATTTCCGCTGAGTGATATGATAATTATAGTGAAAAATATTGCAATGCTAATTGTTGATGCACTGTTTTGAATGGCGGCACGCATTCCTGATGCAGCTCCTCGGTGTTCTGGCGGAACAGAATTCATTATTGATGCGATGTTCGGAGAGGTGAATAGACCATTACCGATGCCCATTATAAGAAGAACCACCGCAAAGGGAAGGTAGGCAAAATTAGCCTGAAACGTAGCAAAAGCCAGGAACGTAATTCCAGCAATAACCATGCCCACAGTGGCGAGCAGCCTTGCACCGTGCTTGTCAGATAGCCAACCGCTAATCGGTCCTGAAATTACAAAGCCAATTGACAGAGGTATCAGGAATATTCCTGCCCAGAAGGGTGTGGACTCGTAGCTGTATCCATGTAGTGGAAGCCATATACCCTGAAGTAGTATTATAAGCATAATCATAACGCCACCCCTTGCCAAGGCGCCTAGGAACGAAGCGAGATTCCCCGCGCTAAACATTCTTATCTTGAAAAGTTCAAGCCGAAACATCGGTTCAGGTACGTGGCGCTCAACGAATGGGAAAGCAGCCAGAAGCCCAACCCCGGCTGCAAGAGAGGCAATTACCCATGGGCTACCCCAACCCATAGACGAAGTACCATACGGAATCAAACCATAAGTGATTCCTACTAAAACAAAGGTCAAACCTGCGCCGAAAGTTATGTTGCCCCAAACATCAATTTTCTGGTTTCGTTTGATGGTGCCCATCTCTTTGAGTTTCCAATATGACCAAACAGTGCCAATCACGCCTACCGGAACGCTTACGATGAAGACCAGCCGCCAATCATAAACCGCTAGAACTCCGCCGAGAACTAGGCCAATTAACGAACCAGCCAAGAAAGCCACCATGTTTATGCCGAGCGCTTTTCCACGTTCGTTGGGCGGAAACGCGTCGGTTAATATTGCCGCGCTGTTCGCGAAGAGGAAGGCTGCGCCGACTCCTTGGATTATCCTGAAAACTATGAGTTCAAGTGCACCTGAGCCCCCTTGGCTTGGAGTTATCGAGCACAATATTGAGCCTACCGTGAAGATTGCGAAGCCAAGATTGTAGAGTCTTACTCTTCCAAGCATGTCAGATATTCTGCCGAAGGTGACCAGCAGGGTTGCGGTGACGATGCTGTAGCCGAACAGGAGCCAGAGCAGGTACTGAAAAGAAGTAAAGGGGTTGAGGTTAATTCCCCTGAAAATTGCGGGTAAAGCTATTAAAACGATGGTGCTGTCTATGGAAGCCATCAACATACCTATCGTAGTATTCGAAAGAGCAACCCACTTGTATTCAACCATAAGACCTCATCTCAAGCACAATTTACCCATAGGTCTTCGCGCAATCCCCAAAATACTTTTCTACGCAAACAAAACATTATCGACCTCTGCTTAAGATGTATTTCTACAGAGCTCTTTGCCGCGATTCAGCATAGTGTTGGCAAGTTGGCGACCGCACTAATACATCACAGCGGCTAGAAAAGGGGGGAATTCAACCAAAAACTGAACCACTTAATGCTCTCTAAAAAAAGACTACAAAAGGAGATTTGTTTTTTAAATATGCAGGAAAGTAACCACGGCAAGAATGGCGCTGGGAACGAAGACTAAAGCCCAAAGTTTCTTGTTAAAACTGAAAATTTTGTAGCCATCCAAGATTCCAAAGGGAATTAGGTTGAAGACTGCCATAAAAGCGTTGATGTAAGCTGCGAAAAACAACATGCCACCAAACCCTGTAGCAGGTAAAGAAAACGCAACTGCAACAAGGGCACTTGAGAAGATTAGGTTGGTTATTGGACCTGCGATGGATATGTTAACTATTTCGTCACCGTCAGGTGTACCGGAAATCATCATTGCGCCTGGTGCAATCATCCTGAAAGGCAAAAATATGGAAACAAAAGTCAAGGCTACACCCCAAGTTGTTAAGCGGAATTCTGCCCACAAACCGTTTTTTTGGGCAACTGCTTTATGTGCAAATTCATGCGTTAACATAGATACTACTAGTATGGCGGCGAAAACAGCCATCAAAACCCAAGTCCACGCAAAATTGAAACCGCCCAAATATCTTCCGTACAATCCGATGGAAAAACCAATGCCAACGATAAGTGCAGCTGCAACTGATAGGTGTTTTATTTCTTTGGGACTAGTGGTTATGCCCCTGTCGCGTTTGGGGTGGCCAATATTATAGGTGTATTGATAACTGTTGTATGACTGAGGCGCAATCACTTGTTCTTGTCGTTGTGAACGTGCAAAATCTATTCTTGGGCATGCATGTTTCTCTGGTAAACGGTGAGCACTACAAAACTGTCCACCGCAAAAGGGACAGCTAAATGGAAGAAGAGTGTCTTGACCGCATTTTTGGCATTTCATCTAATTAGAGCGCCTTTCACATAACCATGCATATGGTGGTTTAAATTTTTCCCCTCTAAAGACCAAAAAACCACCTCAATTTTGAAGTTTCACAACGCTTTAAAAGAGGTAGGCACTAATCAAAGTTAAAAGGGAGTAAATGGGGGTTAGGTCAACTTGAAGCCGTTTAGCTTCGTTCATGCAGCTGATTTGCATTTAGGCTACGCACAGTATGGACTTGAAGCTAGAAGGCAAGACTTCGACAACGCGTTCAAAGAAGTTGTGGATAAAACAATCGAGTTAAAACCTGACTTCATGATTATCGCCGGGGACTTGTTTCATCAAGCCAGACCATCAAATGTCACGTTAGAGAACACCATTCGAAGTTTCAAACGGCTCAAAGACGCAAACATCCCAGTTTTAACGGTTGACGGCTCACACGATTCCGCGCCAAACACAATAACAGGCACGATCCTCTACCCCTTGGACAGCGCAGGATTAATCCACCACTTGCCAAGACACAGCGGCGCATGCTGGCGCAAACCAGACTGCTGCTACGTTTATGGCATACCAAACTTTCATAATAAGCATAAGACACAAGAGGCACTGCCAAAGTTCATTGAGGAAAACCCGCCAACGCCCGACGGCAAGGTTTGCAACATTTTCGTTTTCCACGGTGCCATTAGCCTACCCAATGTCAATCCACCCTACATTGAAGCTGAACTTTCCCCCGACCAGATACCTGGCGGTTTCAATTATTATGCAGCTGGCCACGTGCATGAACGGTACTTGGAGAAATTCAAAGATGGCTTACTATCATATAGCGGCTGTACAGAAACGGCTGATTACAGGGAAGCAAAGAACCCAAAAGGCTTCATACAAGTCAACGTCAACGAGAAAGGCGAAGTAAAAACAGAGCCCATCGAGCTCTCATCTACACGCAGATTCATTATTTTAGACTTAGATCTAAATGCGATGGCATCCTCGAAAATCACCGAGTTAGCCACTCAAACGGTGAAGGAAAATGACTGCGAAGGAGCCATTATAATTCCGATTTTAAGGGGTACCTTGCCAGCTGAAGCCAGCCGATCAGAAATTGACATAGGAAAAATCCGAAGCGCAGGCGAGAAAGCGTTGCTTGTCCACCCAATTGTGTTGCTGAAAGAAACTGCTGTATCGGACGAAATTGCACGCTCCATTTTTGAAAGCGAATTTAAAGATTTGAAGACTAAAGCCTTTGAGTATTTTCTGCAGATTTTCTCTGAACGCTATGGCAAAGAGGACGCTGACAAAATTGCCCGCTCAGCTCTTAGTCTTATAGAGCCTTTAACGAAGAAACAAGACGAGAAAGTCAAGCAAACCTTTGAGGAGCTGGCGAAATGAAAATTGAAATAGTCCAGCTTGAAAACATACGCAGCCACATTAAATCGACTGTGCCGTTTACTCGGGGTTTTAACTGTCTTGTTGGAGGTTTAGGCTGCGGAAAATCCAGCGTTTTATACGCGGTTGATTTCGCCTTGTTCGGTGACTCAATAGGCAGAAGCTTTGAGTATTTGCTGCGTGAAGGCGCCGATTCAGGTAAGGTTACGATACAGTTTATACAAAACGGAAGCACCTACAAGCTTACACGGGGATTAAAACGAAAGGGCAAAAGCATTACGCAAAATTTTGAAGAACTCAAACTCTACGAGGACGAGAAACTGGTTGCCAGCATGAAAACCGACGCTATCGCAGAGCAGTTTAAAGCTATCACAGGTTTAGACAAGGATCTTTACCGAGAAATAGTTTGGTTTAGGCAGGAACACCTCAAGGAGCTGCTTGACGCCGCCCCGCGTGACAGGCAAAGGCGTTTGGACGAATTGTTCGGTTTGTCCGATTATGAGGTTGCATGGAGCAATATTGCTCAGTACCAGCGGGACTATGAGACCGAAAAGCGGGTTTACGAGAAGGACCCAGATGTTACTGGATTAGAAAAACTAAGTAACGAGTACAATCGGGCAAGCGAAGAATACACACTTCTGGAAATGGATCTTGAGAACTCTACACAAAAGTTAACGGTTGCTAAGAAAGCGTTGGATGAAGCAGATTCAAGACTGAAAAAGATGGAAGAGAAAAAGCAAGCTATTGAAGAACTTAAGCGAAAAGAAGCAAGGCTCCACGCCGATATTGTTAACATGACTAACACTTTGGCGTCTTTAACTCAACGCATCGAAGGCAAAAAAACAATCTTGAATAATTTGCATCAACGCCAAAACTCAATTGATACTCAGGCCAAGGCGTGCTTGAGTAAGCTTGAGCAAGCAGGCTTGTCAACCAACCAGCCCGATGAAGCACTACATTCCTCTTTAGCAGCGTTTGATGATAAAATCAGCAGTTTAAAGGCCGATCAAGAAGCGACATCGAGGAACCTGCAAACTGACAAAAAGAGAGCCATTTCATTATCACAAGAAAGCAAATGCCCGCTTTGCGTACAGCCATTAGAGGGAGAATATAAAAGCAATCTACTTTCAAAAATCCAACAAGAAAATTTTGAACGGGAAAAAACCATTAATCAATTAAAAATTGAAATCGATAACCTCCAGAAAACAAGAACTGCAGCCTCCGAAGCGTACTCTAACTTGCAAACCTGCTTGACAAGAGCTGAAGAGCTAAAAAACCGCTTAAGCGAAGAAGAAAATAACCAAAATAATTTATCAAGCGAATTTGAGGAGAAGCAAACGTTTGAAGCTGATTTGCGCTTGCGGCTTGAGCAGGTTCAGTTTGAAATCGGCAAATTTGATTTATCAGAGCTAGAGGCCGCACGGACGCAACGTGAACAGGATTTTCGGCAATATTACGTTTTAGACTCGGATTTGTGCACTAAAGAAAACCGCAAAAAAGATCTTTTTAGACGATTAGATGAAATTAAAGAGAGGATTAATCTTGCGCAGGAAAAACTTGAGCGCGTGGAGAAAATCCGCAGAACCGTTGAAGTTTTAGGTGCCATACGTGACGCTTACCGCAGTATTCAACCTAAGCTTCGAAGCGAGTTTGTGAAGGTTTTGCGCAATTACATTCAACAAGTGCTCGACGGCTTAGTAGGCGCGGAAGGACCCATGCTTAATGTTGTGATTGATGAAACTTACACGCCTTATGTGAAGAGCGAAGCAGGCGTTGACCGCGAAGTCTCAAATCTCTCAGGCGGGGAACGTACGCTTTTAGCTTTTGCTTACCGTTTAGGTTTGGGGCAGCTGATTATGCAGTCGCGAACTGGTCATGGCTTAAGTGTACTTGTGCTTGATGAACCCACCGAGAACTTGGGAAGCGAAGATGGCAGCATCGAACGGTTAGCTGAAGCCATAGGCCGATTTAAAGCAATAGAACAAATCATTGCAGTGACGCACAGTGAAGCATTCGCGGGTAAAGCCGAGCACGTGATTATTTTGGAAAAAGAAGCTGGAGTAAGCAAAATCTCAATTGAACGATAACCAAAAGCAACGGCTTATCTAACAGGAGCTGAAGCAGAGGACGCAATTTTGATATTAGTGTAAGCCTCAACATTACATGGTGTCCATCTGTCTGAGACTGAGAAGCCTGAACCAACCAGACCTAAACCGAGGATTGAAGGTCTCTCAGACCTAATATTTGGACTCGCGTTATCTATAGGTGCCATCTCTCTTGTAGAGAACCCGCCGAAGACTAGCCTTGCAATATATCAGGACGTTGCGACCTTCGCTTTCAGCTTCTACATTCTCATTTCAACATGGCTCCGCTACACACGAATTATGTCTGTGCTGCCACTAGAGAGGCGCAGAACACTTTTGGCAAATATTCTTCTACTGTTTTGCGTAGCTATTGAGCCGTTCTTATATAATGTACTTCAAAGCTCCGTAACCGGAGTTGCAACTTCCTCTTTTTTTAACACGGCCTCCACTCTTTTTGCCTTTGACATCGGCGGAATGACGCTGATGCTCGGGCTTTTCTGCAACGAGATAGCCACAAAAGACCGAAAACTCGTTCCCACAGATCTAATTGGACCATTTAGAACAGAACGAAACCGCTGGCTCTTGTCTGCTGCCCTCTTTTTCGCCTCAGCAATTCCAGTATTTTGGTCTATCCAGATTTATGGAACGCAAGTTAGATTTTTGATCTGGGTAGCTGCGTTAATTTTGGCTTTGGCTGAGCGACACTATAGCGCGATACAACTAAAAAAAGACCAACCGAAAAACTAACTTCAGCAACCTCTCTGTACTGGGACAGCGGAGATCGCAGGTTGCTTCTCCATTCATGTGATTTCAATTCAGAGAATTTAGGAAAAGATAACTTTTGTTATTTGAAACCTGTTTTGTGTGAACCAATAGGCTCTTCACTACTCTCAGCAAGACGTATTTTCCGTGGCTGATCTAAGGCTCCTCAATTATTGTGAGTTGTATCGGTGTAGTCTGTATTCCGTATATTGGTCCAGTTTGGCCAACTATGTAGTAGGTTCCCGGCAAGATTAGGTCGCCCTGAACTTGGGCGTTGAAATTGCATGTTTGTAGCCAAGTGAAGTTGGCCGAAATGCTTGCTCCGGCATGAAGCGGTTCGAGGGCTATGAATTGGGGTATGGCTTGGAAATTTGACCACTGGTACACTGGGCTGTTCGTGCCGTTGTAAACTTGAAAATCAAAATCTAATCCTGTGTGCTCATAGTTTATTGTCTGATTGCTGACGTTAGTGAGGGTCAAAGTTAGGTTGACAGGTTCGCCTAAAAAGTAAGAGGTTTTGTCAAGGGTCATGGTGAGCTCAAGAGTGCTGTTTCCTCCCGACGCCACGTACTGATTGGAATATTGGATTGTCACAGTGGCGGTGAAATCGAACGCAGAACCGTTTTGAAGAGTTCCTTTGATTTCCATCAGGTATGTTTGGTTTGTTTCAAATCCGGCGTTAATCAGGGTTTCTGTTTGAGATGTGTCTTGATTGGGCAATAGCGGGTTGCTTGAAGAAACGTTTTCGAAAACGTAGGTATAGTTGTGTCCGGGTAAGGTCAATGTCGCTTGAAGGCTTACCACTGGGTTGGTTGCGTTGTTTTGCAGGGTGACTTCGATTGTGGGTCCGCCTGGGTTATAGGGCTGAAGAATACTGACCGAAACTACTTTTAACGCGCCTTCATTTACAGGGATGGGAGTTGCCGTCGGCGTAGGAGCAGGCGATGAGCTTGGGATAGGCGTAGAAGTCAAAGTATTAGGGTTCTTTGACAGCTCCTTCTGTGCAACGTAGTAGAGGCTGACTGCTACAATCAAAAGTATGACCAATAACAAGACAATCCGTGTCTTCGCCATGGCTCTTTCCAAAAGACCCTGCCCTCCATTACACCGTCTAGAAAGGCACAGCGCGAGATTAAAATCAACTGGTTTACAGAGGACTATTGCAGTGCGTGGTCGTATATGGATACTCTTGGAGTAATTAACATGTTATGTGGATTAATGCGACCATTTTTCTGTGGTCTTGGCTTATTTTCTCGATTATTTCTTGTGTTGGTAGAATAACGGTTTTATATTTTTTCAAGATCAACATAGCTTCTGGTGTAATGGGAAGAGCTGCTTGGTGACCGGTTCCGACGTAGACTACATTGGGTTTTTCTTTTGAAAGAAAATCTAGTTCATGTTCTGAAAGAGGAGTGTGACCATAGATGGGCTTCAAATCCTTGGATTTTTTCTTCTCCCTTTTCGTGACTGTTCCATCGGCGTGAAGGATTATGTCTTTTTCATACGTGACGCCGTTGACTTTTATCCAGCCAAATTCGGATTTCATCATCACTACCTAATGTCCTTGGGAGTACCCTCATATTTTTGCCTATCGCCAAAAACGCGTCAATATGCACGAATTTCCCTTATCGGCGAGTGAAGAATTGAAAAAAACGGATTATCCTGGGTATAGCTGGTCAGGTCGCCAGATGGCAAGTTCCTTGATTATCCGTCTAGTTATCTGCTTGTTTCGGAGAACGGATTCTGTCTCCACTGTAGGGTCAGCGTTTTCTGTTGAGGCAAAAAGTTTCTGGATTATCTTGTTATGAACCTCTATAGGTATATGTCCCGTTGTAGAGAATAGGGTCTTTGTTGAAATCTTGTCACTATCTCACTCAGATTCGTCGTTATGACTTCATGGCTTACCTCTATAATTTTCATCGGGGGCAGTTTTTCCCGGACTTCCACTTCGTTGTGCCACATGCGCCTGTTCCGTTTAATTGGATATCCCATTTCCTCTCTTAATTTAGCGTAGCGAATCCAAAGCTCAGGATAAACTGGTGACGTCGAATTGCCTGAAGCATTCGTTGCCATGCCCCATTCTCCATGCCCGTTGTTTAATATAACGCTGCAACTTTACTATTTGTTACTCGACCCATTTCCCGTGCAACGCTTAACCAATCCGGAAGAAGATGGAGAACATGAATTATGATAGAAGCATCAAAGGTTCCGTCCTTGAAGGGCATATGGCGCGCATCGGCTAATATGAGGTTGGGGACTCCTTTCTGTTTTGCCTTGAGCAGCATCTTGCGGGAGAAGTCTATTCCGACCATTTCAAACCCGAGATCACCAAGAGGCTTCGAGAACCTTCCCGTTCCCACGCCCACATCAAGCACTGTGCAGCAGTCTCCAAGTTCAACTGAAACCGCACGGATCTCAGCATCCGTTGCCGCGGGTCGAGTGGAATCATAAATTTCGGATATGTCATCAAACTCTTCGCCAACCGTAATCGACATTGCAATCGCCACCCAACAGGTTAGTTTGACTTTACCTAGTGAACTACTCGCCTCTTCCGAGGCGAGCATCCACATCTAATTTTTGTTGATATATTCCTCTATTTTCGCACTAGTAACAACGCCTGCAGTTCTTACAGCATAGCCCTCAGACCACAAATGCCCACCCCAAAGCTGCAACCTAATCTCAGGAAACTCCTCAAACAGCAGTTTAGCAGAATTACACTTCAAGACACGCACCATCTCAGGTATACATAGCTTTGGCCGAGCTGAAACAAACACGTGAATATGGTCGCCATGATGAACTTTGGCAGCCATCAGTTGGAAGCCGTGTGTAGTAGCAATCGTTTTAAGTACTTCCTCCAATCTAACCTCAACTGAGCCTAGAAGTACCTTGCGCCGGTATTTGGTGGCCCAGATAAGGTGGTAGTTAGCTTGGTAAGCACACGATCTTGCTTTCTCCAAGTCTATCACCCCCCCTTATCCAATGGTGACAGACCTATCGGCTTGAACGGCTAATAGAACTGCGGGTTGGACGCATTCATCCTGCCGCTAACGCGGCAGGTATTCTGCTAAGTTTTTTATAAAAGTTCAGGCCCACCCTTAATTGAGGTATTTAATGCTAATGCAGTCGTGGATCCCTTAAGACATTTCTAGCGTGCAATTTTTAAGCTCTCAAGGAGCATATTTTCGATTTTTGATTTTTTGACCAGCAGGTTTATATGAATAATACTTCATATGAAATATATTTCATGCATTGTTAAGGCGAGATGAGAAAAAATGAAAAAAGGGCTCACAAAAATCTGCTACCGATTCTTCAGCAACCTAGCAAATCCCACAAGACTCGCCGCACTCGAACAGTTAATACAAAAACCAATGAGTGTAAACGAACTTGCAACCGCACTCGGACAAGAACAAAGCATGATCTCACACAACCTCAAACCATTACTTGAATGCAATCTCATTGCCATCGAAAAGCAAGGCAAAAAACACGTTTACACAGTCAACGAAGAAACGTTGCTCCCTATCTTTGGAGCCATCGAAAATCACGCTCAAAAATTCTGCCCAAGAGGCGGAAAATGCCTAAACGGAGAAGACGTATAATGAAAAGAAAAATTGTAAACATAAATGAAACGCTCTGCAATGGATGCGGCAACTGCATTCCCAAATGTGCAGAAGGCGCCCTCCAAATAGTAAACGGCAAGGCAAAAATAATCAAAGAGGTTTACTGCGACGGTTTAGGCGCCTGTTTGGGAGAATGCCCCCAAGGAGCAATAACATTAACAGAACGCGAAGCAGAACCCTTCGACGAAAACGAAACCCACGAACACCTCAAAAACAAAACAATCCTTGCATCGTCTATAAACATCCAAGCCAACTCGACACCGCAAAAGCCCCAGTGGCCTGTAAAACTAAATCTTGTCCCGACGAAGGCTCCGTTCTTCGAAAATGCCAACCTGCTATTTGCCGCTGACTGCGCCCCTATTGCACTCAAAAATTTCCACGACACTCTAATGTCTGGGAAACGAGTCATCATTGGCTGCCCGAAATTCGACGACGCCAGAGCATACGCACAAAAACTAGCCGAAATCTTCCAACAAAACAACATCGCAACCGTGACCGTTGCCCATATGGAAGTGCCCTGCTGTACTGGCTTAAAATGGGCGGTAAACAAGGCACTTGAATTATCAGGCAAGCAAATTCCAGTTAAAGAGTATGAGGTAAAAATTGGAGGCGAAATAGTTGAGCTCTAAAGACAAACCCATAGAAAAGAACCCTCAAACATGCCCTGGACTGCGGGACATGCTGCAGCCTAAACCAGCCTACATTAAATGCCATGTTTGCGGCGGCGACCTGGAAATTTGGAGTGACGAGGACAAAACAGTTTGCCCCGAATGCGGAGCCGAATGGAAACGCCCCGATAAGACTGCAGCATGCCTAGAATACTGCCAGTACGCCGACAAATGCCGAGGCATCATCGAATCCCGAAAAACCTGAAAAGTGGAGATGCGACTATGGTAAAAGTTTTTGTTGTTTACGACTCGAAATACGGCAATACGAAAATCGCTGCGGAAAACATCTTTGAGGGAATAAGAGAAGTTGAGGGTATTGAAGTTGCCGTTGGCTACGTCAAAGAAATCGATGTTGGAAAATTGGCTAATTACGACGCCATAGTTTTGGGTGCGCCCAATCATATGGGTAGGCATTCCCAAACCATGAAGAAGTTTGTTAACGGGTTGGCTGAACTTGATGTGAAAGCAAAGAATGCGGCAGTTTTCGGCACATATTCTGGGCGGGTAAGAGATCCTGATAGAGCGGTTAAAAAACTAGAAAAACTGGTGGAAAAGAAGCTGCCTAACCTAAAACTGATTTCACCCAGCCTATCAATAAGAGTGCAGGGGATACCTGGTCCGATAGTCGGAGGGAGAACTGCCTAAATGCAAAGACTTCGGCAGAAAAATAGCAAATCAACTAAAGCAGGAGAGTTACAAATGAGTAAGCAGCATCCACGTATAACGAGAGAGAAAAAAACTATTGAGGCTATGGTTCACATATACTGCAGAGGACATCATGAAACCAAGGGGAATGACCTGTGTCCTGAATGCACCGAGTTTTTGTCGTACGCTTTCTTGCGATTAGACAAGTGTCCTTTTCAAGAAGAGAAATCTACATGCGGCAAATGCCTGGTGCACTGTTATCAACCTCAGATGAGGGAGAAAGTGAAGAAGGTCATGCGGTATTCGGGTCCAAGAATGCTTTTGCGCAGTCCAGGTTTGGCGATGCATCACGCCTTTGACGGGCGCAAGAAGCCTCAAACGATAGAAGAATTCAGGAAAAAAAGCTCAACTTTAACCTAAAAACCCCAAACCTCACCAACTTTCGCCACTAAATTATATGGTAAAGAATAAAATAAGTAAAGTGTGCAGAAGCACGTCTTATGAGGGTCTTTATTTGAAAGTCGCTTTCAAGACTCTTCGGCTTGATTAATTATTTGAAGCTCTTGTTTTAGTTCGTTAAAGTATCTGAGGACTTTAATGCCTTTCTCCGCAATCGAATAAGTCGTTTTTTGCTTGCCCATTTTTTGTTTTTCAAGCATGCCTTGAGCTAAAAGAAAGTCTAAGTATTTTTTTAGTCCGCTGCTGCTGATATTACTTTCACGAGCAAGTTTACTGAAGTTAAGCGAGCCGCTTTGAGCTACGATTTTAAGAACGTTGATGTACAATTCGAGTTTCGTTCGTCTCATAACGAATTACCCTGTAGTGTATTAATTGACACGACTTAAGTTGCAGTTAAAAGCTGTGAAAATAGAATATATAGTTTATTTACAAAAAACATTCTCGAATGAGATTTTCTCGTAGGCAGTAGGGCGAATGCTTAAACATGACTTACGAAGATTTCAACATTGTCAGTTTTTACTGAATCAACGAGCTCCTCAGTATTTTTCTTGGCGAGAGAGCATTCTTTAAAAACTATGCAGTCATCGCAATTGAAAATAACATCCTTATCTTGGCAATCTAAAATTATAGTTTTGTACATATTAACTCGTTCCTTTTACCTGATTGTAATAACCCGAATCTATAGCTGGAAAAAAATCGTTTAATAACCGTGCTTTTTCATGGGCGCAGTAGGTTTTTTTATTTTTAGCTGTTTTCTGCTGGCGTTTACTGCAATCCTTGAGGAAACCACAATCATCGCAATCTTGTGACATCATGTTTGCTTCACTGATTGCTAAAAACAATCTTGAAGAGGTTTTTAGGCGTATACTTCATAATCTATATAGTGATACTTGATGCTTCATAAACACGCGATATTATTGAGAAAATTTTTCATGCTAAACCATCGTGCACCCAAAAAATATCGGGCTTTCCTGATTTCTTTTTATATGTTCTAAATAGAATATTGGTGCAACTCTTAATTTCTGGCTTGCCCTAAATAGATTTGCCGGACAAGGCAGCTACCGTCACCACTGGTTCAATAGCCTTGGCGGATCAACGTTGGCACGGCGCGAGACGCACCTACCAGCCATGAAATCCCGTCCCAATGCTCGTACCATGTAAACGAAAGGTTCGCCAAGGCAAATTTGACTTATTACGTCCAATTATTTTTGCCCAAAGGATGCCTCAAGCCAATCAGAGTTAGGAAGCTTTTCACAATCTGAGGTTCTTTGTTAAATCATCCGACGTGAACACTACACCTGGATTCAGTAGTCCTTCGGGGTCAAAGATTTTTTTGATTTGCTCAAAATATCCATAGACTTTGTCTCCCCACTCGTTGCGCAGGTACATAGACCTGTTCCTTCCAAGCCCATGCTCACCCGTAATGGTGCCTCCAAAGTTCAATGCTGCTTTGAAGATTAAGTCGGATAGGCTTCTCAGGTTTTCTTCCCAGTTATCTTTGGCAATCATAGGTCTTACATGGAGGTTTCCCTCGCCTGCATGACCATAAATTACTGCAATCGTCCCAAAGCGATCCAATACGTCTTGAATTGTAGCTAAAAAATTCGGCATTTGATCTATCGGTATGGCGAGGTCATCTGCAAAGGGTGGAAATCTTCGGGTTGGTGTTTCCAGCGTGTTCATTATCCAAAGAAGCATGGATTCCCTTGTCTTCCATAATGCCGCTTGCTTTTTCGCGTCAGTTTCAACTAAGAATTTGATTGATTTTTCCTTCAAATGACTAAGCATGAGGTCGCCTGCTTGATCCAAGTTAGAATCGAACTCGACAAATAGAACCGCTCTGCAATCCGAAGGAACAGCTATTTGGTTTCTTAACAAGTCAACGCCATAAGAGTCCATCACTTCGATGGCTGAGGGCTCGAAAACCTTCAGTTTCACAACGTCTCCGGCGGCATCTAACAACGAAGTGAAGAACAACAGGTACAAGCTGGTGCTTTTTGGCGAGGGCACTGCCTCCAACTCTATCTCGCAGAAGACACCCAATGTCCCAACTGAACCTACCAAGAGATGAGTAACGATTTCTTCGGGTTCCTCATGCTCGAAAAAACTTTTCAAGTTGTAACCGCTACTGGATTTTAGGTTTTTTCGGGCGTCCAAGATACGCATTGTTTCTTTATCGCGTCTAAGCCGATTTTTCAAATCGATGATTTCTTCTTCGAGCTTTTCTGGCAGACCTTGTGAAGTGACAATTAATCCGTGGGCAGTGTCGAAAAAACGTAGACTTCTTAGCGCCGAATCAACTGTTCCATACTTGAGGCTCCTTATGCCGCTTGCTTTAGTTGCAACGTTGCCGCCGATGGTGCAAAACGGGCTGGAAGTCGGGTCATAAGGAACACGAAGTCCATCTATGTTCAGTTGCTGATTCTAGTTGTTGATGGATTATGCCTGGTTGAACTTTTACTCTTCGCCCTGCTCTCTTCGTGATGGCGTTCATTTTGGAGAAGAGAACAATGATGCCTGGGCCAACTGCTGAACCCGACTGGTTAGAGCCAGCTCCCCGTGGGGTTATAGGAATTGCCTCTTCTTTGGAGTAAGCAATTATCTTCGCTATGTCCTCTTGGTTTGCGGGAACAGCAATCATCATTGGTTTAACCAGGTAGTGGCTCATGTCGACAGAGTACCTTTTTATGGAAGCCTCATCGGTTAGCACTTCGCCAGAAATCTGCAGCTGCCTCAACCTTTACCTCCTGCATTTATTGCATGCGGCAAATCACGCGTACCTTTCCTGCTGCGCCAAGGGGTTGGTCCATTTGATGATTGCGCTAACTGAGTTCTGGTTAAACCCCTTAAAACCTTG
Organism: Candidatus Bathyarchaeota archaeon; assembly: GCA_963767735.1. Classification (GTDB taxonomy): domain Archaea; phylum Thermoproteota; class Bathyarchaeia; order Bathyarchaeales; family Bathycorpusculaceae; genus Bathycorpusculum. The sequence continues at coordinate 9,910 of CAVYES010000004.1, read as the reverse complement.
ACCTCTCTCAATATTTTCTAAGTGACTAGCAACTGGCGCCGTCCCGAGCAAATGCTGAGGCTTGTTCCTGGCTTAGTTGATGTTTCTTCAAAAGAAGGGTCAACTTGTCGTTTTTCACCTGCCACTTCTCTGGTTCCGTGAATGCTTGCTTGAGGAAGGGGAAATTGGAGAAAGGCTTCATCATACCAACCCCTATGCTCTTTGAGGTCATCTCGAACGTCATCGAAGCGGAATCGAGCAGCTAAATGATGCATACCTGCTTCAAGGATGCTTTCGCCATGAAGACCTACCCATAAGCCGACCGTGCCCAACTCATCTCGTGGTTCAAGCCCTCGATGCGCAAAGTCAGCATCTTTTTCTTCCCCAGACAAGTCAACATCGGCAAAAACAACATTTCTCCCATCCGAATCTTCCAAGATTTGAGCACCCCAACCTGCTTGGGCGCCAGCATGAAATCTCTCGCGAGTATTTAACCCCAAAAGCTCAAAAATTCTGATGAGAGCGGCAAAGTTCTGTCTTGAAGATCTGAACGTGTGATGGTCAACGTTGCCCCAGCCAACGCCGACTTCATCCTGCCGGCTCTTTTGAACTATGGCTGCGTGGTTTCGACTCTCCCAATAACGTCTTTCAGCTCGGAAGAAAGCGTCAGCTAATCTCTTCTTGCTTATTTTAGACTCAAGGTTTTTAAGGAGTTTTTCAGTTTCCAAAATGCCTTCTTCCGTGGAACTAAACGTTCTTAGGCGTGAACCTAAAGTTTTGGATGCCTCGATATACGAGTTAATGTCGTCGCTATCTTCAACGTCGTAACCTGAGAAACCACGTCTCTCAACAACCGAGAACGCAAAGCTGCTTTCGCCAAATAGCAGCAACTTTCTGAAACCCGAGTTAGGCAACCCCTGGATCGGTTTTTCTTTGGCAGAGACTTTTCTAAAGTTATCGATATCTTCTACGGAGAGAGCAAGCTCTGACGCTTTGCCTTTTTTTAGAAGCAGTGGAAACAGTGTGCTTCCTTCTACTCGAAATGCGATTGAGCCATCGATTGTTTTAGATTCGTGAAATCCCAGCTTCAAAAGTTCGTCGGCATCCACTTCATCTGATGTAATTACCATATGGTCCACCCAGTCAAAAATTCTTGTCGAAGTCTTCCGCTCAATATCATTTACTAAAATTGCCGCCGAATTGTTCTTGTTCAAGAATTTATCAAGCTCGGTTTGCAAGAAAAATTCTGCTTTCGGAAAAAGACGCCAGTCAAACGTATTCAAGAAATCAGTCTCCTTTTCGTGAAAAAAGTTTACATTTAACACTATATTTGTGGCGCAGAACACACTTTAAGTCTTTCGCAGATGACGACGGGTTTTTTCGGGTGTTTTCTCGCGCAAAATTTTTGCTTTGTGTTTTGGGTTGCTTTTTTTGTTTGGGGCTTAAATTGCTTGCAGGTTGAATCTAGAATAATCGCAAATAATCGAGAATAATCGCGTTTAATCGCAAATAATCGCGTACACAAATGTAGCAGAACGTAGCGAAGTGTAGCAGAATGTATTTCTGTGTCCTTTTGCGCCTTTTTGAAGAGGATATAACATTTGTAAGTGCTGCCTGACTGTTCTGGTTGTTTTGGGTTGCTTTTTTGGTTTAGGCTTGAATTGTTTGCAGGTTGCGTACACAAAAGTACACAGAAGGATAAGAAAGGACACGAAAGGACACAGAAGGACAAGCGAGGCAAAAAAAGTATTTCGTACACAACAGTTGCGTCGCCACTAATCTTTCGTTTGGGCTGCTTTTGATTTAGGGTTCAATTCGTTTGCAGGTTGAGTCAAAAAAGTCGATATAAGTCAAAGAAAGTCAAGAAAAGCCATTAGTTGTTTCCTGATCGAGCGCGGCGCGCTAAAGATAGCAAGAAAATGAGTGAGTGCTTAGCAACTCTAAATCAGCTAATCCACTGGGTAACTTGGTTTAAGCTCGGTCTCTTTGGCACCTGCGGGTTCATGTCTGGATAGCCGATTAAGCAACCGTCTATTGCGAATTCACCAACTGGAATTTTTATTAAATCGCAAAATTCTTTATCCCTGTCCAATTGTTCAGTAATTGAAAGAAGCTGCATTCCAAGACCCAAAGCCGTAGCTTTTAGCCACATATTTTGTAGACAATGAGCTAAAGAAAGCTGCTCAGCGGGTGGAAAACCCCTTTGTTCAGCTACCACAATATAGTAAGGTGCCTTTCCAACATTTGGTATTCCTTGTTCACTCATCATTTTAAGCCTCCCAAGAAAAGGACCCGCATGCTTCTGAAGAAATTCGTCAGTTTGCATTTGCGTTTCAATATGTTTACTCCAAGATTGCACCTGCCGCTTTAAAATGGCCGCAATTTGATCCGTAGCTTTGCTTTCTCTCGGTATAACAATGAATCGCCTAAAATCTTCTCGCGATACGCCCGCGCCAGCGAAGGGTGCTAGAAGACCTGCTTGAAGGATTTGCTCGATGCTTTCTTTTGGTGGTGCTTCGAGCTTGAATTTTCTTATGGACCTTCGAGATTCAATTAATTGATCGATGATTTTATTGCATTCCATGTTTGTCGGCACTGCCATAAGTCTCACGCTTACTAGAAACAGCAACAGAAAGGAGATTAAAATATTTTTACTCAGACGCGGCCTTTCAACCAGACTTAGCAGCTTTCCCGTTGATAATATGGGGGGTTGCCCTCTTTAGATTCTGAGAATAACGTTACCATTACATTATATCTGTTTCGCGATTGCCCGCTTGAAAAAACTTATAAGCCTTATACAGCGATAAACAAAAGATCGTGTATTTCAATGCCAATTGAAGGAGAAAAGTCCATCAGCCAGATCGCAGATCAATCTCCAAACAAGACGGCAAGAATAGCAGGCTTTTTTTATCTCATGTTTTTTATTACTTTTATCTCTGCATCTCTTATTCGCTCAAAACTCCTTATGTTCGGAGATGCAGCGACCACAGCTAACAATATTATGTCTTCGCAGGGGCTATTTCGAATCGGTTTTATGAGCGAGCTACTCTCGGCTTTGTTTTTTGTTTTAGCGGCATGGGCTTTATACGTGTTATTAAAACCAGTTAACAGAAACCTTGCTTTGCTTTTCTTATTATTGAACTTAGCAGGTGTCGCTATAGAGTGTATTAATGCGCTAAATCTATTTGCTGCCCTTCAGCTTTTGAGTGGTGCCAATTACTTAAGCGTATTTCAAACAGGTCAACTGCAAGCCATGGCAATGTCATTTCTCAATTCATACACAAATGGGTTTATGATCGCCCAGTTATTTTTTGGCACTTGGTTACTTCCTCTTGGTTACTTAGTTTACAAGTCGCGCATTCTTCCTAGAATTTTGGGCATACTGTTGATCCTTGATTTTTTTGGCGTTCTGATTTGGTTCTTCCAGTTTTTCCTTTTCCCCGGATACGCATTATTATCTTATCCAGGTCTCGCGGTTAGTTTCATTGCGGAAATTTCACTCAGTTTGTGGCTTTTGATTAAGGGTGTAAAGGACCAGAAACCACCTTTAGTTGGTGTTAGCTGATACCATGGGAACAACAGTTCGAGACAAGCGACAGACATCATACGGGGTCTACAAGAAGGCATTAACGCTGGCTATCGCGGGCGGATTAGCCTTCTGGGCAGTTAACTTCGCAACTACCTTTCTTCCCATCGCTGCGGAGTATAGAGCTGCCTTCTCAATTTCTTATCTTCCAATGGTTCTTGTCGAATCTTTGTTTGGTGGACTGATTATAGGATGCGGCGTCAGCTATTTCTTGCTTCGTTTTTTTGATAAGATTCCAACAAAGAATTCAATTCTAAAGTCTGTGATTCTCAGTTTTGTTGTCTTAGTCATTATCGAAGCCTTTTCAATTTTTCTTAATCTCAGCAAATCCCCTTTCTACCTTTTGGTCGGCGCAGGATTGAACGTGCCAAGATTTCTTGCTCTTGGAATAGTCATTGGTTATCTATACGATAGGCTCTACCACGCGCCCTCAACTATTTAATACGGCAGATTATTTACTCTTTTTTGGTCTCTATTTAGATAAATAATTAGTTTTCAATCCCAATTTTGCAAAATGGGCAAAAGCGCTGGATGTTAGGGTTTACACCCACGTTTAAATTTCACACGAGAAAATTGAATATGTTTCAAGCACTGCTGATATCCAGAATATTTCATAAGAGTGGTGGTTAACGAAAAAGTTCAAAGAAGTTCAACCGAAAGAAAAAACAAAAAAATTTGTCTCTGGTTTTCCGTTCGCTATCGAAAAGACAGGTAGGGTTTAGCCGAATTCTATGTATTTTTTGGGCTCCATCATGTTAGCTCTGCTCCAGTGGTGAGCCTGGCATTTTGCTACTTTCATGATGAGAAACCCGGGGCTTTCTGCCGTAATACCCATTTGTTTAAGGAAGGGTCTCGCTTCTATCACTTTCCGCTTCATCTCTATATCTTGCACAAACTCCACCTTGCCCGTGACCCGCACCATGTCTCCAGTTTTGCTTTTGGGGTCGAAGAAGCAGACTTCCACTTTGGGGTTGACTTTAAGCTGCTTGTAGACATCTTTGCTGGCGTCGGTGCTGTAGTAGAGGCCGGTTTTGTCGGCGGAGAAAAGCTGCAACGCACGTACTTTCGGCTGGTCGCCGTCTAAGGTAGCGAAGAAGCTGATTGGGTTGTCGGTTACAAACTTGAGAAGCTCGTTCAATTCCATAATAATCGCCAAAGCAGTAATAGTAGCGGTGATTATAGGCTTTTCCTCAACAGACGAGCTGGCGGTTTGGCAGTTTAGGGAGTCTCGCGGAACTTCAAGCCGGTGCCGTTAGGGTGAATTTGGAAATGGCGCGGGATGTTAGGTTTAAATTCACGTTTAAATTTCACGCGAGAAAGCCCATCGATAAACAACCAAACAAATCCCCTTCGCTAAATCAATTGGGTTAAAACTTCCAAATTTTACTCGAACATGAGTCAGACCGGACTTACTCCAACGCGCTCAAGTTGTGTGAAATTATGTTGTTTTCTGCGGAATAAAAAACCCTGTGCCTTTGAACTGCCTTATTGCTACATCAAACCCCAACTTCCTACTACATTCAATATTTTAGAAACCTTGCGACTAAACTTGAAGCAAAACTGTTTCGCAGAGGTTTGATAAAATTCTGATAAAATATTTAGTCAGATATCCTTAAACCTATTTTATGAAATACAATATTGCAGCATTAGAGCGGGGCTCGTCCATATGAAACTACTATTGTACGCATTTCTGATTGTCTTTCTCGTAAGCGGGTTTATAATAGTAAGTACTGTACAATCTAGTGTAGCTCAGAGCGGCACATCGTTTAACGGAATAATAAGTTCGAACACCATATGGAACGCCGCAGGCAGCCCCTACAGCTTCAACGGTCCAGTGGCAATAGCCCCCGGCACAACTCTGGCGATTGAACCAGGCGTCACAGTAAACATGAACACCTACTGTTTCCAAGTAAACGGCACCCTGGTCGCAAAAGGCACCAACACCAACCCGATCACTTTTAACTGCAACTTCCCCTCCAGACCAACCTTCCTAACCTCGCCAACCCAAATCAGCAGCTACATCAGCTTCAACCAGTTAAGCGATATTAAAGATATCATCGATTCAGACCTCGGGTCAGGCTCCATAATACAAAACGCAATTCTCAACTGCAACGTATACATCTACAACGTCACCATAAAGATAGACCAAGATACTATTTGGGGAATCGAATGCCACGGAGGCTCATCAACAGTTTCAAACAGCCAAATCACAGGCGGCTTAGGCATCATAGGAGGTTCCCCCACCGTTTCCGGAAACAACATTTCTGGCGGCAGCGGCATTTTCTGGGTTGGAAGAGACTATGACCGGGACTACGATGTGGTCGCGGTGGAAGATAAAAGCTCGCCGCTGATAAGCAACAATGTTATTACCGGCAACGCTGCGGGCATAGGTTTCGACGCTGGCGATGACGGCTTCAACAACAATTACAATGCAACAGTCAATGGCAATTTGATTTATGGTTGCAGCGAAGGAATCGCAATAGGAGGCGGCACCGGGCAAGTTCTAATCTCAGACAACACAATTTACTATTGCACAACTGGCATCAGCACCTTTGACTCAGGCGCAGGAGGCATCCAAAACGACAATACTGTCACCGCAACCATCCAAAGAAACCTCATCAGCAACGCCACAAATGGAATCCAAATATCCACCGCAAACTCAATCCAAGACAACACAATCACCAACTGCACCGTCGGAATCTCGGCGACCTCACCCTCATCGGTCCTGAACAACAACATCCAAGGAAACACATTCAAAGCGTAAGCCTAACATCCGCAAACAACCTTAACGCAACCTACAATTGGTGGGGAAGCACTGACACCCAAGTGATCAACCAAACAATTCACGACTCCAAAAACAACTTCAACTTAGGAACGGTAGATTTCGTTCCCTTCCTCAACGCACCTAACGCTCAGGCAACCCCAAACATTAGCCACACAGCGCCCGTCCCAACAGCGTCACCTGTAGGCCCAACACCAACCCCGCCACCCGCCCCATCATCAACAAACCCCACACCGAACACTTCTCCAACTCCTACCCCTTCGCAGACATCCTCAGAAAACCCCGTTACATCGAATCCTGCCCATTCTGAGATCTATGTCGTCCTAATTGTACTTCTCGTTGTCTTTGCTGCTGCATTTGTAGCTGTAATGACCGCCCTCATACGTGAAAAAAGAAGGAGTAATTCCCCATGACGGTTGAATTCTCAAATCTTCACAAAATCCTTAAAGACAGCACCCGTAGAGACATTCTGCAGTGCCTCAACGCTAAAGGCCCGCTATCCTACGTTGAACTCATGGAACTCGCAAGAATTACTAACACAGGCAGACTCAATTATCATCTAAAGATACTAGGCAGCCTGATAGAAAAACAAGACGACGGAAGGTACGTTCTAACAGAAAAAGGCCACTTGGCGATTCAGTTGCTTGACAAGTTTCCAGATCAGTCTGTTAAAGCTCACCAGCAAAAAACAAGAAGCAAAAAATTAGCTGTTACAGCTGTAATTCTGCTTACATGTATTATTGTTGTTTCATCGTTGCTAGTTACCCTGTATCAAACACAATCAAACTTCAACGTAACATATTGGAAACAAGAGAATGGAGCAGGTCCATATTCTAACCCCAACACTATTCAGTACTTGTTTAACGTAACTGGAACGCAGGAAACTTTTCAATTAGCAACAAGCGATGTGATAAACCATGCACTTGCCTCTTATGTCAACAAGTATCCATTTGAAACATTCACAACCTCAAATGGCATCTCAGTCCCAGCATGGAGTTCCGAATACGTCCATAATGGACAATTCACTTTCACCTTGTTTCTCCAAAATACATTAACCAGCGCTCAACTGAAATCTTTAACTCAAGATCTGAAAACAGCTTTGAAAACTACTCAATAACTCTATAACTGTAAAATACAAGTCTGAAGTGAGAAAGCAACAGAATGTTTCATACTTTAAACCGGAGAATTATGCTTGGGCAGATAACGTTTTAACCGATAAGGTGGGGTTCGAATTTCTTCCGGGCTTCATAATTTAAGGCTGTGCGCCCAAGCCCAATTCTAAGTGCTCTACAATCGAAGAGGTTGCTATGTGCGTTAGTTCAAAAGCTAAACGGATTTATGTGATAAAGGGGAGGCATTGATTTATTTTTGAGTCATTTTCAAGCGCTATTTCCAGTAATGACGAATAATCAAACCCTATTTTTTAAAAGGAGTAAAGCTCGGGATGTTAGGTTTACATCCACGTTTAAATTCCACACGAAAAGCTTCAGGTATTTTCTTCAAGCGTAGCTTTCTTCTTGAGATATTTAGAAAGCTTTTACTTCGGCTCTGTTTCCAAGTTTTCATAAGTCTCAAATCTGAAAAGTGTAGAATAGAGATATGAAGATTGCTTTTCTGAAACAGGATATAGTTGCTGAAACAGAGAATTAAATCGCAAAACGTCATGAATTACATCGAATAACATAATTTTATTAATGAAACAGCATTATATTATATTGAGGGAAACTTTTGGTCAAGATAAAAGAAATGCCGTTCAAAGCGAAGTATGAATTTTGCATTAATGGCATGAAAGCTTTGGAGACTTTCGGTTTTCCACTTGTGAAAGAACGTTTGGGTGACGGCAAGCTAGACGAATTGAAAAGTACATTGCAGAAACAGTCGAAAGTTATTCCTGAAGGCGCGTCCTACGAAGAGAAGTATGAAATAGCTTATAGCAACTGGTTGAGAAATTGGCAAAGCGCCTACGATTTAGTGCGCAATGAGTTGGGTGAGAGTGGAACTGAAGAGTTTGTACACCGAGCTGTTAATTATTGGGAGAAGCAATTCCCAAGAGCCGCTTTGTATATGATGAACTTCGTAAGGGCGATTTCGCCTCCGACTGCTTTTCGGACTTTTGGAAAGCAGTTTGCATATCAATGGCAAGCCTATATGGATTTTTCAGTACCTGAATTCACTGGGAAACGCATAGTTCTATCTGTACCGCACTGCAAAACTCTTGATTATGAAGGTTGTGAAGATACCTGCACAGTTGCTTGCCAGAAGCTTATACCCCTTTGGCTGAAAGAACAGTTCAAAATTAAAATGGCATTAGAGCCAGTTGGGAAGAGTTGCACCGTTACCTTTACACCCCTTTAACGTACTAACGAGCGCTAAGCGTCAATTTATCATTTGAAAAGAACCAGATGTCAGAATCATTTAAAAAAAGTATAACATTAGTTCCAAATCACATAATTTCGGGACAGGGACGGCAAGCTAAACTGACCTCAGTAAAAATCCTTTCTAATGCTAAGAAAACTCCAGTAAAAGCCGCTTAGAAAAACGATATAGAAAACGATATAGCCTGAAAAGAAAAATCGGCTAGACTTGATGCAAATGCATAGTCTGCCGTTTTGGGATGCTAAATGGGTGTGAATGTGGCGACGCAGCTTTTTCCTTCTTTTCGTTCATAAGTGTTTCTTATTTTAAACTGTTTTTCCAGCAAAAGCGGAGTGATCTTCTGGCACATAACTTCGCAGCCGGCGTCACAGCCTTCGACGTCTAAGAACTTGCAGTTCGGTATGTCCCAGATCATGCGTTGCCCAGTGAATTCAGGTACAGAATAGGAAGTAACGAACTGAAATTGATATGCCATTTGTTTTCCTGCGGTTCGAAAAGCAGTCTGAGGCGCCATGGCTCGCATCAATTTATATAAGTATAGACCGGCGCCGCCCATTTGCCGTTCCAATTCCTTGCAATAAGCATTATTGAGCTTTTCAATTCCACTTTTGCCGAGTTTATCGTTTATTAAATCGTAGGCACTTTGATAATTTCGTAGCCAGTTGTGAAGGGCGACTTCATATTTTTCTTCGTCGGAAGCACCGTCAGGAATTTTTTCTGACTGCTTTTGCCATGTGCTTTTGAGTTCAGCCACCTTTTTGTCTCCTAAGTCTTCTTTCACGATCGGCAGAGCAGTAGTCTCTATAAGCTTTTGGCTGTCAAGAATGTGTTTGCACTTTTCATCGAAGGGCATCTCTTTAATCTTAACCACGATGTCCACCTTCGATATCTCATTAGCAGGCATAGTCTCTTATCATTTGTGGTGTTCTGACGAGAGGAGATTGGCATCTTAAAAAAGCCGTTCTGAAACCAGCGCCCAAACCCACTAAAATAAACGTTAAATTAATTTCGCGCTTGTAAAAGTCTTCATCTCTCCAAAATGGTTTAAAAGTGCTGTGGCATGTGCAATTTAAATGAAAAGTCTTTTTACGCGATAAACTGAACCCTATCAGCCAATTTTTTAGCGTTTATTGAGCCCTATTTGCGTAAATAAGAAATAGTTAAGCTCCAATTGGCAAAAGGAGCAA
>CAVYES010000003.1:0-130985 GCA_963767735.1 Candidatus Bathyarchaeota archaeon | reverse complement strand
AAAGTTAAGAAAATATTTAAATTGAAAACGGTATCCCTGCAAAAGTTCTTGTGTTTGATTTGGTGGAAGAGGTGTTTGAATTTTGTAAAAAGGTGTTTTAATCTGTTTGGTACACCAGTTAAAATCCGAACATGAATTCATGTATGAACTCTACGATGAGACAGAACGATGAGAGAACGCAAACACAGTAGTTTGTTTCGATTTTAGCTGCTTAAAGTTGATGCCTCAGAGTAGCACTGTAAGTATTTTGAAATGTTAGCCTGCCAAGAAAATTTATTAGCAATTTTTGATTTAGCCCGTTGACCAAGAAGGTTCTTCAGAGACTTGTCGGACAAAAGCCGAGCAATTGCATTTGCCAACATATCCGGATGACCAGCCTCTACAAGCAACCCATCAACTCCATCAGTAATTATTTCGGGAATTCCACCGACATTTGAAGCAACCACCGGTGTTCCACAAGCCATAGATTCCAAAACCGCATAGGGGCAATTCTCATTGTAACTAGGTACAACTGCAAGTTCTTGGATCTCCGAATAAGTTTGATGAGACTTTCCCGTGGTAATGAACCTGTAAATAAATAAGCAGATTTGACATTTAATTTATCAAGTTTCTGACGATATTTGCTAGAATCGCCGGGACCTGCAAAGATGAAAAGAAGTTCATTCTTTCCGATAGCATTTGAAATCTCAGGAATCGCATCAACCAAATCGTCAACGCCCTTCATCGCCAAAAGTCGTCCAGAATAAAGAATTATTCTTTTATCAAGAAAGTCTTCGGGAATTATTGTTTTTATCAATAAATCAGATTTACCGTGCGTTTGATCATCAAGCACATCTACGCAGTTTGGAATAACATTAACATTTGAAGCAATGGAAAAATTTTCTTTTAACCATTTTGCCATATAAAAAGAAGGAGTAACGTAAGTTCTGTTTCGTTTAACATATAGTTCTTCTGCGACTCTAAGAAAAGGATACAAGTAATACGTCGCTTTTTCTGAATTTTCAAGCTCACTTATATTCGGTGGGATGCCGTAGTCGCTGTCCTTTGAAATTTTATTGTTGTATGAACGGTAGTAACAATGTTGGCGGGTAGTTTTCGAAGCATTAGCAACAGATCAGGCATATGAGCCTGATGCGAATGAATGACATCAATTTTTTCTTCTTTAATAATCTTAGGAGCTTTCCTAAGACAGGCAATTTGAAATTCCGCATTATACATAAAAGAATCGTGGGCTTCAGAAATATAATGAATATACACGTTATTCCCAAGATGCTCAAGCTGATTGATACCATTCGGTAACACCTTCTGTTTACCAAAACTTTCCCGTCTGGGAGTCAAAACATGAATCTCAACATTTTTAGGCAAATGCCTCGTCAACTCAAAGGTATATGTGCCTACCCCTCCCCAGACAGGAGGAAATTCAGGAGCCAACATGCAAATCTTCACCTATGCGCCTCCCAAAATTTGAACAATGGCACACATCGTTGAGTTCTCACCTAAAATTGGCAAAATATAGCGACGCATAATATTTGGAGCCTAAAATATTCTAACCAGAATATGCATTACTTGTTAGATTAAGTTGAAGACGTACATAACGGTTGTTATATTCGATTTGGTTAGATTGAGCATTATAAATCCATAATTCAAAAAAAAGTCGATATGTGAATGTAGTGCTGTTAGAATTCCACATGGCGGGCTTATCTACATTAAATGCAACGCCGTTTATTTGTAGAGTGTTGATCTGTGAACTAGTTCCTGAAATTAAAGCGCTAGAAATTGAAAAATTCAAGAGACTTTCCCAATAGATGCTATTCTGAATGGAAAACCTATATTCATACAAGGGCGGAAGAGAACTCGGTGTCCCAAGGGCATTATTCGGTAATGGATCAGTCTCATTACCAAGCTTCACATACAAAACGTAGTAAGCTGAAGACCCCAACTGGTTTCCTACATCTACATAAACGGAGTAGTTCATACCGACAGCAATGTTAGACGGGTAATTCGTAGCGGTTTGATCTGGACCTAAAAGATAAAGCTCAGAAAATTGCGAGCCACCCGGAATACCAGGAAGACGAATAACGTCAACGAGCGCAGGAGTTGCAATGAGCAAAACTCCAATTAAGCCCACAACAACAAAAATAAGTTTGTAGCCGTCAAGCTTCATTGCTGTTCGCCTCAGGTTTTGCTTCAGATAAACTCTTAAGAGAACTCCGCTTGATTCGGCGCCAAACCAGAAACAAAGCCAAAACGAATATGAAAGCACCAATTACCGTAAATGCTATGGTGGACCAGAAGGCGTTTTTTCCGGAAACTGTAGCGGTTTGTTTGGCGTTTTGAGCAGCGGTTGTGACTTGTTGAGCAATTGGGAGTACGCTATTTGCCTGCGCTATGGCTATGTTGAAATCTCCGGTCCGGTAAGTGTTTTCTGCTTGAGCCAAGTCAGCCTCGGCAGCATTTAACTGAGCCAGTAGGCCTGTAACGTTTGCGCCTGCTTTTTCAGCGTCGTAAACAGCGTTGAAAGCCTGTTCTATAGCAGTGTTTGCTGCCTGAAGGTTCGACGCATTTTGATCAGTTTGGGCAAAAACGTAATGCTCGCTGTAAAGGCAAGAGCATAGCGCTAAGAAAAACATCACGGTAGCAATAAGAAATTTGAAGTATTTGTTTATTCCTTCCAACCTCCGAGCTAAATGTTGTTAACGTCAAGAGATTTTGTTATTTTTTGATTTTGTAGAAGATATGATGTTTTTGAGCATTTTTTATCAAAAAGTTTGCTTCATGCCTGTTTTAGTTACTTCGTAATTCGGAATTTCAAGGTCATGAACCATTTTCGACAGCTAACTCTAAGTGCTTACCGAAAATTCTGTATTCGGGGTTGTCTGGAACATTATGCGGTTTTTGCTGGCACCAGCGGTTCCAGCTTGCATCAGCTTGTTAAAGTTTTATTTTATCTACGTATCTTATTACTTCGTAAGCTTCAGCTGCGTGAAGGCCTACTTGGCTTCCTCTGTAAGAGGAAAGATTAATCATTGATTCGTAATTAAGATACCTTTTGGATTTTTGCGTGAGATGGCATTTTAGTGCTTCCCACTTAAATTGAATGTAATTTGAGATGTCAATAAAATAGTTTGGAGAAAATTCACCCGTAGCTCTGGGAGTCTCATAAGCAAGCAGTTTGGATACGTTTCTAAATGCAGCTAAGGATAGCCACGCTATTTGGCGATGGTCTTGGTGAGTATCGTGGGTTGTATGAGTTAAAATTGTGTCTGGTTGGTATTTATCATAAAAGTCCTCTAAGAACTTGATGGCTGTGTGCGAACTGGGAATTTCGGTATCTTTGAAATCGCCAAAAAAAACATCGTTTACCCCCAGAATCGATAGGGCTTTTTTGCTTTCACAGAGTCTTGTATCGGGATTTCCACTTTCTTCTCCTTTAGTCAAATAGATTGCTATTACCTTTTTTCCTGTCGCTGTAGCCGCCTTTATTGTTCCTCCGCAACCCAGTTCAATATCGTCAGGGTGCGCTCCCACCGCAATTAAGACATCAGATCTTAAAACCACCATTTAACACCTCATTATATTTTTAATCAATAACTAATATATGATATTCCAGACCACGTAATATCGTTCCTCAGCAGATAGTCATTTCACCCATGCGGCCAAGCTCTGTTGAACTTCAAGTCAACAGATCGTTCACGATATAGGAAAAACTCCCAGCTGTGCCTTTCCATGATAGTTCCCTTCACTAGTCGGTATTAAACGTCGGCTGTGGCTTCCAGTCTTCTCCGCCATGGCAAAAAAGATAATCAACTATAGAAAGATTGGGCACAAATGTTCCGTGCAATTGCGTATAGACGGGATAATGAAAATCTTGGAAGACCACTTTGATCCCTGCGTTCTCTAAAAGTGGGATGTCTAAGTATACTCGTCCGCCAATTCCTGAAAGATAAACATCAGCCCCAACTGATTTGCATTGAGCAAGAATCATGTCAGAGGATTTTCCTGGTGCATTTAATGATGAAGCCATTACTAAAGAAGTTTTTATTCTAAGAAATTTCATTATGCCCTTTATGAGATGAAGGTTAAGACCCATAAGAGATTCCCACTTTTGGCGGTAGGTTTGCTCAAAAAAGTCACGATATTGCTTCCAGTAAGGTGCCCGCTCGTAGTTTAACTCCAGAACCCGCCAGTGGTGCATCCCCCACTCCGACTCTAAACGTTTAGCAATCCTAATATCCTTGAACGGCAAGGTCTCACCCATGTGTTCCACAGGAACCGACAACCACGTTGCGCCCTTTACCGTCTTTATTTGATTCCTATTTTGAAAATCATGCCTCTCGTACTGAACATTATCCTGAATTACAAATACATCACATTGGGCCATTTTATCAAAAAAGCCGAGATACGGCAGATAATTTGGCTGATGCCCAGATGTAATCATTCTCAATTACTTCCTTCCCAATGGAACCGGAGAAAAAGTGGCGTCTACGTTGCTTTTGAGGCCTGAATACAGGTATCAAGAGCTTTAACTATGTGGGGCACACTTTCTTCGGCTATCGCAACATGTAATGGCAAACAGAGCACTCTTGGCAAAACATCCTCCGCAATTGGAAACATTCCTTCGCGGGTCCCAAAGTTTTCTCTATAATAAGGATGAAGGTGAACTGGAGGATAATAGAGATGCCCCGTTTCAATATTATAATCCGCTTTCAACATCTTGCTAACCTTTTCCACGTTAATGCCCTTGTCAAGTTTTACGGTGTATTTGTAATAGCTATGCCTTACGTTAGATGGCTTTGTGATTGAAGAAACACCTTCAACATTAAGCAAGCATTCATCGTAAATTTGAGCAAGCTTGTTGCGTCGAGCAACAAAAAACTCCAAATTCTCGAGTTGATGCTCGCCAAGTATAGCGTTGATCTCACTCGTGCACCAATTGTGACCAAAAGTAACCATGAGTGACTGCGAGTTCTGGCCATGATTTCGCATCATACGAGCAGCTTCAGCTAAACCAGAATTATCTGTAGTAATCATTCCTCCTTCACCTGTGGTCATTATCTTTGTAGGATAAAAAGAAAAACAACCCGCATCACTCAGAGCACCAGCTTTCGAACCATTAATCATAGCGCCATGCGCATGAGCGCAATCTTCGATAAGAAACAAGCCGTGATCTTTGCATAAGTTAGAAAGCTCCTGAATTTGGGGGCACACTAAACCTGCAATATGAACTACGATAACTCCAACAGTTTTTGACGAAATTCGGCGTTCAACGTCAAGTGGGTCGACACATAATGTGTCTTCCTGCATATCAGCAAAAACCGGCTTGCCGCCAGCAAACAAAACCGAGTTAGCTGTAGCTATGAAAGTGTTTGTGGGAACTATCACTTCAGAGTTTTTGACACCAAAATATCGTAGGGCAATTTCAAGGTTTGAAGTCCCCGAATTAACAGCAACCGCATAATTAGTTTGAATGTAGGCAGCAAATTTTCGCTCAAATTCTTTAGTGTGTAATCCGTTTGTTAATACACCACTTCTCAATGTAGACTCCATATCTACTAGGATTTTTCGAACACTTTCATCATCAAAAACAGGGAAAGCAGTTCGATATACCACATTTTCTTTCATACTAAAACTCCCAAATTTATTACCAAAATTTCAATGATAAGGCGCTATTTAAACCGTGCAGGATGGCAACCTAGTTGAAACAAAAATAATCTAACATAGACCATTTCCAATAAATAATCCCTCTCTGACGAGAGCAGACAAGCAAAATGAGCACCTAATCAGAAAGTTTTGTCCTACACATCCTTTTATTAATAGATTCTAAAGATTCACTAATAAATACATAGGCGAGAAAAATCTATAAAGTAAATTGTTCTTATTGTAAACAGATCCATTGGAAGTCTTGTTGTAGAGGTTAGACTTTGGTTTTTAACCTGAATATTTGGAATGAGAAAATGCTTTATGTCATTTAGAAACGGATTCAGTATGTTGTTTCTAATATTATGCGCTTCAAAATTTCGGCGCCGTTCTTAATTCCCAGTTTCTTTTCACCTAATCTTTCTCTATATTGAATAGGAACCTCCACGATGCCAAAACCCGCTCGCTCCACATGATGATTAAGCTCAACCTCCACATCAAAACCCTTGGACTTCACCTTCCAGTTCCTAAAAATTTCCGCACGCACCACACGCAACCCCGTCAACGGATCACTCAATTGTACTCCATTAAGGAAGTTGTGAGTAAACGCAATAACCCGATTACCTAAGTAAAAAATGCTATTTAACCCCTTCAGGTCTAAATAACCACTGAACCGGTTGCCGCAAACCATTCCCACATCAGGATTCTCCTCAAGTATTCGAATCATCTCAGGAACATATTCAGCTGGATATGTATAGTCAGCATCCGTAATAACAAAATAATCAACCGCTAAATCCGAGTTCGCAACGGCCTTCGCCAACGCATCACCCTTACCTAATCCATCTTGAAAAACGATCTCGGCGCCCATATTCTTAGCCACCTCAATGGTTCGATCAGTACTTCTGCCGTCAACCACCAGAACGCGTGGACTACCAAGGTTATCCATAAAGTCAGCTATAGTGAGTCCTACGCCTTCTTCCTCGTTCAATGCAGCGATAATAACCTGCGTTGAGGGGATACCCTGAACTTCTCCTTTCGCCATTTAAAATTAACGCTCCTTTTCTTTCATATATGATAGCTCAACTCTTATTTAAGGCGATATTGCAAAAAATGAAATATATCAGGCATCCAACCTTGGCGCTTAGTTAGCGTTCACTCCTTAAATATATTTGTTATTGTACGTTAACAATCACAATTCATCGTCATTTTATCTCGTTCATCCATCGCCTCAAGTAGTTTCGTCTCAGCATAGCGCTCATGAAATGCTCATATTTCCCCAAGAAACTCCCTCAGTCAACAGGTGCTTAAACCCTCGCACGAAAATCGCTTAAACGACAATGGGAATTAAGTGTAACAAAACCCTTCTGATTAAAGCAGATATTAAACCTACACAAAAGAAAATTTCATGCCTCAGATGTGCAACCAGCCTCTTCCACCTTTTTTTGGTTGCTGCTTTTCTTTTTTCTCTGACTCATAGAGTTCTGCTTGCTTTATCTTAAAATGATTTTTGCTTGTAATCTGTTGTTTAATGAATTTGTTCCATCCACCAACTTCTTTTGACGGAGGAATGTACCGATCAGCATTTTCTATCTGGTGTTGCTCCAAGATTTCCTTGAAATTTAAAGCTTTAAAATCTCTCGTGGCATGAATCACAGTTCCTTTATCGACAAACAACGAGGAATAATCCTCAATCGCTATGCCTTCAGCACGCACTTTATCGTCCACACGCTCAAGCCACAGTCGTTTCCACTCAACCTTGAGTTCTTCAACTACATCTTTTTGATCCCCAGACATACCTAGTAAATTCCATCCTGACGAAAGACAATTAAACGATTTATTGAGCACGCAGTGATTTTCGATGACTCCTATCTGACTTCTTGACTAACAGTCTATTAACATTACTGTAGGTAATATCTTTTATTTATTATCAATCTTTTGTTTAGCAAATTTGACAATCCCAAATATTTGGCTGACGAAGGCATTTCCAAGCTTTTCCGGCCAGCGCATCTTCATTTAGTAAATCCAACACTTTTCGTTGCCTCTCTCTGAACTCCAGACCTCTTGGCGTGACCTTGTAGATTTCTCTTCCATTGGCTACAACCTTCTACAACTGTCTCAAGAAGACCATTATGCAAGAGCAATGACAGGTACTTGTTTAGTTGGCTAAAATTAAGGCTGGCTCTAAACGCTATCTGAGTTTTTGAAGCCCCTTGTTCAGCGATGCCCACCATCTCCATAGTAACGAGTTTTTACGCCTTTTCAGCTTGTCCTCAACAGTGTTGCAGGCATCTTAAACCACTTTTATATTTGTTTTCTATAAGGCAGATAAAACAACTTCACGTTATAATCCACATTCCACTCCGCACACTATTTCGAATTCCATAATATTACCTCACAAAGTCACATACAGCTGGAAAAGGAAGCGAAAGTCAACTCACCTCAGACAGCGCTAATCAGGTTCAAGAGGCAATTCCAGGGCGTATCCTTCAAGGCTTGGCTTATCCCGCTACAACGAAGCCAACATCAAATCCGGAATACGTATCCGACCATTTTTCACCATCTTGGCCAAAAAACTCTCCCTAACCCCTAAAAACAAACAATGGTCACGGGTACTTTTAAAACCTCAAACGGCTCCAACTTTACATCCAACGAATCAGCTTTGGAACTTGAATGTTGTTGTTTTTCTCAAGAACTCTGAAACGTTACTTTTCTAGTAAGCGGCATACAGGAACGCTTACTTTCTATTACTTTCTGTTACTTTCCTTCACTTTCTGTTACATTCCTTCACTTTTCCTCACGCAACCTGCAAACGAATTAAGCCCTAAACGAAAAAAGCAACCCAAAACAACCAGAACAGTCAGGCAGCACTTACAAATGTTATATCCTCTTCAAAAAGGCGAAAAAGGACACAGAAATACATTCTGCTACACTTCACTACGTTCTGCTACATTTCTGTACGCGATTATTTGCGATTAAACGCGATTATTCTCGATTATTTGCGATTATTCTAGATTCAAACCTGCAAGCAATTTAAGCCCTAAACGAAAAAAGCAACCCAAAACAACAAGAACAAAAAATTATTCGGCGCCAACAGATGCCTCTTGCTTACTCGGAAACCGGCTTTGCAACGTTTAAATTCTACTTACCCTGCTAAAAAACCTGATTTTGACTATTTAGTTTAAACTATTCTCTATTGCAGCTCAGGATTATGTGTTATTACCGTTACTATGATTGCGACATAATTAATGAACAGTAATAATATGGGTGCTTTTCTCTGCCAATTAAGGCAATTTCTACGCTTATAGATTTAGGATTTTTTACCAATAAAAATCGACTCAAATACTAAGGAATCCCAAGTTTTCCAACCCTTAAAGACATAACAGATGGGACAAAAGTAGGTGTCCCTGAAATGTCCTCTAAGAAAGCGGATTCAATTGGGCTCTAAGGTTTCGTGTTTTTTTCATTAAAGCGATCTTTTTCTTTGACTGTTTATTATTCGTTTTTGTTCGAAAAATGACTCCGTGAGTGTTTTGGTAAAACTTGTTTCCTTTATTTCTCAAGATATTTTCAACCCTTTGTTTACTGATTGGTAACCTGGTTATTTGAGTATACCTATAGTTTCGTCTGTTTCTTCAAGAAGCAACAATGATTAAGCGCTAAAAAATGAAAGTGCCACTTTTTTCTGTCTGTTTTGTTTCTTAATTATTCACTCAAACGTTCTGCCGCACATGGACATTTAAGCCGAAGCTTGTTTTGCAGATAGATTTGCTCAACCATAGATAAAGCAGAAGTAGGGTTGCATTTTAGACAATTTGCTCCACCGCCAACATGCGATGAAACGACTTTCCAGCGTGGTGGTGGATAAGTAGAAATAAAATAAAAAATTATTGTTTATATTCTACTATTACAATTAATTGAGAAGTGATTGTTATGGCAAGCGTAATTTCTGCTAAAGATGTCTATTCAAATGTATTTAACTCTGTTCAAGAAAACGACACACTGTCTCGGTGTTTAGAAGCATTTGAAACAGGAAAGCCTCCAGTTTTAGCTGTTTTAAATGATAAGGGCAAATATGAAGGCGTAATTACTAGACGCTCGATTTTAAGGTCAAGACTTGATTCAACTGCGACTAAGGTCAAATCGTTGATGAAGGTCGTTCCCCCAGTTATGGGTGATTTTTCGTTAAGTAAAATGGCTAAGTTGATGATCGAGAGTGAGATGAGGGAGCTTCCGGTTTTTGAGAAGAATAAGCTGTTGGGGTTTGTTACTGATGAGAATATTATTCATGCAGCTGTTCTTCAAGAGTGGGGAAACAATGTCATAGAGAAAATAATGACGCGGGCGCCCCACACCATTGAGGCAAATCGTTCCGTGGGAGCTGTTCTTAGTTTAATGAGGGAGTGTGGCATTTCTCATGTGCCGGTGATGGACAACGGCAAAGTTGTAGGCATGATTAGCATCGAAGATATTTTGAAGAATATTTATTGGCCTCAGAAACGGCAGACAACTGGAGATATAGTTGGAGAAAAAATTGAAACATTAAGCGTTCCAGCCAAAGGCATAATGGCTAAACCATTAATTACGGTTGAACCTCAAACGAGCCTGCGCGTCACAGAGAAAACAATGCATGATCGGGACATTTCCTGCTTATTAGTTGTTTCAAATGATCGGCTAGTGGGGATCGTGACGAAGCGTGATTTTCTTGAGCCAATCTCTCAGTTGGAAACCGTTGAGAAGAAGTTATCAGTGCAGTTCGGCATTAAAGACGTGGAAGTAACCCCTGAACAGCAGGGATTCATGATGGACGAATTCGATTCCTTCGCGCATAAGTATCAAGACGCTTTTCAGTTAGGAACACTTTTTGTCTACATGAAAAGCCACGGCAACACGAACCTGCGGGGAACACCGCTGATTCATTGCCGCTTACAGTTCAGGACAGTGAGGGGAACCTTCTTTAGCGCCAGCGAAGGCTGGGGTGTGGAACCAACGTTCAGAGTGGCATTAGACAGACTTGACAGAAGACTGTTACGAAGCAAAGAACTGCTAGCCTACAATCCAAGATACGCAAAAGATTACCTGCGAAAGATCGGGATGCCTCAAGAATACACTTAACCCTTCCATTTTAGTTTTTTTTGTTGTGCGCTGATGTTTTTTGCGATTAGTTTTTGTTGTAAAAATGGGTAGGGAGCTCGGTTTTGGGTGTTTGTGTTTTGGGTTGGTTTTTTAGTTTAGCGTTTGAATCTGTTGCAGGTTAGGGTTAAAAAAGATATAAAAAGATGGGAAAAGGTGAACTCTAACGGGCCGCTGATAAATCAAGAAACAGCAAAGCTAAACTTCAACGCCACAACCGACTTAGTCCCCACACTTCTGCGGTGGCGCTACAAAATGGAGCCAAATCCAGTCGCCCACTTTTCATTTTATTAAGAAGACAAAGAAGAGGGCCTTATTGAGGTCCAAAAACTACTTAGGGTCAACAATGTAATCTGCTTCGAAGGTTCTTGGGTTTATTTGTCTTGTTTTGCCCATTTTCAGGTCTGCTTTGTCGGTTAATGCTTTGAATTGGTTAGTGAAGCCTTCAACGATGTCAAGGATGCTGCAGTCGTAGCAGAAACTTCCTGAAAACGAAACTGTTAGCGTTTCTGGCGAGGCGAATACTAGTTTGGCTGTGGCTTCAGGGCTTCTTACCCTGTTGTAGAGAAGGATGGCTTTTCGGGCAAGCGTTTCTATTTCTGGCTGAGGCAACATTTTTTCTTGTGGACGCCGATTAGAAGGGTATTCTTGAGCCGTCAAAGCCCAGTTTTGAGATGCCCAACTCTTCTTTGACTTCCCTTAGCTGAGCAGCGTTGAAAACCGGGCCATCTCTGCAGACGCGGTATTTGCCGATTACGCAGCTTCCGCATAAGCCTATGCCGCAGCGCATCAGACGCTCAAGGCTTGCTTCTATTGGCAGTTTGCGTTGTTCTGTTAACTCAAAGATTTTCTTCACCATCACTTCGGGGCCGCATGTGTAGATCATATCGAATTTTTCTTTGTCCAACAAGCTGCCGAGGGGTTCAGTTACCATGCATTGCAAGCCGTAAGTGCCGTCTTCTGTTGTCGTGATCAAGTTTTTTTCGTTGCAGACGCCGTTTAGCTCCCGGATAAAGAGGAGTTCGTCTTTGGTTTTGGCGCCTTCAACAAAAGATAATCGTTCCGTTTTGGCTGAAAGCTGCTTTGCCAAAAACAGCAAAGGCGCTGTTCCTGTTCCGCCGCTTACCAGGAGGACTCTGCCTCTGCTTTCAGTGAAGATGTTGCCGAAGGGTCCACGTATTCCAACGGTTTCGCCTGCCGCCATGCCGTGCAAATGCCGTGTTGCATCGCCAACCTGCTTTATGGATACGGAGACCAACCCGTTGCTTGCATCCATTATGCTCAGAGGGATTTCATCTATGCCCGGAATCCAAAGCATCAAGAACTGTCCGGGTTTAGCTTTCGAGCATAACCTATCAGGCAAGATGAAAGTTTTAACGGTTGGACTCTCAACCCTAACCTGCACGATTTCCGTGGTTCTAAGCGTGTTAACTGCGATGAGCGAGGCCGACAATCTCTTTCACACTCCCATAATGTTTCTTTCTCAAATAAACTTCAACTCCTTTGGTTATGGCTTGGAAAACCTCCGTGCCCTCCAAAGCGATGGCACTGCCAACCTGAACTGCGGAGGCGCCAGCTAACAGAAACTCTACGGCGTCACTCCAATCGACTACTCCGCCGCAGCCAATTATTGGCACATCTGGCAACGCCTCATGAATATCATATACGCATCGTAGCGCTACTGGCTTGATGGCTGGACCAGACAAGCCTCCTTTTATGTTGCTTAAAACTGGACGCATCGTTTCCGAATCAATCGCCATCGCCTTCAGCGTGTTCACGGCGGTTAGAGCATCTGCTCCAGCCTCAACTGCTGCCCGAGCTATTGCGGCTATATCTGCAACGTTTGGAGACAGCTTCACAATTACAGGTTTGTCAACCGCCGCCTTCACGGTGTCGACCACGTCAGCAAGCAGTTTAGGGTTTTGAGCGATTTCCGCGCCAGTTTGCTTGACATGCGGACAGGAAACATTAAGCTCCACGGCATCGGCTCCTGCCTCGACGGCTTTTTTGGCAACAGTTGTGTATTCTTCTGCTGAGTAGCCAAACACGCTGACAATAAGCGGAAGACGCAAAATGACTTTGGAGTACTTTATTTCTTCAGTATACAAGTCGATGCCAGGGTTCGCCAGCCCCATAGCGTTGATTAAGCCGCTTTCTGTTTGAAAAATTGTCGGGTTCGGATAGCCTACTCTTGGCTCTACTCCGATAGATTTTGTAACTACGGCTCCTGCGCCGCCTTTAGCCACGCGGTGAAGCGATTCAGCCGAGTAACCCAGTATTCCAGATGCCAGAATGGTTGGGTTTTCCAGCTCCAAGCCTGCAAGGCGTGTACTTAACGGATTGCTTTCCAAATTCTGTTCTCACTTCAGTATAGTTAAAATTACTTTTAAAAAGATAAAGCTTCACCTAACCAATTACTTCAACGCTTCAAAAAAACCAAAGAATACTTTGAATTGGCATAACACTCTTTATGTCTAATTTGCCATACCACTGAAGGAAACGAATATTTTTTGTTAAAAAAGAAAATGAGGGTTAAGGCGAACTTTGAAAACGCCTTATTTCTTCTTTTTACCCTTTTTATCTTCTTTCTTTGGAGCCTTAGCCACTTAAATAACCTCAAAGCTACAATTGGCTTCAATATGTATTTAAAATTTGCTAAAGGCTAAACAATCTGACTCAACCACTTAAACGGTTAAATAATGGGCGCTATAAGCGAAATGACCGCAAAATCAACCGCGTAATTAAGGGTTTTTCTCCATGCTTTTTCTGCAGCCAAAATTTACATTTATATGTTAATATTGACGTGGTTGTTTTTGGAGGGTTTATATGAAGCAAAATTAACGCAAGAAAAGTTGCAGTCTAAAACCACTATTTTGTAAACATCGCTCTGTCCTGTATGTACTCTTTTCCAGTTCTCAGTGCAATTTCAGCTTTTGCCAATTCGTCACCTAAGTACGCTGCGTGGTCTTCTCTTGAAACCAAACCCAATTTAATAATATTTGAGTAGACGGCTTCAGCGGTTTTGCCTTTAATTATCTTATCTGGCTTTTCAATCTTCGCAGAAGAATAATGCAACGCCACGATTTTTTCGTCAATACGGTCAACAATAATTGTGAATGAACCAAGTGCATCCAATTCGGCTAAACCATGTTTTTCCGCCTCAATTACTTGCACGTTTTTTTCAACCGCTTTATCATACAGCGCTTCTCGGTTCCTTTTGTCCTTAAACAGAAGCAAGTCTACGCCAAGGTCTTTTGGCACCGAACAGCGTTTTTTTGCCAGAAACATCATCTTAGCCGCCTCAGCCTCCTCACCGACGGTGCCCTTTGCCTTATCACTTTTCTCAGTTGCCAACAGGACGCTTGCACCTACATCTGAGGATAAACGGGCCAGCAAAGCGTTAACTCCAACTGAGTCGGCATCCATAAGTTCAGTCACATTTGAAACACCGACAAACAACGGCACATCTGGGTTTCTATTGGCGAACTCGCGAAAAGCAACAAACGACTCTAAAACGTCTGATGGGTCAAGAATCAAATCCGCCAAGCACTTTTTCACGCCCAGATTATTTGCCGTCTCAAGAATCTCCTCTAAAAATTGGATGCGTTCTTTGGCTTTTTTAGGAAATTTGCCCTGGCGCTGATTTGTCGGGATAACAACCACAGCAACATCAGAGACGTAGGACGCAATTGCTTCGATGTTTCCTGCATCCGCACTCAAAACGAGGTCTACGCCTGCAGCAACTGCCTCTCGAATCTCCGCTGGATCAAGCGAGTCTATGCTCACAGGCATATCCACAAACTCTTTGACCGTCTCAACAATGCGTCTTGCCTCTGAAGGCTGGGATTCACCTGCAACCATACCGACATCGATAATGTCCGCACCTGCCTTAACGAAGTGTTTTGCCAGCCTCTGAATTGTTTCCTTATCCAGCAGCGCCGCATCAACAATTTCAGCCAAAACCCGCATGGGAAAGCCCTTGCCAACTGCCAAATTCCCAATCATCATATTGCCAGACTTCTTGAGCAGTGCCGCGCCGTTTTGCTCTGCCTCCTCTATGTCATGCAGGGCTTTTTTCTGAAGCTGCTCTCGAACTAAATCGCAGGCAGGCACAACTGTGGAAAGCTCAACTTCGCCCAAAGAATCCAGCACTGTTTGCAAATCGGCCGCATACCTTGGACCTTTAAAGGTCTGGACGCCAGACGCTTTTGTAATTATCGCTGTGTCTCCTCTGACGAGCCCCGGCACCAAAATTACGTCAAACCCCTTAACGTCAACATCTTTTAGGGCTTTGGCGATGGTTTCGGGAGTTAAAAGGGCAGCAACGGAAATCTTTAGTGCGATTGTCTTAGTTTTTGCGCAACTTCCCTGGGCATAACGTTTAACTGTTTCCTCTGCAAGAGCACCAGTAATCAGCAGAACCCTCAAATTTTTTACCTTTTTACTGAGAGGAAGTGATTGGTCCACGGCTGAAGACTTAACCTTCAATTTTGCTCCTCCATGAATCTATTCTCTTAATCAAATCAGCCATAACGGTTGAGTAAACAGAGTTTGGAGCCACCCGATTTACTACTTCATGGTGGTTTTCGATTTGTTCCAAGAGTTTACCGATTTGTTTCTGTTCTCCTTGATGGTTTAGAAAGGCTTTCACGCGGGTTGCATGTATGATGGCTTCAAGTGTTGCTGAAAACGCGCGGCAGTAAACTTGAGGATATTTTTCCCGCGCCTGCAACGAGCGCACTTTGAAAAATGCTCTGGCTTTTTCGACGCCTATAGCCTCCAGTTGATATATTGAAATGCCAATGGTTGCGTCTGCAGAACGCAGTTTGGGCGCGTTAACGACAGTTTCCTGCTCGAACCATTCCTGCGGAACCGTTCCGTCTGAGTTTGCTTCTTTAAAGGCTGTTTTATAAAAAACCTCAATGTCGCTTGTTAAGTTTACAACCGCACACCTGTGTGCTTTGATATTGCTGTAGGTTGCTGAGGAAACGAAAAAGTCAACGGATAGATGCTCATCATCAATCGTGGCGACACCCATCGGTGCAGCGTTCGGTTTCCCATCCCGATTATAAGTTGAAACTATTGTTTCTACAATTGTGCCTTTTGAGAAACCTAAATCAACTAACTTCATCAACAAACCAACTCACGCCAAATAGAGCCCTAAGCATTCTTTTTAAACCGAATGTAAATTTTCGCAGTGACATAATAAAGGTTTGCCAACCTAAACATCGGTTACATTTTTGAAAGCAGACCCGCGAATAATGAAACACGCAAATTATGGAAGGTTTTTAAGCGATAAAACGACTAATTTTGTGAGGATTTTCAAGCTTTTTTGAGAACGTGTTGTTTGGTGGTTAAAAGCAAAAATGGCAGTTAAGGTGGCTTTGGTTTACCCGTATTTTCATCCAGCGAACGATAATTCAATTTTCCGTTTTCCACCCTTGGGTCTAGGCTACGTTGCCGCCGCTTTGAAGAGGCGCGGTTTTGAGGTTGATCTGGTTGATTGCACTTTTCTGAGGTTCAGCGAAGCGGTTGAACGGGTGAAGCGTGCCAAAGCGCAAATTACAGGTTTTTACTCAATGTTTTCGATGAAAAAAACCACGCTGGAACTTGCAGCGGCAATTAAGAATGAGTGCATGGGTGATTGCGGCTTGTTTGTGGTTGGCGGACCTTTGCCTTCTTGGTCTCCTGAAAGTTTTCTTGATGCTTTTGATGTGGTTGCTGTCGGCGAAGGGGAGGAAACGATTGTGGAGCTCGCCGAATGCGTTGTGCGCGGGGTTGGTTTTTTGGGTGTCAAAGGGGTTGTCTTTAGGGATGGTGAGCGCATTGTGCGTACTGATTCAAGAGGATTTATTGAGGATTTGGATGGTTTAGCTTTTCCTTCGCGAGAATTGTTTGATAATGAAGCGTACAAACGGTATTATCTTGATCGCTTTGGATACTCCACCTCCTCTATGATCACATCTAGAGGATGCCCGTTCTCATGCGATTTTTGCAGCAGACCAATTTTCGGCACCGACATCAGAAACCGCTCCGTAGAAAACATTGTTGATGAAGTGCAAGAGATTGCAGATCTGGGGTATGAGCGCGTTTGGTTTGCCGACGACTGCTTCACGTTAAACCGCAACCATCTTTTGGAGGTGTGCAGCGAAATTGTTCGCCGCAAGGTGGATGTTGGCTGGGAATGCTTGTCACGCGTAGACACGATGGATCCTGAAGTAGCATCAGGCATGAAACGTGCCGGTTGCCTGCGAGTCTTCTTCGGCATTGAATCAGGCAATAACTCAGTTTTAGGTTTAATGAACAAACACATTACAACATCCCAAGCCAAAAATGCCGTTTACGCAGCTAAAGCTGCTAGGTTGGAAGTGGGAGCTTTCTTTATCGTAGGCTACCCTGGCGAAAGCAGCAAGACGGTTCTGGATACGGTGCGTTTTGCGTCGGGTCTGCCACTTGATTACATGTCGTTTACTTTGCCTTATCCGATTCCTGGAACGCCGCTTTATGAGCGAGTTAAAGATAAGGGTGTTTCAATAGAGGACTGGGAAGAACCCAAAAACTACCGTTTAATTAGGCATAAACTTCTTTATGCGTCAGGTTTTAGCGAGTCAAAGTTGAAATTTGCCATAGGAAAAGCGCATGCGCAGTTTTACGGCAGAAAGTATCTCGGAAAAGTCGGCTACCGCGCGTTGGGTAAAGCATTTGAGCGGTTAACTGATTTCACATTTGAAATTATGCACTAACACATTGTTCACAGATTTTAAGTCAAAAATTGTTTAATTGATAAACTCAGCCCTAAACTAATATATTGTTTTCTCATTATGATTCCTTTAATTTCGGTGTAGCATTTGTCAGAAAAAACACGCCTAAACCAAAGCGGCTTACCAGAGCAAATTCGCGTTTCAACAGGCACAGCTATAGTTTTAGGCTTGTTAAGGGGCAAGTTGGATGCTGAGCCTACAACGGCGTACCTGATGACTTTCAAGGAGGGCAAGTGCTCGGCTAACTGCGGTTTCTGCCCTCAAGCCAGAGGAAGCCAAAGCAACACAGAGCTGCTCTCAAGGGTTTTATGGCCAACTTTTCCAACCCCGAATGTAGTAACGGCAATAGGCACTATGGCTACTCAGGGAAAAATTAAGCGCGTTTGCATACAAGCTCTGAATTATCCACAAGTTTTTGTGCATCTTGAAGCGCTCGTGAAAGAAATAAAGAAACAAGCGGCGGTTCCAGTTTCGGTTTCTTGTCAACCGCTTAACGCCGTCAATATTGAGCTTTTGGCAAAGGCAGGCGTTGACAGGCTAGGTATCTCATTGGATGCGGCAACCGAAGCCTTATTCGATCAAGTTAAGGGTAAGGGGGCAGGCGGCTCTTACAGTTGGGAAAACCAGTTCAGCCTGTTAAGTGAAGCGATAGCGGTTTTTGGAAAGGGAAACGTGAGCACGCACCTGATTGTCGGGCTAGGCGAGACAGAAAAAGAAGCAGCCCAAATAATTCAGAAACTTATAGAAATGACTGTTCTGCCGGCTCTTTTCGCTTTCACACCAGTTCGGGGAACAAGATTGGAAAGTAATTCTCCGCCGCCGCTTGAATCGTACAGGCGAGTGCAGCTTTTGAGGTTCTTAATGGTGAACGGTTCTGTAAGGTATAGGGATATGCATTTTGATGATGAGGGGAAAATAACCGATTTCGGCATAGCGAACCGCAGGTTAAAAGGTATAATTGAAGAGGGAACGCCCTTTCTTACCTCCGGCTGTCCAGATTGCAATCGACCTTTTTACAATGAAAAACCAAGTGGACCACTCTACAATTACCCGAGAAAAACAAGCCGAGAAGAGATAGAAAAAATAAAAAAAGAGCTGAAGCTTGGTTAAGTTAGCAACTGGTCTGCTGTTTGCTTGGAATGCTGTTTATCCTTTGGCAGGTTGGGTTTTTGTCTTGTCACCTGTTCCACTAAACGCCAGAATTCTTCCATGGTATAGCCCTTAAGCAGTTCCTTCATGAGTTTTTTCACCTGATAATAAATCATTTGGGCTTCACCTTTGTCCAAATTTTCCTGCGGACCTTTGATGCGCCTGAAGAGCTCGTCCATTTGCCGGGGTGATGCGCGGATTCCTGCTTTCTCCAAAAGCTTCTGTATGAGTGTTTGCTCTGTGTTTCTGCCTACGAAAATAGTTGTTTCCCTGCCTACGATTTCAGGCGGAAAGGGCTCGTAAACTAGTGGGCAAGCCATCATTTCCTCCACATCTTCTTCTACTTCATGGGTGAAAATGTTTTCGCCAATTATGGGCTTGTGAAATTGAATAGGTAGGGCGAAGGCTTTTTCGGCTGATTGAGCTATACGGTAAATTTTTCCTAAATCAACACCTGTGTCAATGTTGTAGAGAAGTTCTAACGCTGTTACAACTTCCTCAAAGGGAGCAATTCCTGCACGTTCACCAAAGCCAGCGATACATGTGTGTATGTGTGACGCGCCTTCTTCCACCGCAGCCAGAGTGTTTGCAGTTGCCATCCCGAAATCATTGTGACAGTGAACTGAAAGCGCTACTTTATTTTTCACAGAATCAGATAAACCATCTCGAACATGCGACATTAAATAACGCATAGAGAGGGGTCTTATGAATCCAACACTGTCAGCTATCGCTAACCTTCTTGCTCCAGCAGCGGCTGCTGCCTCAAAAACCTGTAAAATATCTTCAAGCGGGGTTCTGGTGCCATCCATAAGCACAAAGCTGACGGTTGCTCCATGCTTTTTTGCGTAATCTATGCTTTCAACTATCCTTTGTAGTGCTTGCTCCTTGGTCAATTTCAGCTTGCACTGCAAGTTTAAACCATTAATGGGTGTCTCAATGGTTACATCTTTTATGCCACATTCTAGGCAGGCGCTAACGCTGTTTTTGGTTGCCTCAGCCGAAGCGGTAAGCTTTACGTTTGAGAAACTTTCATTTACGATGCGTTTAACGTTGCGTTTTTCATCTTCAGATAGAGCAGGAAAACCTACGTTAATCTCAGACACACCCGCTTCATCCATTAACTTTGCAAGCCTAACCTGCTCAACGTAAGTTAGATAAACGGTTGGCGCTTTGATGCCTTCCCTAAAGGTTTCGTCCGAAATAAACACTCGGTCTGGAAGTTTAGGC
Organism: Candidatus Bathyarchaeota archaeon; assembly: GCA_963767735.1. GTDB lineage: Archaea > Thermoproteota > Bathyarchaeia > Bathyarchaeales > Bathycorpusculaceae > Bathycorpusculum. The sequence continues at coordinate 111,081 of CAVYES010000003.1, read as the reverse complement.
GGCAAATTCTTTCGTAAACGATTATAATTCGCAATCAGACCTTGCGCTTCAAGCTTTTTAAATATCGTCTTTCTCATTGAAACACAGTCCAGCAATATGAAAGATAAACAGTACTTTAAACTGCAAATTCATATATAAAAGCTACATTTTTGGAAATCACAGGTTCTATTTCAAGTCGAATTAAAGGGAAGTTTAGCCATTTTTCAAGGTTTTTTTGCAGAGAGGTCAGTTGACTTTCTTGAAATATGGTTTACAGATACAAAAGTCTTAAGTGCAAAAAAAAGTATATAATAGCCGCCGAGGGCAAATCGAAAATGAGCAGCCTTAAAGCTACTGTCGAAAAAATAAAAAGCTTAGAAGATGAGAAGAAAAGCCTTTTACTTGAAATTGAAGAACTTAAAAAAATGGCTGATGCAAAAGCTACTGCTTTAGAGAGTGAAGTTGGCGCCTTGCGAGATGAAATCAGATCGTTAAAAATGCTGATGAGCGGACCAGAACCAAACTCAGATCGGAAACTCAAAAAATAAATTTCTTCCTCTGCCATTATGGACGTTGCTGCTGCTCAGCAATAGAGGAGTTCTTTGGAGAAGAGCATTTCAGCATTAGCCAGCACATTGTATGCTCGCTTTGTGCCTAGGGTATGTCTGATTCTTACTTCTCACGTTTTTGCAGCTATTTTGCGGAATCCGCGGTTTTTTTCCTTGAAAACTGAACTGATTGTTTGCCTGATATGCTGCTGTTAACCTGCAGATGAGAAAGTATAGGTACATATTACATAGAAATATGTAATACCAATTATACAATTATTGGCTCCGTGTTGAGGAGTAATTTAGGAGAAGGAGAGCTACGATATGAGGAGAAATCTGCTGGCAGCAGCGAACATGCTCTGCTTATCTGCAATGGTTGACATATTGCAGTTTTTGACTCATTCACGTTCTGGAAACGTCACTTATATCATGACACTTGACTCTCCCAATACAACCAAACAAGTAAACCTCACCTATATTGGAGGAATCTGGGTCTAAGTCAAAAAGAATCATGAGGATGAAAAAGCATTAAGAAATTACAAGTCATAATAATCGTGCTTTTCATTTCACTAACAATTTGTACGTTAGCTAATTTCCAAGTTAAGGCTCAAAGCGCTACCGTCTGGACTGATAAAGCCGACTATTACCCTGGGGAAACCGTAACAATATACGGTACAGGCTTTCTGCCCGACGCTAACGTAGCCGTAAATGTTACTGCGCAGTCAGAAGGAACCGTTAGCAGCTTCACTGCAATCTCAGACCCAAACGGGAACTTCACGACTTCTTACCAAATAGACGACGTGGGTGTACCCCTCTTTACCGTAACAGCCACAGATGGATCAAACACAGCAACAACAACATTTACCGATAGCATCTTCGGAATTGACACCAACTGCGAAGGGTTTGGCTCAATTTCCAGTTCCCAGTCGACTCCAATCACAACAACACCCATGACGGCGCAAGCCAACGAGCTGATAATAATCGTGATTACACAGGGCAATTTGGGCCATCGAACATTCGAACATTTTACAATTACCGACAGTTTCAGTACCCATCTATCCTATACACAAAGAGGAACCACCCTGAAGAGCTACAGAAATGCAGAAGCAATCTCTGAATACTATGCGGTGACCAGTTCATCCCAAACAGGATCCTTCAGAATCACCGTAATACCGAGCAGGCACAACCACAATAACATTGACGTGCAAGTTTTCGGAATCTTAGGAGCAAATACGGCAAGCCCATTTGATGCCCGCACTGGTTTGCCCTACAAAGGTCATTCCACTGGTTCGAGCGTACCGACCGTGACCGGAGTATCTACAGCTAATGCTAACGACATTATTTTAGGGTTAGAGGGAAACTCGGGCAGCACAGCGGAAACACCCGGGTCGTATTTCACTGGAGCTATACTGCATAACGTTAACGGTGAGGGAGATAATGTAGGCTATAAAACTGTAACTTCTACCCTTTCGAGCAGCAATATCGCTTTCGGCACCAGCGTAACCTACTGGGTTATGTACGTGGACACTGTGAAACAAGCACTTTCCGTTAGTGTATCACCTACTTCTTGGACAATGGATGTCGGTCAGTCTAAGACGTTCACAGCTGCCCCCAGCGGCGGTTCAGGCACTTACACGAGCTACCAATGGTATGTGGATGGTGAAGCTCAGATCGGTGCAACTGCGTCAACATTCAGCTATACTCCTGCCACCGCGGGTTCCCATTCGATTACCGTGACAGCCACTGACAGCCTCGGCGCAACTTCTCCTCAATCTGCCGGGGTTACTGTCACCGTGAATCCAACATTGGTTGCCCCAACTGCCTCGGCTACAAAGGGCACAATTGATCTAGGTCAAACTTCAGCTTTAAGCTCCACTGCTGTTTCGACTGGTACTGGTCCGTACACTTATCAGTGGCTGGGGCAGGCTCCTGGGGCCAGTTCTTACTCAACAATTAGCGGTGCAACTTCGTCTGCCTACTCTTTTGTTACCTCCGGTTCGACAACTATTGGATCTTGGAGTTTTGAGCTTCAAGTTACGGACAGCGCCAATACTCCAGTTGTGGTTAAGACTACAGCAGTTTCCGTTACGGCGAAGGCTGCTCCGACCGTGACTGTGTCGCCTACTTTATGGGCGATGGACGTTGGTCAAAGTAAGACTTTCACCGCTTCTCCTGAAGGCGGATCTGGATCTTATACTGGTTATCAATGGTATGTTGATTCTGTACTTCAGAGCGGCATGACTGCATCAACGTTTAGTTATTCTCCTGCTGCTTCGGGTTCTTACACTATTAGCTTGACGGTTACTGACAGTTTAGGTGCAACTTCAGTTCAATCAACTGCAGCATCGGTTGCTGTGGCTGCTTCGCCAACAGTAAGTATCGCGCCTGCTGGTCCACTTAGTATGGATGCTGGTCAGATCCAAACGTTTACCTCGACGGCCAGCGGCGGTTCAGGCACGATTAATTACCAGTGGTACTTGGATGGTTCTGCTGTTGGCTCTAACAGTGCAAGCTATTCTTACACTGCTGCTGCGGGAACGCATTCGGTTACCTGCAAAGTAACTGACAGCGCATCCACTCCAGTCACATCTCCCATCTCTAACCAGGTTACTGTTACGGTGAATCCTACGCTGGTTGCTCCGACTGTGACGCCAACTCCAGGCACGATTGATCAGGGTCAAACTTCAAGTTTAACTTCTACTGCAGTGACAACAGGTACGTCTCCTAACACATATCAGTGGCTTGCAGAGGCTCCGGGTGCTGGTTCTTATGTAGATGTCGGTACGAATTCATCGAGTTATGTTTTTGTTACATCTGGTTCGACGGCCACTGGAACTTGGAGCTTTGAGCTTCAAATTACCGATGCTACAAAATCGCAGGTGACTTCAACTGCTGTAGAAGTTGAGTTGAATGCTGCTCCGTCTGTTACTGTATCGCCTACTTCATGGACGATGGATGTTGGACAAACTAAAACGCTCTCAGCAGCTGCTGGTGGCGGTTCAGGCACTTATACAAGTTATCAGTGGTATGTAGATGGGTCTGCTCAGTCGGGTCAGACTGCTTCAACATTCAATTATTCGCCTCCCTCCGCGGGTTCTTACGCGATTACTGCGACTGTTACTGATAGTTTGGGTGCTACTTCAGCTCAGTCCTCTGCTTCTACAGTGACTGTGTCTGCTTCGCCGACGGTGAGTATAACTCCTGTTGGTCCAGTTACGATGGCTGTAGGTCAGTCCACGATCTTTACTGCTAATTCGGGCGGCGGCTCAGGTATTTACACGGTTTATCAATGGTATGTAGATGGATCTGCCCAGGCTGGTGCGGCTGCATCAACGTTTAGTTTTTCTCCTGCTTCAGCAGGTTCTTACTCCGTTACCGCGACGGTTATTGACAGTTTCGGTGAAACTTCAGCACAATCTTCTGCTGTGACAGCTACTGTGAACCAACTCACCATTGCTATAACTCAGACCGCTAATGGGCAGATTTCTCCCGGTGCGAGCCGCCTTAATGTTAATTATGACGCTACTCCGAGCTTCACCATTACCCCTGCTATTGGTTACCACATTACGAGCATAACTGCTGATGGTACATCAGTGACTATTACTTCACCTTCAGGTCAGTCTTACCAATTTAGTCCGGTTTCAGTTGACGGCTCTTTGACTGCGGCTTTCGCCATTAACACTTACACGCTTACAGTTACCCAGAACAATAACGGTGTCATTTCTCCTGGAACAACCACCGTTAATTATGACGTCAGTCAAACTTTCAGTATAACCCCGAACACGGGCTACTTCATTGCCTCTTTAACCGTTGACGGCAGAACGGTGGCGGCTGCGTCATCGTATACTTTCAGCAACGTTCAGGCGTCTCACACTATCAGCGCCACTTTCGCTATTACTTCTTCCCCAACACCGATTGTGCCTTCACCGTCACCAACCCCCAAAGTTTCTCTACCATCGCCAACACCGCAGAGGTCTTTGTCTACGCCAACCCCGATAGTTTCGCTGCCTTCACCAACACCGAAGAAATCTACACCTTCACCAACCCCGATAGTTTCTCCATCATCACCAACCCCAAAGAAGTCTTCACCTAAACCAACCCCATTGTATGCCGTGCTGGTTGCGGTAATAATCGTCGCCGCAATTATCACTTTACTCTTTTCAGTAATTGCAATCATGCGTCTAAAACGAAAATCTGACAGCAATTTACCAAATCCTGAAAATAAGAACGAAAAAATAAATGTGTTAGCCGACAATGAGAAACAAGAAATAGCAAGCCTTAAAGTTAAAATTGAAAAAATAAAAGATTTAGAAGCTGAAAAGAAAAACCTTTTGCTTGAAATTGAAGAACTCAAAAACAGGGCTGATGCATAATCTACACCTTTCAAGCAATAAAGAGTAAGGTAATTTATATTTCCTTTAAGATTTGTGTTCAAAAGTTATGGTTAACCTAAAGTTTGAACGGCAAGCGCTTGAAAAAACATGCTTTTTAGAAAATGTAAAATTAAAATACTTGCTACTGTGATTAGGGGTTGAAAACTGTATGAGTGAAAATCTTGCAACAAAGGAAGCATTAAGGATACAATACCTAAAAAAAATACAACAAGATTTAGATGAAGTGAAAAAGAACCAAGCCCAATCACCTGAAAACACAATATTTTGTAAAAAAAGGGAAATTCGTTTTACAATAGAACTTGTCAAATACTTAAACGCTGAATTAGAAAATACAAAAGAAGAATTATGGCTTCTAAAACAATCAAACAAAAGCCCACGCTAAGGTTCTTCTATTCTGGGCATCTTCGCACTTTATCGTAGGAAGATGTTTCAAATTTGGATATATTGTGCTGGTGAAATAAGCCATTAATTAATAAACAGTGTTTCTTAGACATGGTGAAATAGAAATGGATGAAAGGCCAGTTAATTTGCTTGAGCTCTCTGACAGCCAAAAAACAAAGTTTTTGGAGCATACTAGAGCTTACCTGAAACAGCGAGTAGAAGAAGAGAGAAATTACAGGTCTATGTCACTGTCAAGTTTAGAGAAAGATGATGCGGGATTAAAGTTTAATGTGGCCTTGATTAGCCTCAAAGACACAGTTGACAGATTAAAAAATTTAAAAGCCGAAGAAAAAAATCTTTTACTTGAAATTGCCGAACTTCAAAAAAAGGTAGATGAAAAAGCCACTGCTTTAGAAAGTGAGGTTGCCTCATTACGAGAAGAGGCTCAATCGCTAAGAAGCTTGATGGGTCAGGAATAACAAGTACAAGTGCAAACAAGTTTGAAGTAGGTTAACCTTTCAGTTAGCTTTGCCCGTTAATTTGTCTACGGATTTTCAGGCGGTAGAGGTTTTCTTTGAAGAAGAGCATTTATTGCGTTAGCCAGTGCGTTGCATGCTGTTTGTCTTGTGCCTAAGGATGTGTCGGTTTCGAGTTTTTCAAGTTCTTTATGCAAAGCATCTACTCTTTCCGTAATTTCTTGTTTCTTTTTCTCGTAAAAGTCATGCAGTTTCTCTTGATCCGCAGTGAAGCTCTGCAATGTGACTTCTAACTCGTTCTTTGCGGACTTTAATGCCTGTCTTGTCTGGACAAGTTTTTCCGCGGCTTTTTTTCGAGCGTTCACTTTGTAAAATCTGATTTTAATTTCTTCCTGACCAGCCACTTCATCCTCTAGCCCGCGGATTTCAGTGCTTAAGCGTTGAACCTCCGAGTTTCTTTTGATGCTTATTTCTCTTGTTTTTTCAGCATATTCTTTATCGGTTTCGACCAGAAGGTGGTTGTTGTCTGCTAGCTCCTTTGCTTCGCCGGTGAGGTTTGTTTCTTGAAGCTTCTTTTCAGCAAGCACACCTTCAACGTCAAGAAAAATCTGAGAACGTTCCAAAACAAATTGGTCGTCAACAGTTATGGCTGGATTTGACTCGAACTCAGAAATCATTTGACGCAAATGCATGAGCCAATCATCGAAATATTGGCTGAAAGGTGAAAGGGCAAAAATTTGATTACCAAACCTGCTTAAGCTGCCCAGAGTTTTTTCAACAGCGTCTTTACCAGAAACCTCGGTTTCTTCTCCCAGATACTTGCCGCTAGACCGCTGCTTTTTTTCTTTCGCTTTCTTATCATGCTCAGACTTTGAGAATTGTCGGCCAGCGTTTCGGCGCGCACCAGTTTGAGGTCTAAAGCTCATAAACAAACCAGTGTGCACAAGAAATATTTAAACAGTCGCACGTTTCCCAAGCTGGTCTAGCATCCGAGGTAAATGCAAGCGCCAAATTCAACAATACAATGCTATTTTTTCCCTGCTTTTTTCGCCTGTTTTACTGTCTGAGGAGGCTTACTTTTTCTTAGCACTATTATGGCTCCCGCTACAGCGATAAGGATTACCACAATGACTACTGCATAGATTACCTCTGGGTTGAAGGAAGTATTGGACTTGACAGCGACGGGCGATGATGAAGTTGACGGAGGAGCTGTAGCACTTAAAGATGGAGAGGCTGTAGCACCGGGAGATGGAGAGCTTTCAGAGACTGGAGACGCAGTGTATATTGGTGCGCCCGAAAGAATTGGCTCCAGAGTCTGAACTAGTAGTTGATAGCTTGTGATTTTTTGAGCTGTATCTATGCCAGTCTGATTTATGTCAAATGCGCCAATTTGGAATGGGACCGTTTTAGAGGGAGCTAGAGAGACCGGAAGTAGGAAATCTGTGTATCCTACTGCGACCACGGTACCGGTAGAGTTGAAAAAGGCGGCAACCACCGTCATGTTTTGAGCTGTTTGGCTGCCTGTATTTTGAATGGTGCCGTTGACCCAGTAAGTACCTTTGGTAGCTAAAGTGCTATCAACATAATCAAAGCTGCTTGCGATTTTTAAGTCTGGGTATTGATAGCTGCTTGTCGGGGTCGCCGAGGCAACTTTGAGGTTAATACTCGTGACGTCTACCGAAAACCAAGATTCGTTGGGGGTGTTGGGCTGTGGAAACTCCATGTAAAAGGGGGCTTCCTGATTCGGAGCTAGATATGACACAAAAGCTTGAGTCTCAGAATCACCTTGGTCCACGCCCTTAGAGATCACTGAACCCGTCAAAAGAACTGAGCTTACCGTGTTAGGACCTACATTTTGAACTAACCCGACCACATCTAAATAGCCCAATGAGTCAATATAATAGCTGTATTTTATGACCTTGATGTCTTGTGTTTGGCTAAATGCCGGCGGAACTAAAACCATGCCCAAAGACAGCAGGGCCAACACAACGAAGGAATAAACCGTACTTTTCCTCATGAAACTTTGCCCCTCACCCTACAAACCTCATCAAAAGTGCTTTGTAGTATAAAACAGTTTTTCAAAATTCACCCTAAAAGTCGCAGAAAAAGTCTTCATCAGAAAAATGCGTATGTTAAGTCCAGGCATTGGTCTATGTTGACTTATCGAATCACATTGAAGCCTATTGAGCCTGTGAGAACTTGAGATAAGCCTGACAAATAAGCCCTCTTAGGCATAAATGCTCATTAGAGCAATCAATTTGTACGATTACCGCTTGGATTGTTGGAGGAAGAAAAACGGTTTTTCCCCGCTTCTTCTTCTCTTGATAAAAAATTTCAGACCGCTGAATTTTCACGCGGTCTCAAAATAAAAGCATATAGCAGACTGAAAGGAGGCTTGAGCACGTACCAAACGCGGGGTAAAAGACAAAATTAACAAGAAAAAAAGAAGAAATTTTATTGGGTTGTGGGGTTTGGAGATAGTTTGAGGGGAGAAGGGGGAGCGAGCAAAAAATATAATTTCTCCAAACCTTTCCACCCAACCCATTGTTTTGGTTTTTGTTTTTTTCCCTTCTGTGTTACAAGGCTTTGAAAGCCTCGAACCACCTGTTATACTGTGACAGCATGTCTAAGGAGACGCTTGGTTTGCGGTCTTCTAGGATTTGGCGGAAATCAGTCATTGTTAAAGCTCTTGGCTTAGCCTCTTTATCCATTGCTTGGCCTGACTCGAAGAATTCTCCGATAAGTTTTAGCTGAGCAGACTGGCAAACATCTCGTATATCGCTTCCTGAGAATCCCTCTGCAAGACGAGCTAACTCATCTAAGTCCACGCTTGGATCGATCTGCAGATTGCTTGAGTAAAGCTTTAGCATACTCAATCGAGTAGAATGGTCAGCTAAGGGTACAAGAATTCTTTTCTGGAATCGCCTAATAAATGCCCAATCCAAATCCCAAGGCTTATTCGTGGCGCCGATAACGTAAACGTGTAGAGCTTTGCCCTTGTCAACAATGCCGTCCATTTCTTTTAGGAACTGGTTGCGGACGCGAATTTCTCCGCCGACCTCATTGGAATGAGCCCCCATTAGCGAGTCTAATTCGTCAACAAACACGATGGCTGGTTTGCCCTCGTTTGAGGATTTGCGGGCTGAACCGAACAATTTAGCGACGTTCTGCTCAGCTTCTCCAAGCCACTTGGACATGATGGAGGCTGCATCGATAGAGTAGAAGTTAGCATCAATCTCCGTTGCAACCGCCGCCGCTAACAGAGTTTTACCACAGCCAGGTGGACCAAAAAGCAGTATACCTCTTGGCCAGCCCAACGGGAACAGGTCGGGTCTTTGAACCGGATAAACGATGGCTTCTTTAACGGCTTTTTTGGCTGTATCTAAGCCTACAACTTCAGCCCAGTTTACTTTAGGTTTCTCTGTGATTACGAGCTCCTCACCGTTCGGTTTCCCATTTCCGTTTCCAGCACCGTTGCCATCCATCGTTGCTCCTCCGCCGCCGTCACCGTCGTTGTTGGAGGCTTCGTTCATTTCAGTTGACGAAACAGCTCCTTGCAATGCTTTGATTCGTTCTTGGTAAGCAATTGCTCTTTGAACGTAAACTTTGTTTAAACCATATTCGGGGTAAAGCTGAACAAGCTGCAAGAGACTCTCAATTGCTTTTTGATAGAGAGTTATGGCTCTTCCTTTCTGTCCTTGCTTATCTAACCGTACAGCATCTAAAGCATACGCTGTCGCTGCTTTTTCTAGTTCATTCGAGGCGCTCATTTTTTTCTTCTCCTATTCAGGCGATTTTAACTCAATTTTTATTTTGCCCTTTGTTCCTAAACTTTCAAGGGCACGCTCAATTTCTTCATTGGAAGTTTGCAGTTCATTTGAACAGCGGCTTAAATCTACCTCACCATTAGTCTTGCGGACATAATCAAGAAGCACGTCTTCCAAGCAAGGCTTCTCAACCTTCAACGAGAACTCTTTGATTTCAGACTTCTTGTAGGAGAATATAGTTGTTGATGGATCAAATCCGGTTTCTTCCGTAGTTTTATGGCCAATCATCTGTGAAGAACTGGCAGTGAGAGCAACGAGCTCCTTAATCGGCGTCTTCTCTTTCACCGGTGAAACGGTGGGTGGCTCTGGAAGAGTTTCAGCTATTTTTTGCTGCATGAAGCATGTAACTTCTTTTAGTATCTCTTCGCCGCCTTCGGTCTTCTTGCCAACTGGAATCAACTCTTCGTTTGCTGAGAGCTTTGTTGCGTGAAGCGTCTCTTGGATTGTGGAATTAACGTTATCGAGTTCTGAGCTAACATCAGGTAAGACCTGAAATAGCTCTTGGGAAACATTCTGAAGCAGCCGCAATGCAGGCTTCAAATCCGAAACAATTTCGCCTAGCTCTTTTATTGTTTCAAGACGCAGAATCACTCGTTCAATAGCTAACTGAACATTATAGAGAAACTTTACAAGCTTTCGGACTTCAGCAAGCTCAGTAGCGCAAATCGCGGCCTTTTCTCTATTATTCTTTTTCAGGGCACCCATGCAACTTTCAAAAAGTATACGGTCTCGCTCTTTTAATCGAAAACTCGCTTGCTCCAGCTTGTTTTGCTGAACCTTAAGAGTGGTGATAGACTTGTTTGCGACGTCACGTATAGGCGGAGGAGTTTGATTAATTAAGCTTAAACTTTTCATATCTTACTCCTCCACTGAACGATATTTTTCACTTTGTTTGGCTATTATTATATGCCAGCTTTCCCAATCTCTTTAACGTAGACAACCACTGGAGGTTCAGGCAGTTTCTGGGCAACACTTACTTGTTCAGCGTAAGTTTTAGATTTCTGCATAATGTCTTGTGAGTCGCCTAGCAGATACGCTTGAAACTTTGCTTTTTGTCAACTCGAAATCGGTTTTTTCTAAAGTGGCACGTTTAAATGTTTCTTGCAGAAGTGCAAAAGCATTCTTGTAGCTTTCTTCATCCACTTTGCCTATTTCGTGCTCAATTTCAAGGTTAACAATGGCATAGCTGAGCGATGATATTTCTTCTTGGCAGCGTACAATTTCTATGCCAGATTCGTCAACAATGATTTGGGCGTCCTTCTTCAGTTGAGTTAAAACGCTGGTGAAGCTGTTGTGAAGCTCCTGAAAGAGTTCAGGCGCGATTTTTTTCTTGTCACATAAATCTTTTAAAGCCTGGTCTTTACGCCATATGAGAGGAATTTGGTCACAAAGTACACCCGCTTGGTTCTTAATTTTTGAAACGAACGTGACTTCAGCACCATTAAATTTCAAGGTTTCCAAGGGCTGTTTTGTGAATTGACCGTCGCCAAATTCGACGTATACAGCGTCAAATTTCCCGCTCGGTGTTAATGCGAAAGATGCAACTTTACCAATTATACGACCATACTCGTTTTTAATAGGTTTACCAATATAAAGAAAAAGATTGGAGTTAGACATGTTTGTTGTTTTCCTCCTGTTTTAGAAACTCTGTGTTGATTTTTCGGTTTGTGAGCCTGAAGTCGATGGCATTCCCGGGGGCAGATCTGGGAACTTGTCTTTTATCTTCTGCTCTGCAACGGTTGCTGCTTCTGTGAGAATTTTTGATGCGTCCTCGTTTACTGTGTCAAAGTTTAGTGTCATTCCACTACCTTGGCCTGCTTCGATCATGATTCCGCTTAACATGTTGCCAATTTCGCCCAGTTCGCTCTCTGCTTCTGGAAACACACTCACTAAGCCCGCTTTGACTGAACGTAGAACTCCGACGGCTGGGCCTAATGTTGATACTACGTCACCCAGTTCTGAAACTGTTCGTAACCTTAATGTAATTTGTTCAAGTGCAAGTTTAGCATTCATTATTAACTTTGACATTTTTCGAACTTCAGCTAATTCGTTGGCAAATACGTTTGCGCGTGCGCTGTCATGTTTTGCATATGCGTCAACTATTCTTGCGAAAATTGCTTTGTCTCTTTGGCTGAATCGGTCTGTGGCTTGGTCAAGCTTCTGTACTTGGAGATCAATGCGCCTGACGGCAAAGTCTAGTCGTGGCTTCAATGGTCCCGGTGGTTTTACGGCGTCTTTAATGCGGTTTGAGAAGGGCTCATCTTCCCGTTTACTTTCCCACTTTTTTGCGAAACTTTCGGACAATTTTGATTACCTCTGAAGACAGAAATGCTGTGTACAATCTTATACATTGTTAATATGATCAAGATATGCACGTATAGCTGTACAGCTATATGTCACGTAAAAAATCGTCGTATGCTTTAAATGGAAGAGTCAAAGGCGATAGGAGCGCTAAACTGTTTAGACAAAAACATGTAAGTTAGCCTAAAAAGAAGCGCCAAGTAAATGCTAAAACAAAAAGGTGAATTGAATGAACAGTAGATTGAAAATATTTGGTGTAATAGCTGTTTTAGGTTTCGTAGCAGGCATAATAGCACAAGTTACAGCAGTCTTTGTTATCCCATGGATGATTGCAGTTTTGCCATTGCTTGGCGGTATGACAAGCTTCCTGATTTCAGGATTTGCAGGAGCATGCTTAACAGTTGCGATAGTCGGCGCTTGGGCATACATGTCCGGGAAAAAAGAACCATACTAAACAATAACCTACTCAGCTTCCTTTCTTTATTGAAACCTTATTTTTTTAACTAAAAAATTAATTCGAGACCCTTCTTTTTTCATAATCAAAAATATGTTTTGATATTTTCAGTAGAAGGGGATATTTTTGTTTGGATTCAATAGCGGAAAAAGACTTCACAAGCCTCCAGCACTAATTCCCCGCTTTCAGCTTCATCGTACCTCGATATCCTCAACATATACTGACGAAATCTTTTTTGCGCAAAAAAGTTCAGAGAATACAACTTGCTCTAAAATTATCTAGTGATCAAGCTCTTACTTCTCATCCGCACGATGGTGCTACGGATTTCATTTCCTGTTGACCCTTTGGTCTCAGGATGTTTATTTCCATGAGTCTGGCAGACTTTCTTGGACTCAAAAAGTTTTTCTTGAGGATGCAACCTATTATGGCTTGGTTATCATGTCAGAGAAGCATTTTCTAATTCAAGCGCTTGAAGACGCCGAAGCTGACTCAACGAAAGATTTCCACTTAACAATGATGGCAGATAGTCACTATTTGTCTTTTTTTAAAAGAGAAGAAAATAAAGACCTATGGCAAGGCCGATTGGATACTTTGAAAACGATTGACCTACAAAGGAGTCCTTTTTTCGAGGCGATCAGACTCTTTGGAGAGTCAAAGATAGAGAAAAACTTCAAAAAGGGTGTTGGTTCAGCTGAGAAATTCGAGCAAATGGAAAAACTGTCATTAGAAAAGAACTGGCTATCGACTTTTGTTTGCTCTCTTGAAAATGCGATTTATATTTACAAAACTTATAACCAGTTAAAAGAACTGAAAGAAATTTCAGGTAGGATAGTTAGGTATTTAGACTCCAAAAAAGATTCCGTACCTACTATAACAGTATCGCGTCTCATTGAACTCTACAAGAATCTGCTTCTTTGTTCTGAGAAAGCGAATACCCAAAAGGTAATTGAAACTGCCCTTGATTTCTCTGAAAGGAAGTTAGGTGAAGACCCCCACCATTTTCAAAGGTCATTTCTATTTGATGCAGTTGATTTAGCTCGTTTTCTAAAAAGCGATGCTGATATCGAGAAATTTCAAAATAGAATCCTCGAGAAATGGATCGAAGAGGCGAATTTGAAGGGAAAAGGAAGCAACCTAATTAAGTTTGCAATTCTTGAGTCGGCGTTGGATTGCAGTGTTCGCTTTGGTAACAAAGAAAAGACTGAAGAAATAAAATCAATGCTGTCCGAGACTGATTTTTCCAGCGAGCTTAAAGAAATAACTTTGCCTAAAGAGCAATTGGAAGAGTTTGAAAAGGCAGCTAAACAACATTATGAGAAACTAGAAAAAGTAATCGGAAAATACGTTGATAAATTAAGCCAAACTGATTCAATCTCAATTTTGATGAATTTGGCGAATGAACCCAGACTAATCGCACTCAACGTTGCTGAGAGCGAAAAATTAGCGAAAGATATAGCAAAAAATAGTCCACTGTTAAGTATCTTTAATACTATACTCGATACGGGACATAAGATTATTCAGGTGGAACCAGGCGAAGACAAAGAAAGGTCTCAACTGAACGAACAACTGATACCCGGTCTAAGAGAGACTATTTGGTTCGTTAGTGAAATAACTGATAGTCTTGAAGAGAGAGGTCGGTTTTCAGTATCTATGATTGAAGAGTTTTTATCCCGATGTTCCTGCATCGATAACAATATACTAGAAATCGCTGATTTCGGTATTTATCACCATTTTAACGGTGATTATGTGGCTTCAATATCAATTCTAGTTCCAATGATTGAAGCAACTATATTTAATTATTTGAAGGGAATTGGTGCTGATGTCTCAAGTATTGAAGGGAAAGTTATCCAGAGTAGAGAGTTGGGTGGGCTACTAAATCTAAAAGAAGTTGAGGCAAATTTCGGGAGAGACTTTCAGTATTTCATGAAGTTATTCCTAGTTGAAGGGGATGCGATCAACTTTAGAAACAGACTTGCTCATGGGGATCTAGACATAAAGGAATTCCATAAACAAGTGTCTTCAATTCTTATTTTTATAATAATCAGAATCGCTGCTAAGACTATCAAATAGGACCGAAATCGTTTATCGCTACTTACTACCTTCCGACTTCGTTGTACCTCGATATCCTCAAAATATAATGACCAAATCTTTTGGTTGTGGACTCAATAGCGGAAAAAGACTTCACAAGCCTCCAGCTTAATTTTCCCCGCTTTCAGCTTCATCGTACCTCGATTTTCTCATCGTCCGAAATTATAGGACATCGCACCAACTTATTTGCGTTTTCCAAATATTTTGTGAAGATATCAATTTCCAGCGCGCCGCGATAGTTTGGGATGTTTGGCTTGTTGTTTTTTGGCGTTGGTGACTGCTTTTATTGAGTTTCTTTGTCTGATAGAACAACAACAGTGGTGTTGCCATTTCTGTTCAGGCTGGTTTGGGTTGCTTTTTTGAAGCAAAACCTAAATCGTTTGCAGGTTGCCTATTAAAATATCCTAAAATATCCTAGGTGGATGTTGTTTGCTTGCCGTTAACACAAAGAGTCATTTTAGCGCGCATGGCTGTTGAGACCGTGTGAAAATTAGTAGTTTGCCTTGAGTGTTTGGGATCTTACAATCTTGCCATGGCTAGATTATTTTGCCTTTCTATTTCTTTTCTTCCTCGTCCTGATCAGAAAACCCGCGTGAATCCTGGTCCAAGAATGTTCAAAACCCGCCTCATATTATAAGCCAACACAGTAAACCCTACCTCGCCAACAACCTTCCTAAGACCTTTGAGCAGCAAATAACCCTGATTAAACGCACGTTTCATAGTTCCAAACGGATGCTCCACAAGCCTCTTCCTCAAAGCCAACTTCTCAGGCTCACGCAACAACCTCGCCCTCATCTCATCCAGAACCTCAGCATGCTCCCAACGCCACAACGTCCGCCCATGCCTATTCAACGTACACTTCACCATAAAAAACTCACAAGAGAAACACGCATCAGTCCTGTAAACCCGAATGTTCTTTTGATGAGCATGATCTAAATAGCTGAAAACAAGCTCATTCCCCCCGGGACAAACAAACGTATCCGTCCCCACATCATAAACGAACTTATCAACGTGGAATTCTTGAGTCGGAACCCCTTTTCTCTTGACAAAACCAACGCCATACCGGTTCTGCTCAGGCACATAAGGAATAATGCCATTTTCCACGCAGTCTTTGATTTGAACGAAACTGAAGTATCCCTTGTCAGCAACAGCATCTAGGTTTTTTGCTCCGAGCATCTTCTTAGCGCCTATAGCCATAGGACTGAGCTGGCAATTGTCAGCCGGAGCATTCGTCACGTTGTAATCAACAATTAAATGATTCTTATCATCAACCGCAACCTGACCGTTATAACAAGGCTCAATCCTGCCTCTATTCTTCATCAGCCTACAATCAGGATCGACCTGGGATACCTCATTCTGCTTGGACTCTTTGAGTTTGGAAAGAAGCTCTGAGTACTCTTCTTTTCGGTTCATGAGTTTCTGAACTTTTTCCTGAAGCACTTCAACATGTTTAGAGTCAGCTTGTGCCTCTTTGCGGTCTTCCTCTTCAATCTCAGCCAGATATTTTGTTACGTGCTGGTCTATCATTTTCATTCTGTAGGCCAAGTTTTTGCGGTTGAAGTTTTTGTCGAGCGAGTTTACGGCTTTGAATTTGGTGCCGTCCACTGCTATGCACTTGGCACCGTATAGATCTAAGCTGATGCATAGCTTGACGAATTCTTTGAAGACGCCTTTCACGCAGTCAATGTTGTCCTTGCGGAAGTCAGCAATGGTCTTGAAGTCTGGAGCCAGTTTTTTCACGAGCCACATGACCTCTATGTTTCTTTGGCATTCGCGTTCCAGCTTTCTGCTTGAACGGATCTGATTTAGGTATCCGTAGACATAGAGTTTGAGAAGGTCTGCAGGGTCGTATGATGGTCTTCCAACTTCAGTTGGTACCGAGTGTTTGAAGCCGAGTTTCTCCAAGTTGAGGCTGTCTACGAAGGCGTCTATGAACCTGACCGGGTTTTCCTTATCCACGTATCCTTCGAGCGTGTTGGGAAAGAGTGCTGTTTGGTCTCTGTTGAGGCCAGTTACATGTTCGCTCATGGCTCATCAGTAGCTCTAAAGCTATTCTAGATTTAAGGCTAACGGTCACCTGCCATCAACGAAAAGACCTTTTTCACACAGCCTCTGTTCCTTTAATGAGTTCAGTAGGCTCTTTTCACAGTTTTTGTTCTTGAAAACCATTATCTTATCTTGCCATGCTGCTGGAAGGCCAGATTGAAAAATGCATATAAGAATCTTTTCCCACCTTCAGTGTAGTGATTTTGATATGGTTGATTTGAAAATAGATTCGAACAAGACTGCATTGGTTGTTATAGATGTACAAAAGGGCATCTTTGCACTTGACAGAAAACTTGAACCTAACACTGCGAGCCAAGTTATCGCAAACGTTTCAAAGCTTGTCGCCAAATTCAGAGACTCCGGAATACCCGTTTTCTTAGTTCATGTGACATCCGTTGACGGAAGAGACATGTTGCATCCCGTAACCGACCAGCAAAGTCAGTGGGGTTCTGGCCCGAGACCGGCAGATTGGTCAGATTTTGTTGAAGAAATAAAGCCCACAGGCAAGGACATAGTTTTAGCGAAGAGGCAGTGGGGCGCGTTTTACGGAACCGAACTTGATTTGCAGCTAAGACGCAGAAAAATAGAAAACATTGTTCTATGCGGAGTTTCAACCAACATAGGGGTGGAGACAACTGCCAGAGACGCATATCAACGCGGATACAACCAAGTCTTCGCCACAGACGCCATGGCTGCAAACAGCAAAGACGAACATGAAGCAACACTCAAGTACATTTTTCCAAGAATCGGACTGCTAAGAACCACAGACGAAATCCTAAAAGCCACAACAGAAAACAGCCACAAATCTTAGACAGCTCCTTTTTTAAAATATTTTAGGAATAAAATACTAAGTATGCGTATTTCTAAAATCAACCAAAGTCAGAGCACTATAAAACTGGGAATATTATGATTCAGCTGGCTGGGCGGGGTCTATGACTTCCAATTTCAGTTTGTTTGCTAGACGCTTGAAGATATCATCATGAGAAACAAGTTTCTTTATGTTTTGCAACTTCATGGTAGTAATTACTGTTGCATCTCTTCCCCCTAAACCTTCACCGTATGCATACGCTAGGAGGTTATCGACGGTCTCTGCCAATGCTTGCCGATTGAAGTCCGCGATTTGCATGTTGCCTAAATTAACGAAGGACTCTAGTTTCTTGAGGGCGATCTTTTCTTCGAAATGCCTAACAAGGTAATGTGCAACTTCCATGACTATAATGGTATTGCAAGCAATTTCCTCAGATTTTATGATTTTTCGCATAGCGTCGCGGACACATGCATGTTCAGAAAGGCGCTGATCAAAATAATAGCACCATATGTTAGAGTCCACGAACAGCATTTTGCTCCCCTTTTATTTTTCTGCAGGTTCCCATATTTTCTTCAGCTTTAGCGGATCCATGTTGGGGGTGCCTTCCTTTATGCAGCCCTCCATTTCTTTAATGAACTCTTCAGCTGAAATCGGAGGCATAATAACTATGTTTTCTTTCTCGATTTTCAGGCGAGCTTTTCCTCCAGCGTGTAACCCCATTTTATCTCGAACCACTTTGGGTATTAGGACACGCCCTTTACTGTCAACAGTTATTTCTTCAGTGCTCATTCTTTTCCCACCAAAAAATCCCACCGTGGGAATATAAACTTTGCGACAAAACAACTCAAAAAGCCAGTGACAACATTGCGAAGGACGCTATAATATTTTAAGCGTCTCACCTATTTTTTAGCCAAGAATTGATCAGGCTAAATAAGCCCTTAGTCGGAGCCTAATTGTTGTACTTTTGAAGATATCTCATCAGAAATCTGCTGTCTGCTCTTGCCATCGGTTGATATTCCAAAACTTTTGGCTGTGTCAACTAAAATTTCATCCTTAGTTTTTGCAGTGGCTGGTGCAGTAACATTAGCAGTTGAAACAGTATAGTCCTTTGAAGCCTTCTCAAATTCCCCTTTAGCTCTGCCTAATGCTTTAGCAAACTCCGGAATCTTCCCTGGACCCCACATTATAATCACGATTGCAACTATGCCTATGATAAGAAGTTCCATTCCATCCATTTAAAAAATCTCCTTTTAAAGTTAGACCCATTAATTCTTAAATACGTTTGTTACTGTACGCTAACAGTCACAATCGGTTGCTCGATTGTGTCGTTTGTGTCAAAAGAGAATTTTGTCTAAAAGTAGGTTTCTCGTTTAACCCAAGCCCATATAACGGTTACGAAAACGGGCAGCAATGTAAGTATCACTGACAAATAGTTCAAGCTGGGACTCAATCCATAAGGAAAAACTATGCTTACCAGTAAATCCCGAACAAAAAATTCCCACACTGCTAAGTATGAGACGACGGCCGTAATGATGAGAGCTAAAAACTCGATTTTGCGTGTGTTGTAGATTTCCAAGATGTCGATGTGGGCACGGTGATATTCCGCTAGGACGCTAACATGATCGTTTAACTCTTCAATTGCGTCTTTAACCAGAAAATCCAGTTTCGGATTAATATCTTTTGCACTTTGGTCAAGATAGTCCCACTCATGAGACAAATCTAAGAACAGCAAGTTTTTCTCTTTGCAGCTTTTTGTATTCATCCCAAAGTTCCCGTTCATTATTAGTTTCTTTCTTTAAAGTCGGCTCAATGCGAGAGGCCGCCTCTTTTAGCCGAATAACAAAAGACGTAATGTTGCCTTTTAGTTCCCCATCTACGTCGTGGAACCTGTCTAATTCCGCTTTAATTTCTTCAAAGTTTATATGAAGGACGTACCCGCTTTCTTCCACAATAATCGGCTCTTTAGTTAAAAATGCTTTTAACCGCTAACTCCGTTGATCAGTTGAGAGTATATTCATACTTTAAGAGCAAATAAACATTATGCGTTTGAAGCTTGATGATAGAGTAAATAAATATGCCATTGCGATATGTTTGTGAATCAATGAAAAGGCAAACCTCGGTTTAGCCGATGGCCTGACTAATAACGACTTTGGGTTGACTGAAATGAAGTATATACTTGTTGTTGGAGATGGAATGGCTGATTACCCTGTTCCTGAATTGGGAAACAAGACGCCGCTTCAAGCAGCATACAAACCAAATATGGATTCAATAGCTAGCCAAGGGACAAAGCGGTCTAATCAAAACCGTTCCAGACGAGTTAAACCCAGGCTCAGAAACAGCCATATGCTCACTTTTAGGATACGATCCGAGAAAGTACTGCACAGGCAGAGGCCCACTTGAAGCTCCTGCAAGAGGAATAAAGCTAGGGGAAAATGACGCGGCTTACAGGTGTAATTTGATAACAGAGAAAGATGGAGTTATCGTTGATTATTCCGCGGGTCACATAACAACTGAAGAATCAAGCAAACTAATAGCATCAATAAACAAAGCTTTTGGAAAATTAGGCAAAATCGAATTCTACTCCAGGTCTTGATTACAGGCACTTTCTGATTCTGCGAAACTTTCCAAAGCCAGAGCTTATTCAATGCACCCCTCCGCATGACGCTATAGGAGTGAATTTTTCGGAGGTGCTGCCAGAAGCCAAGTCGGCAGAAGCAGAAAAAACAGCACGATTGCTCAGAGAGTTAATTATTCGTTCGGGAGGCATTTTGCGGACTCATCCCGTAAACATCGCGCGGGAAAAGGCAGGCAAGAACCCGGGTAATCTGATTTGGCCTTGGGGCGGCGGCAAAAAACCATCCATGCCAACGTTGAAGGAAAAATACGGTTTGAAAGCAGCAGTCATTTCTGCGGTTGATTTAGTGAAGGGAATCGGCACTTATGCAGGAATGGAAATCATCAACGTTCCTGGAGCAACAGGCTTGGATAACACTAACTATGAAGGCAAAGCCGATGCCGCACTGAAAGCTCTTGAGAATAATGATTTAGTTTTTGTTCATGTTGAAGCACCAGATGAAGCGGGACACTGCAAAGATTATGCCTTAAAAGTAAAAACGATTGAGGACTTAGACAAGAGGCTGCTTGGCAGAATCCTTGACGGCTTAACGGAGCCCTATGCGATTGCAATATCGCCTGATCACCCCACACCGATCAAGCTCGGAACGCATTCAAGGGAGCCTGTGCCTTTCGCAATTAAATCGCCGTTTCTGAAACCTGACGGCGTAAAAAAATTTGACGAGGTCTCGGCAAAAAATGGAGCCTTCGGTACAGTGGAACATGACTACCTTATTTCCCTTCTCATCTCTTCAGCAAATCATGGAAAATAAATTTGTCAGAAACACTCAAGTCAGCGAAGAACGTTTTGACGTTAAGTTAAGGAAATAAGAATTAATCCTGCTAAAATCACTATTATCCCAAGTTTCTGGTTATTCACTAGTCTTTCCTTTAAGAAAATGTAAGCAAGCACAACAGTGACAGCTGGAGCCGATGCTGCAATTGGGCTTACTATAGAGACCAGTTGCGTGTTTAGGCTTAGATTAAAGGTTGTATAAGCCAAAAAATCCAGCACCCCCGCCATGGCTATGAATAGAAAAATCATTTTAGGCGGAATAGAAATTTTTGTTTTAGTGGTTCCTACCCACGAAAATAAAGTTGCCGCCGCCAGCACTTTAAGAAACAGCAGAGCCAAGATGGGTCCGACTGCTGCAACAATAGGTCTAAGCAAGGCATAACTGATTCCCCAAGAAACCATCGCTATCAGAGCATCCAAAACCCCAGCTGATCGTCCCTGTTTGATGCTGGTTTTGAGTTCGGCAAAATTTGTGGAGGCAAAGAACACCCCGATGAGCACGGCAATGATTCCCATGATTTGAATAGGTGTTAGTGTTTCCCCGAACAGAAAAAATGCTAACAAAATTGTTACCACTGACCAGCTTGCCGTTATCGGAGACACAACAGAGACGTTGCCTTTCTGGAATCCTCTATACAAAAAAATGTACCCAAAGACTCCTGAAATACCCGCCAACACTATTATGCCGATTAAGTAGATTGATAAAGAAGGCATTCTGAAGAACAGGATGGCAAAAATGACCGCTGGCACTAAGGCTACGGCTTGGTTTAGAACTAAAGATGTTTTGTAACCAATTTTATCTATGGCTTTCTTTGCGAGAAAGTCCGCTATGCCCCAACTTAACATCGCAGTGACAGCGAAGAGAATCCCCAAGTCTAAAGCCATATTTTAATCCAATAATCACTAACAGTTGCTTGACCTGAATTTAAATTTAAAAAGTTCTCATAAGAGCTAGCAAATAACGCTAAACCTTCCGTAACAGCGCTGTTTAGGCTGCTGGTTTCTAGAATGTTCGTTCCGAGTCGATGGCTTTTATCCTTTTACTTATGACTTTTTGGATTTCAGGATCGTCTTCCCTGTGCTTTGCTTCAACCAAAAGATCTTTTGCTACAGGCAGGCTTTTTCTGCCGAAAATTTTAGCAAAGTTGCTGGATCGCCTTTCAAGCAAGCGGAGGTATTGAGGCAGAACACAGACAAAGTTTAACGGGTAACGTTTACTTTTATCCAAGTCAACTACGACCAGCTGTATGGAGCTGGCAAGTTTTTGATTGCCCCTTTTAATTGCATAAAGTTTTAAGTTCATTCTATTCCCCTTGCCTATCGATAACTACAGTTTATACAAACCATAAGTTCAATTCTTCATTACATCTTTCTTTGCCTGCAATTCATATTAATCTTGTTGAGAATCAAAATTTACCTTTTTGTTAATTCGATAAAAAAAATAAGGATGAATAACAGAAGGCTAATTCAAACGTGATTTTAGGGCAAATAAGGTTAATTTAAGCTAAACAGTTAAAGCATCCTTTTGCCGAGTAATTATTTAAGAAAATGCAAATTGAAAATTCCAGTTCTGTTTTCGAATTACTCGCTAAACCTGTCCGCAAGGGATTAAAAGAGCTTGGCTTTTCTGAGCCTACTTTGCCGCAGACTTTGGCATTTCCCCCAGTGTTGGAAGGCAAGAATGTGCTTTTGATCGCGCCGACGGGCACTGGAAAAACTGAAGCAGTTCTTCTCCCTGTCTTTTCGAGGCTAGTTGAACAGAAAAATCAAGAGCAAAAGGGCATACAAGTAATTTACATTACGCCTCTGCGCGCGTTGAACCGTGACATGTTTAAGCGGTTAACTTTCTGGAGTGAACAATTAGACATAACTGTTGAAGTTCGCCATGGCGATACAGAAATGAAAATTCGCAGAAAACAAGCGCTCAGACCGCCCCAAATGCTTGTGACTACGCCTGAAACTTTGCAGGCCATCCTTCCCGGCTCCCAAATGCGCCGACACCTCAGCAACGTGCAATGCGTCATAATTGATGAAGTGCATGATTTGGCTGAAAGTAAACGTGGGGCGCAACTTGCAATAGCGCTTGAACGAGTCTTAGAGGTGACGGGTAAAGAGTTTCAGAGAATCGGCTTATCAGCCACCGTTGGCAACCCCGAAGAAGTTGCACGGTTCATTGCTGGAACAAACAGAAAAATTAGTATTGTGCAGGCGGTTTTGGCTAAAAGCTACCGTTACCGCGTGGAGTATTTGACTCCGACTGAAAAAGACTTTGAGTTAGCGGCAAAACTTGAAACCACGCCTGAAGCCTCAGCGAGAATCCGAAGGTTAATCGAACTAATCGACAGCCATAAATCAACTTTAGTGTTTGTCAATAGTCGAACTATCGCCGAACTGCTTGGACACAGATTCGACCAGCTCAACCGCACGGACATAGCAGTGCATCATGGTTCCCTATCACGTGAAGAACGAGTCATGACGGAAGATGCTTTCAAAGCTCCCGAACAATAAAAGCAATCATTTGCACGAGCACGCTGGAGCTGGGTATAGATATTGGAAATGTGGATTTGGTTATTCAATATATGTCGCCGCGGCAAGTCAGCAGTTTAATTCAGCGCGTGGGAAGAAGCGGGCATAGTCTTGAGCGTCTCTCCGAGGGAGTAATCGTCACGGCGTATCCAGATGACACATTGGAGTCAATGGCGGCAGTGGAAAACACCAACTTAGGCAGGCTTGAACCAGTGCTTTTGCATAAAAACGCCTTGGATGTTTTGGCTCATCAAGTTGCAGGCATCCTCATGGATAAAGAAAGTGTGAGTCAAACTGAACTCTTCCAAATCGTCACGAAAGCTTACCCGTATAGCACGCTTACTTTGGAGAAGCTTCAAGAAGTTGTATATTTTTTAGAGAGCCTACACAAGCTTAGATTGGATCAAGAAGGAAAAGTTTTGAAGAAAACTGGAAGAACACGCGAATACTATTACAGCAACCTCTCGATGATACCTGACGAGAAACGTTACCCCGTGATCAACGTTTTAAACGACCGAAAAATCGGCACTTTAGGCGACGAATTTATGACCCTGCACGCGCGGGTTGGATTGCATTTTATTATGCGTGGAAAAGTTTGGCGAATGGTGCAAATTAACGATGAAACAGGCACAGTGCATGTTGTGCCAGCGGAAGACCCGTCGGCGGCTGTTCCAGGCTGGGACGGAGAAATCCTTCCAGTGCCATTTGACCTTGCACAGCAAACGGGCGAAATGCGAGATAAAATCGGTAAACTGCTCAAAGAGGGCAAAAAACCCGAAGTTGCAGCGGAGCAGTTAGCGTCAGAGTTGAAGACTGATAAGGCAACGCTTCTTGATGCCGCGTTGGAAATTGATGAACATCTAAAGACCGGAGTACCTTTGCCTACTCAGAACCGCATTGTTATTGAGATGCTGGACAGATACATTGTTGTGCACGCGTGTTTTGGCGAGATTGTTAATCGCACGTTAGGCGGGATATTTGATGCTATTCTCTCGGAACGTGAAGCTATTACTGGCTGGTGGACCGACGGCTACCGCATTTTAATTGAAACTATTCATAAACCCTCTAAACAAGAGATTAAAGGCCTGCCAAAAGAGCTGTTTGATTTAGCCGACGACCGCATTGATGAGGCTTTTTTGAATTATGTGAATTCTAAATTTCCGTTCGTAAGCAGGATGAAGGCTATCGCTGAAAGATTCGGCGCTATGCCCCGAGGAAAAACATTGGCGATGTCTGAGCGTGGAGAAAAGCTCAAAGCCGCTTTCGAAGGAACGCCGATTTATGATGAGACTTTGCGAGAAGCCATGATGGATAAAGTGGACCTGCAAAAAACCAAGCAAATAATGCATGACATAAAAGAAGGAAAAATAACTGTAACTGCACTCGCCCACGAAAAACCATCGCCGCTGGCATATCACATTTTGATGCAGTACGCCGACACGGCGGAGTTGATGGCTCCTGAACACGTAATTTTAAGCAACATTGACAGAATGAAGCACGCGATTGAAGCCAGAACGGTAAATCTGCTCTGCATGAACTGTGGAACTTGGACAAAGCTGGTTCGCATCAAAGATTTAGCCGATGAGCCGCAATGCGGGAACTGCAATTCAAGATTGCTGACTGTGCTCTATCCACAGCCAAGACGCGGATAAGCTAAAAGCGGATTTGCAGAAGCGACGTGAAGGCAAAGAGCTTACCCCTGAAGAACTCAAAGAACTAAGCAACTCCAGACGCAAAGCCGACTTGATACTCAGCTATGGCAAACAGGCGGTTAGAGCGCTGCAGGTGAAAGGTGTTGGTCCTGAAACGGCTTCGCGGATTTTAGGGAAAATGCATCCGCAGGAAGACCAGTTTTACATGGATTTGCTGAAGGCGAAGATTCAGTATTTGCGCACAAGAGAATTCTGGGACAAATAACTGTTCGGGATTGTTTAGGGAGCCAAGCAATCAGTTTATACAAGCGGTATTCTTTTAACTTCCTTAACCTTATCAAAGTCCACGTCATCGCTGATAATTGTCTTTAGTTTTCTATCAATCGCTGATGATACATGAATTGAATCCCTTGGTTTAAGATTATAGTTGCTCATGAGTGCTTGGGCTCGGCATAGGATATTTTCGTCAACAGTTATGAAATGTAAATTAATAAAACCAAGCAGTTTTTGTCCTTGAGTTATACTTTCTTCTCTGCCCATAAATTTCCTCACTGCCCAAACAACTTCATCCCATGTTAACGTAGAAGTGTATGCTAATATTTCTCCTTCTTCTATTTTCTGCAATATTTCCCTAGCTTTCTTTACCTTTGCTCCTAAATCTTCCGAATAAAATATAGGGTAAACGAAAACGTTTGCGTCAACGTAAGCCAAGTCGTTCTTCAACTTCTTCTTCAAACAATTCCTTAAGATTCACTTCTTTCTTTAATTTTGGCGAGGAAGTGCTTATGAAATATTCAGTATAACTACCCTTGACTTCGGGCTTTTTAATCACTATTTCTTTATCTCGTAATTCTAGGGTTATTTCAACGCCCGGTTTCAATCCCAAAGCATCCCTCATTTGTTTAGGAATTACAACTTGCCCTTTCTGTCCAACATTTCTTTTAGGCATTCTTAACCACTAAATACCAATTGGTGTTACTTTCATTTATACTTTCCAACTAATTAGTTATACTTTTCACATTAACTGCACTTTTTACATAAATGTTTCAATTGTAAATAGTACCCTCCCGCTCCCTTTTCTTTTCTTCAGGGATTGTTTAAGGTTGTTTTTGGTTTAGGGTTTGACGAGTATCGTTTAGATTTCAGTTTAAATTTATTTCAGGAATCCAATGAAAACAGACAAGATTCCTTTTTTATTTATGCTTTCATCATCCACTTATCAAATCTGCATTATACTTCCAGTGTTATAATGCTATTAAAAAATTGTCATATCTCATCTTTTTAAGCATCGATATCGAGCAGAGATTTGCTTTGCAATATCATGTTTTCTCAGGAAAAAGTTAAGGGCGGCAAACGGGAAAAGGCGTTTTGCGTTGCGATAAGAATTTTAAGGCTCGGCAAAGTTTACTGTTAGGAAAAGTCGATGCCGATTAAAGCTGTTCTATTTGATATGTTCGATACTTTGATGATGATTAGGAAAAATCATGAGTTTTACAGCCCTTCATTGTTGAGAATGTACAAGTACCTCAATAGAAACGGGGTAAACGTGTCCTTTGACATATTCCAAAAAGCGTACATTAAAGCTCGTGATGAGCTCTATGTTAAAGCTGATGAAAATTTAGAGGAACCGCACTTTAACATTCGAGTTTCTGAAACATTGAAAAGTTTAGGCTACAACTATGACGTTTCCAGCCCCTTTGTGGCTTCTGCGTCGGCTGAGTTTTGTGATGAATTCATGACTTTTGTTTATTTAGATGAAAATACTGAGAAGCTTGTGCGCATTTTGCATGGGAAATATAAGCTGGGCATAATTTCTAATTTTGCAATTCCCGAATGTGTGCACGAGCTGCTCAAAACTCATGATTTAGATAAATTGTTTGATGCCGTTGTTGTTTCTGGCGCAGTGAATAAGCGCAAACCAAGCCCAGAAATCTTTGAAAACACCTTAAGGGCGCTGGGTGTTTCTGCGTCTGAAACGGTTTTTGTCGGCGACACCTTAGATGCAGATATTGAAGGTGCAAAAGCGGTTGGCATGAAAGCCATTTATATTCAAAGACGCATCGAGAAAGCTAAGGAGATTCGTCCTGACCAAACTATTAAGAGCCTTAGCGAATTGCTGATGATGCTTGAACGTTTCTAAAATAAGTTTAAGATTTTGACGGAGGTTTTGGTGAAATTTTGACTTGTGTGCTGCTGTTTTCCGTTTTTACCAGTTGACGTAACTCACTATATATTTGAATAAAATTGAAGCCTTTTAGTGTAGTGGCGTAGACTCCTTTGCCTTCAAGGGTTTTATGGGTGATTAAATTGTTTATTGCCATGAATTGAAGGAATTCGTTGAGTTGGTTGAAGCTTAAATTTGCTTTATACATTATCTGAGTTTTAAGGGTGTCTTCTTTAGTGATTTCGAGAATTTGCGCCATTATGTCCAATGTGTCTCTTCTTTTCGGTTTAGCGCTAAATATCTTGCTCCACTTCCCTACAAGCTTAACTATCAATCAGCATTTAAGTTTTTATAATGAATTTGTGCCGAGGTTAAGTTTTACGGAAAACCTTTATTGTACGGGGAGAAAAATACCAAGGGAGAAAACAGCATGTTGATTGGCGCAATTTCAGATACGCACGATAATTTGCCCCAAGTTGAAAACGCAGTGAAGTACCTAAATAACCAAAAAGTAGGCTTGGTACTTCACGCTGGCGATTACATTGCAGGTTTTGTCATCCCCAAATTCAAACAGTTAAACTGCAAACTCATCGGCGTATTTGGCAACAACGATGGAGACCACGAACTTTTAAAGAAACGGTTTGGCGAAACCAGCAACTGCACAGTCCACGGTCGATTCGCCTCGGTAACTGTGGAAGGCTACAGAATTGCCTTGCTGCATGGAGAAGAAACCGAGTTGCTTAACGTTTTAGTAAACAGCGGTTACTTTGACGCCGTAATTCACGGACACAGCCACAATCGAAGCGTCGAAAAGATGGGAAAAACGCTGGTTATAAACCCAGGAGAACTTTGCGGATACCTGACGGGAAAATCCACCTTAGCCTTGCTTGATACGGAAAAGCATGAAGCAAAAATAATCGAACTCTGATTAAGTTTCCCCTTGCTTCATTGAGCGCTCTTATTGTATGGTTCTCTTAGTGAATTAGCTTGGATGAATAGTTGTTTTAGTTGTTGGTCGTTTGCTCCTTTGCGCATGGGTGTTAGGATGTCTGTTAAGTTGTCGTTTCTCATTAGGCACGGTTTAAGTTTGCCGTCGCTGGTGACTCGCATTCGGGTGCAGTGCATGCAGAAGTCAGTGTTCTCTATCGGATGCACGACTTCGACGGTTACATTTGGCAGGTGGTAGATGAGGCGGTTGTGCATGAAGGGTCTTTTCTCAACGGTTTCGGCTTTGTCACGCAGCATCTGTTCTTGGTCATCGAGGCTTTTGTAGTATGTAGAATAGTAACTGTTGGTGACGTTTATTGGATCAAGCTCTATAAGTTGCAGTATCGTACCGGTTTGTCTTGCATACTCTATCATTTCAGGTACGTCGCCCACATTCATATTTTTCAATAAGACCATGTTTAGTTTAACCGGGCAGAAACCCGCTTCAAGGGCTGCTTTAACCCCCGCCAACGCTTTTTGCAAGTTCCCGCCCGTTAGCTTGCGGTAAGTTTCCTCGTTGAGCGAGGGCAAGCTGATGTTTACACGTTTTAATCCGCGTTCATGCAACTCCTTTGCCATGCCGTCAAGCAAAAGACCGTTGGTTGTTAACGATAAATCCTTCAAGCCAGGCACCGCCTTTATGCCTGAAACAATCTCCGGCAGATCTTTGCGCATGAGCGGTTCCCCGCCTGTCAATTTTATCCTTGCAATGCCAATGTCCACGGCGATTTTTGCAATACGCACGATTTCCTCCTTTGACATTTTCTCGGCGGAGCTGTTGGCGCGTTTCACTTCGCCTTCTCTGTGGCAGTATAAGCAGCGGTTGTTGCATCGCTGGGTAATCGATATGCGCAGGTTAAGTAAGGGTCTTCCGCAGTTGTCTGTTAAACTCATTTGTTTCGTTATTCCCGTGCGTGCTTAACGATGTGTGGAGATTCGGGCAAAATAAGCATTTCTACAGCAACATGCACGGCGTCAGGGGAACCTGGGATGCAAAACAATGCTTTGCCCTTAGCGACACCGGCTACAGCACGGGACAACACCGCAGCAGAGCCAACATGATCAAAGCTTATGCGCCTGAAAAACTCGCCAAAGCCAGGCAGGGTTTTCTCAAAGAACGGCGAAACCGTTTCAATCGTGACATCAGTCGCCGTTATTCCTGTGCCTCCAGAAAAGATGACGACGTGCAAATCAGGCACGTTTAGGGCTTGCTGAACTGCATCAGAAATCATTACCTTATCGTCTGCAATTATTTTTTTGAACAGGACGTTTTGTCCAGCTTTTGTAAGCAACTCAACCATTGAATCTCCGCCGACATCACTAACGACGGCTTCGCCCTGCTTAATGTGCTGGTATCGTGAAGTGCTGCAGATGTAAACGCCGAAATTCAACGTTTTAACTGCTTTAGCCTTATGCGTCTTGGAGCTTTCACTCATGTTAACCTACCGCCTTCTTAAACTTCTGCACAACATGAATATTCTCTATTGCCGTGGATGGATATTGGCCTGCAACGTCTTTTTCATACTGCTTGGTCATGTCCCAAACAGTCAGCAACGCTATCGAAACCGCGGTGAGCGCTTCCATTTCCACTCCCGTCTGCGCTTTTGTTTTAACGGTGGCTAAAACCTCAACCGTGCCCTCATTTAGCACTTTAACATCAACTTGCACGTTCGTTAACGGCAACGGGTGACACAGAGGAATCAGGCCACTTGTTTTCTTAGCCGCAAGCACCCCAGCGATTTTTGCCGTGTATAGCGGTTCTCCCTTCGCGATTTTTCCATTCTTAATTAAATTGATTGTTTCCGCCTTCAACTTTATAGTTCCCGATGCAGTTGCTTCACGGAAAATTTCATCTTTGCCTGAAACATCAACCATCGTCACAGTTTATTCGCCTTGTTTATTTTGTTCCCAGACGTCTATTAGGTTTTGCACAGCTTTAGCTTTTGCTGAACCCTCATTGAACCTGTACATTCGAACCCTGCCGTAAACATGTTCGTGCAAAATTCCTTCAGCTTCTAAAATTTTTAGGTTCTCAGATGTCGCGGTGAAGTTGCTGTTGAGTCGGCGAGCGACGTCTGAAACGTTGAGGGAGCCTAATTGGTAGATGAGCTTTAAAATTTTGATTCTAAGCTTTGACGAAAAAACTTCTTCTAGCTCCATATCGTTCACGTTTTCCCTTTTTCTACTTCTAAGCTTGCGCTTAATTCTTTCTCTAACTCACTTGCTGGAATGGATAATGAAACCTGTGTTGACCTTCCGCGGGTTGTGGATACTTCAACTGTTAAAGCGCCCATTGATGAGAGAAACTGGGTGTAATTCCACAGTTGCGTATGATTATTTGGCTTCACATTGAACTCTTCGCAAACGACTGCGTAGGTTTTTTCAAGCTCAGGCAGCGAAGCGTAAGCCTGCTCATTGCCCCTAAAATAGCGTGCTGCCGCGAGTAAGAACAATTTTTGGTGTAAACCTAGCCCAGACAGCTCACTTCGGCGTATGCTGGGAACAATACTGGAAACTGCCATTCGGACGCATTCAGGCTCAACTCTGCCTGCATCTTGGGCGTCTGCGTATTTCCCTGCTCGCCACAACAATTCGATTCCGAAACGGGCGTTCCCTGTTTCGTTGAAAGCCAACTCAGAAATGAGGTCAACAACGTCTTCCTCAACAGCGCCCAACTCAAAAGCCATTGAAACACGGTCATTTAAGATGTCTATGAGCTGTGCTTTGCCGTAACGCTCCAACCCGATGATGCTACGTTGAAGGGTGCTTCTTGCGCTGGCATCTAACTTCTCTAAAGATTTTAAATCACGCATAATGAAAATAAACGACAGCCTCTGAGGCTTGCCCTGCCGCATCTCCTGCAAACGGGTCAGCTTATAGATGGCGTCTGAGCCTTCGTTTTCAATAAGAGTGTCAAACTCGTCAAGTGCCAGTATCATCGTGACGTTTTCTTCATCTAAAACCTGCATTAGCGTAGTGAGAATATTTTCTGCTGAGTAGCCGCGTGATGGATAAGTAGGGCGGAAAACTGTGATGGCGTGATGGATAACGGGGAGGAGGTTGCCTCGGTATTCTCTGCAGTTAACGTGTGCATAGCGGAATTTTATTGCTCGTTTGTTGGTTTCCGAGGTCATGCTGGCGCCAAAGTGCTGGGCAAGGGCCGTTTTTCCAGTGCCCACCTCGCCTGTTATAATTACTCGCTGAGACATCCTTTCGGGGCAGCGTAGGATGAAGTTGAAGAATTCCATCAGCAAACGGTGTTCTTTTTCCCTATGAGGCAGCTTCAGCGGAACATAGTTTATGTCAAGCTTAGCCTCATCTTTGAACACACTTTGATGCGATGGCAATTTGGTTCCTCAGCGAATTGATTTTTTTTCTTTTCACAATACTATTATGTTTTGAAACACAAACATATAGGTTTAAACGGAAACCTATTACTTTTTTCATTTAAACCGCTCCAAATCTCAGGCTTCCGGTAGAAATGTATTTGCAAGCCTTGACTGGTCATCTATTTTTCTATTAAAAGTGATGATAGCTGTTTCACTCTGCCCCTTTTTTATTCTGTAAAAGTCAATGAGAACAGAATATGGGCTGAGTAGCCTCCAGTAAGATTAATGATTGGCAGTAACAGGCTTTTTTACCTATGGCTATTTCTATTTTGTTGACACGGTTGCCAACTCATGACTTTTTCGGCTGAATAATTTGCGCCAACTTGAGTTAAAAGGAAAGTCATTATTGTTGATGCATGTTATTTCCACTTTTTGTACGTCAGGCAACTTTTTGGTTTCTTTAACTAAGGTTCTGATGCTGTTGATGTCTGTTACTGGGGCGAGGGCGAGTATGTCGAAAGATCCCATTATTTCAGTGACCAGAAAGATGTTGTTTATTTTTTTGATGGCTGATATTGTCTTCGATTTGTCTCGTTGCGGAGCGATAGTTATCATCAAGAAGACTTTGCCCTGATATCCTAGCTTTTCAAGATCAATTAACACAGAGCTTCTGTTGATTAGTCCTTCTTTCTTCATTTTTTCGTATCGCTTTCTAATAGTGTACGGCGAGGTATCCATCTTTTTTGCGATTGTCACAAAAGACAATTGAGAATCTCTCAGCAGTTCGCCCATTATAAGATAATCAAGTTTATCCATTCCAGCAGATTTTTCAGGTTGCGGGTTTACGTTTTTAAAATTCAAGTTTGATTTACTTTCCCAAACTATACCGGTTTCTGTTTCTTTAGGTTGCAAGTTTACGTTTTCAAAATTCATATGTGGTTTATCAGACCAGACGTTAACGGCTACTTTTATTACACCAGCGCATTTCCTCACCTCGTACGCTATCATATCTAATTCGGTAACGCTTCCCGCCATCACAAGGGCGAGTAAATCGTATTTCCCCAAAGCTGCTGAAGGCTCAATCAACTTCATTCGTTCACTAATTAACTTGATAACTTCATCCTCATTTGAATCCAAATCTATTCCGATGGTCGCTGTTATTGGAAGGTCAAGCGAATCGGGGCGAGGCCAAATTGTTGCTCCAGTTATCACACCGAACGTTTTTAGACGTTTAAATCGGTTTAGCACTGAATTGGAGGATATGCCGCAGTCTTTAGCGATGTCTTTGAGTCTCATGCGAGCATCTCTCATTAGCAGTTTCAGAATATTAAGGTCAGTTTGGTCAACTTCAACTGTTGCGCTCATTTCATCCCCCCAAAGACTGTTTTTTCACCATATCAAGTTTGCTGTTACATGGGCGTTTAAGGTAAAAAACAACCTCTTAGCTGATTTAGATAAATTAGTTATTATCAGAAAACATAAACTAATTCATGCAGTGAAATAACGGAAAAGTGATCAAAACTAAATAAAAGCCCTCTGATAGGAACGCGTGATAAGACGTCAATGAAGAAATCGGTTTTAAGTAGTATTTTCACCTATTCTACCACGGAGATTCATAATTAAGTTTACTGATTTTCAAACAGATTGGAAAAGTTAATTGAAACAAACCCTCAGAGTCTGACAGAGTAAAGTGTAGTTAAGCGGATTTAGCTATATGCTAACTTTTAGATTAAGGAAAAATAGCACAGAATGCATCACCTTTTTTACTAACAGCTATACCGGTCTAAACGCAGAACGATAAATGTTGCATCTTCTTTCTCGTTATCCCCTTAGGATTTTATTGGATAACTTTGTTGGAAAAAAAAGGGACGACGGTATAAAAGTTCCTCCGTAGGCGCGATTCCTTTCGGACCTGTTGATTCATCTGGTAAAAGAAAAAGATGCAAGAGAGTGCGGAAGATTTCGCCTCTTTCGCTTGGTTCAACCAATCCCTCGTCTCCATAACAAACCCAGAAGAAAATTAACGACAAAAAAAGAAGAAAGAGAAAGTATGCGGGAAATGATTAGGTATGAATCCACGAACTAAGGCTTAGAAACATAAAAGTATCCTTTGAATATCAGCCATGCCCTAAAATCCTTTAAGTGATTTAGCGATTGTTGCTTCAAGTTGTCACAACATTATTTTATATTCTCAATAAGCTCAGCGAGATAACAAGAAAGAAGAAGAATCAGCTAAGAGCCCAGTCGTTGGGCGGGTCTGGCTGCTTATAAAGCGGTAAGGTTTCCCCCTTAGGTTTTTAAGCCTTATGATGTTAGCACTCGGCTAAATCCGCTTAACCACCCTTTTGCCCCTCTATTTGAAGAATGGGAATAATTTTCTCGCCCCTATATGACTTCAATTTAGCTAGTGAAATTCATCAACAAAATTGATACCCTACCCCGATCCCCTCCGCCCCCGCTTCTGCGGTTTGATGGGGTATTAAGATTTCTATATTCAAGCAGAAATATTATTGAATCAGAATTTTGCGGATGTTGATAGTTTAATCACTAACAGATAGGGAAAAGCATGTCGTCTAAACTGGATTAGCGTTTAACATTTTGCGGGGTTAAACGTATTATGAATGTAGTGCCTTTGCCCTGTTCGCTTTCAAAGCTTACGGTGCCGCCTAACGCTTCAGTCATACGTTTAACCACAGCTAATCCGAATCCTTGCCCCTTAGACTTCGTGGTAAACAGGGGCGTGAACAGCTTGTCTTTTGCTTCCTCAGGAATACCCACACCCGTGTCCTCAACTGTTATGATTGAGTCTTTTGCTTCCTTGTAGGCGTCTATGGTTAGTTTTCCGCCTTTTGGCATAGCCTGAACCGCGTTAATTACCAAGTTGCCAAAAATACGCTTCAAAATGTCTGGATCAGCCATTATTACGCCAGCTTCTTTCTGCACCTTGACTTGGACTTGGATGTTTTCTGGAATCCCGTTTTTCGCAAGAAGTTCATCCATCAGCTCTTGAAGGTCAGTTTCCCGAACTACCGGCTTAAGAGTTCTAGTGTAGTCCTGAAGGTCAGACACAATCTTGTTGATGTAATCAACGTTCTTTTCAATCTCTTGAAGACATTCTAATGCACTGTTTTTCTCATCGCTTTCAGGAATCGAAGCTAAGTCGGTTTTAGCCAAGTAGACATCGCCAGTTATAGCCTGCAGTGGATTACGAATATCATGCCCAACCATACCAGCAGTGGCTCCTATGGCAGCTAAACGCTCTGCACTTTTCAACTGTTCTGCTCTTTGATTAGCAAGCTGCTCCATTTGATTGGCGTATTCTTCAACCAAGACAGCTGACTCTTCAAGCTTAATCTGCA
Organism: Candidatus Bathyarchaeota archaeon; assembly: GCA_963767735.1. Classification (GTDB taxonomy): domain Archaea; phylum Thermoproteota; class Bathyarchaeia; order Bathyarchaeales; family Bathycorpusculaceae; genus Bathycorpusculum. The sequence goes on along the minus strand of CAVYES010000003.1, from coordinate 76,353 downwards.
GCTGTGTCCGTTCGGTAACATCCACATTCGACTCTAACATTTCCACTATTTTACCGTCTGAGCCAAATTTCGGCAACCAATAACTTTGTACAACCAACTTAGTTCCGCTTTCGCATGTGTGGACGATTTCGCCTGACCATTTTCCTTCCAGCCTTAGCTTTTTAAGAATCTCATCGATTGGATGCGGGTATTCGGTCATTAATAGGCGGTTGATATCTTTTCCGATTGCTTCCTCTTTTGTCCAACCGTACAGTTTCTCTGCGCCTTTACTCCAGAAAGTAATCGTTCCGTCAAACGTCCTTACAATTATGGCGTCTGGACTAAGGTCGATAAGTGAAGCTTGCTTTCGCAATGTTGCATCATCCTGCTCTCTTCTCTTGCGTAGCCTCAACATTTCGATGCCATATGAGAAGTCATTTGCAAGTTCCGTTAGAAGCTTCACTTCTTCATCTGTGAATGGGTTTGATTCTTTACTGTATATGTTTAATGCGCCGAACGTGCCGCCTTCAACTGAAGTTAAGGGAAGAACAAGGGAAGCGGTGTAGCCTCTTTTGAGAGCTTCCGGTCGCCAAGGCTCAAAGTTAGGGTCGATTTGCATGTTCTTACAAATGTAAGGTTTTCCCGTACGGATTACCGTGCCCGTGGGTCCACGACCGCTTTTCGAGTTCACGTTCCAAGAGACGTTCAGGGCATCAATGTAGCCTTTGTCGAAACCAGCAAAAGCCACTGGGCGCACAGTTTTATCTTGGTCGTGTTCCGCGAAGCCAACCCAAACCAGCGCGTAGCCGCAATTGTTGATGATTATATTGCAGACTTCCTGCGTGAATTTTGACTCGTCAGCTGCACGCATCAGAGCTTGGTTGCTGTTGCTCACGGCTTTCAGGTGACGGTTAAGTTTACGTAACGCTTCTTCACTTTGCTTGCGCTCAGTGATGTCCTCAAATATAGCTGCGAAATACCCTTTCATTGGGCAATACACAGAAACCGAAAGCCACATGCTTAGGGGCTTGAAAAATATTTCAAACTTTTCTTTCTTACAGGTAAGGGCGACTCTTCCGTAGATTTCAAACAGTTCCGGATTAGCTTCTTTAGTTCCAGGTATAGCTTCCGTAACTTTTCTGCCTACCACGTTTTCCCTTTTCAGCCCAGTTATTCTTTCGAAGGAATCATTAATTTGAAGATAAACAAAGTCAACAGGCTTGTTATTTTCATCAAATATCATTTTGCAGTAAGCGAAACCATCAATCATGTTAACGAAAAGAGAACGGTATTCTTCCTCGCTTTTCCTTAATGCCTCATCGGCTTTTTTGCGTTCGGTGATGTCAATTGCATAAATATTCACGTAGCATTCCAGGGTGACAGGGGCAAAGGAGAACAAAAAGGTCTTAGCTCCAAATAATTCTTCAACCTCAACCCTCTTATCGAAAGTCAAGGCATCGTTGACAACCTGGCTTATGTGTTCAGGCGCACATTCGCCAACCTTGCTATTCCACGCAGCCAAAAAAGAGTCTCCGGCTTGGTTGCAATAAAGAATTGTGCCTTTTTCGTCTATGCGAAATATCGGATTAGGATTCTCAGAGGGAAACTTGGCTAGGTTTTCAATTTCGCGCTCTTGCTGCTTGCGTTCGGCGATGTCGCGGAACACAAGGACGACGCCTGTGGTTTTGCCGTCTTTATCTTTTATGGGTGCTCCGCTGTCGTCTACTGGAACTTCTGAGCCGTCTTTCTGAATAAGGACAGTATGGTTAGCCAAGCCAACAACCATGCCCTCTTTGAGAACCTTCTCTATTGGGTTTTCAACCTCCAAACGGGTCTGCTCATTGACTATGTTGAACACGTATTTCACTGGTTTTTGCGAAGCTTCACTCAGTGTCCAACCAGTTAGTTCCTCCGCCTCGCTGTTCATGAATGTGACTTTTCCCGATACATCGGTGGCGATAACCGCGTCGCCGATGCTTGCCAAGGTTGTTGCCCAGCGCTGCTCACTTGCCTTAAGAGCGTTTTCTGCCGCTATGCGTTCAGTGATGTCGTTGTTGACTTCAATAATGGCTACCGGCTTGCCGTTATTGTCTCTGTGCAGTACCCAGTGGCTCGCAACGAAAATTTTGCTTCCGTCGGCTTTTTGATGAACTAGTTCGCCTTCCCATTTTCCTGTATGCAAGAGCGCCTCTATGATTTGCTCAATTGGTATGGGAAACTTCGTCTTAAGCAAGTCGCGCGGTATTTTTCCTAATGCCTCTTCCTTTGAGAAACCGTACAATCTCTCGGTGCCTGAATTCCAGAAAATAATTTCATCATTCATGTTTTTGACTATAACATGAGCCAAATCAAGCATGTGCAACTGCTCTAGAATTTGCGCTTCAGCTTTCTTGCGTTCGGTAATATCCTCGTATAAAGCGACGAAATGACCCTTCTCTGGACAATAAGCCTCTATCCTCAACCATTTATCCACAGGCTCTGAATAAGTTTCAAAGTGAACCGGCTCACCCGTTAAAGCAACCCGTCCATAAACACCTATCCAATCGGCAACATCCTCCTCATTACCGGAGATAGCCTCCGTAACTCTCTTGCCAATAATGCGTTCTCTCTTGAGCCCTGTCATTCTTTCAAAGGCACGGTTAACCTCAAGAAAAACGTAGTCAACGGGCTTACCCGCCTTGTCAACAACAATTTTGTGATAAGCAAAGCCGTCCAGCATCTTATCAAAAAACATGTCAAACTGTTTGCGGTCGCCGCCTAGAACCTTTGCCCATCCGCTTGCCAAAACGTCGCTTGCCATAACTAAATTTCACAAGTCAACCATTTAAGGATATTCAAGTTTCAGAGCAGTAAAAAACTCCAATAAATATCAAGGGAAATTTCTCAAACTTTATGGTTTCTATTCTGGTGCAGAACTAAGCAATTGAGAAGTAAACGGTTCCGAGGCAAATGCCAAATCTACTCTCCTAATCAAAATATCCGCTTCACGAGTTATTTGGCCGAACCTTATTTCTGATTCATATTGCCAGTTCATAACGCTTTATTATGTTTTTGGCTTAGTTAAACCACGTTTTCAAAAATAAACGCCGAGTTGAAGTAAAGAGAGGAATAAAGTCAGTTGGCAAAACTGAGTCAGCCTAAGAATTTTGATGAACTTCTACTGGAAGCTATTGACGAAGGATTATCAGGTCTCGGCGAAGCGGGTAAGGCTTCAATTTATATTCACCTCGAAGGCATCTTCAACATTAGAAAACAGGAAATACCAAGTAAACTGGATGGTTTCTCGAACGCGCTACAGCGGATTTTCGGTTTGGGAGCGCGGCACCTTGAAAATCTGTTCGTGAAAAATCTGCAAGCAAAAGTCGGGAACGCATGCAAATTGGACGGCCCAAGTTGGCTTGCCCAAGGCGTGACTTTCACAAAATCTGTTGAGCGGATGAAGCTTTGCTATAAAGATACAGAAACAGAAAAAATCGGAAAAATAGAGGTTTTGGTAGATGCTGGAGAAAAACAAGAACAGAAAACTTGAAAATTTCGGTGTTCTGTCGAATCTAATCGCCGATCCCGTGTGGGTTGTGGATGAAGAAGGTATATGCTTGGCAGTCAACCAAGCCATGAGTCAAGTCCTAGGCTATGATGAACAAGAACTTGTTGGAAAAAACGCGATGAATTTAGGGTTCCTTGACCAAGAAAACAAAGGCATTCTTTTAGAAAACTTTGAGAAAAGAATGAATGGTCTTGATGCAGCATGCTACGAGATTGAAGCAACTGCCAAAAACGGCGAAATCAAGTTTTTTGAGGTAAAAGGGAAAAAAATCTGGTATGCAAACAAAAACGTTGATTTGGTTGTCTTACACGACATCTCAGAGCAAAAAAAGAAAAGTGAAGAGAGAATTAGACTTTCAGAAGAAAAGTACAAGAATCTTTTCGAAAACGCACCTGACGTTATTGTTACGTTTGATTTGGCTGGAAAAATACTTTCAGTAAATAAAGCCATCGTTAAATTCGGTTTTAAAGAAAAAGAAATTGTGGGGAACAGCGTATTCAAGCTGGTTCCAGAGGAATACACTGAAAAAATGCTCATGGGGCTAAAGAAAATCGCCGCCGGAAAACCAACTCATAACGAAATCGATATGGTGACACCAATCGGGAAAAGAAGTGTGGAGTACAACAGCAACCCCATATGGCTAAACGGTAAAGTTGTTGGTTATCAAACGATAATAAGAGACGTTACAGAACGCAAGAAAGCTGAGGAAGCACTTCGCGAATCTGAGAAAAAACTTCTCGCTGCCTCGCTCTACGCAAGAAGCTTGATTGAAGCAAGCGTTGACCCTATAGTTACTATTAGTGTAGATGGAAAAATCACTGACGTTAACAAATCTACGGAAGTTGCTACTGGACTACCTCGTGATAAGTTAATTGGAAGCGACTTCTCCGATTATTTTGCCGATCCTGAAGAGGCAAGGTCAGGATACCAAAAAGTTTTCACGGAAGGCTTGGTAAAAGATTATCCGCTAGCGATTAGGCACAAATCTGGAAAAATTATAGACGTTTTATACAATGCTACCGTTTACAGGAACGAGATGGGCGGGGTGCAGGGAGTTTTTGCAGCAGCACGAGATATCACCAAGAGAAAACAAGCCGAGCAGAAGCTGCAAGAAGCTGAGAAACGTTACCGCGCTTTGTTTAATCAGGCACCTTTAGGTGTCTTGGTTATCGACCCTCAAGCCAAAAAGCCTGTCGAGTTCAATGAAGTAGCCCACACCCAACTAGGCTATTCCCGAGAAGAGTTTTCAAAACTATGCATTCCAGATTTTGAAGCAAAAGAGACATTTGACGAAATAAGCAAGCACGTAGCCACAATGGTGAAGGAGGGAGGAGGCGAATTCGAGACCAAGCATAGCACCAAAAACGGCGAAATCAGAGATGTTCTAGTAAACACCAGAACAGTTGAATTAGCGGGCAAAAAGTTCCTCTACTGCGTTTTCCATGATATTACTGAAAGCAGAAAAGTGCAAAAAGCTCTGATGGAAAGCGAGGCAGGATATCGTCAACTAGTTGAGCTTGCGCAGGAGGGTATATGGGCTGTAGACAACGATTTCAACACGGTATTTGTCAACCCTCACATGGCGCAAATGTTAGGATACACAGAAAGCGAAATGATTGGCAAAAGCATATTCGATTTTCTAATCAAGACTGACCTTGAAAAAACCGCCAAGTATCTGTTACAGTTCAAGCAAGGGATGAAGGGAAACTTTGAACATGAATTCATGTGCAAAGACGGCTCCCTCGTTAACACAAGTATTGCCCTCGCTCAGATCAAAGATGACGAAGGAAGCTGCTTAGGCACTCTTGCCCTAGTCTCAGACATCACTCTACGCAAAAAAATGGAGAGCGAACTGAGACAAGAAACCGAAAAACTGGAAACTATAACTGAAAGCATAGGCGTTGGACTCACCATAACCAGCAAAGACTACCGCATTCTGTGGACCAACAAAGTCATGAAACAGTTGAGAGGCATACCAGACCTAGAAGGCAGAAGGTGCTACGCCACCTACAACTACTTAGACACAGTTTGCCCTGAATGCGGAGTAAAAAAGGTTTTCGAGGGCAAAGAATCTGACTCTCGCGAGTTCATGGTTTTCGACCGAGAAAAAGGCGTAACCGTCTGGACACAGCTTATCGCCACGCCAATCAAGGACAAAGATGGAAACATAACAGCCGCATTAGAGCTCGTGATACCAATAACCGAACGCAAGCAGCAAGAGCGCGAAATTGAAAACCTAGCCAAGTTTCCTTCCGAGAATCCTAATCCGATATTTCGCATAGACGAAAAAGGCACAATTCTTTATTGCAACCAAGCCGGAGACTCTTTGCTGACTGCATGGAAAAGCATGGTCGGCGAACGTGCCCCTGAACACATAATCCGAGATGCAATCAATGCCTTGGCATTGGATAGGAGGGTTGAGGTTGAAGAAACGTTTGGAGCAAAGAGTTGTGAAGCTAAGATATTTTCGCTCTTGTTTGCGCCAGTCACCGCGGCAGGCTACGTAAATATTTACGCAACTGACATCACCGAACGCAAGAGAACTGAAAACTTTCTTAGAAGCTCGGAAGAGAAGTTCCGCAATCTTGCCGAGCAATCGCCAAACATTATTTTCATTAATCAGAAAGGAAAAGTCGTCTACGCCAACACAGAAGCCGAGAAAGCAACAGGATACACGAAGGAAGAATTCTACTCGCCAAAGTTCAACTTTATGAACTTAATTGCACCAGAATCTAAAGAGTCGGTGAAGTCAATATTCATAAAACACCTGAAAGGTGAAGAGGTCCCTCCATATGAGTACAGGCTGATCTCAAAGAAGGGAAAAACTAAAGACGTAATCAACTCTACAAAAGTAATCGATTACAACGGAGAACCGGCAATTCTCGGCATAGAAACCGATATTACAGAAAGCAAGAAACTGAAAGAAAAACTTGAACAATATTCTACGCATCTTGAAAGATTGGTTAAAGAAAGAACTGAGCAGTTGGAGCATGCTCAGGCTCAGCTTGTCAAGTCTGAACGGTTGGCGGCTATCGGCGAGTTAGCAGGAATGGTCGGTCACGACTTGCGTAATCCGTTGACAGGCATCAAAAACGCTGCTTACTACTTAAAGAAGAAGGGGGCCACATGCCCCGAAGGTCAAGCTAAAGAAATGCTTGAAATCATCGATAAAGCCATCGCTCACTCAAACAAGATCATCAACGACCTCCTAGACTACTCAAGACAGATGCAACTGGAACTGACAGAAACCGAGACGTCTGCACTTTTGAACGAGGCAATCCAGATGATTCAGGTTCCAGACAGAATACAAATCGTAAACCACGTTCTCGAGGAGACTTGGGTTAGGGTTGACGCTGACAAGATGATGCGCGTTTTCATAAACCTCATCAAGAATGCGATAGACGCCATGCCTGAAAAGGGAACACTTGAAATCAGAAGCTGCCAGATAGGAGAAAACGTGGAAATTGCCTTCGCCGACACGGGCATAGGCATACCTGATGAGGTGTTGCCAAAGATTTTCGCTCCACTGGTCACGACTAAGGCGCAGGGCATGGGCTTTGGCTTAGCTATATGTAAACGTATTGTAGACTCGCATGGGGGCAAGATAGCGGTGAAAACTGAAGTGAACAAGGGAACAACGTTCACAATAATTTTGCCGATTAAATCTAAATCTGAGGTTGGAGGTGAACAAACATGGATAAACATGCCAGAATCCTTGTTGTCGACGACGACGAAAGCATAACGAGAACTATGAAAGCAATCCTTGAGGACGAAGGTTACAAAGTGGACATAGCAGCAACCGGAAGGGAAGCAATCAAAAAAACAGAAGAGACAGCATACAATGTAGCGCTCTTAGACATTCGACTGCCTGATATGGAAGGAGTGGAACTTTTGAAGCTGATGAAAGACGCTGTGCCAAGAACCCGAAAAATAATGGTGACAGGCTACCCGTCAATGCAGAACGCCATTACCGCTTTAAACAAAAACGCTGACGCCTACATGATTAAACCTGTCGATATCGAAAAACTCCTAAACACAGTAAAAGAACAAATAAAGTTACAGGAGGACGAAAAAGAATTCACCGAACTAAAAGTAGCTGAATTCATCGAGACTCGCGTAAAAGAAATGTCAGTCACCCACGTTTAGATGCAAGGGTCAACAATCCCAATTTTTATTTATATTTTGATGTTTTGAACTATTTGAAGCTGCAACTAAAATTTCAGGCACAGGGCGGGCCGCATTATCATTCAGAATTCCATAACGAAGATAGCTCGAGCCAATTCAACCTATTTTTCTTTGCGAGACGTATAAAAACAAGGAGGCTCCGCTTGGAAGGGTGGAAACGAAATAGAAAAAATAAAAATGCGAACAGAGGAGATATCGTCACCTTGGTTTTGAAACAAAAGCCTAATTAATGCATTCTGCAATCCTATTTTCCGACACTAACATGATACCCAAATCCTTCTTTCTTACTAAAGGAGTTGGCAAACATAAAGAGCAACTCCAATCTTTTGAATTAGCCCTAAGAGACGCAGGCATACAGATGTGCAATTTGGTTAGCGTTTCAAGCATTGTACCGCCCGGATGTGAAATGCTCACGCGAGAAAAAGGCTTAAAGATGGTGCAGCCTGGCGAAATCACCTTTGTCGTCATCGCCCGCAACTCCACCAATGAGCCGCATAGACTTGTCGCATCATCCATCGGCATAGCTATCCCCTCAGGCAAAGACCAATATGGCTATCTCTCCGAACACCACTCTTACGGTCAAACAGACGAGTCAGCAGGCGACTACGCAGAAGACCTAGCAGCAACAATGCTTGCGACAACCATGGGCATCCAATTTGACCCCGAAACCGCGTGGGACGAACGCAAACAACTCTTTAAAACCACTGGGCTAATCATCAAAACAGCCAACATAACCCAGTCGGCAGCAGGAGACAAAAACGGCTTATGGACAACAACCGTCGCGGCAGCCGTATTCGTCCCAGAAAACAACAAGCCCAAAGAATAATTTCATTTTTTCTTACTCACTTTTTAAAAAAGATGCTTCAGTAGCAAGCATTACAAAGATTGTTTTTGAAACTTTCCCTACGGGAGAGGATACCTGCATTTTTGACTTGTTTTTCATTCAATAGTGCGCCAATCAAGCGCGCATCACTTTATAAAATATTTTAATAGCCAAAAACTACTCACCCTCCGCTCTCATTTAGCCGCTAATTTTCGATAGCAAATTCACTCGTCGTTGGGTCAAATTACTGTTCCTTTTTGTTGAAGAACGTTTCCAGCTTTTTGTTTTCTGTCTTCTTAAGGACCTCAGCGCAGGTTTTGGGGTCCAACGCCTTATATTCCAATCCAAGCGTGACAAGCATTCTCTGCACGTCCTTGCCGAGGCTGGGAGCAACCAGCACGCCGCGGACTTCACGGTTAACTTTAGCTTTGATTGGTTCAACGTATTTTGCCAACTGCAACGCGGCCTCTTTTGATGCGGTTTTGCGTTTAACTTCAACTATGACGAGTTTGCCGTTTTTGTCTTCACCGTAGATGTCCACGAAGCCCGGCTCAACTTTTTTCTCCCAGCTAATTGGCTTGAATCCCGCTTCGAGCAGTTCAGGCTTCAGAAGAATCGCACGGTGCATGTCGTTTTCGCTTGCGTGCAAAAGAAAATCACCTGAATCTGAAAGGTTAAGCGCCGAAACCATGTAGACGCTGTCGAAGATTACGCGGACGGTTTCACGCGGCTTCTGCCTAACGCCATGAACCTCCAGTTCGTCGTTTTTGACTTGGACATGGAAGATGCTGCCTGCGGGTTGCCAGTTGACTGGTTCATAGCCGACTGGTCGGTGAACAAGAAGCGAGCCGTCAGCTTTTATGATTAAGATTCGTTCGCCAAGTTCAAGAGTGGAATTTGCCCTGCCAGCATAGGTTACTTGGCATGCGCCGGCAACGATGAGGGTTCTTCTTTGGACAAAAGCTTTCTCAATCAACGTGGCAGCTTCCGCAAGCGTTGGTTCTGTAAGGACAGAGATTTTGTTTGGATGTTGCAATTGTTTTCAGCCAACTATTTTAGTCAGGCTTTAGGTACATAAGATTTCTTGAAGGAACTCAGAAGTGACAGGCTGGAAAGACAAGCGCAAGGTAATGCAACGTTATGATTTAACAGCTGAAATGTACGAAGAGCGATATGCCCAAGAACAGGAGGCAAAATATGGGGCATCATTGGAAAACGTAGATGTGGCAGGCTGCACTGTCTTGGATGTTGGATGCGGCTCAGGCTTGTTTTTCCGCTATGCGGCAGCAAAGGCAAAGGAGCTGGTGGGCGTTGACGTTTCACGCAAACTCTTGCTTAAAGCCAAAGGTCAAACGCGTGCATTCCAGAATGTGCAGGTTTTGCAGGCTGACGCTGACCACTTGCCCTTTAGAGAAGCAGTTTTTGATGTCAGTTTCGCGTTCACGGTGCTTCAGAACACGCCAGAGCCCCTTGAAACTTTAAACGAGTTAAAGTGGGTTGCCAAACTTGGCGGCAAAGTTGTGATCACTGGGTTGAAGAAGGCTTTTCCTCTCAGCACATTCATGGATGTTCTTGAAAGCTCCCGTTTGAAGACAGTTTCTTTCGTTGATAATGAAGATTTGAAGTGTTATATTGCCGTGCTGACCGCTTAGGCGTTTACACGTCTAAAAATTTGTCCGTGTCTCGTAGAGTGAAAGTTTTGAGATGAAGATTACAGAACCGCTTGACCCGAAATTAGAAGGAAAAGGGGAAATGCAAACCCCAGGACAAATTTGTGGGTTAAGTGGCTCTGAGCGGTCTTCCACCGCCATCACTCAAATAAGGATTATCTTCGGCATATTCCTTTGTACGTCCTCTTGGGACACACACGGCAGGTTAACCTGCAAAAAAGCAACAGCGACACAGCCGAAGCAACAATAGATTCTTTTTACACCACCGAAAAAGTAGAGAAAGCAGACAAGCCCTTGCAAATAACGCTGGCTTTATTTGCATTATTAAAACAACTATCACTTGAATGATTCAATCATTGATGTTCGCGAGAACAATCATCATAGAGATGTCAAATTGTTTTAATAAGACGCTTTTCCTTAGATACGAACGCTCAATTTAGAGGCTAAGAAACTTTAATGTTAATCCAAGAAGTTATACTTGAAAATTTCATGAGTTACGAGTACGCAAGGGTACCGTTTAAACAAGGCGTAAACGTTATTGGTGGACCCAACGGGGCAGGAAAATCCTCGCTTCTGCTGGCAATATCGGTTGGCTTGGGGCAATCCTATACGGAGCGCTCAAGAAAACTCAGCGATTTAATCAGGTGGGGACGAGACCAGGCGCGGGTGACGCTTATTTTAGATAATGGCAAACAGGGAAACAAACGCCCCGTACCAAAATACCAAAAAGACCAACTGTTTCTAACCCGGACTCTACGCCGAGACGGCAAATACGGGTTTGAACTTGAAAACCGAGCTGTCGGAAAACAAGATGTTGAACGTTTATTGGGCAGATTCGGCGTGGACCCCGACAACATGCTCATCATCATGCACCAGAACATGGTTGAACAATTCACCGTGCTGAGCAACAATGAAAAACTACGCATGGTCGAAGAAGCAGTCGGATTAGAGCCATTCCGCGAAAACGTCCTGCAAGCAAAAACAAAACTCATGCGAATCCTCACGCAAGAAGAATCAGTAAGCAAACTCTTAGAACAAGCGCAGCAAACCCTCAATTACTGGCGTGAACAATACGAAAAATACCAGGAGAAAAAGCAGCTTCAGATTAAACGCAGATTTTTAGACAGGGAATTAGGGTGGGCAGAAGTTGAAAGACGGGAAAGCATAGTTAAAAACTTACAATCTAACCTAAACAAAAACAAAGACGCACTGGGCAAAATCGAAGACCAAAAGCAGGCAATAACTAACCAGCTAAACAGCCAGCAGAACCAGCAGGAAACACTAAGAAAAAGTGTAAAGGCAGCTTTTGACGAACGGTTAAGCCTTGAACACCAAATCGCCCAAAACCAAGCCTCAGAATCTCTGATTCAACAGTTGCTCGAAGAAACACAATCGCTACAGCTAGCGATCCAGAGCAGTAAAAGCCAACTTAAACTGCTCAGAAGTGAAAACCTCAAAGAAATGCTCAAAAATGCACAGTTGAGAATCATTGAGGCCAACGAGCAAGTCAAAGAAAACCAAGCAAAAACGCATAATCTGGAAAAGTCAGCGGACACGGTTTCAGACGAAGCGCTTGAGAAAAAGGTTACCCTTGCCCTGCTTGAGTTTAAGCGTGCAAACGCAATCGTTAATCTAAAAGAAATTGAAAAATCACTAAAAGAAGCAGACGAAAACCTTAAGGCAACAGTTCTTAAGGCTGAGCAGTCGGGTGAACGAATAGCAGTCTTAAAAAGCGCCTCTGAAATACAAGATGAAATCAGTTTAACAGAGGGGCATATCGCAGCTCTGGCTGACGTGTCAGAGGACATAGAGCGCCAGTACGAATCCTACTCGAAACTTTATTTGGAGCTGAAGGAAAAAGCGCAGCTTGTAGCCGAAAACCGCGAGAAAACCCTTGAAGAAGTCAAAACCCGAATGCTATCTTGGCGAACCGTCATGCAGAACCTTCTTAGCCGCGTAAACGTGGAATACCAGAAAATCATGAGCCAAACCATGGCAAAGGGAGAAGTGCAGCTCTCCAATGAACAGGACATTGAAACAGCAGGCTTAGAAATCCTCGTTGGCTTCAAAGGTGGAAAACCAGTAGCGCTAGATGCTTACACTCAAAGCGGCGGCGAGCGGACCACGGCAACCATGAGTTTTCTCTTAGCCTTGCAGCAGCATGTACGCTCCCCGTTCCGAGCAGTCGACGAATACGACATTCACATGGACCCTAAAAACCGCGAAATGATCGCGAAAATCCTCCTCTCCATGATTAAAGATGCAAACGCCCAATACGTTGTAATTACTCCAAGCCAAATCACCTTTGCCCAGCAAGATGCTAACGTGATTACGGTTCAGAATCTTGAAGGAAAATCAGTGGTGCGTGAGGTAACAGCGTAATGCAGGCAACAAAACAGCACAAGGCGCTTGGCAAAGAAAGGCTGGAGCGCGTAATTGAAATGTGCATCGCCATCGAAAACCACACAGCAGACCCCTTCACGCTAAATGTTGACGAAATAATCAAAATAGTTAGAGAGTATTTCCCGCATTGGGAACATCCCGACGAGCTAAAGCTGGACGCTGAAGCTCTCCACCATTTAGCCTCAGTGATAAAGATGCAGAGTGAATGGGTCAAGCAGCGGTCAACTTCGCTTTATACTGACCCGTTTTTGCTGGAAGAAAAAATCTTGCAAATTGGAAAGCAAGAGATGGTTAACGTTTTTCTTAAAGCGTGGAATCCGCTAATCGAGTTTGAACAAATCAGCCTCAACACTTTAGCCCAAGGATTACTCTACTGGGAAGCGTTAGCTCCAATCAGTGAAAGATGGAAAGACATTAGTGCAGCTGAAGTTTCGATGGGTTTTGCAAGCAGGGAAGAACTGATTAAGCAGCGAGTTTTAGGTGACAGAGAATTTTCTGATGAATTGAACTGTTACTGGCAAGAACTCAAAGACTGCGCGGCTAAGAAAGGGCAGGATGGAAAACTCCATTATTGGGATTTTATCGGGGCGGACACATACGAAGAAACAGTTCAAAGAGCTTTCTTAACAAGTTTTTTGGTTACCTACGGCTATGCAACGTTGGAGATTGACAGGTTAGAAGAACTTGTTTTCATAAAACCCTTCGACAAACCCAGAACAGAACTTTTAACGCAGCAGTCAACATCGGTGCCCATCGCCGTCTCATGTGAAGATTGGCAGAAATGGAAAAGAGGCGAATTGAATTGAGCAAAAGAAAAGGCGTTTACGGCGGCAAAATCAAGAAAGCAACGCAGATGCTCTTCTACAAGCGCCATCAGAAACCAGGCGTTAAAGGCTGGGAGCTGCGTAAAGGTTTAGGTTCAGATTACCCCAAAGTGCTTGATCTGCTTGACGATTACCTAAAACCGCTGGATCTGCAGGTTAAAACGGTTTTTGAAGAGGAGAAAACTCCGGAAAAGCCAACTTTAGATGAGCTGGATAAAGCAAGATTCTATGTTGCGCTACGTGGCGACTTGGCGACAAAGGATAAGTTGATGGGTTGGCACATTGACGATTTAGCTGGCTTAGCTATAACAATCTCGTACATAATTAGCAAGAAAAGGCAGGCAGCACGAAAAGACGTTGAAAAACTGCTTGCCGAGAAAATGCCCAACTGGAAAGTCGGCTTAAACATCGAACGCTACATTCGCTACGGCTACTTAGGGCAAGATGACAATGGACAGATATATCTGGATTGGAGAACAAGGGCAGAAGTAGACCAAAAAGCACTAATCAACATGCTACTCTCAAGCGACGCACAAAAAGCAGAAACCGCCCAACCACAAGAAGAAACACAAGAAGAAGAAAACGAATAAATTACAAGCAAAAAGCCAAACAGAATGTATTAGAATTTAATCCCTATGCACCGACTTTTTTTGTTGGTTAGTGTTAAAGTTTTTGATAATCATTCACTTAGGCTGTTACTTATGGTTTAGACCACTTAAAATCCAAAAGTGATTGCTTTTCGTGAATTTAACCAGAGTCTTCTCAGACCTGTTTTCTTCTCCGATGCTTTGATATGACTAAAAAAAGAAAAGGGAAAGTATTTTTTTGTTTGGCTTCTTTAGCTTATGGTTTTTTTCTTAGCATTAGCAATGCCAATACGGCGCCGACTACTATGATTACGATTATGATAGCGATACCTAGGCCTAAGACGTATGTATTAGTGTTTGATGCTGGAGCGGGTGTAGGTGAACTGGTAGCTGAAGGCGCGTTTTGCACGACCATGGTAGTTTGTGCGCTTGATCCGTAGTAGCCGTTGTTGCCAGCGAAAGTTGCAGTGACTAAGTAGGTTCCTGGAATGCTCGGAGGAGTCCAAGTGAGGTGGTATAAGCCGCTTGAATCACTTGTGGCGGTGCCGAGGGTAACGAAGTTGCCGTTGGGGTCAATGGCGGTTAAAGTTACTGTTACGCCTGTGAAGTTGGTTGGTTCTGGTTGCTGATCGTAAACGTATTCCATCCATTGAGTCATGCTTGCGTCAGATGCGCATGGAACGCCATGTGGAAAGTCAGCTAACTGTTGAGTTTGTTGCGTGCCTGCAGAAGTATCCATCACTGTTCCTTGTATAGCAACGTTGGTACCTGCTGTAATAGCGGTCTGTGGTGCCTGTACGGTGGCTGCGCTAGGTCCTTGGCCTACAGTGTAGATTGAGTTGTCGTAGCCGTTATTGAATACTGAATAGCCGTCTGCGATGGCGTAGCTACCAGCTAGGAATTCGCCTGTGTAATCCGAAAGAGTCCAGATTTGTTGTCCAGTTGTTGCATTTAAAGCAGTTGCGACTGCACCCTTGAAAATCGGTTCTTCCTCAGTGTGCTCGGTCGTAATCGTGTATACTACTCCTGAACCGATAGCACTTACGAAGGTTGGGTTATAACCGAATGGAGTTTCAACACCAGAGTTTGTGCTGTTGCCTTCTCCGCCGTTGCCGTAGGTCCACACTAGATTTCCGGTCGTGTCGCTGTAGCAGTAGACTATTCCTGCGTAGGCGCTGCTGTAGATGTTGCCGTAAGCAATTGTATCGCTTATACTGCCTGACCCGTCTGAGCCATAGTAATCAAGTGGCGCTTGTGGTGTGGTTGGACCCCAAATTTGCTTGCCTGTAAGCAAACTGAACCCGACAAACTGGACAGTTTCCCTGTAGTTTAGAACGAAGACATTGGTAACTGGGTCGATTCCAGCCCATAGGACAGTGAGGTCGTTTGTTGGCGGTTGAAGCGTGTTTGACCATAGCTCCGTACCTAGATTAACAGATCCAGCTGTAGTTGTTGCTCCGCCGTTGACAGGTTCGAAGAGGCCAGTTGCGTTGAGGCCGATGCCAAAGAATTCATAGGGAGTTTGGCTTGCTGCACCAAAGAATAAGTTTTCACCCTCTGAGGGCAGAAAACCAGCGTAACAAAGCAACACACCATTTTGGACAGCTGCGGGAGTGGTTATGGATCCTATAGGCGCGCCGTTGAGCGTTGCAGTGTTGAGCCAAGGTATCGAAACGTTAAAGTCGTCTGCTGCGACTTGGTGAATTCCGTTTACTAACATTGTGGTGGCTCCGTTGGTTATCGGCGGAGGCAAGGTTGGCGTTGTAGATGGACCACTGTATAGGTTTTCCCAAAGTCTGGATGAATTCCATTCTTGCAGATACCAATTTGGATTCGTCGCATTCCCATAGTTAGTGATGGTCGTTATCAGAATTTCGCCTGACGGACCCAGCATTGATGCTGCATTGGCAGCAGGTCCAAAAAATCCTTGCCCTGGAATGTTTGTTACGTTAAATAGTGCGTCTCCTGTGAAAGCATCAAAAAAGTCCCATCCACTCGAAACCAGCATTGGTGGCCAAACTCCGTGTTGGTTGGGGTCTTCGGGGTCGTATACGTAGGCGAATGATATTGCAGGTACAGGGTTATGAGGGGTAGCAGCACCAGCGCCTGACCAGATTTGCTTTCCTGTTTGTAGGTTAACGCAGACGGTCGGTCCGCTTGAGGGTTCAGTTTGACTGATTGGTTCTGTGAAGATGAGCATTCCGTCAACAATTATGGGATTGTCGAATTTTTGATCGTATGCAGATCCATCGGCGTAAGTGTTTGCCGGTATTGTGGTGGCAGTTTGTCCAACGATTCCGCCGGGCGCAATAGGCATAGTCCACATGACATGAGAAGTGAGAGGCCCTACGTTGGTCGTTGAGCCGAACTCTTCCCCGTTGCCTCCCAAATTGGGTCCGCCGCCGTTCGGTACATAGCCAGGCGAACCGGTACCCAGCCAGTTTGACGCAATAGTGTACCATGCGGTATTTTCCCCGTATATAGGTCGTGTCCAGAACGTGGTCGGAAGCGGAGCTGACTGAAGTGGGGCTATTGCTGTTGACTGAACAGTGAGGGTTGTTGATGCAGTCGCTGGTAGATACTCATCGCCGATAAGGGGTCCGGCGGCGGGATCATTGGTGGAAGTTATGTTTGTTGCTAGGAAATTGAAGGTGAAGGTGTACGTGCCAGTCACGGTAGGAGTGTAGAAATAGTCATAGTCCGATGTTGGGCTTGTAACAGTGCCAAAAGTAGTGCTTGTATTTGCACCACCTGGCGAAGTAACGGTGAGTTCAAAGTCATTCATGAATCGATAATTATTGTCTAATGTTGCCGTACCAGCCGCATAGCCTCCGAAAACCACTTGAAGCCACATGATGATTTCGACTTGTTGACCGACTCCTGTTGGGTTAGGTGCCGCACTGATGTAGGCGAACACTGGAATAGTACCTGACGACGTCTGCGCGTGCACGCTTGGTATTAGCATCATTGAAGTTCCCATTGAAAGTGTTAAAATTGCTGCAATCAAAATAGCTAAAGATTTACTTTTTAAATTTCGCATTTTTATTTTCCTCAATTTTATTTTATTTTTATTGAACAGAAAGCCTAAATGCATTTGTCCAATAGTATCAACGCTAGCGAAAACTGCCTTATAAAACTTTAGTAAATGCGCAATTTACCTTCACATTATTGCTTATATCGTAATCAAATTAGTCTATTCTTATAAAATAATGTTTAGTTTATATAAAATTGGCTTCTAAAGAGCAAAATTTTCGGGGAAAATTGGTAATAAAAAAGTAAAAGAGTGGATTTGGAGGAGAAATTGCTAAAGATGTGTTTCTCTATGTTTCTGAAGAGTGTTTCCAAGGTTTCGTGTTTCGTGTTCATCTTGTCCTGCTCGGGTTCACCTCCTAACCTTGGACGGAACTCAAAAAATACGAGCTCCCGCCTCAAACATAACCGCTAATGCATTTTAGGAACAAACCAGCGCGCTATTCACTTGGGCTGTTGCTTATGATTTAGACCAATTGAAATCAAAGTGGAAAGCTACCACGCCAAATAATTGAGTTAACAAAAGTAAATCTATTGACTTAATTGATTTTTTGGTGGGTGAGAAAACTTGGTTTGCTGAGGCTCTGGAATTTTAAAGGAAAAGAAAAATGCAAAGCTTGCTAAAGGCTATTGCTTTTTCGTTAATCTAACCAGAGCCTTCTCAGCCCCTTCTTTCTCCATTGCTTTTTAAAAACTAAAAAAGGGGAAATTTTAGTTGTGGTGATTTGTTTTCGCTTTATGGACGTTTTCTCATCAGCAATAGTGCCAGTATAGCGCCGATTATGATTATTACGATTATTACTGCTGCAATCCCTAACTCTAAGGATGCTGTCGATGCCAAGCCTGTAACAGGTGAAGCTGTCGGTGCTGGACTGGCCGGAGATGATGCTACGTACATGTTGGTTTCTGCGGTTGAGCCATAGTAGCCGTTGGAGCCACAGAATGTTGCGGTGACGGAATAGGTACCTGGGATACTTGGAAGAGTCCAGGTAAAGTGATACATACCGTTTGCGTCAGTTGTGGCTTCGCCGAGGGTGATGAAGTTGTGGTTCGGGTCGATAGCTGTCAACGTTACAACAACGCCGGTGAAGTTGGTCGGTTCGGGTTGCTGCTGGTAAACATAGCCCATCCACTGAGTCATGCTTGCGTCAGATGCGCATGGAACACCGTTTGGAAAGTCAGCTTTCTGTTCTAATTGCTGCGTGCCTACGGAAGTATCCATAACTGTACCCTGAATAATTACGTTGGAGCCTTCTGTGATGGCAGTCTGTGGCGCCGTTACTGTGGTTGCGCTAGGTCCTGTGCCCACATTGTAGACTGAGTTGTCGTAGCCGTTAAAGAATACTGAATAGCCGTCTGCGATGGCGTAGCTGCCAGTAAAGAATTCGCCTGTGTAATCCGAAAGAGTCCAGATTTCTTGCCCGGTTGTTGCATTGAGAGCACGTGCTAATGCGCCCTTGAAAATCGGTGTTTCCTCAGTGTGCTCGCTGGTAACCACGTATACTACTCCGTTACCAACAGCCACTACGAAGGTTGGATAAACACCGAATGGAGTTTCAACACCAGAGTTTGTGCTGTTGCCTTCTCCACCGTTGCCGAAGGTCCACAATATATCTCCAGTTGCCGTAGAATAACAGTAGATTATTCCTGCGTAGGCGCTGCTTATGAGGTCGCCGTTGTATACTGTACAGGATATACTGCCTGATGCCTGACAGCCATAGTAATCAAGTGCTGCTTGTGGTGCGGTTGGACCCCAAACTTCCTTGCCTGTACTCAAACTGTACCCGACGAACTGCTGAGTTTCCCTCCAGGTTTCGATGAAGACATTGTTTTTAGGGTCGATTCCAGCCCATAGGACAGTGATGTTGTTTGGTGGCGGTTGAACCACATTTGACCATAACTCCGAACCCAGATTAACAGATCCAGCTGCAGATGTGTCTCCTCCTATACTAGGGTTGACATAGGCGAGACCAGTTGCGTTGAGTCCGACTCCAAAGTATTCATAGGGAGTGCTGCTTGGCGTACCAAAGAAAAAGCTTTCAGTAGCAGCACTATTTGCGGGATAAGTGCCAGCGTAAATAAGCAAAATATCATTATAGATAGCTGCGGATTGAGTTACGGATCCTATGGGTGCGCCGTTGAGCGTTGCAGTGTCGAGCCATGGTACCGAAATGTTAAAGTCGTCTGCTTCGACTTGGTTAATTCCGTTTACTAAGACTGTTGTGGTTGCGTTAGTTATCGGCGGAGGATATGTTGGCGTTGTTGATGGACCAGAGTATAGGTTTTCCCAAAGTCTGGATGAATTCCATTCTTGCAGATACCAATTTGGATTCGTCGTATTCCCATAGTTGGTGAGGCTCACTTGCAGATATTCGCCTGACGGACCCAGCATTGATGCTCCCGCCGAGGGAATGTTGGTTACGTTAAAGAGTGCATCTCCTGTATAAGCATCAAAAACCTCCCACACCGTCGAAAAAGTTACGTAACTGAATGCTGATGCAACTAGCATTGGTGGCCAAACTCCGTGTTGGTTGGGGTCTTCGGGATCGTATATGTAGGCGAATGATAGTGCAGGGACGGGGTTGTGGGGGGTTTCAGAGCCAGCGCCTGACCAGACTAGCTGTCCTGATTCCAGGTTATAACAGACAGTTGGTCCATATGCGGGTGTGGAACCTGCTAAAGCTCCTGTAGTGCCTGTTTGACTGATTGATTCTGTGAAGATTAGCAGCCCGTCAACAATTATCGGGTTGCAGAATTTTTGATCGTATGCAGATCCATCGGAATAAGTGTTTCCCGCTATTGTAGTGGCATCTTGTCCTACGACTCCTCCGGAGAGAAGGGGCATAGTCCACATGATATGTGAAGTCAGAGGTCCTACGTTGGTCAGGTATTGCTGGCCGAACTCTTCTCCGTTGGCTCCCGCATTAGGTCCGGAGCTGATAGATATGTAGCCCGGTGAACCGAATCCTAGCCAGTTTGACCCCAGGGTGTACCACGCGGAATTTTCACCGTATATAGGTCGAGTCCAGAACGCAGTTGGAAGCGGAGTTTGCGGAATTGCGGCTATTGGCGTTGACTGAACAACGAGGGTTGTTGATGTAGTCGTTGGTAAATACTCATCGCCAAGTTGGCCTGAGGTGGGATCGTTGGTGGATGTTATGGTTGTTGCTAGGAAATTGAAGGTGAGAGTGTACGTACCGGTCGCTGTAGGAGTGTAGGAATAGTCATAGTCCGACGTTGGGCTTGTGACAGTGCCGAAAGTAGTGCTTGTATTTGTACCATCTGGCGCAGTAATGATGAGTTGATAGTCATTCGCGAATCGATAAGTATTGGTTAATTCTGCATTTCCTCCGAAAACTCCCTCAACCCACATGATGATTTCGACTTGCTGACCGACACCTGTTGGGTTAGGTGACACACTAATGTAGTTAAAACTTGGGATAGTAGTCGCTGCGTGCACGCTTGGCATTAGCATCATTGAAGCACACATTGAAAGTGTTAAGAATATAGCAATCGCTATAGCTTGTATTTTGTGCTTAGAAATTCCCGTTGTTTCTTTTGACATTTTTCTTTTTCTCCTTTTTGTCTTATTTACCAATTCTTTGTTGTATATTTAAAACTTTATAAAATTTACTAAGAAAGCAAATAAAATTACCTTTTTTATAAAAAAAAGGAGATAATATAAGGTTAAAATGGCAACAAGATTCGCCAAAAATGAAACCGCAAAATGTAAATGTAGGATGCAAATTTAAATATGAAAAAATAGAATGAACCGCTATAAGAGGGGCATTAGGCTTAATAGAGCAAGTTACCGTGTTGCAGGCAAAAATTCTCAAAGAGCTATTAGCTGACGGTCGCAAAACTGATAGCGAAATCGCCAAAAAAATAGGCGAAACAGAAGAAAATGTAAAAAGAAATATTGGCGAAATGGAAGAAAAAGGAATAATTACAGGCGCAACAATTCACATTAATTATAAGATTTTTGGTTACAAGGCAGTAGCGTACATATCAATAAATGTTGATTCTAAACAGGAAGCTCAACTTATTGAATATTTGCGGAAAATGCCAGAGGTTTACTCCCTTCACAGCAGAGGAGTCAAAGGAAACTTGGATGTTGTTATAATCCTTAAAACGCTTGAGCAGTTGAATGATATAAAGGATGCAATTAAGAGACATTTTTCGATTCTGGAAATGAGAACTGCAATCTGGACAGATGTAAAAGAAATGAACCAGAACTTGGCAATAACAAGTGCTGACAAGAAAAAGGAAGAGGCGGAAATCAATTATCAGGTCAATACTCAGAAAAAAAGTAATTCTCAAACAATGATTATGGACGAAATTGACAAAAAAATAGCTGACAAACTCTCTGAGAATGGGCGGGTGTCCATGGAAACACTCGGCAGAGAAATAGGACTCTCATCTGCCGCTGCCAATAGAAGATATGAAAAACTGAAGAAAAATGGTGTTTTAAAAGTAACAATTCAAGTAAACCCCATCAAAATTGGATACAGAGCGTTATGTGTTTTTTTCACAGTTACCTCGCATGAAAACTCCTTCTTGCTCATTGAGAAAATCAGCAAGATACCTGACGTTATAAGTATTATGAAAACCACGGGAGACTACGACTTGCAAATATATGCAATGGTGCAGGATATAGATAAATTGCTTTTCATTCAAAAAGAAATTGGAAAAATTTCAGGGATAACCAGGATTGATATGGAAGTATTAGGATTTGAAGAAGGACGCGCGAAATGGCCTTCCCCTCGCCAATATATTTCGACTTTCTAAACCCATCAGCTGTCTTCAAATGAGCCAAAAATTAACTAAATTTTAGTTTTGACCATTATACTAAAAAAAATAAGAAATTTTAAATGCTGAAAAATTCTAACAAGCTAACAAACGAAAGGATAAGAACTGCTTGCCTAAAATAAATGAGCTTGATTCAAAAATACTGAAAAATCTTCTATCAGAAGGTCGAACGGGCTATTGTGAATTAGCAAAACAATACGGAGTGCCCAAAAACAAAATTTGGAAACGATGTAGGTCAATGGAGAAAAAAGGGATAATTAATGGCGCAACTGTTCAGATGAATTACGCTCATTTTGGTTTTGATGCACTGACTACACTGCTAATTAGTGTTGAAGCTCAGCAGATTGACCAAGTTATGGAATTGATAGGTGAAATAACTGAGGTGCGTGCTTCTCGGCAGTATAACAGTGTTTATAATGTTAGAGCAGTTGCAACTTTAAGGGACCTAAATGAATTGGATCATGTTAAGCAGGTAATTAGGCGAAAACTGCCTACTTTGGGATTAAAAACTTACATTTGGACGGGCGTTAGAAACATTCCTGAAAATTTGAACCTGACAGGCGCTGTAAAAGAATCTAGCGGAATCAATCAACTGAATTCAAGCAAAACAGTCACTGCACTGGGTGATAGAATCGTAATTGATGAGTTAGATAAGCAAATAATAGGAAAACTTACGTTGGATGGTCGCGCCTCGTTTACTGGAATTGCAAAAGAAATAGGAGTATCAACTGACACTATCGTAAAAAGATATCACAGGCTAAGGGAAAAGGGCACAATAAAGGTTTCAATCCAAATAAACCTAAATAAAATTGGATACGCCTCAATGCTAGATTTCAACATAGCTTTTGCCACTCCTGGCGGCTTGTTGGATCCAATAGTTGAGTCGCTTGCGAAAATACCCGACGTGACTACGATTATAAAGACTAGCGGTGATTATGATTTACAATTGACAGTTATGATAAGAGACACTGCGGAAGCATTCGCTATCCAAGAGCAAATCGCCAGAATTTGCGGAATAACAAAGATTGAAGCTACCGCAAGGAAAATTCCGGACAGCTGGCCGACGCCACAACAATACATATCCACATTCTAATCTAACTTGACAACCTACTTTCTTCTTTATATAAGGAGTTATGCGTGCTGCGGTAAGCGATCCGCGCAAACAGCATCTTTGTTTTTTTTCTTTATGATACCTGAATCAAAAAAATTGGTTTTAAAATAACTTGTGAGAAAAATAGAAACCGAAGCTTCTTGTGAATTTAGCTAAAGCCTTCTCAGCCATTGATCTTTCTCATTTGTTTTTTGAAAATGCTTTAAAAAATAAAAAAGGAAGGAATTTTGACTTTTTGATTGCGACTTTTATGCTCGTTTTCTGAGTGCTAAGAATAGTATAGCAAAGCCTATGATGATTATGACTATTATGGCGATGACAGCTGGAACAAAGTATGTGTTAACGACTGAGGATGGAGCGGGTGTAGGTGCGGCAGTTGCAGAAGGAGCGTTTTGCACGATCATGGTAGTTTGGGCGCTTGATCCCCAGTAACCGTTGTTGCCTGCAAATGAAGCGGTGACAGTGTATTTGCCTGGGATACTTGGAGCCTGCCACATTAAGTTGAATAAGCCTTTGGAATCGGTAGTGGCTGTGCCGAGAGTTACGAAGTTGCCGTTGGGATCAATGGCGGTCAAGGTTACTGTTACGCCTGTGAAGTTGGTTGGTTCTGGTTGCTGCTGGTAAACATAGCTCATCCACTGAGTCATGCTTGCGTCAGATGCACATGGAACTCCGCTTGGGAAGTCTGCTTTCTGTTGTGTTTGCTGTGTACCTGCGGAAGTGTCCATTACTGTTCCTTGTATAGCAACGTTGGTGCCTGCTGTGATGGCTGTCAGTGGTGCTTGTACTGTGGTGGCGCTGGAACCTTGGCCTACACTGTAGATTTGGCCGTCATATCCGTTAAAGAATGTTGCATAGCCGTCTGCCATAGCAAAACTCATCGAATTGAACTCGCTGGTGTAATCTGGGAGAGTCCAGATTTCTTGTCCTGTGGTGGCGTTAATGGCACGTGCTAGTGCACCCTTGTAAATCGGGTCAGTGACAGTGTGCTCTGTACTTAGCAGATAGACCACTCCATTACCAATAGCGTTTACGAAAGTTGGGTAATCGCCGTAAAACACGTTCAACCCAGCGCTGGTGCTGTTGCCTTCGCCGCCGTTGCCGTAGGTCCACAGTAGTTTGCCAGTCAAATCGTTATAGCAGTAGACTATTCCTGCGTATGCAGCACTGTAGATGTTGCCGTAAGCTTCCTGACCGGATAAGTAGCCGTTATTTGGTCCGCCGTAGTAGTCCCAAGAGTTTTGAGATGGAGTTGGGCCCCAAAGCAAATTGCCGTTATTCAGGTTATATCCTACGTACTGTAGAGTTTCTCTGTAATTCAAAACGAAAACGCCGTTCTGGAAGTCACATGGACCTGGTACGACTGTGAGGTTGCCTGCGGGTGGGTTATATGTCTGCGTCCAAAGTACTGAACCTACTGAACCCTTAGATGCATTGAGGTTGACGGCGAAGAGTGAGAAGGGCAGTTGTAGAGGTAATTCGGCTGCTGCGAAACCAACAGGAAAACTGCCGTTCAGGCAAAGCATTTTATCGCCATAGTTAACGTCAAGAATCGTTACGGGGTTTGCTCCGGCAGGCGGGTTTACTAATTGTCCGGTGACGGGGTTAACAGCGGGTGCCGCAGGAGGCATTGTATTAAGCCATGGTAAAGAAACGTTCCAGTCGTAAGTGGCTAATGATGGATAAGTGGTGGAGTTTAGTACTCCGTTGACGCCGTTAATGGGTACGTTTGCTGCGACTGTAAGCACTGAACCGTAGGGGACTGAACCTGGCGCGCTGGATAGACCAGTTGGTAGGGTGCCGGTTTCTCCATTAAGCGGAATAGGCAAAGTTGGTATAAGAAGTCCGTTTGTTGCATTTATAATGTCTGGTGAGGTGCTTCCTCCGCCTGTGTATGGATTAATGTCGTATTGCCATAGTTTGGACATGTTCCACTCAGACATAAACCATTGTGGATTTGCTGCAGTGCCGTCGTTGGTGATGACATACTTTAACTGTTCTCCGCTTGGACCTGCAACAGTGTTACTTGCTACTGTGTTTGCGAAAGAATAGACTGTAGTGCTTACTGGAACTGAGAATGAAGTGCTTGCTGGAACACCAGTTACGTTGAACAATGGATATCCTGTTCGAGCATCAAAAAGCTCATACTGTCCGGTGATTGAATTGGATGCGACTAGAATCGGTGGGAAAGTTCCGTGTTCGTCGGGGTTCCAAAGGTTGTATATGTAGCCAAATGACAGCGGAGGTACGCTGGCTGAAGACCAAAGGGTTTGTCCTGTTTGTAGGTTAACTGCTTCGGTTGGTCCACTGCCTGGTCCGGTGAATCCTATCGGTGTGGTGAAGTAGAGGATTCCGTCCATTATTATGGGGTTGACGAATCTTTGCTGGTATGCGGTGCCTTCATAGTAGCCGACTCCTTGACCAGTGCCTGGATATGAACCGCCAGCAAAAAACGCGTTCCCGCCGACGACTCCTCCACTTTGAATTGGCAGAGTCCACATGACGTGGCTAGTTAGGGGTCCTATAGCATCAGCGTGAAATAGCGCTTCGTCTGGTCCAATTGCGTTGCCGCCAAAGGCTGTTGATAAGCCAGCATAGCCGCCTGAGCCTAAACCAAGCCAGTTTGAAGAAATCGTGTACCAGTTAGAGTTCTGACCGAATATTGGGCGCGTCCAGTAAGCTGTCGGTAATGGTTCGCTTGTTATCGCGGCGGGGATTGGTGTTGACTGCACGGTGAGTGTTGTTTGCGCGCTGCTTGGCAGATAAGTGTCGTTGACCAGTATTGAACCGGAGTAACCGTTTCCGTTCGCGCCATAGACTTGTCCTGGATAGGTAAAGTTAAGTGTGTATGTGCCAACAGTGGTGGGAGTGAAAGACGTAATTTGGTTCGATGTTGTGTCTTCTTCGATTGCAAAAGTCGTTGTTGTTGATGTGCCGTTAGGTGTCGTGATGGTGAGCTCGTAGTTGTGGAATCGGTAGTCATTTGATAGTAATCCTGTGCTGGCTGTGTAGCCATTCGTGCCGACAGCGGCGGTAGTTCCGCCTGATGCTCCATAAACGCAATCAAGCCACATGTAAACTTCTATTGTCTGGCCGACTCCTACAGGGTTAGGTGCTGCCTCAATGTAGGCGTATGTTGGAATATTCCATGCAGGTGTATGCGCACTGGCAGAGGGTATTAACGTAATTGAGACTCCTATTGAAACTGTTAGAATTGCTGCAATCAAAATAGCTAAAGATTTATTTTTTAGATTTTGCATTTTTATTTTTCTCCTTTTTCTCTGATTTTCAAGCTCCTTCGCTCTATATTTAAGTTTGTAAGAAAATTAAAACAAAACCAATAAAATTCCTTTTTTTATAAGAAAAAGGAGATAATATAAGGAGATTAAAATAGGTTCTAAAATCATAACAAGACCACGGACAACAAAACCGCTCTCATCAGACAAGAGTTAGCACGGCAGCTGATCATGTGAAAGCAGTAATCAAGCGAAAGCTACTGCTTGCGTCAAAAGGGTTCAAGGGTAACTTCTATAGCGTTTCCTTCAAGGCTTGGCTTGTCGCGCTTCAATAACGCCATTGTAAGATTTGGAATAGCTATGCGCCCACCCCTTTGCATCTTAGCCAAAAACCTCTCTCGAACGCCTAACACACCGACAATAGTCACGGTGACTTCTAAGACATCAGATGTCTCCAACTTAAACTCCCATCGCACCAACTTGGGGATCTGCAGGCGATTCTGCTCTGCAACATCGTTTTGAAACTAACGCTTCGATTTAACGGCAACCAAACCACCTTTCAAATACTTTCCAGGACTTTTCGGGACGAAAAGAGACTTTTTGATACTTTCTGGGACCTTTAAATACGCAGCCTGCAAAGGATTTAAGCTTTATTTCAAAAAAACAACCCAAAACAAACAGAGCAAAAAATAGAGCCCGAACAAAAAATTAAGCTATGTACTAATTAGTCTTAAGAAGACAGATTCAGCAGCGTTTCATCGCCTAGTCAGCCAGTTACGGACTGCTTAGGTGATGCTTACGTTCTGAATGTCGAAGTATCGTTTTGCTAAAAAGCGCAAACGTTCGGCGTTTTTGCCGTTTTTACCTATTGCGACGCCCTTATCTTTCGGGTTGATGGTGATGACTGCCATCTTTTTGCCATCAGTTCGTTCTGTGACGCGTACTTCTCTGACTGCTGCTGGTTTGAGGGCGTTTTTCATGAATTGAACTGGGTCTTCGCTGTACTCGATGATTTCGTGTTTTTTGCCCGTCATTCGCTCGAGAGTGTGGATGTTTCTGCCGCCTTTTCCTATGGCAACGCCCACTTGGCCTTGGTTGACGATGAATATTGCTCGTTGCTCTACTTCGTCGACTATGCAGTCTTTCACGCTGGCGCCGCTTATGCTTTCAAACAATGCTATGTAACGCATTTCGTCGCAGGTGATTTTTATGCCGGTTGTCAGTTTTTTTCCTCCATTTTTTATTCTTTAACTTCTTCAGTTATTTTGAGAATTTCTGAATCCCCAGTTTCTCGGATGCTTAAGGCTGATATAATAAAGAGTTTTTTGCAGACTTCCGCTAAATCCATTGAGCCACCTTTGTACGTCATTACGGGGACTTTAGAGATTTCTCCATAGTATTCTATCTGTTCTTTTATGTCTTTTGGACAGTTAGAGGCTAAAACAATCATCTTAGCCTTGCCAGTTTTAGCGTTCTGCAATGCAACGTTGGCTCCAAAGGATACTTTGCCAGTTTTCACTGCTGTCGCTAACGCTTTATCTATATCTATCATGCTTCTGTTTTTCCTCCTTGTTTAGCTTGTTTGTCAAATGTTGACATGTACAATTCAACTAAGCCTGTGCCGATTGGTATCGACTGCCCGACTATAACGTTTTCTGTTACACCTGCCAACGGGTCACTTTCACCTTTCACAGCCGCTTCAACAATGTTAGGCACTGTAATTTCGAATGCCGCGCGGGCTAAAACACTTGCTTTCTTGCCGCTAATGCCATGCCTGCCGATTTGCTGCACATCGCCAGTTGTAGTCATCATGTCTGCTACGAGCATAACGTGGCGTACATCAACATCTAAGCCTTGGTCTTCCAAGACGCCTTTTGCCTCGTTGACTAACGCGTTTCTTGAAGCTTCCACACCGAGAGTTTTAGCTATTTCGTGAATGTTGTTGGTGCTTGTTCGTGAAGTGTCCACACCATGAACTTCTAAGACTTTAGACAAGTTTGAGCCGTCAGTGCGTATTACCCATTCTCCGCTTTCTTCAGTAACCAGCACACGTTTAATGTCAGGTACACCTTTAACTTGAAAACCTGGAATCTTGGTTAACATCCTCTTTAGCTGTTCAGCTTTTTTCGGCTTAATCTGCACTGTATAATCAGTGATTGTAACTGTTGCATTTTGCAATTCCAACCGTTCTTTCAGCTCATCCATTGTTATATTTCTGTCATCCATCATTGACTTGCTTAATTCAATAACGATTTCTTCACGCACAGGGTCTTCGTAGATTGCTGAAGCCAAGTTTTCAACTGAAGTGTAAATTATGTTCCTTGCGACTTCAACAGCGCCCTCTTTGCTCTTCGCAGCTTCGTCCTATTAAGTAGATGGTCATGATTGGCGTAGACGGAATCCTACGTGCATCAACAATTTCGATGAGCCTTGGCAAGCCTAAGGTAACGTTTTGTTCTTTGACACCAGCATAGTGGAAGGTTCTAAGAGTCATCTGCGTGCCTGGTTCACCTATTGATTGAGCAGCAACGATTCCTACTGCTTCACCAGGCTCCATTAAAGCACGCTTGTATTGCTCAGCAGTCGAGGTTGTGGCTTTTTCAACACTTTTCTTGGTAAGCTTGTTCTTCGCGAAGTTTTGTTTAAGCTGAGTCATCAAAATCGGCGTAAGCTGATCGTCAACGCGTTTCAACTGCTTCTTGATTTCCTCAGCTGATGCTGCTTCACCTTTTTCTTCGCCGATTTTTATTTGGTCAATGAGTCGGCTTACGTTTACCGCTTTGCCATGGTCACTTTTAGCTGGGTCAACACCGTCTTCACCATACCTAAACTGAATGATGTCGCCGGCTGAATCACGTACCGTGCTGTCGTATTCCAAACGAATATGCTCTAGAGCGTTGATTAGCCTGCGCTGCATGTAACCGCTCTGTTGAGTGCGAACGGCAGTGTCAACTAGACCTTCCCTGCCACCCATAGCATGGAAGAAGAATTCAATCGCGTCCAAACCTGCTCTGGTAAGAGTTATAAACGAAGCCTCTTGCTCGTGGACTTGGATCACCATCAACAAAGTGTGGCAGCGCTCGTCCAGCGTAGCCTCGCAAGATACGTTTGCCTCGCACTGATTGTTGCCCAACGCAAGCAGCCATTTGACCAATGTTTAAGCTTGAGCCTCTTGCGCCTGTTCTGGTCATGACGATGCCCGCGTTTTCCAATGTAAAGTCTTCGTCTGCTATTTTGCCTGATTCGTCTCTGGCTGTGGCAAGTTCATGCATAACGTAGATTTCGAAGGATTCCTCTAAAGTTTGTCCAGGCAAGCGCGGTAGGGTTCCATTACGGTAGTTTTCGATGAGATCATCAATTTTCTTTTGGATGCGCTCCATGGTCTTTGCCATGCGATTGCGGGCTTTCGGCGAGAGAACAAGTTGATCGTAGGTGTAGCTGAATCCTCGCATTGAAATGTATAGTTTTAGCAGGTGAGTTATCTTGTTGAGGAATTCTCGTCCTGCTTGGGTGCCATAATCTTTGATTATTCTGTGAAGGAGACTTTCAGATTGCTCAGCACCGATCGACTTCCTATCGATAACGCCTGAGACTAACTGGCCATTTCTGACCACTACATAAGCGTCGTGTTTGCACTCTTCTTCTTCGCATTTTGTGCAGCCTTGGCAAATGTTGGCTTTCAAAACGTAATTCAACGTTTTTGGCAGGAACAGGCTGAATATTTGTTTGCCTGACCACATGGGTTGCGGCTCCTTAATTTCTGGTTCTGGCAGTTCCCCTTCGTATTCTGTTGTGGTTAGCAGCCTGTTAACTTGGCTTCTGGTCAGGTAGTTTCCTTTTCGAGTGAAGTAGTAGGCGCTTGTGATAAAGTCCCTTATTGCACCGATGATGGGTCCGCCGAATCTGGGTGAGAGGATTTGGTCTTGAACCTGCATTAGCAGGAGTGCTTCGGTTCTTGCTTCTTCGCTTTGTGGAACGTGAAGGTTCATTTCGTCGCCGTCAAAGTCAGCGTTGTAGGGTGGGCAAACGCAGAGGTGGAGACGGAAAGTCTTGTATGGCAAAACCCGCACGTAATGAGCCATAATTGACATGCGGTGAAGTGAAGGCTGCCGATTAAAGATTGCAATGTCACCGTTCTTGAGGTGCCGTTCAACTACGAATCCTAACTCTACAGCTTCAGCGATTTTGGTTCGGTCAACAACGAATTCAAGCCTAATGCGCTTGCCATCTGGCCTAATAATGTATAATGCGCCAGGATAGTTTTCTGGACCGTTAATTACAAGTTTCTTCAGTTCCTCAATGTTCCATGCTGTGACTTTTTCTGGAACAGATAACCGCATGGCAACATCTACTGGAACACCAACCTCGTTAATGTCAAGGTTCGGGTCAGGAGAGATGACGGTACGGGCTGAAAAGTCAACTCGTTTGCCTGAAAGGTTGCTTCTGAATCGACCTTCCTTTCCCTTAAGCCTTTGCGAGAGAGTCTTTAATGCGCGGCCACTGCGGTGCCTTGCTGGCGGAATGCCTGAGGCTTCATTGTTAAAGTACGTGGTAACATGGTACTGCAAAAGCTCAGAGAGGTCTTGAATGATAAGCGTAGGTGCACCTGCTTCCATGTTCTCCTTCAAACGCTGATTAATACGGATAATGTCTACGAGTTTATGGGTTAAATCGTCTTCAGAGCGGATGCCTGATTCTAAAGTGATTGATGGGCGAACGTAAACTGGGGGTACAGGCAAAACCTGCAGAACCATCCATTCTGGGCGTGCAACTTTCGGATTGAAACCTAAGATTTCAAGGTCTTCGTCTGAGACGCGTTCAAGCCTTTCACGAATCATGCTGGGCGTCAATGGCTCGGAGCCTGCTTCAGTCTGCTCAATAAACTTTGTTGGCTTCTCAAATGTAATCTTGTACTGGGCTGAGGCACAGTAGGGGCATTGTTTAGCTTTTATTTCAGTCATTATTTCCTTGTAAACTTCATCTGGAATTGTGCCTAAAAGCTCATTGTACCGTTCGATTCGGGCGCGCGCCTTCTTAGCACCATCTTCGGATAAGAGTATGCGACCGCAGCTGCGGCAGGTGGCTTTCAGAAGGTCGAAAATTATTTTTGTGAATTCTATATGCACGATTGGTACGGCTAGTTCGATGTGCCCGAAGTGTCCCGGGCAGCGAATTGCTGTGTTGCCGCATGTTTTGCATCTTTGTCTGGGCTCAAGGGTGCCTAGTCTGCCATCCATTAAGCCGGCGGTGATGGGTGCTCCGTCTTCATCGTAGGTGTCTGGTGTTTGGATTTCAACCACTGATTGTTTACGGAGGTCTTTAGGTGAAATCAAGCCGAATGAGATTTCATCGACTATTTTATGGATTAATTCTTCCTGCTGTGACATTGTTAGGCCTTCTCCTTAAGTCTTAATTTTGGGGTAATGCATAGGCTTTGAAGCTCCTGCAGTAGAAGCTTAAAAGCGTACGAGACGATTACGGGTGAAATCTTTGCTTTTTCGTCGCATATCCTGCATACATAACGCCTTTGCTTCATGTCAAAGTAGGCGATTTGACCGCAGTTCTCGCAGATGTAGAGTGTATACTTGTCTGACTCTTCCAGCAATCTGTCTCTGAGCAGCATTGCAGCGCCATGACCGATGAGGCAGTCTCGCTCCATTTCTCCGAATCGCAGACCACCGCCTCGGGCTCTGCCTTCGGTGGGTTGTCTGGTTAACATCTGGACTTGACCGCGGGCTCTGGCGTGTATTTTGTCAGCAACCATGTGGTGAAGTTTTTGATAGTAGACTACGCCGACGAAGATGTCAGCAACGAACTTTTCGCCTGTGGTGCCATTGTAGAAGACTTCGCTTCCCGTATGGCTATAACCAAGTTTTACAAGGTTCTTTCTTATCTCAGTGGGACCTTCGTTTGAGAACGGTGTACCGTTTGCGGGTTTTCCTCTTGCCGAAGCAGTTTTTCCAGCGATGGATTCGATGAACTGGCCGATGGTCATTCTTGAAGGGATGGCATGTGGGTTGATTATTAGGTCAGGTACCATGCCGTCATCTGTAAAGGGCAGGTCCTCTTGCGGCACAATTAATCCTATGACCCCTTTTTGTCCGTGTCGTGAAGCAAATTTGTCGCCAAGTTCGGGAACGCGTTGATCGCGAACTCGTACTTTTACAAGTTGGCTGCCTTCGCCTGACATCGTGATGAATATGCCGTCTACAATTCCTGTTTCGGAGGGACGCATGTCGACTGAGGTATCTCGCATTGATGGACCTTTAACTTCAAATTCTTTGTATTCTTCGAGGAATCTCGGGGGGCTGATTCTGCCAATTAATACGTCTCCGCCGACAACCTGTGATTCTAAACTTATTATTCCGTCGGGTTCCAACAACCGATAATATTGTTCGCCTCGGTAACCGCGGGTTCCAGGTTCTGGAACTGTGAACTTGTCTTTTAATCCGCCTAAGTATTGGCGGCATTCTGCTTCGTAAATTCGGTAGAATGTGGATCTGGCTAAGCCGCGTTCTATAGATGCTTTGTTGAATATTATAGCGTCTTCCATGTTGTAGCCTTCGAAGCTGAGCACGGCCACGATGCAGTTTTGTCCAGTGGGTCGCTGCTTGTAACCCATAACTTCCATCAGTTCGGTTTCAACCATGGGTACTTGGGGATAGTGCAGTATGTGTGAACGTGAGTCAACTCGGTGATGGAAATTTGTACCGTAAACGCCCAGCGCCTGTTTAGCCATAGCTGCTTGATACGAATTACGAGGCGACTGATTATGTTCAGGATACGGAATCGTTGAGGCGCAGATTCCAAGAATCGTATAAGTGGCAATTTCCACATGAGTGTTTGTTGGTTGAATTGCATCGAAGGTTAATGCGATGTAAGCGTTTTCTTCTTCTTCAGCGTCCAAATATTCAATTAAACCATTCTTAACTACGTCTTCCCAAGTCCACTCGCCTAAACCGATTTTTTCAAAATGTTTAGGCTGAAGTTTTGAAACGCCATTCTCAACAATTATGAGTGGGCGTCTGACTCTGCCTTCATCACAGTTGGCATGAACTTCTTCGGTTTCAGTTTGCTGTCTTGAGAAGTATGTTACGTTTACTTCGGTTGAGATTTCTCCAGCTCTTCTTTTTTCTCGGAAAGACTTGACCATTTCCTGCGGGTTATTGCAGTAGCCAATTATGTTTCCGTCAACGAAAACTTTAGCTCCTGAAATGCGCAGTTCTCGGCTGGCTTCCCCTGCTGGAACGGATCCCATTTCAAAAAGTAACTGCTTTACTCTATCGGGGTTTACTCCGACGGCTATGGAGGCTGATAGTGCCAAGTTTTTGACTAAGCCACAGTTAGAGCCTTCAGGGGTTTCGTTTGGACATAATCTTCCCCAGTGGGTTGGGTGTAGGTCTCTGGCTTCGAAGTTTGGTTGGCTTCTGCTCAGCGGCGATTGAAGTCTACGCAGGTGACTCAACGTTGAGATGTAGTTTGTTCGGTCAAGTAGCTGGGTGATGCCGACTCTGCCTCTTCCCCAGTTGCCTGTTGCCAACGCATGCTGGAAACGTTCAGTTATTATTCCGGGGCGGACTGCGGCTGAAACGGTTATGATTGGTCCTTTAACGCCTATGCGTTCAAGCTGGTACTTTATGTCTCTGGTTAAGTTTCTGAATGATACGCGGAAGAGGTCTGCTAGAAGCGGGCCACCGAGGCGTAGACGTTTGTTTTTGAAGTGGTCTTTATCGTCAGGTTGCCTTCTGCCCGTTTTTAACTGTAAAACTCTGTAGGCCATTTCGCCTAGGAAAATTGCTTTTTCCTGTCGGTTCTTTTCGCTTCTGCCAAGGTGCGGCAAGAAGTTTTTGTCAAGGGCGGTTTCAGCTTTTTGTAAACGGTACTCTTCAACTTGTCCGTGAGCTACGCGGTTACCGATGAACAGGATTGCGTCTGCAGGTGTGTCTACGCCGATGGCTTTTTCGAATGATGAAGCAAGTTGGGTTTGCATTTCGCTGTCAAGCGAGACTGCCTCTGCAATGTCTTTGTCTTTTTCCAAGCTCAATGCGCGCATTATGACGACGAAGGGGATTTCTGTGGGTACTCCGGGCATGGTCACGTAGATGGCGTCGTCTGATTTGAGTTTAAGTTCAATTCTTGCTCTGAAGCCGACGGTGGTTGAGAAAATTTTTGCTTGATAAACTGGTGAGGTTCCTTTCTCGTCGATGTCGACGATTACGCGGTTAG
Organism: Candidatus Bathyarchaeota archaeon; assembly: GCA_963767735.1. Taxonomy (GTDB): domain Archaea; phylum Thermoproteota; class Bathyarchaeia; order Bathyarchaeales; family Bathycorpusculaceae; genus Bathycorpusculum. Next base: position 41,923 of record CAVYES010000003.1, on the reverse strand, counting down.
GTGCCAAGTCTTCCATGGCGACGATGACGCGTTCGGAACCGTTAACGACAAAGTATCCGCCCTGGTCATCTGGGTCTTCTCCGGCGGCTATGAGTTCTTCTTCAGATAGCTGGGATAAGAAGCAGAGTTTTGATTTAAGCATGACAGGAATGTTGCCGATGTAAACAAGTTCAGTGTCCTGTTCTCTTCCATCGATGACAGGAGTCATTTCCAAAGCAATAGGAGCCGAGTACGCTAAGTTGCGCAGTCGCGCTTCCATTGGGTAAATTTCATGTTTTGTGCCGTCGACTTCGGTTACGTAAGGGCTCGTTATTCTTGATTGAGGGTCGATTACCCATATTTGTCCAAGTTTGACTTTGTAGGGGCTTTCTGGAACTTCAATAGGGATTTCGGCGACTTCATCTACGACTTCCTGTAAACCATGGTCGATGAATTCGTTGTAGCTGTCTAGATGTTGGCGGACTAAGCCTTTTTGGTTGAAGAAGGTTTTTAGTAACTCGCGGATATCTTCTTTTTGGATAAGGGTAGTCAAATTCTCGATTCTCCAATAATTTTATTATTTTGTGATTTTGTTAGTGTTTTCAAACTTCCAACTCCTTCGATATGGGGTTCACCAATTTGAAAAAGGATTCCACGGACTTTTCTAAGAGCACAAACACATGCTACAGAGCTATCTAATAAACCTTACCTTGCATATTGCGGTTAAACTAAAGGAGCGCTAAACTTTCATAATGTAACTACACTAAAAAATGTTTGCTGACTTGCCGCTGCATAAAGAAAAACGGGAAAGAAGAGCAAAACCGAAGCGTAAGGCGAAAAATGGTTTCTGGCAGAACGTAAATATTAGAAAGCGGGTTTTCTGTGCAGATTTTTAAGTTGCGACTTTTGTCGTGGCGTAAGTTGCGACTTTGTGGCATGGCGCTTTGTGTTTTGGGTTGTTTTTTTGGTTTAGGGTTTGAATTGTTTGCAGGTTGCGTACACAAAAGGACACAGAAGGATAAGGAAGGACAAGGAAGGACAAGGAAGGACAAGGAAGGACAAGGAAGGACAAGGAAGGACAAGGAAGGACAAGGAAGGACAAGCGAGGTAAAAAAAGTATTTCATCCACAACAGTTGCGTCGCCACTGATCTTTTTGTTTTGGGCTGCTTTTTTGGTTTAGGCTTTGAAACGTTTGCAGGTTGCGTAAGGAAAAGTAACAGAAAGTAAGGAAACGTAAGGAAAAGTAAAGGAAAGTGACTAAAGTTTGCTGGTTAGATTTTTTTAAGGAGTGCGGATTTTCAAGTGTTTAGTTCTTTTTCTAATTTTTGTTCTGGTTGTTTTGACCAGTTTACATGGTAACCGTAACTTGGCGGTCAAGACATTTTGGGCCATAAAGAAGAGCAGCTTTGACATCTGCTTTTTTAAGCTCTGGGTACTCATCGAGGGCTTCTTCTTCGGTTAACCCATTTGCTAAAAACTCGATTATAAGATAAACTGGAATACGTGCGCCCTTTATGACTGGTTTTCCCACAAGAATCTGAGGGTCTACAACAATTCTATCCATAAGATCTTCCATGCAGACATCACCATTGGATCCTAAAGGATAATCTATCTTACCTTTATATTATAAATTACCCTTCACAAAACAAAAAGTGGTTGCACAAACAAGAAAAATAGGAAACGCCCAGCCTACAGATTCCTCGTCGAAAACCACTTAAGCGGTATATGTCGTGCGGCGGGGAATTCCAAAGAAATCGAACGGACTTCTGAAACATCGGAACCTTGGCTTTTAACGTTTGATTATCTTCACATCAGCTGACAGATTGGCTGAGTTATTGGCTACTTTTTTATTTATGATCTGAAGCAAATTTTGGTCTGTTTCATACCCGATGCTGTCGCGTTCATTTTGCAGGGCAATTTTTGCTGTGGTTCCTGAGCCCAAAAACGGGTCCAGCACTGTGTCGCCTTTTATGCTGAACATTTTGATGAGGCGTTCGGCGATTTCATCTGGGTAGGCTGCAGTTCGTCTCTCCAGTTGGCTTGCGGTTTGGCGTGTTCCTTTCAGCGTCCAGATTTGGCTGAACCATTCGTCACGCTGGGGCTTGGTAAAAGCGCTGTCGTATCGCGTTTGGTCGTGGGGTGGGAATTTGCGGAGGCTTCCTTTTCTGAATAGGAGGATGAATTCGCAGTCGAGTGTCACGTAGGCGTTTGGCGGCAGGAAACCTGAGCCTAAAAAGGCGCCTTTTCCTTTGTATTTTGGTTTGGTTGTGGGTTTTTTCCATAGAATATAGGGTAGTGTGGTGAAGCCGATTTTTTCGCAAATCTCCGTTATTCGGGCGTGGTTGGGGTAGAGCTGGAATTTGCCGTTTACCGTGCGGGTTGCGTCACCGATATTTATGCACGCTATGCCGCCATTAACCAGAACCCGCCAAGTTTCCAGCCAAACTTTGGCGAGATAATTATGCATTGCATCGTAGATTTGCCCGACAGTTTCTCCTCGACCGTCCTCTTCCAGTTTGCGCCAAAGTTCTGCAATTTTTGGATCAGCTTTAGCAAAGAGGTCATCCCACATTTGTATCATGGGGTAAGGCGGCGAAGTAACCATTAAATGGACGCTGCAATCTTGGAGTTCAGACATTTGTTGGCTGTTGCCAAGGATTATTTTGTGCTCTGTATGCATGCATGTTCCCTATTGTATCGTCTACGCAACGCTATTACTTTTGCGGTAACGGAAACTGATTAATAGGTTGTAATCAGGTGATGGGCAAACCCAAAATAGCCCGCCGAATTTAATCTTAATATAAAGTGAATCTAATGATCAGCAGCACTAATCAGGAAGTTTCTTGGGACTTAACGGAGCTTTTCCCAAGCATCAAAGACCCCTCTGTCGAAAAAGCAATTAATGAAGCAAAAGTTTTTGCGGACAACTTTGAGAGGAAATACCGGGGAAAAATTGCTGAACTTGACTCTACCAGGCTGCTTCAGTGTCTCCGAGAGTTGGAGGCTTTTGACGTTGAATTGGGTGATGTGTCGCTTTTTGCAGGTTTGTCTTTTTCGGCTAACATGACTTTGGCTGAAGTACAGGCGCTCTACGATAAGGTGAGTAAGTTTGAGGCGCAGTTGGGTAAGCAGTTGGCTTTCTTTTCGCTCGAACTTGGCGCGCTTGTGAAAGCTAAGCCCGAGTTAATTGCCGAGCCAGTTCTGGCTGGGTACCGGCATATGTTGGAGCGTGTACAGCGACGTGTCGCTCATCAGCTAAGCGAGGTGGAGGAGCAACTTATCATCGAGAAGGACCAGTTCGGCGTGCAAGCTTGGGAGGAACTGCAGAGCAAATGGCTCAACACCCGCACCTTCGGCATCACAGTCCTCGGCGAGAAAAAGACTCTTAGTTACGGCGAAGCCAACGGGTTATTGTCTCATCCTGACAGGGCAACGCGTGAGTCGGCGAACCGAGCGATTTATGGTTTATTGGGGAGAGACGGCGAAATCTTCGCTTCCGCGCTGCGCAGTATCTGCAACGACTGGGTCACCGTTTCCCAACGCAGAAAATACGCGACGCCCATGGAGTCAAGCCTCATGAATAATGACACTGACCAGACAATAGTTGAGAATCTGCTGCATGCAATAGAGGAAAACGCTGGGACGTACCGTCGTTACCTCAAACTTAAAGCTAAACTCATGAATCTGCCGATTCTGGGAAACCAAGACATCGTTGCACCCCTGCCCGATGCGCCTGAACTCAAATTTACGTTTAAGGAAGCCCAAAACCTAGTCATACGGGCATATAGCCGCTTCGACGAAGAATACGCCTCCGAAATCAAAGAAATGTTTGAGAAACGCCGCATAGACGCAACGCCCCGATTTGGGAAACGCAACGGAGCCTTCTGTGCAAGCTGGTATCGGGGGAAATCCGCTTTTGTTCTAGACAACTTCAACGGCACACTCGGCGACATTTACACACTAGCACATGAGTTGGGGCATGCAACCCATGACTACTACATGTCTCGAAGCCAAACCCTAATGAATACAGCCGTGCCGTCCACTGTAGCGGAGACCGCATCTATTTTCGGCGAACTACTCTTAACGGACTTGCTTCTTAGCGAGGCAAAAAAAGACAAAGAACAAAAAGAAATTCTGTGCCAGGTCCTCGACGAATCGGGGATGACAACGTTCCAAGTTACCGCACGCGTATGGTTCGAGCAGGCACTCTACGCCTCCATTCAGGAAGGCGAATACCTCGATTACTCCACTATTTGCAGGCATTGGACGACAGCCCGAGACCGCATCTTCGGCGACGCAGTCACCTGGTTCACGGAGATGGAAGCTGAATGGACCATGAAACCGCACTATTACATGGCAAACTACCGCTTCTACAACTACCCCTACGTCTACGCCCAAATGTTCGTCTACTCACTCTACGAGCGCTATTTGGAGGAGGGCAAGGCGTTTGTGCCAAAGCTGGAGAAGGCGTTGTCGGCGGGCAGCAGCGTTTCACCTCTGGAAACCGGCAAAATTGTCGGCTTAAACGTGGCAGACCCAAGCTTCTGGAATGGGGGCTTAAAAGTGTATAAGCGTTTCATCGTTGATTTGGAGAAAATTCTCTAAGTTGTGATATTTTAAGGGGGAAATGATTAATAAGAAAGCAAAAGGAAAGTCTGTTGCCCAAAAAAGTGTGCTGAGGTAACCAAGCCAGGTCAAAGGTGAAGGACTCAAGATCAAACATTTGGCCTGAAATGGGCTCATGATGGGAAATCCTTTCCCGCAGGGGTTCGCAGGTTCGAATCCTGCCCTCAGCACCAACAAATTTTAAAATTTTTTAGGGAAATTTTAATACTGCATAACGCTTGTAAATAAGGATATAACATGGGTGACTAAGGTTGGTTGAAACTGTTTTTACCGACGAAGACAAGAAAAACCTTAAAGTCATAGCTGAGGAGCTACCAAAACTCCGCATAGTCGTTGAGGAACTTATGGAAACTTTAGAGGTTCTAAGCGACGAGAAACTGATGAAGAGCATTGATAGAAGCCTTAAAGACCTCAAAGAAAACAAAGTGCTTACCTACAAAGAAATGCTGGATGAACTGAGCATCGATGAAAAAGAACTTTGAACTCACATTCACCAGAGAGTTCCTAAAGAGGCTTAAGCGTCTTGATAGGCAAACGCAGATTAGAATTTTAAGAGAATTGAAAATTCTAAAAGAAAAACCCTTTGCCAGTAAACAGTTGGTAGGGCGTTTAAGCGAGCTTAAGTCCTTTCGAGTCGGTGATTACAGAATAATCTACCAAGTGTCCGAACAGACGATTGTTATCCGAACTATTGGTCACCGCAAAAAAGTCTACGATAAGTGAACTACTCGCCTCTTCCGAGGCGAGCATCCACATCTAATTTTTGTTGATATATTCCTCTATTTTCGCACTAGTAACAACGCCTGCAGTTCTTACAGCATAGCCCTCAGACCACAAATGCCCACCCCAAAGCTGCAACCTAATCTCAGGAAACTCCTCAAACAGCAATTTAGCAGAATTACACTTCAAGACACGCACCATCTCAGGTATACATAGCTTTGGCCGAGCTGAAACAAACACGTGAATATGGTCGCCATGATGAACTTTGGCAGCCAGCAGTTGGAAGCCGTGTATAGTAGCAATCGTTTTAAGTACTTCCTCCAATCTAACCTCAACTGAGCCTAGAAAGTACCTTGCGCCGGTATTTGGTGGCCCAGATAAGGTGGTAGTTAGCTTGGTAAGCACACGATCTTGCTTTCTCCAGGTCTATCACCTCCTTATCCAATGGTGACAGACCTATCGGCTTGAACGGCTAATAGAACTGCGGGTTGGACGCATACATCCTGCCGCTAACGCGGCAGGTATTCTGCTAAGTTTTTTATAAACCAGCCAAATCCTTTTTCCGCAGGGGTTCGCAGGTTCCAGCTCCTGCGAACCCTCAGCACCAATAATCTACAATTTTTTATAGGAAAATTTTAGTAAGCCAACCCTTGTAAAAGGTAATTGTTCACTTGGTGGCTTAGTTGGTTAAAACAGTCTTGACAGAGCAGGATAAGAGAGACCTGAAGGTCATTGCCTCGGAGCTCTTAGAAATCCGCAAGCTCATCGATAAACTTGTCGAAAACCTGGTAAAGCTAAGCGACAAGGAACTATTGAAGTTTTTTAATGCGAGCCAAGATGATGACCTTAAAGAAAATCAAGTTGACAAATACAGAGAAAGGCTGGAAAAACAACTCGACATCGCTGAAAAAGAATTTCGATAATAAATTGACTTAAACACCACCAATGGAATGTCCCTAAAAATATTGAAAACCATAAATTTTTACGTATACTTAAATCTACCAGTATAAAGCCTATTATTGAAGCAACCAGTCGTGAAGTGAAATAAAATGATGGAAAAACGCGATTTCGTAAATGAAGAAGTTGAATGGAAAGTTGATGAAATTTCTGTGTACGGAACCATTACGCGTCCAAAAGATGAAGCTACCCGTTCTGCGGTAGTTTTTGTGGCAGGTAGCGGTCCAACCGACCGTAACTGGTGCTCACCCCTATTGCCTGGAGAAAACTGCAGCGGCAAGTTGTTGGCTGAAGCACTTGCAAGTCAAGGATTTTTAACCTTACGTTACGATAAACGCGCCTCTGGACCGCATGTTCAAGAAAACATTCCTAAAATAATCGGCAGAATCAGCATGCAAAGCCACGTAAACGAATTATCAGGCGCAGTAGAAACCCTAATCGCAGGAAAATATGCAGAGCAAAACAATCTTTTCGTGCTCACCAGCAGTGAAGGCGCCATCCACGCGTTAAACTATCAATTGCAGGCAAAAATAAAATTCCAGGGGATGGTGTTAACTGGGGCGCCAGGGCGATCAATCGGTCAAGTAGCGCGCAGTCAAATCTACAATCAGATTAAGGCTCTGCCCAACGCAGAAACCATCATGAAACTCTATGACGACGCTATCGCAGTGTTCCTGATGGATAAACCGGTAGTGCCTGATTCGTCTCTTCCCGAAGGCATAAAGCAACTGCTGCTGTCGCTGGCAAATCCAGCTAACTTGCCTTTTTCTCGGGAGCTTTGGACCTATGATCTCTCAGAATATATCGCCAAGGTTAAAGAGCCAATACTGGTCGTAATCGGCAAAAAAGACATCCAGGTCAACTGGCTATCTGACGGCGAACCTCTGGAAAAAGTTACCGCCAAAGAAAGCTCCGTGTCTTTTGTCTATCCCGAGAACGCTGATCACGTGTTGAAATATGAAGAAAAACCCAGAGAAAAACTCACAAGTGATCTTCTTCTCCGCTACAACGCACAAGACCGGCACCTCGATCAAGAAGCAGAAAACGCGATCATTAGCTGGCTTATTAAGCGAACACAATAATGCAGCAAACTAAGAAAGCCTTAATTTGCGCAAACAAGATTTCTTCTTAAATACTTCAAGCATAATAGATTTTGTCCATGGGATATCTACCGCCGAAAAAATCTCATCGAACCTCCGGCAGAGGGTCTAGGAAGCTGCCATATGACAAGCGGAAAGGTAGAGGTAGGAAGTATAGGTTGCTCGTTAACTCCAAGGTGGAGGAGAAGCAGGTTGCATCTTTGAAAGAGGTTACGGACAAAACGCTTAAGCGACTGCATATTTTGGGCAACCAGCGATTTGGTTCTTCCCCGTTCAGAGAGCACTTTGACCGTTGGCTTGTTAACCTGAAAGATACTCTGTCTGAGTTTGAGTTAAACCCAAACGTGGGGGCAGATGACCAATTCATAGAGGAGCGGGTGCAAATAATCTCAAATATCGAGTCTGAGCTTGAGAGAAGACGCCGTAAAGAGACTGCTCTTGAGGAGGCTGTCAGAAGCCTATTTAACAGCAAAAACCACCTTGAACAAGTTAAGCAGGAATATGCTACTAAAGCAAGTCAAATCGCTGCAAGAAAAAGAAGTGAGATAAGGCGTCTGTATAGAAATATTGATGATCTCAGAGGAGACCTGGATAGTATAGTTCGGATTAAAGCGGGCTTTTTCAGAGGCATCTCGAAGAAAGAGAGGGAGCGGAAAGAAGCAGAGGCAATTCAGAAACTAAACATTAAGCAAAATGAGCTTGAACTAGCCATGCTGGAGTTTACAGAAGCAAAAGAAAGGCTTCGAGACGAGTACGAAAACAAGAGGAAGCCAGTCATCGAGCAGGTAAAAGATTGTCAGAAAAAAACTGAGAACCTGGAGACCGATAGCTCCCTGGAAGAGAGGTGGTTTGCTTGCGAGGCCCTCATCGACTCGGTGAATACGCTTCTCCAAAGAAAAACCCTGCCAAACCATTAAGCAGTGTTATTCCTCAATTAATCTGGTGAAACCGTTTTTTGTGCATTCAGCCAAGCGCGCTGCGTTTCGCTCTGTTCCCCCAAAAAATTCAGCTTATCGGTTGACTCGCTTGCTTGCGGTCCTTTCTTTCTCCATCGTTGATAAGAATAACCCGCCAAGGCAACGGCAGATGCTGCCGCGACTGCAGAAACGGTCAAGGGTAACGCTAAAGAGGCTTTTTGGGTGATCTTGTAGGGACGCATCATATCGTTGTCTTCGTGTTCAAGCAGGTGGCAGTGCCACACGTATCCTGGTCCAGCTGTTGCATCAAATGAGAAGCTGGAGCCGTCTTGTTGCGCGAACCGAACTCGCAGTGTCACGACTTCGCCAGAGTTTACTATGATTGTGTCTTTCCAGCCTTGCTCGTACGGTTGAGGCGGCACCACCAGGTTTGAGAGGTAACTGTTAAGGTTGGGAACATTAATTGTTGGGTGATTAAACGGAGGTTCCCCGTTGAGGGTTAGCCAATCTTGATTGTACGCTTCCGTGCCGAAGGCTTCTCTTTGAACCAGCTGGAATTGAATCAGGTGAAGATGAATTGGATGCGGATCCATCGTTGGGTTAACGATTACCCAGTCTTCGGTTGTTCCCAGCATAGGCTTTTCAGAGATCGGCGCGCTCCAAGTTTGCCCGTCAAGTAACGCTTCGACCATTATGCCGTTTTGTGAGACCTCGAACAGGGTGAGAATTCTCTGTTTTGTTGCTTTTGGCAGGGTGGGGAAACCGGCGGCTGCAAGTGTGGGATTAAAAGGTGTTGGCGCCTGGGCAAGGTTGAAAGGCGTAGACCCCGTTTGGCTGGTGGCGGTGAACGCCATTATTTGGCCCAACGTTTGTTTTTCCTCGGCGGTGTTTGAAGTGAGAGCACTGTTTTGAAGAATCACTTTTTCTCCCGTTGACAGGCCCGAGAAGTCCACTATTATGTCAACGCGTTCAGCAGGTGAAATAAGTAAGGAGGTGAGTTTAACGGGCGTTTTAAGGTAGCCGCCGTCGCTTCCGATCTGGATGAAAGACATTCCGTTTGAGAAGTTTATGGTGTAAAACCTGGAATTTGACCCATTTAAGATCCTGAATCGATACTGCCCCTTGTCAACGTTTATGTTAGGCCAGACTTTGCCATTGACCATTATTGCGGTTCCCAAGAACGTGTTGACCCAGTAGGGGTGGGTATTGGAGTCCGTTCCGACAGACGGATAGCTAAGTGAGCCATCAGTGTTGAACGTTCTATCTTGGATCACAAGCGGCATCTCGTATTTCCCAGTCGGCAGCAGAGAGGCAACCTTATCATTTCCAGCAGTTTCCCTAATGAGATAGAAACCGGCGAGCCCTGACATTACATTAAGACGTGTAAGACCCAAGGCATGATCGTGGTACCAAAGTGTGGTAGGTTGCTGCGTATTAGGATAATAGTAGACTGCGGCGTTTGAGGCGGTCTTTGCGTAGGTGCTGTATGCGGGTCCATGCTGCCCGTCAGAGGTAAACCATCCGTCTGGGCCTCCATCCGAGAAAGACTGGTTTTGACCGCCATGAAGATGGGTAACGAGGGGAATGGGGCTCTGAGCATTTGGATAACCGGGCGGGTACGCCGGAAATGGAGAGGTGAACATTGGATTATTGTTTGGGTTAGCCCAGTGAATGGTTGGATCGACTGCAAACATGTAGGGCGAGGAAATGTTGTTTTGCCATTCCACCTGAACGGGTATGCCTCTGACGGCTTCAAAGGTGGGTCCGGGGCTGCTTTGAACAAAACCTAAAGATGCTCCAGTTATTGCGTCATTTGCTGCGCCGCCGTAACCCCATGCGGTGGTAAGCAGATTCATCGATGGAGGAAGGATTTGCTGCGTAAAACTGGCCATAGCTACCGTGTATTCGTGTCGAATCACCTTGCCTTGGCTAGTTACTACTTTGGGCGCATAAACAGGCGGCGGACCAGTTAACTGGTTTTGAAACATTGGGATACTCAACGGATCTAAAATTGCAGGCGCGGAAACCTGAATGGGCTCAACCAACGCCATTTCCAAGCCTTCTTTTTTTGGTACCACAAAAAGCTGACCTGCAACGTTCGGTATCAAATTCAGGGACTTTAGGGAGCTTTCCAAAACAATTGCGGCTAAACCTCCACCCGCTATCATAGCAGATAACTTCAAGAATTCTCTTCGTTTCAACTCTTCGCTGCGAAGTTCCATCACGGCTTTATCAGGCACCATCAAAGCCAGAGATTTTTCCTCAGAGCTAAGATTTTCCGATTTGTCAGTCTCGGACTTGACGCTTCGCCGTGATTGACTAAAATTCCATTTCTTACCCATAGTCTCAACCAATCTGAGCTTGCAATTCAGCCCTACCCTCAAATTTGCCTAGGACAAACCTTGGTTCTTAAGAGTATGTGACTGCGCAACCACACCAACACCACCACTAACCTGCAAACATGGCTAAACCAGAAGACCGCAGGTCGAGCGCGCAAAAAAGTTTTTTGGAATGAAGCGGTTGCCTGCTACTGTGGGAAATTTTATAAACAAACTAATTTATATAGTAAATTCTTTGGAGTGAAAAAAGTTGAATAAAATCGTTAAAGCAACTGTCTCAATGACATTTCTTTCGCTATTGGTAGTTGTTATAATGGTTGGAGGGGCATCGGCAACGCTCACGGCAACGCCAAACATGAGCAACATATTCGTTGTAACAGGCACTGGCTTTAACGCCACGGCAAGCGTCACTCTGGAATTGATGAATGGAAGCACCGTAGTTTACGCTTTCACAGTTCCCATAACAACAAATCTCATAGGAAACTTTTCCGCAACCGTGATAGTGCCCACAAGCATCGCGGGCGGAACATACAACCTGACGGCGACAACTTCAGGAGCGACGAGCGTAACGCAATCAATTCAGTATGCGGTTCCAAACTTAACGGGAGCAACTGGCGCAACAGGTGCAACAGGAACGACAGGAGCAACCGGAGCGACAGGAGCAACAGGTGCAACAGGAACGACAGGAGCAACCGGAGCGACAGGTAAATCAGCGAGCAATGACTCAGATTACGCAGCCTTAGGCATTAGCGTAGTAGCGTTGATTGTTGCAGCTATAGCGTTATTTATGAATCAATATGGGAAAAAGAAAATAAACTATAATGAGCAAGAACCTCCGCCACCGCCTAAAACATAACTTAATTAGTGTTCAAACAAGGTTCCCTCAATTTTCCAGTTAATTTGTATATCATCGATAAAGTTTAGAAACAAAAACTCTAACGCATCTTAACGTAGATCTGAAACCGACCTTTTCTGTTAACGTCACATCTAATCCTCCACGCGATTAATTGCGATTAAACACGATCATTCCCGATTGATTGCGATTATTCCCGATTATTCTAGATTCAACCTGCAACCGATTCAAGCTTTGATTCAAAAAAGCAACCCAAAACAACTGAACAGAAAACAGCGAGGAATTCAATCATCCCCCCAGATATATGATACAGCATTCTTTCAGCTGATTGGTGGCTAAACAGGCTTTAGGGCACACGCAGAGAAGAACCACATGTAAACAAATTTTATAAGGAATTAAAAAAGAGTAAAGACCTGCCCTTGTTTTACTGCTTGTTTTCTTTCTTTCCTGGCTCTTGGAAGAGTTTCTTGATTGCGCTGATTCGGGCTTTCTGCGCCAATACGTCACTAGTTACTAATGTTAATGCTTCTTCTGGGCACCATTTGATGCATTGTGGTCCGTCGGCTTTTTCTTTGCACAGGTCGCAAACGTAGACTACTTTGGTTTCTGGATGAAGCATTATGGCTCCGTAGTCGCACGCTTCGATGCACCAGCCGCAGCCGTTGCATTTGTCGGGGTCAATTTTTATTGTTCCTGTTTCTTCGTTTTGGGTTAGTGCCTCTCTTGGGCAAGTCGCTACGCAAGCTGGATCTTCGCAGAGCCTGCATGTAACCGACATGTTGGCTAACTGGTTAACACGCACAACACGTATGCGTGACTTTAGCGGGTTGAAAGCTTTCTCCTTGGTGAATGAGCAAGCATACTCGCAGATTTGGCATCCAACGCATTTTTCGGGGTCAACGGAAACAAATTTTCTGTCGTGAATCTTCACCATCTTTTTTATGCCTCTTTTCCCTCTATTATGTTGGATAACTCCGCCATTCCCAGTTTATCTAGTTGAGCTTTTGTAGGTATGCCGTCTGCTGTCCAACCTCGTGATAGGTAATAATCATCCAGCAACAAGTCAAGGTCTTCTTGGGTTACCACGGAGCCTTTTACTGGTCCATCGTCTGGGATTGGCTGGTTCATAACTTTCCATGGCAAAGTGTCATCTTTACGGCTGAATCCTTCTCTGACGTTAATTAGCCGTGCAAGGGTGTTTATTCTTTGGCCGGCAAGGCTGAGTTCTTCAGGCGTCATCTCGTAGCCCGTTACTAAAGTGTAGAGTTTTGCCATGTCAGCTAGTTCCTTGTATAAGGTGCCTTTGGCATTCTTGCAGACGATGAGTGAATCAAGCAACGCGTAAACGTCTTCTGAATCTTTGACAAGTTTACCGCGACCTTTTTCAGCTTTCAAACGGTTAACTTTACCTGTCATGTCAAACGTGTAAGCGCCGCTTCGGTTATGGTCTGCTCCTCGGAAGGAAACTGCAAAGCCTAAAGCGGTAGTTTTGAGGCATCGTAAATCGTAGCCTGTAACTTCTAAGCCTTTAATGTTTTGAGCAAGCTTATCTGAGCCTTTGCCGATTTTTTCTGCGGCTACTTTTACGCCGTCAGCGAGGACATCGCCGATTCCTTCCCGTTTCCCGATTTTCTCTATGAGCTGTATAAGCGCTTCTGCGTTACCAAAATGTGCATCAATTCCGCCAAGATCCTCGTGGGTGAGGATGCCGTTTTCATGGCAGTCCATTGCGAAACTTACGGTTACACCTGCGCTTTGAGCGTCAAGGCCGTAGTAGTTGCAGATTTCAGCGGCTTTTATTATTGCATCAAGTCTATCGACACCGCAGTTTGGACCAAGCGCCCATATATTGTCATATTCCATTCGCGCCATAGTTCCCTTGTAGGGGCCTTCATGAACCACAGCTTCGTGTTCGCATCGCATGGCGCATGAGTTGCAAGCGATTATTTTTGCGATGTACCGCTCGTTTAGGTGTTCTCCGCTTACTTTTTCAGCGTTCTCAAAATGAGCATTATTATAGTTACGTGTGGGCATGCAGAACAAAGCGTTTTGAATCAAGATGTTTTCTGCTGTCCCTAAAGTTCGGTATTTCTGAGCTGCAGGTCCCTTCATTCTTTCATGGAATTCTTTCACCATTTCAATGAATTCTTCTGGCTTGGCAACAACGATATCGCGGGTTCCGCGGACAGCGATTGCTTTAAGGTTCTTGGAGCCCATAACTGCGCCGAGTCCTGTTCTTCCCGCAGCACGAGTTTTCTCGTTAATTATGCTTGCTATTTTTGATAATTTTTCGCCGGCTGAACCTATGGACGCTACGCGTACGTAGTAATCGCCAATTTCAGCTTTGATTGCGTCTTCGGTTTCAGATGGTGATTTGCCCCAAATTTGCTCGGCATCAAGTAACTGGACTGAATCGTCATCGACCCATAGGTAAACAGGCTTTTCAGCTTTTCCAGTTAAAATAACCGCGTCGTATCCAGCTCTTTTCATTTCTGCACCAAAAGTACCGTGGCTTACTGCCTCCCCGACGCCGTGGGTGGCTGGGGATTTTGATATGAATGCGTGTCCGTTTCCTGCTGTTGGAAACATTGTTCCTGCGATTGGACCAACCGCTAAAACTATTGGATTGTCAGGGTTGAATGCGTCAACGCCTGCTTTTGAATTGGCCAGCCATAGTTTCATGCCTAAGCCTATGCCACCAATGTACTTTTTGGCAGTTTCCTCGTCTAGTTTTTCAAGGCGAGTTTTGCCGGTAGTTAAGTCAACGCGTAAAATTCTTCCTGCGTAACCGAGCAAACTTTGTTCCTCCGTTATTTTTAGTTATTAGTCAGTTGAAAAGTATATTAACTTAATGGGTTGCATATTTGGAAATTCTCGGCTAAATGGAGTCTTCCGCCATCCGTCATGTACAAACAGTCATAACGGATTTCCCCGAGGATTCAGGTTAAAATCCCAGTTGAAAAGAGAAAAAAGATATCAGATGCTCCCGCCTAATTCCTCTGTACATACAAGTCGATCTGGATTGAAAAAATGAGGGTAAAAGTTCATTACTTAAGTTTGGTTAAAAGCTTCACCAAAACAAGCCAAGATGAATTTGACCTAAAAGAAGCGACTCCGCTATCGGAAGTGCTCCAAGATGTTTCTGAAAAATATGGAAAAGCATTCACTCAAGAAGTCTATGACCCCCAGCGTAAAGAAATGAAATCAACCTTTGTGACAATGGTCAACGGCGTATTAATGGACCAATTACAAGGCATTAACACACCACTAAAAGACGGCGACAACATAATTATCATGTCGCTTATGACAGGCGGATAAAAAACTGAATAAAAATGAAAAACCCAGAACCGTCTACTGGCTAGATAACAAGCTATACCTAAACATAACTAATCAGTGCTCAAACAGCTGCTTTTTCTGCCTCAAACGCTACAAGCGCGGAGTCGGCGGCTTCAACCTTAAACTAAATGAGGAGCCGAGCATTGCACAAATTATGGATGAGCTTCGCGAGGCTTTGAACATGAAAAGTTGGGATGAAGCAGTTTTTTGCGGTTTTGGCGAGCCAACGGAGAAGTTGGATGTTTTGTTGGAGGTTGCACTTTGGATAAAGCAGCATTATGGTAGGCCGCTGAGAATCCGAGTTAACACGAATGGACATGGTTACGTGCTTAATCCGGGCAGAGATGTGGCGGCAGAGCTGAAGGCAGCAGGCGTTGACAAGGTAAGTGTCAGCTTAAACGCTGGCGACGAGGAAACCTACATGGAAATATGCAAGCCAAGTTTCACTGGTGCCTACGACGCACTGATAGATTTTGTTCAAAAAGCTAAGTCCAGATTGGAAGTTGAGGCTACAGTAGTGAGAATGCCTGAGGTAGATATTTCAAAAGCGCAGGCTATGGCTGATCAGTTAGGGGTCACGTTCAGAATTAGGGAGTTTATTCCATGCTTTTATTGACATTGTACTGCAAGGCTACCCAGAGTAAACGCTTAATTCAAAATATAAAAAAATACGTTTTGTACCAAACTATAACTTTCGTAAATCAGAGCTTGCTGCAAAAACCGAGAATTGTAAAACATATATTAACTAGTAGTTAACGAAATATTTCTTAATTATGTTGAATGAGGAATAAAACAATGGTTTCTCTTAGATCTATAGCCCCATCATTAACAAGAATAACAGTTGCAGGAGCAGTAGGCGCTGCTTTGCATGTTGGTCAAGGCGACTGTGACTTAATAGATGCAAAAGCCGTCGAATATTCAAGAGCAGTCCTTGCCCAAACAGATGTCGAAGGCGAAATAATTTGCTGTGAAGGACCAAAAGACCATGCACCATCATTTGAACGCCGCGAAAAAGTCGGAACAGGCGGAGGACCAAAAGTCGAGTTTATCGTTGATCCGGTTGATGGAACCACAGCCGCTAGCAAAGGCAGAAAAGATGCCATATCCGCATTGGCATGTGCGCCAGCAGGATGCTTCCAAGTGTTACCCGATGACGGCTACTACTTCAAAATTGCCACAGACTACCATTCTATAGGCAAAATATCCTTAGACATGTCCATCAAAGAAATCGTGAACACAATAGCCCATGAAAAAAACCTCCTCTTACCTAACTTTACCGTCATCATGCTGGAACGCGACCGTCATAACGAAATCCTCGCTCAGCTCAGAAAACTCGGAGTACGAATTTTACTCATCCCAGACGGAGACATCGCAGCCGCAGTAGTTACCTGCCTACCGAACAGCGGAGTCGACTTGCTAATTGGTGCTGGCGCCGGACCTGAAGCCACCATAGCCGCAACAGCAATGAAAATTCTCGGCGGAACAATGCTCGTCAACGTTTGGCGGGACAAAAAAGATGACGCAGATCGCTTAAAACGTTTAAAGAAAACCGGAGTTGACATAGACAAAACTTACAACCAAGACGAACTGGCCAAAGGCAAAGAACTTGTGTTTGCGGCTTCAGGCGTCACTAAAGGCGAGCTCTTAGATGGCGTAAGAATAATTCCTGGCGGCGCTGTTGTAAATTCAATCTGTATGCGGTTGCCAAGCGGAACCACAGAGAAATCTGAAACTACATTGCGGTTCAAAGGTCACCCGGTTTACCAGCAGTTCTTGCCATAGTTTTTTATTTTCCTTCTTTTCTTTGTAGAGCAGAGCGGTCATAGTGCCATGAACATTGCTCGTACTTGTTGGATCCCGTGCATGCCCCTTAGTCGGTTAATTAAGTTAAGTATTCTATCGTTGTTTCCTTCTGTTACGAATATTTCTACGCAGAATTTTCCGTTTATGTGTCTGTGAACGTTTTCGATGACTACATCATCAAATTCATGCCGCAACTCTGATATCTTCAAGTCAACATCTTTCCGAGCATAATCACATGCAGTCATAATAGTGGCAGCTACGTTTCCAGAAGAAAATTTCGCAATTTCGGCTTCTGAGATGAGGTTTCTTATAGCGTCTCGGAAAGCTTCTGACCTGCTGAAATATCCTCTTGACTTCATAAATTCATCAAACTGGTTGAGAAGATCCGACGGTAACGTTATACTTATCACGGTCAAGGTTGATTCCCCAGTTATTAACATTAAAGAGAATAGTTAATATCCTGATATTAATTTTTCCCATGATTTTAGCACTATCTTAATATTTTCTAAGCCATTTTCCTTTAAGACAACAATGACTAACGAAGAAGAAAAAACCTGCCAAGTGAAGCCAGGACAGAAGCAAGCAGAGGAACACGAAAATAAACGTGTAATGATTTTCTTCGCCGTTTTACTAGGCGTAACTGTTCTTATTGGTGGTTTACTTGACTTTTTCTTTGCAGGATTTCCCCTTCACTTTACAATACCAATTATAAACGTTCGAGCAACGTTGAGCACAATTTTGTATTATGCGACTGTCCTCTTTGCTTCCATCTACATTGGCATAATGGGTTTTAGAGAACTATTTGTTGAAAAAAGATTTTCTGTTGAATTTTTGATGGCTGCCGCAGCACTAGGCGCCCTGTACCTAAACGCGCTATTTGAAGCGGCAACAGTACTGTTTCTTTACTCTATCGCTGAATACTTTGAAGGCTACATTGAAGATAGAGCACGCAGAACAGTTGAGAAATTATCAAAATTCATGCCCGACAAAGCCAGAATTGTAACGGATGGAACAGAGAAAACTGTCAATGTAAACGAAGTCGAGCCTAAGATGATTTTGCTTGTGAGACCTGGCGAGCGGATCCCTTTAGACGGCAATGTTGCTGAAGGTTTCTCCCATGTTGACCAAGCCATAGTTACCGGCGAATCCATGCCCGTCACCAAAAGGGTGAACGACTGTGTTTATGCCGGCACATTAAACATGAGCGGCGTTCTAAAAATAACTGTCACAAAAAAAGCCAGTGAAACACTTGTCTCAAAGATTATGGTGCTTGTGGCTCAATCGAGCAAAAGAAAGGCATCCATGGAAAACCTTGTTGACCGATTCGCAAAAGTTTACGTTCCGATAGTTATCGTTCTAGCCGTTTTAACCGCTGCTTTGCCAACTTTGATTGCCGGCATGTCTTTTCACGTATGGCTGTACCGTTCGCTTATTCTTCTTGTGGTTTCGTGTCCAAGCGCCTTCATCATTTCGGTTCCTGCAACAGTCCTTGTAGCGATAACAGTTGCGGCTAAAAGAGGAGTCATAATCAAAGGCGGAATCTACGTTGAAAAACTAGCCAAAGTAAAACGGGTAGTTTTTGATAAAACAGGCACCTTAACATTAGGCAGACCAACCGTACATGAAGTAAGGCTCGTTGAAAGAACTGAAAACGACGCATTAGGTTTGGCTGCGTCACTTGACCAATTTTCGAATCATCCCGTCGCCCAAGCCATTGTTAGACGCGCCACAGAAAAAGGCATTGACCTAAGCAAGTTCAAGGTAACCGACGTGGTGGAGGTTCCTGGAAAAGGCATCGTGGGCAACGTTGACGGAAGTTTCGTTGCGGTTGGCAACTTGGAGTTGATGAAAGATTTCGGTTGCAACTGCAAAGAAGCCTTTGAAATCACTGAAAACGACACCCATACCACAGTTTGTGTTTCCCTGGATAAAGAAGGGTTGGGTACAGTTTGCGTTGTGGACCAAGTTAGGCAAGATGCATTAAAAGCAGTAAATGATTTGAAGAAAAATGGCATAAAAACCGCCATGTTAACCGGCGACAGAGCAGAGATTGCAAAGGAAACCGGGGATACGTTGCAGATTGATGAGGTTTACGCGGAGCTGTTTCCCGAGGATAAACTGAAATGCATTGAAGAAATGAAGGGTAAAGATGGGCTTGTAGCTATGGTTGGCGACGGCGTGAACGATGCTCCCGCGCTTGCCGCCTCAGACGTGGGCATTGCTATGGGTGCAGCAGGCGTTGATGTCGCTTTGGAAACTGCCGATATTGTGCTGGTAAAAGATGAGTTAGCTCAAATTCCATACCTTATCAAGCTTAGTGACAAAACAATGGCTATCGCAAAACAGAACATCACCGCATCACTAATCATAAAATTAGTTTTGGGAGCACTCGGAATCCTTGGCGTGACAGGCTTGCTTGCAACCGTAATTGCAGGCGACGACGGACTCACAATGCTTCTTTTACTGAACTCTTTGCGGCTTGAAAAAATAAAGTAAACCGTGGAATCATAAACAGTTCCCCAAACGGACGTTATGGTGAACTCACGCTTTACGTATATTTTTCATTGAAAGGGCTTGATTTTGACTGAATTATTGATTTAGAATGTCGCTTGCTTTGATGAGTTTATTGTAGACTTTGCTCGCAAATTATGAAAAATTAATAAGTGAACAGAGACATCAGATTGTTTTCATGCCTAAGACTTCCCAGACTTATTCGAAGACCCCGCCTAAAAAAGCAAAGGGCAAGAAGAACCAGCCAAAAACACAACCTAAACCCGTAAGCATAACAACCCGAAAATCTTACTGGATAACGCTGACCATATTTACAATTGTTCTTGCATCCGTTTTCGGATACTCCATTAGCATGCCTTTAGCAAATATAGCAATGATGCTTGTTGCTGTTCTGTTGCTGATAGGCTTCACATTCTATATAAGATTCACACCTTCCCCTACAACGGCTAACAAGAGAGCAATATTCATTTTTGTCGGAGCATCGTTTGTCGGTTTCAGCATTTGGGCTGCAATGGTGCTTTCACTAAACGCAGCCAAGTTGATCACGCAAACAGCAAGTGCGTTAGGCGGTGATTTCTTCGCAGTATCAACCCTAATGATTTGTTTGATCTCTGGAGCATTTATAGGTGACTGGATAAGCGAGAATAGAGAACAAGTAAGGATCTTTTTCAAAAGAAATTGAGTAAGTAGCGTCAAGTTTTTGTGGTTAAAATTCTCGTCCAAAAAAGCGATACTGGCTAATCAATGTTGGTTCTTGATGGTTTGGAGAAGCGATGGAATAACTCGTAATTTACCATTTTCGGTGTGTTGTCACAGAAACTTTAAGAGCGTAGTCATTAAGCATTTCTAAAAGACCAATCAAGGATAGATTGCATTGAAATTTGGAATAATGACGCGGAACATGGAAGCGTGGAGCAGCACGCAAGTTCGGGAAGCCTTAACTAAAAGGGGTATTCCGTACGAGTGCTTTACTTTCCCTAAACTTGTTGCAAGGCTCGCGTACAAACCTTATTTTAAAGTTAACGGCACAAGCATCCTCGACGATTTAGACGCACTCATCATCCGCCCCATCGGACGTGGTTCACTTGAGCAATTGGTTTTCAGAATGGATATGCTCTACAAGCTTGAACGCCAAGGCTTTTACATGGTGAATCCGCCTACAGCCATCGAGCACTGTGTAGACAAATACGACATTTTAGCGCTCCTTGAGGATGTGGGCGTTCTGGTGCCGCGGACGTTAGCCACTGAAAGCGTAAACGAAGCCCTAAAAGCGTTTTCTGAGCTTGGCGGAGATGTGGTTGTTAAACCGATTTTCGGCTCACGCGGGCAAGGCGCAACACGCGTGGTTGACGTAGACATCGCTGACACAATTTTCAAAGCAATAACCTTCCATCACGGCGTAATCTACATGCAAGAATTCGTACCTCACGGATACTCAGACATACGTGCATTCGTAATCGGCGACCGAGTAGCCGCATCCATGCGTCGTGTAGGTAAAGGCTGGAAAACCAACTACAGCCAAGGAGCCAAACCAGCACCGGCAAAAATCAGCAAAGAATTCGAGGAAATAGCGATAAAATCAGCCAAAGCTGTGGGTTGCAAAATTGCGGGAGTTGACATTTTGGAAGGGCCCGAAGGACCACGCATCGTTGACGTAAATAGCCAACCAGGATGGAAAGGACTGCAGGTCGTAACAGAAGTTAACATAGCCCAAGAAATAGTGGAGTTCGTGCTTACCGAACTAAAGAAGTAATTTGAACTGCAAAAACAATCAGCTTTACTTTCTGCATTTGTCAATAATTTTTTTGAACAATTTCGCCGTCTCCTCTGGATTTTCCGCCCGTAACAGAGCGGAAGTTACCGCGATTCCATCGGCTCCAGCCTCAAGAACCAAGTGAGCATTGTCAAGATTTATTCCGCCAGCCGCAAACATCGAAAGTTTCGTAAGTGATCTCGCGTTTTTTACTGTTTCGAGGGACACGATTGGGCATTGGGCAGTTGTGCACTGGTGAAAAATTGAGCAGAACGAAACGTAGTCTGCGCCTGCTTCTTCCGCCCACTTGATTTTTGCCATATCAACATTTACGGTGTAACCAACTATGCACTGGCTTCCCAGAACTTGCCGAGCTTCCACGGGAGAAACAAAATAAGTATCAAAGTGAATTCCATCAGCTTTAACTTTTTTAGCCAATTCCAAATTGTTATTTATTAGAAAAGGGATACCGTGTTTTTTTGCCAACCCCGCTAAAACACTTGAGGCAGCGTATATATCATCGATTTCTTTTCCCGCGGAAAACTGCAGCATGTCAACTCCTCCGTCAAGCGCTTTCGCAGTGGCATAAAGCAATTTTTCAACGGGCAGGATTGGAGAGGCAACAAGATACAAGCCGCTTAACTTTTCAAAATGTTTCATTTCCAACCCTCATGGCAAGCTGTCCAATATGCTTTCCAATAGGGGTCTGATGCAGGTTTTTCTAGTGGTTCTTGTTTGCCTTCACTCATAATCCGCCTGCTTTTTCCTTTATCAGTAATTTTTCCGATTACAGCATTTTTTATCCCTTTCAAATCTAACGCTTGCTGAACAGCCGTTGATTTTTCGGGTTTAACCGTTAAGATTAAGGTTCCTTCGCTTAAGGTCGAGTAAGGCGATATTTTGAATAGTTCACAAACTTGTTTTGCTTCTTCAGTTAAAATTACTTTTGAGAGGTCAACTTCTAAACCAACATTGGATGCCTCACAGAGCTCATACAAGGCGCCCAGAAACCCCCCCTCGGTAACATCATGCATAGCTGTTACTCCATTATTTCTTAAGCCAATAGAAGCCGCGGTTAACGCGTCATCGACTACACTGAATTGTTGAAGGTACTGCTGTGCGCTCTTCAGAAATGAGGATCCGAAGTTTTTTTCTATGGTTTCTGGAAAGACCCTTGCAAGTAATGCTGTCGAAGCGATGCCGACGCCTTTTGTCATCAATACTACATCGCCTGGTTTGCTCATGCTGCTTGCGATGTACTCTTTTTCTGGAGCTACAGCCATCATAACTCCTCCGCCAACAACTGTGTAGTCTGACCCAACGTATCTGCCTGTATGCCCCCCGATAATGGCTACACCGAGTTTTGCGCATTCAGCATTTATACAACTCCAGTATTCCTCAAACTCTTCGTTGGTCATTTGCTGGGGCAGGTTTAGGTTCACCATGAAAAACTGAGGTGGAAAACCGCAGGTGACTAGATCCGATGCTAGCAAGTGCACAGAAATGTAAGCTGAATCCTTCAGCCCCAGGGCAGGAATCACCGACAAAGGATCTGCAGTTGTCACTAAAACCCGCTCACAGCCTAACTGAACTACGGCGTTATCGCGACCGTGACCTGGACCAACAAGCACTTCTGCCCTCTTTGCCCCCAGTTTTGGGTAAACTATCTTTTCAATTAAATCTAACGAAATTTTGCCGATTTCACTCATGATTATCCCTTAACCTTTAATGCCATTCCCAAGAAAGCGCCGAAAGGAAAAAGCGAAGATTCTAAGTCGCCGAAGACTCTAGGGAATACGGTTGTGCTCCAAAATGTAACAGTGTACTTTCCCGAGAAGGATTTATCCAACAGCTTCTTTATATCGAAAATTGAATAAAAATGTGCGTTTTCGTAAAAGGTGTTCTTACCAGTTATTGACTGAGCCCTCTTCCTTATTGTAGCTGCGCTATGTTTGTTCATAAGCCCCATAATCACTCCTTTTTTAGCTACCCGAGCTGCCTCCTCAAACGCGATTGCGGCATCTGGCATAAACTCAAAGCTAGTAATATACGCTACAATATCCACGGATTTGTCTTTAAATGGCAATTGATTGCCTTCACATTGCAGTAGTCGACCGTTAATCCAGAGTTTTTTTGCTTCCTTTAGCATTGGGATTGATGTGTCAACGCCGTAGCATTCTAAATCTGTGGAGTCCAGCCATCTTGTGAAGTGCCCGGTTCCGCATCCTACTTCCAAAAGATTTGCTGCATTTTTGAATTGCCCAAGAAGTTCTATCAAAAGCCTTTTCTCAAGCAGGTCTGCTCTTTTGTATTTGGCCTCATAGTATCGTTCATATTCTTTCGTTGTTTGTTCCTGCTGGTACGGTGAATCATCGCTCATTCTTCTCATCTTACGCAAGATATTTGGTGCCCAAAAATCTTCTGACTCCTATGAGAACCGCGAAAGTTACAGGTATAGACACAAGGTCAACGAATGTTCCGAAATCGAAGACTGCAATTGCAATTCCGAACAGGGCGAAGTCAATAGAGAAGAAGACCAAAGTCTCGATTGTGACACCAAGAACCATACCTGCAAGTTCACTCTTCTTTCTTAAAAAGCTAACAACTAACGCCATTGGAGTTCTAGCAACCACCAAACCCACCAAGTAAACGTATAGAAATCCTGGTGGAACAAGAATTGTTCCCAAACTTGTACCAGCCAGGTATCCGATTGCACATCCGATCGCTGTTGAAGTTACTCCTACGGTTGGACCCAGAAGAATACAGACCGCAAATATGACTATAGGCGCTAAATTAATTGTTGAAAGTGGAGGCGGCAGTGGAATAGCAATAATAGTTGTAACAGCTATTAACGCCGCCATAACACCTGTTAACGCCGCTTTTTTCGATTGAGAAATATTTCCAGTTACGGTATTTTTTATATTTGCATTCATTTTTTTCCCTCCGCCAGTATTACCTGGTTCAGGTTCATTGGGTCGACAGCAAACAGCCGTCCTCTCAGCCAGGTCACATTTCCCCAGCTCCCCGAATTACCCTTACAAGAGTACCTAATGCCGCAGACTTTTATTTTAGCCTTCCGAAAAGAACTATAGAACCAAAAACTATGGTCTCTCAAGGTTAGATTTTAGGCCAGTTATTATTGCTTGTAAACCCCAGTCGAATATTTTGGTCGCAGTGGTTTTGTGGTGTTCCTCCATTACTGAGCTTAAATACGCGTGGTCTTCAGAAATATTTTGGATTAGTGGATTTTCGCCCGACTGAGCGACTAAAGATAGGAACGCAGGAGGTGCCATTCCTACTTGCTCTTCAATTACAAAGCCCCACACATAATCGATTGCCGTACCTGTGGCTATGCTCGCGTGGAGCCTATCAAATCCCGCTTTTTCCAGAACTTTCGAGGTCGTAACCACGATTTTTTCAAGTGTGTATGCTCTTCCGAATGTTGCCCCTGCTACTACGCGTCCGCCGTCTCTGTGGGCTATTAATGCGTTTCTAAGGTTGTGCATTTGATCCTTTAGCCAAGAATCCCAGTTGTTTATGTCCTCTGGCGGGGTGATGCTGTCTAAGCCTGCGTTTTTGAGTATTGCTTGTGCCATATCGTCGGTTATGTCTGATTTGTCTTTGAAGTGCCAGTAAAGTGCTGGGGCTTGTACGTTGAGTTTTGCCGCTATGCGTCTTAGCGTTACGTTGTCTAGTCCTTCGGCGTCTAGTATTTCCAATGCGGCTTTTATGACGGCTTCAGGTTGTATGTGTGGCGTTTTGGTTTTTCTTGTTTTCATTATATCTTGATTGGGTGTTGGCGGTTTATATGTTTAACCTTGTTAATTGACTATTTAACACAGTTAAGTATTTATTTAACTATGTTAAGTTAAATTAACAACGTTAAATAAAATGAGGATTGAAAAATGCATTCAATCATACACGTAGAAAAATTAACCAAACGCTACCGCAAAGCCGAGAAACCAGCCGTAGACAACGTCAGCTTTGATGTGCAACCCGGCGAATTCTTTGCGTTCCTCGGACCCAACGGAGCGGGAAAAACAACCACAATATCCATCCTAACTACGACACTGGCAAAAACAAGCGGAAAAATAACCATAGCAGGCTATGACGTAATCACCAAAGCAAAAAATGTACGCGAAAATGTCGGCATCATTTTCCAGAATCCAAGCTTAGACCTCAACCTATCGGCTGAAGAAAACATACGTTTACACGTAAACCTCTACGGGGTCTATTCTTACAAGCCATTCTTTCGACTCATGCCTAAGGAATATCAAAATCAGGTTTTAGAGATGGCCGGGTTTATGGGCATACGGGAAGACCTGTTCAAACCCCTTAAAACCTTCTCAGGCGGAATGAAGCGTAAGCTAGAAATCATCCGCGGGTTAATGACTAAGCCAAAAGTGTTGTTTTTAGATGAGCCAAGTCAAGGCTTAGATGCCGTTTCCCGCAGAGATCTATGGATCTATTTACGAAATGTAGCCAAAAACCAAAACACCACAATATTCCTCACCACCCACTACATCGAAGAAGCCGAAAACGCCGACAGAGTATGCATCGTTAATCATGGGCAAATTATTTTTCTGGGAACACCAAGCGAGATGAAAAACCGGTTACTTGGCAAATACCTCGTCTTAGACGCAGAAAACCGAAGCTTGCTACATTCCCAGATTGCGAACTTTAAGTCAGAAACTACGGTGGATGGTAAGGTCAAAATCTATTTTGAGGAGCAAACGCCACAGCATATTCTAGCACAAATCATGATGCCGCTAACTTGCATGGAGCTCCATACACCGACCCTCGAAGAAGCTTACATGGATTTAATTGATAACAAAACCTCGGAGGCTACAGTTCAATGAAGCCATTTCAAAAAGACCTAAACGCAATAGTAGTTATTGCCGGACGAGAGGTACTGCGATTCTTTAAAGACTGGAAAACTTCACTTGTGTTTAGCTTTATGTTCCCAGTATTGTTTCTCGGCATTTTAGGCGGCGTGATTGCGCAAAACTTAGGTGGCGGTCTAGGGTATAATTACCTTCAGTTTGCGCTCTTAGGAATGGTCGCCGCAACAATATCCATGAACACAATGCTGAGCGTAACATCACTTGTCGAAGACCGAGAAAACGATTTCACACAGGAAATCTTTGTAGCTCCAATATCTCGCTATTCAATCATACTCGGTAAAATCGTAGGCGGCAGCATCACGAGCATACTGCAGCTTTTCGTATTCGTCATCATCGCTCCCATTATGGGCATCCCCATTGGGCTGTCGGCAATCGGCTGGATCCTTGCACTGTCGCCACTTATCTGTATATCAGGCGGAACTCTAGGTGTGTTAGTTGCCAGCATATTTAGCAGCAGCCCAAAAAATGCGGACAGAGGCGTAATTCTGTTCACATTTGCCCAGATGTTTCTCTCAGGCGCATTCATACCGATAAACAAATCTAACGGTGTCTTGAGTGCTCTATCACATGCCATGCCACTTACTTACGTAGTTGATTTGCTCAGAGGACTAGTCTACCAAGGCACACCAGTCTACAGCCAAATAGCCCTATACAACCCACTGCTCGATTTAGCGATTGTCGTTGCAATTTCGGTAGCGTCTTTTGTAATTGGAACATTCCTCTTCGTACGAAGCGAAAGAAACCGATAAGTGGCAGCCCCCTACTGCATAACGAAAACCCACAACCGCCTGATTAGAGCGGTTTTTTCTTTTCTTTTTTAATCTCCTTTTATTACTTGCTTTTCATTAGTTAGAAATGTAAAAATTTATTTACTTGTACAATATTTTATTGATTTATGACAGAGCAAATCGAGGATATAATCAAGGTTTCATCTAAAGGTCAAGTGGTAATACCCAGAGAGGTCCGCAAGAAATTGGGCGTGAAGGGCGGCGAGAAGCTTCTAGTGCTTACCCGAGATGGGGATATATTACTCAGAAAAACTGAGAATGAATCTATTGAGGAAATAGCAAAAAAAATTCAAAAAGTAATCAGCGAAGAAGCCATTGATGTTGATGCACTTGTGGCTGAGGCAGTCGAGTGGGCAAGAAAGTCAAAGTAGTCTTCGACACAAATGTTTGGCTGTCAATCTTTATGCGGAAGATTCTTACGGACGAGTTTTCGCTTGCAAAACAAGAACTAACAATTTACGTTAGCAAAGAAATACTTTTGGAAGTTTCTAAGTCTTCACTTTACCCAAGAGTTGCCAACGTTTTAAAAAAGGCAGGCATTGATGAAAAAAGAGTCTTGAGAGCTATTGAAGCAAATTCAATAATGGTTGAATGTAATTTGAAACTGAACTCTATAAACGAAGATTCTGAAGACAACAAAATACTCGAATGCGCCTTAGCATCTGGAGCAGACATCATCGTTTCCGGAGACAAACATCTTCTCAAACTTGGCAAATATAAAAAAACCACAATACTTTCGCCCCGAGAATTTTTCGATGGCATCAAAAAAAGTTAGGCAACCTAAATCTTGCTTACGTCACAAAAGGCTTCACGCTTCTTTTTCTAAAATACTATTCGTTTAACATTTCAGCGAGCAGATGCCGTTCCGCTCTTCTTAAATGAACAGCTAAAGTGGAACTCGCAAGACCAAGCTTAGCTGCAAGCTCATCCACTCCTATTTTTCGGGGCGTATCAAAGTAGCCAAGCCTAAACGCTAGGGAAATGGCTTCTTGCTGCTTTCCAGTCAAGCAGCTAATCGGCGAATTGAGCGAAAATTTGGCGTCTGTCAGCGACACCACCTTGTAGTCAAATGCCTTATTTTCAAGGAACTCCTTAACCTGCTCATCATCTCCGACAAGGGTAACTCTAACTTTTCCATCCCGGACAGCAAAAGGCAACATGGGGTACATTCCGCTTCTGTTAGGTGACCCTGAAATTGGCTGAACCGTTTTTCCCTTGATAAAATAGATGCAAGCGCCTCCATCCCGTTCTAAAAGCTGATATTCGACCTTGAGGTTTTGAAGGAGTGATTTTAAGAGTTCTTCAACTTCCAGAGAGTTATCCGTGGGCTCAAGTCTGAATATTGCTGCCGTTTCAAAGGAATCAAATCTTAAAATGTGAAGCACCTCAAATGACTTGATTTTTTTGATTGTCTCAAGCCCGTTTAATTGAGTCAATTCAGCTTTTTTGATTAGTTCTGAATCGTCCTGCTCTCCGGACTTTTTTAGTTTCTCGATTTCTCTGTTCTTAATTTGTTTAATTGCTTCGTTGATTGACCACTCTACAACTATTCTGCGCATGTGATTACATTACATCTATTCAACAATTAAAATGTTGCAGCGAATATGCTCGCTACAAACTTAATCCGTAACGATGTCTATGTATCAGAAAACTAAACGAAGTGAAAAATAATTGGAACCATCGGATATTATTTCGGTCGAAAACCTCGTAGAGGTCTATGCTGACGGCACAAGAGCACTTGAAGGGATCTCTTTTAATGTGAAAGAGGGCGAGTTCTTCGGGTTTCTGGGGCCGAATGGCGCAGGAAAAAGCACCACAATCAAAATCCTCACCACACTCCTCAGAAAAACTTCAGGACACGTGCAATTAGCTGGTTACGATTTAGAAAAATCACCAAAAGAAATCCGAAAAGTCATCGGAGTCCTCACACAAGAAACCATAATAGACGTTGACCTAACAGGCAAAGAAAACCTCCGTCTTCAAGGTCGACTCCAACAAATGCATGGTAGCACCTTAGAGAAACGAGTAGACGAGCTACTAAAAACTGTGCAGCTTGAAGAATTCGCAAACAAACCCGCTGGCCGATATTCAGGCGGCATGAAAAAAAGGCTTGACCTCGCCTCCGCCCTAATTCATAAGCCTAAATTACTTTTCCTTGATGAGCCGACGACTGGGCTTGATCCTCAAGCCCGTGCGTCAATATGGGACTACCTGGATGAGCTAAACAGGGAAGAAGGCATTACAATATTTTTGACGACTCAGTACTTGGAGGAGGCAGACAAGCTCTGCCGGCGACTCTCAATAATTGACCACGGGAAGATTGTTGCTGGTGGTTCGCCAACAGAACTCAAGCAAGCAATCGGACATGACACCATAACTCTTTCACTTAAGAACCCAAAAGATTCCTTGTTGAGATCCGAAACGAAAAGGATTTTGCAAGAAATTCCGGGAGTAGTGGATGTTACTGATTCAGACGACGGCATTGCTGCTCATGCGAAGAACGCAGACGAAATAATAGCTGACGTAGTTACAGCTTTGGACCGCAACAACATTCGCCCGACTTCTTTGAACATATCCTCTCCAACACTTGACGATGTTTTCCTGCACCATACAGGCAGAAGAATAAGACCCGAAGAACTCGGCAGAAAACCCACCGAACAAATCTTAATGTGAGGTAAACCAAAAATGACACTATTCTATGACATTCAATCCTTGTTCCAAAGAGCTTTAACAAAACTCTCGAGAAACCCTACTCTACTGTTTGTCCACCTCTTCACGCCATTGCTGTTTCTGATCCTTTTCTCGCAGTTACTTCAAAAACTCGGCATTTTTCTAGGACCCACTGGGAGTTACCTTGCTTACCTTACGCCTGGGATATTGGTGTTGAATTTAGTAATTGGTATGCCGTCGGGCCAGTCGATTGTGAGTGATCTTGACTCGGGGTTTCTTCAGAAAGTGCTTTTAACTCCTGCCAGCAGATCGGCAATTTTGCTTGGTCGCTTGATGAGCGACATACTCGTGCTCATGGCCCAGTCAGCCATAATAATTGGAGTGGCAATGCTGCTGGGTCTTAGAATCGCAACCGGGGTCGGTGGACTCTTACTCATTTTCGTGACTTTTGCATTCTTCGGACTCGCTTGGTTTGGGCTTTCACTTGCCTTGGGCTTGAAGACAAAGAACGCAGAAACTCTATCCGCAATGTCCAATATTATAGCCTTGCCACTTCTCTTTATTAGCAGTGGTCTCTTTCCCACGTCAATCATGCCTCTTTGGGCGCGAACCGTTTCTGACTACAACCCATTGAGTTATGTTTCTAACGTAACAAGGAGCTTAATCGAGGGCGGGTTGACCTGGGGTACGTTTGCCTCTGCTTACGCTGTAATCGGAGTGATTGCAATTGTGACTTTCGGCGCCACCTTGTATCTATTCAGGAAAGTGGTCAGCTAAGACGACCGAAAAACGGCAACAGATAAAATTGATTACAACGTCAGTGCAAGACAACAATTCCTCATTTTTATTTTTCTAACAAGCTTTCTGTATTTCTTTTGAACTTGACCTTCTTTAACAGCTTCTCCTCAGAGTTTTTTGTTAAGCAATCGTTTGCTCAAGTTTTATGCGGAGCATGGACATTAATGAATTAGCGGTAGCTTTAGTGTTCGCCATACGGTATTATCTTACCCTTTTCTTGGCGGATGCTCCCGTTTGCCCGGGCATTTGCCCATAGTGGTGCCGAAGGGTGGGAGCTGAACCCGGGTGTATTCCGAAAGTGCACTTAGCCAAGCACCGTGTAGCAAGGTTAAATATCATTTCATGTGTGAAGTAATAACGACGGCAACGGTGACTTGTGTGGCTGAAGAAAACGAACAAAAAAGCAAACTCAAAGACGGCCCTACAGATCCAAAATGGTTACTGCGCTTAGGCGTACTGGAAATACTCAACGAAAAAGCAATGTCATGCTCAGAATTAATTGATGAAATATACAAAAGTACCGGCGGATCATGGAAACCCAGTCCAGACGCAATCTACCCATTACTTACCAAACTCCAAGATAACGCATATGTAAAAGAATTGGCCACCAAAAAAGGGGTTAAATGCTATGAGTTAACACAAAGCGGCAAAAACTTGCTTGTGAAACAAACCAAAATTAAAGAGAAGTTTATTCAAGACACCATAAGAGAGGCACATTTGAAAAAGGGATTTCAAGTGTTGGATTTTGGCTGTGGACCAGGACGTTATGTACTTGCCGTTTCAAAAGCAATAGGGGCGATAGGTAAACTGTATGCTTTGGATACTGCACCGCTTGCCCTTGAAATGGTAAGACAAATCGTCGATAAAAATGAGCTAGCGAATGTAAAAACCATTGAATCCGATTGCGATACAGGTTTACCTGACGAAGAATTAGACGTTGTCCTGTTGTATGATGCGTTTCACGGCTTCGATGACCAAAAGGCCGTGCTGTCTGAGTTACATAGAGTGCTAAAGCCGGCGGGTGTCTTGTCATTCAGCGACATTCATCTGGAGGAAAAAGATATAGTCTCCAGCGTTACCAACTCTAACTTATTTAAGCTAAAAAGTAAAAACTAACTAACATATACCTTCGTAAAAAAAGAAAAAGCAAATTAATCCTCAAAGTTGGTGGGTGAGTACATAATGACGACCTTAATAGTTTGTTATTCTTTTCATCACAATAATACTCAGAAAGTAGCTGAAGCTATGGCAAAGGCTCTCGATGCACAAATCAAAACTCCACAACAAACAAACCCCGAAGAACTTGAGCAGTTTGATTTAGTGGGGTTCAGGTCAGGAATATTTGGAGAAAAACACCACGAAAGTCTGCTTGAATTTGCTGATAGACTCCCACAAGTCACCGGTAAGAAAGCATTCATTTTCTCTACAAGTTTCGTTGGTGTTGATTCGCGGGTCTTTGGGAATGTTTCAGGTAAATTTCACACAGTACTCAGGGAGAAACTGCAATCTAAAGGTTACATTGTTGCTGGTGAGTTTAATTGCAAAGGCTTTAACACTAATCGTATCTATGGTCGATTTGGTGGAATGAATAAAAGCAGACCTAACGCCGAAGACCTCAAACATGCTGAAGAGTTTGCTTTGAAGCTGAAACAATCGACATAATCTGTCAATCGGTACTCCTCAGTCTCCAATCTCCCTAAAATATTCTTAAAATTTCAACGGGTTTTGCCCCTGAGCTTACCTTGTGTCTGGGAGGGGGTAATGTTTTTAGGTTATATTTTAGTTTCCTACCGTCATTACTAACAAGTGGGATTGATCAGCATGCAGCCTTTGCCTGAAGATTATAACTTTGCGGAGATTGAGCGTAAGTGGCAGAGTAAATGGGAAGAAATGGGCATTTACCACTATGACTGGAACGACAAGGAGCGGGTTCCTTTCAGCATAGATACCCCGCCGCCCTACCCGTCAGGCGAGTTGCATATGGGCAACGTGCTCAACTGGACCTATTTTGACATGGTTGCACGCTTTAAGCGTATGCAGGGCTTCAACGTGCTCTTTCCTCAGGGCTGGGACTGCCACGGCTTAGGCATAGAAATCCAAGTTGAAAAAGCCAGAAACCTACGCAAACGGGATGTTCCTCCCGACCAGTTTCGCGCATGGTGCATCGAGCTGGTAGAAAAATAC
Source organism: Candidatus Bathyarchaeota archaeon (assembly GCA_963767735.1). GTDB lineage: Archaea > Thermoproteota > Bathyarchaeia > Bathyarchaeales > Bathycorpusculaceae > Bathycorpusculum. The sequence goes on along the minus strand of CAVYES010000003.1, from coordinate 9,684 downwards.
ATTGCGATGATGAAGGAGGGCATCCTGAAGATGGGGGCAAGCATAGATTGGACCACCGAATACAAAACGATGGATCCAGACTACTGGCGCCGCACCCAACTTAGCTTCATTCTGCTTCACCAGAAAGGCTACATGTACCAGGGAACTCACCCAGTTAATTGGTGTCCCCATGACGAAACCGCTATAGCCGACGCTGAAGTTGACCACGTAAAAAAAGATGGCTTTCTACACTACATTCGCTTCCAGCTTGAAGGCAGCAACGAGTACCTGCTTATAGCAACTTCTCGTCCCGAGTTTATCCCTGCCTGCGTGGCGGTAGAGGTTAACCCATCTGATGAGCGCTACAGCAAGTACATCGGCAGAAAAATCGCTGTGCCCCTGATGAACCGCGCTGTAACCATCATAGGCGATGAGTGCGTTGACCCCAAATTCGGCACGGGAGTCGTGCAGATCTGCACTTATGGAGACAAAGACGACGTTAAAACCGTTATAAAACACAAACTCCCCGTCATCCAGCTCTTAACAGAGACCGGTCAAATCAGCGAAGCAGGCTGCAAATACGCAGGCAAATACGTTAACCAAGCCCGCGCAGCCATCGTTGAAGACCTCACCGCAGCAGGGTTGCTGGAGAAAACAGAGAAAATCCAGCATGAAGTCGGAGTCTGCGACCGCTGCAAAGCCCAAGTTGAAATCTTAGAGGTCAAGCAATGGTTCATGAAAACCATGCCGTTATCTGAGGCTGTCGAGAAAGCCGCTAACGAGATTCCATGGTACCCTGACTACATGAAAAACCGCTTAATCGATTGGACACGCACGTTGGATTGGGATTGGGTTGTTAGCCGCCAAAGATTGTTTGCCACGCCAATTCCCGTTTGGTACTGCAAGAGTTGTGGCGAAGTCATCGTTGCCCAAGAAAGCTGGGTGCCAATTGACCCAAGAATGGACAAACCTAAAATAGACAGATGCACCAAATGCGGCGGAACCGAATTTAACGGTGAAACCGATGTTTTAGACACTTGGATGGATTCCTCAATAACCTGTGCTGTCCACGCTGGCTGGCCTGACCGCTCTGACTGGAAACACCTGTTCCCCGCAAGCATTCACCCCTCAGGAACAGACATCATCCGAACCTGGGCTTACTACCTCATGGTACGTCACTTAGCCCTATTCGATGAACGCCCATTCAACAGCGTCCTCATAAACGGAATGGTACTCGGCGCCGACGGCAGAAAAATGAGCAAATCACTCAAAAACTACGCAGCCGCACCCGAAGTGCTAAACAAGAACGGAGCCGACGCCACAAGGCAATGGGCTGCAGCCGGCGGAGCAACAGGCTCAGACATCCCGTACCGCGCCCAAGATGTCGAGTATGGGAGGCGCTTCTTGGTTAAATTGTGGAATGCCTCTGGTTTCACCGCAAGCCTCTTAGCAGACTACAAACCCGTTGATATCAAAGACTTGGATCTTCAGCCGCTTGACAAATGGATAATAAGCAAATCCGAAAACCTAACAAAAAAAGTTACCGACGAGTTTGAAAAATGCCAATTTAACGTTGCCATTGAAGATGTGCGCAATTTCACGTGGCATGTTTTGTGCGATTATTATGTTGAGGCAGTAAAAGATAGACTGTATAATCCAGATTTGCACAGGCAGCCCAAAAGAGTGGCAGCTCAATACGCGCTCTACGAGGTTCTCTTCCGCATGCTGCAGTTGCTGGCACCTGTGACACCGCATGTGACGGAGGAGATTTATCAGCACATGTTTGCCGAAAACAAGGGTTTTAAGAGCTTGCAAGTTTCGCCGTGGCCGAAATTCAACGCGGCGCTTGTAGACGAGGAGGCAGAGAAGAACGGCGACTTAATCATCGCCATCATCGGTGAAGTGCGCCACGAGAAAGCGGAGAAAAAGCTGCCGCTGAATGCGCCAGTCAAAAAACTAGTAGTTTATGCTGGAAACGAGGCGAATGCGAAAGTTGTCTGCTCAGCAAGCAGCGACATCGCTGGAACCCTAAAAGCAGCCAACGTCGAGGTTCTCGTTCAAAAAACCAATGAAGCACGCCAAATCCCTTCCTACAATGTAAGCATCAAAGTGGAATATGAGGCGACGGCATGAACATCAAAAGGGTCGGCTTGATAGGTTGCGGCGCAATCGGCACCGTACTAGCAGAAGCTATCGAACGAAAACTTATAGTCTGCCAAGAACTGGTTATCTATGACGTTGAGCCCTCAAAGGCGCAAAAACTCAAAGCAGCGCTTCATTTCCCCGTAAACGTTGCTGGAAACATCGATGAACTGCTTGCCCAAAAGCCTAAGGTAATTGTTGAAGCCGCGTCGCAGCAAGCCGTCAAAGATTACCTGCCAAAAATCCTCGCTTCAGAGGCTGAACTCATAGTGATGAGCACAGGCGCACTGCTTGATTTGGACATTACTTCAAGCAAAATACATTTTTCTTCAGGAGCAATAGGTGGTTTAGATGCGCTCTCCAGTGCAGCGTTAGCAGGTGTTGATGAGGTCACTTTGACTTCACGCAAAAACCCCAAAGCGTTTGGAGCTGACAACCAAGACAATCAAAAAGAAAAAGTAATTTATGAGGGCTATGCGGAGGAAGCCTCAAAAAAGTTTCCACGCGAAATGAACGTTGCCGCTACTTTAGCGCTAACTGTCAAACCGGCCAAAGTCAAAGTCCGAGTAATCTCTGACCCCGCGGTCAAACGCAACACCCACGAAATCCAAGCAAAATGGCGATTCGGCGAAATGACTCTGCGATTCGCAAACGACCCACACCCAGATAATCCCCACACCAGCGCACTGGCAGCATGGGCAGCCATCAAACTACTCCAAAACCTCTTGAAAACCTAAGCACTCAACCCTAAATGACAAAAAGATTCCCTCATTTTGCAAAAATCAGAAAATAGAAAGCCAAAAATAACCCGAAATAAGCCTTAAACAAAATTGCCCACCTATAGACAGACACTAATTTTTGTGACAAAAAAACGCCACAAAAATGGAATAAAATTTGCAAAAAATAAAAAGAAAAGAATGAAGAATTTGGTTTATTCGTTTTGTTCTTTATTGGAGTCTTCTGTTGTGGTTGCGGCTTCTTCGTGGCTTTGCTCTGATTCTGTCTGCCCCACCTGTGGGGCCTCTAAAGGGTGGGCTGGAATTATAGTCTCCTCGACTATGACTGGAGCAGTAAGGGTTTCTATTGTTGGTTCCATTGTTTTTTCAAGGGTTGTTTCAATAGTGGATGGTTCTGTGACTTCAAAATCTTGTAGTGGAACTTCAGCGTCGGGATGCTCAACTGTTGGCTCAACGGCTACTTCGGCTGGTGTAACGGTTTCTGTTTCAGCTTCCATCACTAGCTCTTCAACTACTGGCGTTGGTTCTTCTACTGGGGAGGCTTCCAAGTCTATGATTGGTTCTTGCGGCGCAGGCTCAGTTATTATTGGTTCTTGAGGAGCAATTTCAGGTACTGGTTCAATTATTACTTGGACTTCGGGTTCTATGGCTGCAATTGGAGCCGTTTCTGTTGGAGCTTCTTCTTTAATTGGGGCTGCTTCGATTGGGGCTTCAGAGACTGGAGCTTCTGCTGGAGCTATCTCGATGTGAGCTGTTGGAGCTGTTTCAATGATTGGAGTTTCTATTGGAGCGGCTTCGACAACTGGTACTTCAACAGCTGGAGTAGTCTCGACTGGAGTGGCTTCAACTGGAATTGTCTCTATTGTGGGAGTTTCAATGGGGGTAGTTTCAACAGTAGCTTCATCAACTTTCTCAACTTCTGGAACTGCATCAACTTTGGCGACTTCGATTGGCGCTGTTTCAACTGGAGCAGTTTCAATTGGAGCTTGAACAGTTTCTACTGGCGCTGGTTCTACGGGCGCTGTTTCTATTGGAGCGCTTTCCGCGGGAGTCGCTTCTGCTTTTGCAGTTTCAATTGGAATCTCGGCGGGAGCAGTTTCAACTGGAGCCAGGGTTACTGGCGATGTTTCCATCACAGTTTCGACGGGAGCGGCTTCAACTGGAACCTCTATGGGGGTTGCTTCTATCGGCGCTGGTTCTGCAATCTTAGCTTCGAGGATTGGAGCGACTGGTTCAGGGGCTGGTGGCGCTTGGATTGATGGAGGTGTGCATAGTTGGTTTGTGGATTGTTTTATGACGTTCAGTTCGTTTCTGGTTGTGTCCAGTCCAGTTGTAAGTAAGTTCATTTCTTGCAGGTAAATTTGCTCATCGATTTCTCCTGCTACATGCTGAATTTCATAGTTAGCGAGAAGTGTTTCTAATGTTTTAATTTGGTTTTCCAGTTCTTGGGTTTTTGCTTGCATGCTCTCGATTAGTTCTTTCTGTTGCTTTTCGATTTGCACGATTGCCGTATTGATGTCATTGGTAAATGAGTCACGGATGGATTGAGAAATTTTGCCATTTTCAAAAAGGTTATCTAGCGCTTGCTTCTTTTTGTTAGCGATTTCGTATTCTTCATTTAATCGTTTAAATGTATATTTCCATGAAATCAATTTTAGGGCACCGAACACTGTTTAACCTAAAAGAAGAGATAACGTTTCTTAACATGCACATATATCGCTAACTATTAAAATCAGCTATTGAAGCTGGAAAATAGAAATTTTGCGTTAAATTTGCTGCCTACCCATGTGCATTTATGTATATGAAAAATGAAAATTTTTTAACATTTACAGTGAGGATATGACATATCTGTTTAAAATAGGTAGTATTCGCTGTCCTGCTATGGCACAATAAATGAAATATGCAATTGACTGTTTTGTGATAACAGTAAGGTGCGCGATAGCATTGATTTGTTTATACTTTTCAGTTTTTGTTATAATATATTATTCTAAATCCGAATAAGTCTTATATATCTAAACATGAATAAACAATAGTGAGAGTGTAAAAACATGGTAGCATTAACAATAACAGTTAACAGCGAAAAATCAGAAGCAAGAATACTAAAAAAAATGCATGAAAAAGTAATCAAAAGCTTTATGGACACAATAATAATGGCTGAATTACAAAACGGACCCATAAGCGGATACGACGTGATATCATTCATCCACAACAAATTCGGCTTCCTAGTCAGTTCAGGCACAGTTTACTCTCTACTGTATTCGCTTGAAAGAAACGGCCTAGTAGAAGGAGTATGGATTGAAAGAAAAAGAGTCTACAAACTCACCGAAAAAGGCGCAAAAACCATCGAAACCATACTCAACTCCCAGGACAAAATCAAAAGCTTCATGACAACAATCCTAAAAGCGCCAATAATCCAGTAAACTATTTTTTTCCTCTTTTCTAATAGAAACGCTAAAAAACCCCTTCTCGTTTTCCTATCAGTCCGCAACAAATTAAAGCGGGGTCCGTAGCTCAGTCAGGCTAGAGCACCGGACTTTTAATCCGGGGGTCGCGGGTTCAATTCCCGTCGGACCCGCCCACATATGTACGAAAAAGTACTAGCCTTTTTTCTTTTTTAGCTTCTTTTTTTGAGTATTTAGAAAGTCCTACGTTAGGCGCTAAAAGACTCAGAGCCCAAAGTTTTCCTTTGTATGGATTGTGTTTTTTGGTGTGGGCGCTGCTCTGAGCCCACCCTAAAGGGCAAGAAATCAATTAATCAGCTAGCCTCAAGCAGCGCTTGCTCTAAGTTTCAGCCCAGAGGAGGCAGCCCTAAATGAGCTTTGTCGCTGATTCGTTTAAGCCTCCATGCCTTCTTGGATATTATCCCTGCATAAGTAATCCATCATCTAAAGACTGCGCTGTTATGGATACTTGTTCTAAGGACTTGTTTTTCTGCAAGTTTGCAAAGTTGGCGTTTGCAGATGGAACTGATATTTCGTGTAAGCGGTATAGTTTTGCTAATCGGCATTGTACGCATGGAGGCGGCTCTTGTCCTGGGCGGGGAGCCCTTGAGCGTAGACGTTTTGGAGGCAGCTAACGATGATTCAAAACGGCGACGGTTCAATAAAAGACCGAATTAAATCTGATGTTTTACAAGAAGTTCAGCGCGTCCTACTAACATATGAAGAAAGAATCGCTGTTCTGGAAAAAGAAAACCGACTGCTTTGGGAAGAAAATAGGAAACTTTGCAGTGCGTTAGATGACCTAACGCTTTCTATTGATGCTTTCGAGGAAGAAATGAAAGCGAAAATAAATGATGCCTTATCCAACGTGGCGGAGGCTTGATTTTTTGGTTGAAGATCAAAGTACAAAAGTCGGTGCTGAAAATGCTCAAAGTACAACTAGACATCAAGCAACAGGTTGCGTGCAGTTTGATAGCGATAAAGTCCGCACATGGGTTATTCCTCTGATGAAGCGCATTTACGCAGGCGATTACCCCACGCAAGCTGGCAAAATCTTGGGTTTAAGCCGTTCCCACGTATGGTACTATATTGGCAAGCTAACAAAAGCGGGCCTAATCTACCAGGAGAAGCGCAGCAGTGCAACTTTTTATGCCCTTACAACTGAAGGCTCAAATCTTCTCAAATCATGTGAGGGCAGAGTTTTTCCCGGCGAGCTGCACAGATTAGACAAGTGCCAGGTGGCGTTTAAGATTCTGGCAGATGGACGTTATCCTGATGGGAAGTTTAAAGCCGTGGAGATGCAGAATTGGACCGCTCTTTTGGGCTTGGAACAGGGCGTTAAGGTTAGGCATACTTCAAAAAGCTGGATTGTTCACGTACCGGTGATTCGAGGTAAGAATCCTGCAGAAGTTTACGGTTTAGCCATGAACCTGAGTAATCGAATTGCGGTGGCTTTGGCGAAGAAATACGGGGTCGTCTTAGCTGAGGGTGCGTTTTGTGGCGGCGAAATGGCTGTTGAGGACCCTGTTGCAAAACTGTTCGGCAGATACTTTAGCGTAAGAGCAGGACGTCGCAAGATTGATCACAGTTGGGGCGAGGGCGAACTTGAGAACATCGGCAAAGACGCCGCGATTGATTACATGCAGATGCCAGAAAAAGTCAAGAGCATCAACAAGAAAGTGGACCGGCTTGAGATTAAATTTGAGCGGCTAATCGAAGCCCTAGGCCAAGTAGACAATCTTGAAACTGACCCCAAAAGCCTGGCTGAAGGACAAAGAAAACTTGGAGAGTACACTGTTTGACGTCGGTTATTTCCACGCTAATGGCAGTGAAAACCAGTTCAAAAGGCATTTCAGTACAGGACTTAAGGCATGGGAAAAGTCCATGCTTTTCACAACTCACTTTTCTGTCACTGGTTGGTCCTGATTACCCGCTGTCAATTTTGCCTTGTGTTGATGTTGAAGAATTCTTGGAGTGTGCATTCTGATATGGAAACCGCTGAAAAACCTGTTCAAAACAACAAAAAGAAGCGCAGCCAAAGCGACAAAATAGGTCGTTTAAAGTATAACCAGCAGCTCCTCAAGAAAACTTTGGCAGCGGTTGAAGAAGTTAAGCTTATGCTACGCACAATCTTTGCAGGCCTAAAGGGGTCGTTCAATTTTGAGCAGTCAATTATCGAGCAAATATCTTGCGAGGATGAGATTGACCGTGAAATTTTACGATTGCTCTTTGAGTCAGGCCCTCTCGGATTACTACCGAAAGATTTAGCCTTTAAACTTGAAAAGTTCAAGGTTACGCGTCACCAAGTTAGTCGCAGGATCCTGCGAATGAACAAACGCCTAGAGAAGGAATTTGGGGAACAAGTTGCAGAGCAGAGAGGCTGGCACTGGGCACTAACGAGTTTTTCAGTCGAAGCTTGGAGCAAAACAAAAGACGAAATACCTGGTAATGTTGCTTCGACAAATATGTGAAGATTTGTGATGTTTCTGCTAAAAAAATATTTTGATTCAGAGTTATGTTTTGAGAAAGTTTTAAATGGGTCAATTGTAAAATCTTACTGTGTAAGATGCTTAAGTCTTACTTGGTGGAAAAATGACGTTAAGCTTTGGATATTTGACTACTAAACAAAAAATGATCTGGGACCTAAAAAGCAGAGGCAAACAAGAAGCCAGCATCGCAAGGGAACTCAACCTTAAACGCCAAACAATTCACAGCGTCCTCGACATCGCTAACCTCAAAATCGGCGAAGCCTTGACAGAAGTAGCGAAGATAAACAAAATTGATGTAGAAACCATGGATCCAAACAGAGGATTCCTCAAAGGATACAGCAACCACTTCAAAACCCAAGCCTTCGTCACCTTCTCAGCCAAAAACGGCATCCAACTCTGGTACAAACACGAAGGCGACTGCGAAAAATGCAATAAACTCGAAACATGCAGGACGGCCTTACTTGCCGAAGCTAAAGACCGCAACTTCCTACTGTTGGATGATACGAGCAAGATTTTGCCATCCAAACTAGCAGAAGCCCTATTCGCAAAAATAACAGGTGAATAAAAATGGGTCTACGAAAAAGATTTAAAGATTTTAGGGATTGGTGCCCACAGCCCCCAGACCGTCTGCCTGCAAAATTGAAACGCTATTCAATGCCTATCGCTGCGGCGGCATCGGTGACCCTTATTTTGTCCGTGTCATTATTCGTATTTTCCTCAAGCTTAATGCCGTCCGTTCCAATCGTGCCCTTGGTTAGTGTGCCTTCTTCAACAGCTCCCACGCTAATTTGGAACTACATTACTAGCGGCAGGGTTTCTTCGTCGCCTGTTGTTGTCGGCAACGTCGTTTACGTCGGCTCTGGGGATGGTAATGTTTATGCTTTGAACGCAACTAACGGCGCTCAACTGTGGAACAGCAGCGGTAGTTCTCCTGCCGTTGCAAACGGAGTGGTCTACGTAGGCACAGGCTTTTCCGTTGACGCTTTGAATGCTACTAGCGGTGCCCAACTCTGGAGTAACAGCCCACTCACTAATAACCTGGTTGATTACTCTCCTGTTGTTGTGGGCGAAGTCGTTTATACCAGCACGACAGCTCTTGCTGGTTTTCTTTTTGCCTTAAACGCTAAAACAGGCAATGAACTCTGGAGTAAGTCCATCGGCCCCTCCGAGTTTTGGTCTTCTCCTGCGGTTGTCAGCGGAGTAGTCTACGTAGGCACAGAGGAGTACACTCTTAATCCTAATAATGGCGTTTATGCTTTGAACGCTAAGAACGGCGGACAACTCTGGAATTACAGTACAGGCTACTCGGTTGGAGCGTCTCCTGTTGTTGTCGGCGGAGTCGTCTACTTCGTCACCTATGAGGGTACCTTTTACGCTTTAAACGCCAAAAACGGAATTCAACTCTGGAATTACACCACTGGCGGCCCTGTTGGCGGACCTGGCCCTGTTTATTCGTCTCCTGCTGTTGTCAATGGAATAGTCTACGCAGGGTCGGATGACGGCAACGTTTACGCCTTGAATTCTACGAGCGGCGCACAACTCTGGACCGCCACCGCTGGCAACGGAACCCTATCGTCTCCCGCTGTTGTTGGCGGAGTTGTTTACGTCGGTTCATCAGATGACAACATTTATGCTTTAAGCGCAACTAACGGCGTTAAACTCTGGAACTACACCACCAGTGGCGCGGTTGGTTCTCCAGTTGTTGTCAACGGAGTACTTTACGTGGGCGGCGGTGACAACGTTTATGCTTTAAGGGTTTCACCTGCGTCGTCTGCTTCGTCTGCTTCGTCTAAGCCGTCTAACACTCTACCTATTATAATCGGTGTTGTGGTTGCAGTCTTGATTGTTGCATTAGTGGTTGTCTTAATGTTCTTGCGTAAGAAAGGGATCCGTCAA
>CAVYES010000002.1:0-280198 GCA_963767735.1 Candidatus Bathyarchaeota archaeon | reverse complement strand
TCACAATGTTTGAGGAAGCCCCCAAAGTTGAAACTCCTATCCGCATAGTCGCATTAATATCCGTAATACTTGTGGCAGCCTTGCTCGCACTGGGTTTCGGCTTAAACCTCGGCGGTGGAATTCCGATTTCATCTCCAAGTTACATGGATCTCGCTAGCCTGTTGACTCAAAAATACGGTTTCGCGCTAATAATTGCCTCTTTGACTCTAATTACAACTTTAATTGAAGCTATAACAATCGCTCGTAAAGAGGAGACTAAACAATGAACATAATTGTTCTTTTCTTAACATTATCCGCAATCCTATTCTCCATCGGGATGTACGGGCTTATCTCAAAGAGAACGATGTTACGTATGTTGCTAGCTGCAGAAATCAACTTCAACGCCGCAATTTTAGCGCTCGTAGCCCTTGCTTCCCAATCCACTTCGCCAGCTACAGGTGAAGTTGTCGCTGTTATCGCCACAGGAATCGCGGCTGCAGACGTAGGCATACTGGTTTCCATTGCAATGCTAATGTACCGTATGAAGAGGCGTTCAGATGTTTATGAACTAGAGGAGTCTAAAGGCTAAAATGATTCAGTTAAATCAACCAATCCTGCTTTCGGCTGTTCTTGTTCCTCTTGTAGCAGCTTTTTTCTTACCCGTAGTTGGGCGAAAAGTTGCGCCAAAAACATTGGCAACTATAAGCACTCTTCTGCTTGCCTATCCGCTAGTTGTCGTTACCATTTCTCTTTTCGCTCCAGGATTAGGCGTCGGCATCGTTGATCCCATCTACTTCAGTAGCGCCCGCGTTGGCTCCTTTTCAATGTTACTTGACGCTCTAAGCGGTCCCATCGCCTTTTCAATCGCGCTAGTAACCACTATGGTTTCACTTTATTCAGTACCTTACATGAAGCACCGCTTTGAAGAATTGGAAAAGGAAGATTCCCAGCAGCCTGCATGGGGCACCTACTACATGCTGTTCGTCATGTTCTCGGCGGCAATGCTGGGCATAACACTATCAACAAACCTGCTTGAGTTCTACATTTTCTTGGAGTTAACTTTGGTTCCAAGTTTTCTGCTAATCCTGTTCTATGGATATGGAAAACGCGAAAGAATTGCCTTCATGTACCTCATTTGGACCCACGTTGGTGCTCTGCTCTTCCTAATTGGATCTTTAACGTTCGGTTACTATACTGGAACTTTTGACATATTTAACGTGCACACCTTAACGTTTAACACGACCCTTTGGGAAATGCTGCCAAGCGACGTTCTAATCTTTGCAGCTTTAGCTATAATGATTGGGCTGTTCATCAAAATGGCGGTCTTCGGAGTTCACATCTGGCTGCCTTATGCCCATGCTGAAGCTCCAACACCTGTTTCAGCCTTGTTGTCACCTTGTCTCATAGGAATCGGAGGATACGCACTTGTAAGGATTGTTTATATCATGTTTCCAACCGTTTTCTCAGATGCTTCGGTTTACCTCATGGTTCTGGCTTTGATCACTATGATTTACGGTGGTCTCATGTCTCTGGCTCAAGATGATTTTAAGAGAATGCTTGCATACTCAAGTATCTCCCAGATGGGTTACCTGCTGTTAGGCGTTGCCAGTATGACTACAATTGGCATTTCTGGAGCCATGCTGCAGTTTGTAACTCATGCCGTTGGTAAGGCAGTTTTATTCTCGGTCGCTGGAGTTCTCATTGTCAAGTTCAACGGGTTGCGAAGCATTAGCAAAATGGGCGGTTTGGCAATAAAGGTACCCGTAGCCGCTGGTTTAGCGCTTCTTGGGTTCATGCAGATAACGGGTATTCCGCCGTCACTTGGATTTTGGAGCGAAGTCATGATAATCTTCGGCGCAGTAGATAGAGCCCAAGCCCTCGGATCAGTTAGCTTCATACTTCTGGTTATTGGCTTGATTATTGCCATTGGGCTATCAACTGGATATGCCTTCATCACAATGAAACGCATCTTTTTCGGTCAACCATCGCCGAATCAGCCAGAAGCCGTCGGATTGGAAATTGACAAGTCCATTTACATACCCATCATAATAATTGCTGTAGTCGGTGTCTTGCTATTCTTCTTCCCGGGAATCTTCATTAACCCTCTAATAAAGTTCGCAAGCACTCTTCCAGGAGTAATATAAAATGAGCTTGAACGAAATAGCAGTTAACGTCGCTTGGGCAGCACCTTTTGTAGGAACCGCCATCGTGCTTTTCTTATCATTAATATTACACAAAAATAAGTTCAGGAATCTAATATCAACTGGTTCGCTTTTTGTATCAGCCATTTTCTCAACACTTCTGCTTATACTTGTATTGCAGAGCAGCAGTGGTGTTATCCAGTTCACTATTCCCTGGATTCCCTCCATAGGCGTCAACTTCCAATTGTACATTGACACTTTGGCTGCCTTCATGGTTGTCCTCGTAAGTTGGCTGTGCTTCTTAATTTCCGTTTACAGCGTCAAGTACATGGAAGGTGATTCAGGGTTAAGCAGGTACTGGTTGTTCTTCACTTTCTTCACAGGCTGTATGATGCTTATCGTGATGTCAGGCAACCTCTTGCTAACATTTATCGGCTGGGAAGGTACTGGTTTTGCTTCCTATGCCCTCATTGGACACTGGTTTACTGACGAAAAGAAAGACTGGGTAGGTGACCCGAACCGAAAAGCACTGGGCACCTCAATGGAGTTTTCACCAAGTACAAGTGGTGTCCGAGCCTTAATCTTCACCCGTATTGGAGACGTAGGGTTCATTGCTGGAATAGCCCTGATTTATGCTCTTACTCACTCCTTGAGCATTCCAGCTATGTCCGCTAATGCCGCTGCTTGGGGCACATCTATGGCTCTGCGTGGTATCCTACTACCGTTTTTGCTGTTCTTTAGTTTAGGGGCTTTTGCCAAGAGTGCTCAGTTTCCTTTTCATGAGTGGCTTGTAACCGCTATGACTGGTCCAAGTCCTGTTAGTGCGCTAATTCATGCGGCAACCATGGTGAAGGCAGGAGTGTTCTTTATGCTTCGATTCATGCCCATCTTCTTTATAGTTTTACAAGTTTTACTTGCCGTGATGCCTGCCTCAGCTTCAAACGTCACGATATTCTTCACGGTAACTCTTTACATTGGCGCTTTCACTGCCTTCTTTATGGCAACACAAGCAATCGTCGCAAGAGAGCTCAAGCTAATTCTTGCTTTCTCAACTGCTTCTCAGCTTGGATTTATGTTCGCAGCCATTGGTGCCGCTGGGCTTATTCCCAATTTTACTGCCGGTTTCATAGCATGTTTTAACCAACTGTTAAGCCATGCAATATTCAAAGCGGCTCTGTTTCTGGCTGCCGGAGCGGTTATTCATGCGGTCGGCTCAAGATTCATAACTGATATGGGCGGTTTGTCCAAGTACATGAAGTACACTTTCATTGCAATGTTAATTTCGGCTCTTAGTTTGGCTGGTCTGCCGCCTCTCCTAGGGTTCTGGACTAAAGACAGTGTTATGGGAAGTGTTTTCCAGACTGGGCTTTTTATTCCAATAGCCCTCCTATTCTCTACTGTAGCGATAACGGCTTTCTATTCAGCTCGAATGGTGTTCAGAACTTTCCAAACTCAGCCATCTCAAAACGTTACCAAGTTAGTGGAGAACGGAAAATTGCATAAAACATCAAAGACAATGCTGATACCCTACTTTATTTTGGCATCAGCTACCTTAGTTTTAGGTTTGTTCTGGGTATTTATCGGCGGCGACTTCTACTCGGTACTGACAAGAAGTGTGCTTGGCTTGGTTAGAAACCCGGCGGCGCTCCAAGTCACCCTTGATCCGTTAACTACTGGATTATCCTTGGCATTGGTGGCGTTGGGTCTCGGGTTAGCTTATCTGCTATACGGCAAACCAAACTATCAATTACGCATGGCACAACAAGTGTCGGTCAACAGCAGACTTAAGGCGCTTCAAAATTTCTTGTACGACCGCTGGTACATTCAGGCTGTCTACTACAGGGTGTTTGTTAACGGCGGAAGTAAGCTATATCAGGGAATGTTCAAATTTTTCGAAACAGGAGGAATAGACAGATTCTACAACGATGCCACAGTAAAAGCGGCGCTGAAGCTTTCTAACGCTTTCCGAAAAATTCAGTCAGGAAAAATCAATTATTACCTGCTGTATCTGGTCATCGGTTTCGTGATATTACTAATAATATTCTTGTGGGGGATACTTTAGATGCCAATATCTGCCATCGAAGCTATAGTAGATTCTCTCGGAATTATCCTAATTGGAACTGGATTAGTCGTTCCGACCATAGATTACGGATTAAAAGTGAAAGTTAGCAAGTACGCTAGCTTAGCCGCAACCGCGGTAGCAATCGTCCTTTCTGGCGTCTTATTGTCTTTAACGCTAAACCAAGGTGCGTTAACTATTTACAGCAATGCACTCAAAATCGATAGTTACGGCGCCTTCCTTTTCCTAATTGTAAGTATTGTCTCTTTCCGTAGTTACTCTGGCTTCTTTTAGGCAAACTAAAGGTTGGACGACCGCCCCCAGCTTCTTCTCATTGCTACTGATAATTACGGCTGGTGTCTACTTCCTAATTTCGGTAAATGATTTGGTTCTTCTACTAGCAGCATGGTCTCTTGTCTCAGTCGCTGCTTATGCCCTTGTCGCAATAAAGAAAGATGAAGCGTCGCTTGAAGGAGCAAGCAAATACGCGCTTATGGGAGTCACAGCTTCAGTTTTTCTGATGTTCGGAGTCTTTCTCCTAATCGGATTAACCGGTACCACAACCAATTTGACTACCATAGCACAAGTAGCCACAACCGCAAACTTACCCTTAACCATGATCGCTATTATTATGATAGTGGTAGGAATTGGCTTCAAAATTGGGATTGTACCCTTCCACGGCTGGCTGCCTGATGTGTACGGCGGCGTGAACTCCATTACAATCTCTTTTGTTTCAACTGTACTAAAAGTGGCTGGTGTACTGGCGCTTTTCCGTATTCTTTATCCCTTCGCAGCAGTCTTAGGCGATAAATGGCTCATTCTCTTTTCAATTCTCTCCATAGCTACTATGACATTTGGCAATATAGCCGCGCTAATTCAACGAAACGTACAAAGAATGATGGCTTACAGCAGCATAGCACAAGTTGGCTATATTTTAGTGGGCTTCGCGGCAGCAACAAGCGGGACGGGAGCGGCAATAGGTGTTCAAGGGATAGCTCTCCACCTTACCGCCTATGTTTTAGCTACTTCCGGAATTTTTATTGCATTAGCGTACATAACGCAAAAAGGCATGAAGACAGACTTAAACGGCATTGGCGGACTTTGGAGAAAAATGCCGATCTTATCTATCGGCATGACTATCCTTCTTCTCAGCTTGATCGGTATGCCTCCGTTGCTGGGCTTCTGGAGCAAGTTCTTTTACCTCTTTATTTCGACAATACAGGTTGCACCTTGGCTATCACTAATAGCAATCGTCAACACTGGAATATCCGTTGGCTACTATGGTCAAATAATAAGATCCATATTCCTTTCGAACCCTCAAAATGAGAACATGCAAGTGAAAGAAAGCCTTAAAGATCCAGAAGTAATCGCCATAATCATCGCAGTGTCGTTAACAATAATTCTTGGGCTTGGTCTTGCTCCTTTTATCGCTCAAAGATTGGCAATTTAAAAAACGCAGCAACCAACTATTCGAAAAGTTTTTTTCTTTTGTATTCAGGCATCCACATCGAACTGATTTGTAAATTAAACTATGCTAAGACCTTTTTTTGTTCATCGAAATTGACTGTTATGAAGTTTGGCCCTTTCCAGTAAGTCATTTTATCAGGGATTATTCGTACCAGAGTCTCTGAGAACTTTTCATATTCCGCATTGACTGGAAACTTTGCTTCTCGAAGAAGAACTGAATATTTTCTTTGAAAGTCTTCACATGTCGTAATGAATTCTTCATCATCACCAACTGCTGACATAGACTTGACGCATTTCTCAACTGTGGCTTTGCCTTGCACCATTACTCCCCTGTTGTTGAAGGGATTCATTGCATCTCTAATATCTACTGACAAAGAAACTTTACTGTTGACTTGGAGATTTTTCATTTTCTTCGAATCGGAAGATGTCATCACATAAAAATTATTGTTTGTCTCATCAAAGACGAAGAACATTGGAGTTATATGTGGCTGGTTATCATTGTCAGTTGTGCATAAATACGAAAAGTGACCAGTGCTTAAGACTTCTGTCATTTCTGGGGGTAGTTTCTGCTTCTCCATGTCAAGCACCTAACGGAAGTTTGATTGCTTTAGCCTCTCGCCAATACACGATTTTCTCAGGTTCAACGCTGACGGGTATTCGGCTTACGAAGAGCGTCGTTCGCCAAGCAAGAGGCAGATTTTGCCTTTCCTTTTGGTATGCATGCATATACTCTGGGTACTTTTTAAAGAAAGCTCTTCTAGCCTTGATTAGATTAAGGAATCCCCAAATAGAATTCAGGGGGTTATACACTTTCGCGTTACCCATGAACAAAACGGCACGATTGTTATATAGGTTAGTTTCATCACGGATGTCGATAAGCAGGGCAATTTTTTTATTTTCTCGAATACTTCGAAGTTTTTTAGAAATCTTGGATGTAACAAAGTACAATTTATTTCCAACAAAGACAAAGATGACCGGAGTTAAATGCGATTGCATGTTTTTATCCGATGTTCCAACGTAGCCCACTTTGCCCTCCTCCAAAAGCCAAAGCACTTCACCAGGTAACCCTGGAACACTGGACATTTGGAAAAGAGAGGCAGCTGAAAATAACAGAATGGCGCAAGAATAGGCTATAAGACCAATGAAGAGTAGGACATTAAACCTAAAAATAGGGTAAAGCAACAAGGTAACCAGGCCGAAGACCAAATTTATTGAATCCATGCGTTTAAGAGTGTCCAACTCTCGGTAGGCAGTATAGCTCATTTTTGTTCGCATTCCCGAAACTTTTGTGAAACTTATTGAGCGTCTTAAGGCAATTAATGCTGACCACAGACCCACGCCCAGTCTATAAGACAGGTCCCATAGAATGAGACCTAGAAGAATAAGCCCTGCAACGGAAAGTTTTCCTCCAAGCCAGTAGCTGACGAGACTTCGGTCAACTCCGAAGAGGTAAAGTGCAAGGAAACCGAGAATTGCTACTCCTAAGTAGAGTTCGTAGTGCCGACGGTTGAATAGAGCTCCTTGGTAGTCCTCAATGACCTTTTTTTCAAGTGGTGCAGAAGGCGATTGCAATCTGTGGATAGTTAAACCTATGTGATATATCAGATAGCTCCAAATCGAGATTACAAGAACAGCCAAGGATCCGAGCAGAATTGAATACAAAGGCAAAGAAAAAAGGATCGCTAAAGAAGTTCCCACTAACTCTATTACAAGCAACTGCACGAGAACTCGATAGTTTTCAGGCACCCACTTAAAAGGAGGAAGCTTTTCCAGAATAAGTTCATGAATCCATTTAGTCATCAATATTCAAAAAAGAGTTTGCAGTATTGCTAAAAAATTTTTCCCTAATTTTCTAAACCATTAAATTAATGGTTTCAAACCAGCAAAAAAGTTAGTTATCTTTTCTCCTTTTTTACAACGATATCTTTTGATAGCTAAACTTTCTAAACAAAAAACCTAGCCCAACAGATTATTTCGACAGCAGTTATCAAAGTTTCTAGTGCTTATTTTTTTTATTTCATCCGCCCATATTTCAAACGTATTGGGGAATTGATTTAGGCAAGTATTTTTCACTCGTTTTATCAATTCACTCGCAGACATGTTCGCAGTAATAATCGCCTTTTCCAATAGGAGTCGAGTGATTTTAACTTTTTTTGCCGTCAATTTGTTATTTCCATCATGGAAAGTGGCGTGAAGAACGTAACATCTTGTCAGTCATTTCAAATGCCAATTCGAAAAACAAGCAGTATACAGGGCGGTAGACAATGATATTTGAGTTAGGTATTGATTCGAGTTATTCATCTCATCAGATGACAATAAAATATCGGGTAATTTGCTAATTTTATAATTATAATAAAATATTTATAAAAAATATGG
The DNA here is from genome assembly GCA_963767735.1 of Candidatus Bathyarchaeota archaeon. GTDB lineage: Archaea > Thermoproteota > Bathyarchaeia > Bathyarchaeales > Bathycorpusculaceae > Bathycorpusculum. Next base: position 272,176 of record CAVYES010000002.1, on the reverse strand, counting down.
AAAATAATAAATACTAAAAGCACATCTTTGGAGGGTATAGAAAGGGAAAGATAATGGCAAAAAAATGGATACCGGATGCAAGTGAACCCGCAGTTTACGGAAAACCGTACGCAACAATTCTAATTAGACTCTTCGCTGGCTTCTGTATGTTCTTCGCAGGATTTGAAAAAGCAACCAACCAATATTGGGCTACTCCCAAAGTACCTTTTAACGCAGCAGGATACTTAACACATGTAGCCGGAGGCGGATATTTCCACAATTGGTATGTTGGCTTAGCTGGATCTTCAACAATTGGCGCAGTTAACTTCTTGGTTGTCGCTGGAGAGGTTTGTGTTGGCTTGGCGTTAATACTTGGGCTTTTGACACGCTTTGCATGTTATATGGGCACAATCGAAGTTGGACTAATATGGATCACAGAGTATAGACAGCTATCTAACGGTGTTGCTGCAACAGGACCATTTAACCTCGGCTGGAGCACTGGACCTCTCGAAATTGGCGCTGCACTCATTGCAATGTTCTTTGTTTTGGCGATACTTGGCGGTGGAACAATCCTCGGCTTAGATAGCTTTGTGCACAAACTAAACTTCGTTAAAAAACATCCATGGATTAAAGCACTATTCGGCTAAATTTCACTTCAACCTCTTTTTTTATCTTTTTTCATGAGAGGAGACGCGGCATTCGTTTACTAAATTTAGTGCTTGGGCTTTTGCTAAACAGCATTTGGTTTTGCTTTCAGCCTTCTTGGACACAATCTGCCTAACTAACTTGTAGGCTTCCACAATTTTTGGGTTTGCAATTATAATATGTTGCAAATAAAGAGTCAAAACAAAAAACTGCTTTGGGGCAAATCGTTTCTTGCGCTCACTCACATAGAAATATTTTAAATCTGATACAGTATATTGACAGAAATTGTGTGATCCCAGAAACAATTAAGCTAAATCTGGTGTCTACTCTGAGTTGTGTCCCAAAGCCGCAAAAAACAAAAGCTTGATATGAACTAAGGTAGTTAATCAGAAAAGAAATATATCAACTTGTCTTAAGCGATGTAGCATGTTAGAGTCTCTCTTCACTTATTATGCAGGAAAGGAATTGAAGAGGATGCAGTTTAGCGAACGCGACGATTCCGTGGAGAAGTCAATTATTTCTTACAGATCGAAAAATTCCGCTCTGCCCCTCTATGTCCACATACCTTTCTGTAGGAGCCTCTGTCCTTTTTGTTCATTCAATCGTTATCCTTTCAATGAAACCAAGATACGTTCATACTATGCGCATCTTAGCAAGGAATTGGAGCTGTATGCAGAGAAGGGATACAAGTTTAGTTCGCTTTCCATGGGCGGAGGCACTCCGACCGTGCAAATGGATGAACTAGTGCTCTTCATAGACAAGGCAAAATCCATCTTTGGAATAAGAGAGATAGATGTCGAAAGCACCCCGATTGAGATAAATGACACGCTCGTAGAGTCACTTAGAAGCTGTGGGGTGAAGCGGCTCTCGATAGGTGTGCAGAGCTTTGACGATACGCTTCTTAGGGAATTGGGGCGCTCGGGATACAGAGGTTCGGAGGCTCTTGAAAAGATAAAGATTGCAAGTGGCAAGTTCGATACTGTCGGTATCGACCTCATATTCAATTTTCCCGCCCAAAACGAGGTTTCTTTTCTGAAGGATATCAGGCTTTTCAAGTCCTGTGGTGCTGATCAAGCCACCTTCTACCCTATAATGCCCGGTCCACACAAGAGTACAATCATAGAAAGGAAGTTCAAAAAGACCATTTCACAAAACGCAACAGGATCAAAAAGAGAAAAGCACTTCTACGATATCCTAAAAAGTAATCTTATGGCTGATGACTATCACCCGCTTAACGTTTGGTGCTTCTCAAAAAAACAGACCGATATTGAAGAGTACATTGTTAATAATCCCGAGTACGTGGGAATTGGTTCGGGTTCAATAACTCTTCTGAATAATGCCGTATATGTCAACTCTTTTTCCTTAGAAAGGTATTCCAAATATGTCTCAAAAGGCTCTTTTCCAGTAATAAAATATAGGATGCTAAATAGGCGTGAATACTACATCTACAAATTGCTAATCTCCTTATTCAGCATGGGAATCACAAAACCCGGAAAAGGAAGCGAAGAATCCGCGGTGATAGGCAAAGAAATTTGGCTTCTAAAGCTTTTCGGAACTATAAGAAGCAATGGCGACCTGCTCAGAGTCACAGAAAAAGGCATGTACAACATAAGCGTAATGATGCAACAGTTCCTCCGCGAAATCAATAATCTAAGGGAAACTTGCATAGAGCAGCAAATATAAGCCATATAAACCAAACAAAACATTGACCCTTAATTACGTATGTACGCTTGAATCTAAGATTACACGAGTTTTCAATAATCCATGCCGACGTTTTATGCTGGGGTTATTTTATAGATGATGATTCTACGTATGCGCTTTTACCAGGTACATTTTAAGAACCACTGAAAAAAGTATCTATGGAAAGAAGCCATTTTTCAACAAAGCTCAGGCTAATAAAACCGAGCTTACGAAATATTTGAGCAGCCACGATTTGCTTAATTATCCTGTTCCATCGGTTTTTTCTTTTCTGGAACCCATTCAACGGTATGTTCGCAACAGTTGGCGCCGTGTCCCATGCAACTTGTTTGAGTATCTTGGAAATGATTATTCATAGCATTTACAAGCGAGGTGTGGAAATGGTGATGGAGCACATCACACATTAAACTAGGGGTTTCCTTGGCCAATTCGAAGAAGAGACAGTTATGCGTCCTATAGACTACTCGGGTGTTACTGTTTTCGATAATTTCTGGTTCAGCGCCGGCTTCTGTTAGATATTTTTCGACGAAAATTTCTGCAAATTCTTTCGTTGTCCATTGCTTTATATTATTTGTCGTTTCCAAATACTTTACTGTTTCTTTGCCCAACTCATCACCGACGTCCGCTAGCATCTCAGCGGTTTTTTTTTCTCCCAGATTGCGCGAAAGAGTGTTAAGCATTGCTTTGGATAAGTCAAAGTATCGTCTTGTTGGGAAAGTAATGAGGGGAAGCCCTTTAGCTATCCTGTAATAGGTTTTAGGTCTGCCTGCTGAACCAGTTCTTTCTTCATAGGATTCCAATAAGCCTGCTTCTTGTAAAAATTGAATATGATGGCGTACTGTTATAGGTTGAAGCTTCAAATGGTTTTTTGCAAGGTCCTCAATATCACGAGGTTTCTGATAAAGGAGTTTCAGAATCTCAAGTCTAACTTCGCTAGAAAGTGCACGCATGACATCTAATTTAGACAATTAGCATCACCGACTTGCGTTTAATAGTATATTTCTTATAAAGTTATAGTATAAATCTTCGAAATATGACCTTTCCAAATACAAAATTTTTAATCTAAGTCCTTTGTGCCGTGCATTATTCAGTAAGAGGCGGCTTTAATTTTTTTTATTAAAAGCTGAATCGACAGGAAAACAAATACAGCGACGATAGCAATTACGGGAAATATGCTGTAGGCATGCCTTCGAATTTGTAGAGCAGATATCCGCAGGGAAATCAGGATGCTAGTAATAAAATGAAAAGCAATGGTTAGAACGCTTTTATGGTCAAAGTAATCATTTGCAATGTTTGCACTGCGTGGAGGAATGCGCTTTCAGCCAAGCCATGCATAAAGAACATAAGTTAAAGCGCTGTTTCTAGCCCACGCGATTGCCGTCCCCAAATAAATTGAAACAATCGTTGCATTAAGACCTTTACAACAATAAGTAAGCCTTTAAGTTTTGCTTTTCACGTAGTTTCCCAGCTTCTAAGCGTTCTTGCGATTTCCATTAAATAAGCTCTGTATGCTGTATCCTTCAATGCTGAGACGCTCGTCACAGCCTGCGTTAGATACTCATCTACTTTCCTTTCACAGTAATCAAATGCGCCTTTTCGGCGGACAATTTGCTCTATGTCATTTGCTTTCTCGCTAACGCTTGATGGATCTTTACTTATGATGGTTTGAAGTTTTTCAATTTCCTTTTTCTCATCCGGAGTGCTGTGTGCATAACTGTAGATGAGGGGCAGAGTAACTCTTCCATTACTAATATCTTTCAGATTTAAGTCCCGATTAACAGTAAAATCCAGCATATCATCTCTCAGCTGATAGGCTATCCCTAAGCTCTCCCCAAATCTAGAGAGCGCCAACTGCTCGGCAAGTGATCCGCCACCAGCTATTGCTCCACAATAAGTGGCAGATTTACAAAGAGAGGCTGATTTTTTTCTGATTTTTTCAAAATAAGCTTGTTCAGTTGCGGTTTTTAAGGAGTCTAAAAGGTCCATGTCTTCCCCATCACAGAGTTCGAGGGCGCTTTGTGCCACGTCTTTAAGTATGGTCTCGCCGAACGGTGATGCTAAACTTACTGAAAGGGCGATCAGAGCATCGCCGACGAGGATAGCTTCGCCTATAGACGTTTTTTTGTATAATGAAGGTTGACCTCTACGCATCTCATCTTGGTCGATTATATCATCATGGATTAAGGTGGATGTATGCATTAGCTCGAAGGCTAATGCAAGAGGCATCACCTTGCTCGGGTTCTCCCCCACGCTCTCTGCCGATAATATAACCAGAAATGGGCGGAAACGTTTGCCCTCAGACAAAACTGCATACTCTATTTTTGACCTGAGATCTGTTTGTGGCATAGTTAAAACAAATTTTGATAGTTCAGATTCAACTTGCTTTTTTATTTTAGAAAAATATTCCGTAAAGGCATTTTCTACGTCGATTTCGGCATAGTATTGTTGATTCATTTCGACTTTTCCCCGGACCTTTCTATCATATTTAGAGCATCTGAACTAACTTAAAGACCTTAAGGTCAAAGACCAATAAAGTGCTTTAACTCCTTAAAAACATTTTCTTATTAATATTATTTTTATAATGTTTATAAAGTTTCCAGCTTATCTATCATTTACGGACTTGGCAAAATACGAGTCACTTTAGTCGCAGGATGAATGCTTAATCCTTAATTAGGGCTCTCCTCTGTCTCTCTCTGTCTGGTAGCAGGATGTTCTTCCACCCATCAGAATCATGGCATCGCCTTTAAAACAGCGGAATGGCTTTCTTGTGTTTGTCCGCTTGTTTAAAAAAAACATTTATAAGATAAATATGATATATATGTGTATATACTACTACTGACAGAGGTGGGTTGTAAAATGCAAATTTTAAACGTCGATCAAGATTGTAACTGTAATATAAACAGAAACGTAATTGTATCTAAACAAGAACTGTCTCCTCAAGTAAAGTTTATTGAGGTTTGTGCCCCAGAAATTGCTCAGAAAGCTAAGCCTGGGCAATTTGTAATGCTGCGATTAGACGAGGATGGCGAAAGATTTCCACTCACACTCGTAAACTGGGACAAAAGCAAAGGAACTATTAGCCTTATTTTCCAAGAAGTCGGCGTCTCCACAAAGAAACTTGGCAAACTTCCAGTCAAAAATACGATATCAAATGTTGCAGGGCCTCTAGGTAACCCAAGCGAAATAAAAAGTCTTGGTTTAGTTGTTATAGTATGCGGAGGCGTTGGCACCGCAGCCGCTTATCCAATAGCTAAAGGGTTCAAAGAGGCTGGAAATCGGGTAATCTCTATTGTTGGAGCTAGAAACAAAGACCTTCTGATTCTTGAAGATGAAATGCGCGAAGTATCAGACGAACTTTATATTTCGACTGATGACGGTTCAAAAGGTCACAAAGGCTTCGTGAGTGAAGTTTTGAACCAACTCATTGAAAAAGGTTATCCGATAAATATCGTGTACGCCATTGGTCCGCCGTTAATGATGAAAGCCGCATCAAATGTCACTAAGCCTCACTGCATAAAGACTATGGTAAGCCTAAACCCCATCATGGTTGACGGAATGGGCATGTGCGGGGCTTGCCGAGTTACTGTCGGAGACAAGACGAAGTTTGCTTGTGTTGACGGTCCAGAATTTGATGCCTAGTATAGTCGATTTCGCTGAACTTGTTAAGCGTTTAAAAATTTATCCGGAAGAAGAAAAGTTGGCCGCACAATTTCATGAAAAAGCAGGAGGCAATTGAAAACGGTTGCTCCCATAGATGGGAAAACAGCGGTTTTGAATCATTTGTACAGCATTCCAGTGCCAAAACAAGACCCAAAAGAACGCATTCGCAATTTCGACGAAGTTTCCTTGGGCTATACTGAACAGCAGGCGTTAAGGGAAGCTTCACGGTGCCTTAGTTGTCCTAATCCGCAATGCGTGAAAGGATGCCCTGTTGGAGTTCAGATTCCAGAATTCATAAAGCTCATAAAAGGAAAGAATTATGACCAAGCCGTAAGGGTAGTGAAAAAGCAAAACAGGTTGCCAGCTATATGTGGACGAGTATGCCCACAAGAGGAGCAATGCCAGAAATTTTGCTTGTTAGGCAAGAAAGGTCAACCTGTATCCATAGGACGACTTGAAAGATTCGTAGCTGACCTTGAAAGAACAAGGGGCGTAACAGTTCCAAGCGTCACTGCTGCTCCAACAGGTAAAAAAGTAGCTGTAATCGGTGCAGGTCCAGCAGGATTAACAGTCGCTGCTGACTTGGCAGTATTAGGCCATAAAGTGACAATATTCGAAGCGCTTCACAAGGCTGGCGGTGTACTTGTCTACGGAATTCCTGAGTTCAGACTACCGAAGAGCATAGTCCAAGCTGAAATTGAATATGTTGAGAAGCTGGGAGTTGAATTATGCACAGATGCCTTGGCAGGTAGACTGTTTACGATAAAAGAACTGTTTGAGAATGGTTTTGACGCCGTCTTTATAGGAACAGGAGCTGGTCTCCCTAAATTCATGGGTGTACCTGGAGAGAACCTGAGCGGAATCTACTCTTCCAATGAGTTCCTAATTCGCGTTAATCTCATGAAGAGTTATCGTTTCCCCGAGACTGATACCCCCATAAGTGTTGGTAAACGAGTCGTCGTAATCGGTGGCGGCAACGTAGCCATGGATTCAGCCCGGACAGCGCTGAGGTTAGGAGCCGAATCAGTCTCGCTGGTTTACCGAAGATCAAGGGAAGAAGTGCCTGCAAGAGAAGAGGAAATACTTAACGCAGAAGAAGAGGGCGTAGTGTTCAAATTTCTAACGTCACCTACGCGTTTCGTAGGAAACGAACTAGGCAAGGTGATTGGAATGGAGTACATATCTTGCAACCTAGGCGAGCCAGATCAATCAGGAAGAAGAAAACCCATTCCAATTGAGGGTTCAAAAGCTGTCATGGACGTTGACACAGTAATTGTCGCAATAGGACGTACACCAAACCCTATAATCCAAAACACTACTGAGGGACTAAAAACAGCTGGGGATGGCACGATAATAACTGACGATACAACTGGAGAAACCAGCTTTGTGGGTGTGTATGCTGGTGGCGATATAGCTACGGGTGAGGCAACCGTCATCAGTGCTATGGGTCAAGGAAAAAAAGCAGCGCAGAATATACACGAGTATCTCATAAGTCAAAGTCCCCTAAAACTAACTGAAAAAATATCAGGAGGTGTTGTAAAATAAAAGCATATTTAGGCCTAAATTGTAAACTTGGGAATGGAAACTACGAGGAGCTCTTTAGAGAGCTGCTTTTCAAGTTGAACATTGACCAACGTGACATGTACCTGCTGGATGGTCCGGTTGACATACTGTTGCAGTTCAATAAGTTAAAGAGTCTACAGGAGTTCATGACTAAATGTTTCAATCCTGTTAGAATGATAGGTGCAAAGGAGGATTTAATCAAAAAAATGTTAAGTTTCATTGTCATATCAGCCGGTCCGGTTCCTGCAGAAAAGCCGTTTGCTTTTGTATTCATGAACACTCAGCCTAGCGATTTAGAAACTGTGCGAACAGGGCTTCTGACTCTTCCCCAAGTGCTATCAGCTGATTCCGTATTTGGATCTTACGGTGTAATAAGCTCATTTAAAGCAAGAGACGATGTGGATTGTGAACGGGTTGTCTCAAGTATGGAGAGTATTCCTGGCGTAAAGGATTTAACTACTTCGGTTGTCGATACAATGGACCTATTTCCTGACTGGTAGCATATAACTTCCTTGCTTTTTTCTCTCTCTTTTTAAACATTATTTTATCGTTTAGCAGCAAACTGTTCTCTCAAAAAAGATATAATCCAGAAAAAAAGAACATGCCCACACTTCAGAAGAACGATTTGCGCCTCAACTAACCATTTTGACATGCATCTCAGAAAATCTTTTCCAAAATGACTGAGAATGTGCCTCTATCTCATGTTAAAGGTCAAGATCATTAAGAAGTGCGTTGCCTCTTAGTTAAATTAACTGCGTTTTCTTTTTCTGTTTCAAGCTATTGAAATGCGTGTGAGAGAGCTATGTTTACTGAGATTATTGTGTGTGCACTGAAGAGTCGGGGCGCTTTCAATAAAGTGGAGCTACGATTGCAGTGACTGTCCCTTGAATTTGTGGGGCTTCTTTTTGTATTTGAGAATCAAGTTGTTTTAGTTCTTCCTTGCCGCTGGCTTTAACTGCGCATATTACATCGTAGGGTCCGAAGACCGTATCAGCCGACAAAACATTAGGGATACTTTGAAGCCGTTGTTGGACTTGTTCGAGATTTCTAGGCTGAGTGTTAAGGAACAGGAAAGCATATGGCTCCTCTGCGAATGACTTGCCTTCTGATATAACTATGAGAGTTTGCGTTTTCTCAATCATCGGTTCTTGAGGAGTTATTACTCTAATAGGATCAAACCATTTATTGATGAATTCGTCAAGATCTTTTAATTCGCGGAATTGGATGAGAATGTCAACTGGGCCAAAAAGCAGGAAAACATCTTTCTTGGAAAGATTCATTTTTATTAGCTCGTCCAAAACCCTGTTGAAAGTGCCTGTTTTGCAGGATAATATCATATATGCTTTCATTGTTGACCAATAATTAATACTGCCACATCTTGATAAATCTAACTATAAAAGAATCATAATAATAGGCAGTTTTAAATCGTAACATTCTTCTAATGTCCCAACAGCCGTTAACACGCATAATCAATTCGAAGCCAAAAGATCAGATACTTTGCAAACTAACTGATTGTTTGCGTTTTCATGTTTCGTTGTGTTAATGAATTTTAGCAGGCTTTTAGTTGACAGATTTGCATTCCGCAGTTTATTATGAGAAATGCATGGCCCTCCAGCGTGACATTCAACTATTGCATCAAAGGTGTGAGTTTGGGTGCTTAATTTCTGTAACCTGACAACTTGGGTTCAAATCCCCGCAGCATGACTTTAGGACCAAGAAGAGAAAAATGTTTTAAGTAGAAAGGAACAATGGCTTTATGCCAAAATATGATGTTATTAATGAAGCCGTTATAGATAGCCCGCCTTTGGTAGTCTATAAGGCTATTTTGAACGAACACGCGGGGGTCACACATTGGTGGATGCCTATTCTTGAATTCAAGCTAATGGGGAATAATCCAATTGACCGTGAGGGTGCAATTGTTGTTGTAACCATTAATCCTACAAGTAGAATAAGATCAGCAAAGTTTTCAATCAAAGTGACGAAGATTGTGGAAGCAAAGTCGATAGAATATGAGGTTGCAGGTGACTTTGTAGGAACTGGGAAATGGACATTTGAGCCAAATGATGGAAAGACGAAGGTACAATATCGAATTAACTTCAGACTTAAGAGACTATCTCTTATCCTGCTCTCTCTATTCGTGGACATTGGAAAAATGCATTCAGACGTGATACAGAAAGGATTCAAAGCATGTAATAGTTACCTGAGCAAGAAGTAGCTGCATTTCGGGAAAGAACCAGCAAATCGATGTTGTGACGCGATTTCCCCTCATACATCTAAATATTCAATGTGCTAAAGTTACCACGCTCACAGAGCAAGCATCGCCGCCCCTAAACCTTAACACGATAAAGCTCGCCTCTTTATTTTCTGCTTCTCTTGGGTAATGAAAGTTAGGGAATCATGAAAAGGACGAAGGCGAACTCGTCAAAAATAATGTGCGAGACTATGATTGGAAAAAGGTTTTTACCCAACTTGTTAAACGTGAAGCTCCAAGCTAATCCGACAATAAGTGCCACTAACATAAGTGATGGGTTAAACGTTGGCAAGTGTATCATCGTATACAGAAAGCTTGTTAGAACAGCCGCAGCCCACGGTTTAAGCCGTTTATCGAGGTGGTTGAGGATAAGGCCCTGCCAATACGTTGCCTCACCGAGACCTATGGGGAATAGCAAAAGACCTGCGATTGCCCAGAGAGGGAAATTCCCGCGGAAGGAGTAAACGGATGAAACTTGAGAGGGAAAACCGGGGATTGAGTTAGCGATTTGAGCGCCGAAGTAGAAAAGTGCAAAAAGGGCAACGCCTAACGCGACTCCAATAACGAAACCGCGTATTGTTGGTTGGACTTTGATTTTACGCATTCTAGGCACGGAGACAACTAAGAGTATGCCAGTTGAGAGCGCTAACGTTGGCCAAAAACCAAAAGGCGGCCTAGTAAAAGTGATAAACCATAAGATAAAGGGCAGGGGAAGAGTCAACAGTTCGTAGTTGTGCCTTATTCTGTCAAAAATTGAGGTTGTACGATTTTCAGGTAAGGCACTGTAGGTCGGTGGTTTTTCAATTGTCGTCATTTAGTTTTCGTCTCTTGAAAGACTTGTAACTGAGGTTTAAACAGGTTTCTTACCGTAAGCGATTTTCCGAAATAGCAAGAAAGTCAATGCTACGCAGACGACCGCTGAAGATAGAACCACAAGAAACCCGAGAGTTAAAGGAGCAAAAACGCTCAACATGTACCCCAACACCAGCAGGATGCCTGTAAACAGGTGTACAACTATTGTAAGTGCGTTTGAGAGCGCAAGCTGTAAAGAACTTGAATGGAACTGCCTTGCGTTCGAAATCGATTTCACTGTCAAAGGAAAGGTAATCAAGGCAATCAGGGTGTAAACAGGGATAACCCGCAACAAGGCAGCTACCAAGATGGCGGCGTAAGCAGCATACATCATACCTGCATAAGCAATAGAAGCTTTTTCTCTACCGAGCCTAACTACCCACGTGTTCTTTCCTACAGCTTTATCAGCACTGTAGTCCTGAAACGCGTTTATGTACAGAATGGCGGTAATCAGAAGAGCAACTGGAACTGCAGCGACTAAAGGCACGATTGATAAAGCTCCAGTTTGAACGTAAAAAGCTCCAAGGGTCATGAGTAACCCAAAGTTTAATCCGACAATTGCTTCCCCTACGCCTTTCCCTGCAAGATTGAAAGGGCGACCAGTGTAGAAATAAGCCGAAAATAAACCAACAACTACCAGAACCAGCACGAAATATCCGACTACCAGCGCGAAGTACAAACCTATTATGGTTGCCAGTGTGAAAAGGACGATGGAGCCCGCTAAGACTTCTCTTGGAGTGAGCAGACCTGAGGGAATAGCTCGGCTGCCGCCTGAGAACGGGCGTACAAACTCTTTGTTGAGTGTGTCATTGCCGCTCTTGTAATCGAAGTAATCGTTAACCACATTGGCTCCTAAGTGGACAAATATACCGCCCATGAGGGCAAGCACAAAAAAGAGCGGATTGAACGCGCTGTTTCTCACCCACGCGATAACTGTACCCAAAACGATGGGGATAATGGTTCCAGTTAGAAACGGAGCCCGCAGCTCGCTAACCCAGACTTTCACTTTGTTCATACCATTTTAGGGTATATAACTAAAATTAAGGTTTTGCTAAATTTTTACATAAATTCAATTTTGTACAAAAAGTTTCTTCATCTCCATGATATTAACATCAGGCGAAAAAATTACGTGAAAGTTTAACCGCTTATTTTCCTTGTGGTACTTATATTTTTATATAGTCTTTTAGCCTATTTTGCGGTACGGGATGAAGAGTGACTGCCCAGCCAAAAGAAGCTAACCTAAACCAAAGTTTGCCAACAAATTACAGTCCACTTGAACTTGAAAAAGAAATCCGCGAGTTCTGGATAAAAAGCCAAATTCGGGACAAACTTGAGCTTATTGAAAAGAATGCTAAGGGCGTCTTAGGTTACGTTGAAGGTCCACCCACATTAAACGGTATCCCGCATATTGGGCACGCTCGTGGTCGAGTGATGAAGGATATCCGCTACCGATGGAAAACCATGCAAGGCTATTACATGCCTTTTTGGGCAGGATGGGACTGCCAAGGCCTGCCCGTGGAACTGGAAGTGGAAAAGCTTCTCGGGGTCAAAAATAAACGTGAACTCCTTGAACATGTTGGTCAAGAACGTTTCATTGAGGAATGCCAAAAAACAATCCTGCGTTACCATCAGATGTGGCTTGAAGCCGACAAAAACCTCGGCGTTTTCATCAACCAAGAGAAAGCGTACTGGACCTACAAAGATAGCTACATTGAACGCGAGTGGCAAATCCTAAAACGCGCTTGGGAACAAAACCTCCTCGAAGAAGGCCACTACGTTGTTGCTTACTGCCCTGGCTGCCAAACTTCGCTGAGCAGCGCGGAAGTCGGTTATGAGGGCAGCTACAAGGAAGTGGAGGATCCGTCATTATACTTTAAATTCAAAGTCTCGGGAAGCAAAAACGAGTTTTTCCTTGTATGGACAACAATGCCCTTCACAATAATAACCGACACGATGCTGGCGGTTCAGCCAAACGCTGAATACGTAAAGGTGAAAGTCGGCGAAGAAACCTGGATAATGGTGAAACAACGCGTCGAGCCAGTCATGCAGGAACTCGATATAATAAAGTATCAAGTCACCGACGAAATGTCAGGTAAAAGCTTAGAAGGCACAGCCTATGACTACCCGTTAAAGGATTTAATTCCTAAACAAGCAGAGCTTGAAACTAAGCATCCCCTCGTTCACAAGGTTATCGGCGAAGACTTCGTTGACGTTAACACTGCCACAGGCGTGGTGCATCTCTCGCCTGGAAACGGTGAAGACGATTTTTGGGCAGCTCAACGCAGAGGCGTCCCCATCTTCGCTCCTTATGATGATGAAGTAAAATTCACCAAAGACGCCGGAATTTTCAACGGTGTATTTGCCCGCGACGCTGATTACCTGATAGTTGAAGAACTACGCAACCAGAATGCCTTCGTTAAAGTTGCAAAGACAAAACATGAGTACCCAACTTGCTGGCGTTCCCACCATAAACTCGTTTGGCTTGCTAGAAAAGAATACTTTTTACGCACCGACAAGTTAAACAGCAAGGTACTGGAAGCGGCAGAAAAAGTAGAATATTTCTTTGAAGAACCAAAAAACAGGTTTTTAGGCTTTCTGAAAGAAGGAAAACCATGGTGCATAAGCCGAGAACGCATCTGGGGTACACCGCTTCCGATTTGGGCATGCGAAAAATGCGGAAACAAACGCATAGTTGGAAGCAAAAAAGAGCTAATCGAAAATTCGCAAGAGATGATTCCTGAAAACTTTGAGTTGCACAAGCCTTGGGTTGACCGAATTACGTTTAAATGCGAAAAATGCGGCGGAAACATGCGTCGTGAAGACTTTGTATTGGACACTTGGCATAACAGTGGCGCTGCACCATATGCACGTTTTAGTGATGAAGAAGTTGAAAAGTTTGTGCCAACCAGTTTCTTAACTGAAGGCATCGACCAAACCCGAGGCTGGGCGAACTCGCTTCTTTTAGAACACGTTGTTTTAACCGGAGAACCTGTTGCTCCATACAAGTCGTTTCTGTTCCAAGGCTTAACGCAGGACGCGAAAGGCAGAAAAATGAGCAAAAGTTTAGGCAACGTGGTTGAAACCAACAAGCTGCTTGAGAAGAACTCTGCTGACCTGTGCCGCTTTTATATGACACGCAAATGCTCGCCCATTGATTTTATGAATTTTGACATGCAAGAACTAAACCGTCGCCCATACCAAGTCTTGTCAACTCTGTACCATTTAAGCAGATTTTTTATGCAAAACGCAACCTTCGACGAGTTCAACCCAGGCAAGTATACGTTGGCTTGGGCTTTTGAGGCAAATAAGCTTCAGCCAGCTGACTTGTGGCTGCTCTCTAAGCTGCAAGACAAAATCGAAGACTATAGTGTCAAGCTTGAAAGGTGTGAATTCAACGCTGCCGTAGCGGTCTTGGACGATTTTGTTATTGAAACCCTCAGCAGACTTTACGTGCCTATGATTCGAAAGGAACTTTGGACTGACGAGCCTGAAACCTTCGAAAGACGCCAAACCATCTACGCACTGCTATACCACACGCTAAAGACGGTGACGCTGCTCTTCAACCCAATCACTCCTTATCTGAGCGAGGCACTTTACCAGAAAATTTACAGAAAACTGGAACCTCAACTGCCCGAATCAGTTAATCTTGATTCATGGCCTACTTCAAACGAGAAAATGCGCGACAAAATCATAGAAGAACGGTTTGACATTTTGCTTAAAACAGTTTCAATCGGTTACGCTGCGAGGCAGCAAGGGAAGCTCAAACGCCGATGGCCGCTAAGCAAAGCAATCGTGGTTGCCCCACAAAAAACACTGGATGCATTAAAATGTCTTGAAGCCTTGTTCTTGGAGCTCACCAACGTGAAAGCCGCAGAATACTCAGTGCAGGTTCCAGAGTACGTTGGAGGCGAGAACTGGGTTTCTAGTCAAGAAGGCGACGTAATCGTGTTGGTAAGCGGGCAAAGAGATGATACGCTGCTGGGCGAGGGCATAATGCGGGATTTGGCGCGCCGCGTGCAAGCGTTGCGCAAAGAGATGGGTTTTGTACCGACAGATGTGCTGGAGTCAGTTCACATTGCAGAGTTGGACGCTGAAAGCATGACGCTTTTGGAGCAGTATCTGGAGGAGATGGCTGGGCTGGTGCGAGCGAGAAAAGTTTACCTGCATGGCAGCCGAACCGAAGAACACGATGCAGAATGGCACGAATCCGAGCTGGACGGCAAAAAGATATACCTAAATATCCATTAAACCTAACAGCGGAAGGAAAAAACATGGCAGAAGAAAAAAACAGCAACCATTACTACAAGTGTCCACACTGCGCCTGCATATTCCTAAATACAACGGATCTACAAAAGCACCTAAGCTGCTTTGGCGATTCTAAGCAAGTGCACGAGGGAGCCTATCGCAGGACACATGGCCGAATAGAACATGGGTACGGCGAAGAATAAGCTAACCGAAAGCCCTAAATGTACTCAATAAGGTATTTTTTTCAGAAAAGCACCAGAACGGGCCGGTAGATCAGCTCGGTATGATCGCCGCGTTCGCAACGCGGAAGCCGCGGGTTCAAATCCCGCCCGGTCCACCAAAGGTCGCTGATCTTTTTTGTTAACTTTATTTTTCGTTTTCTAGAAAGATTATGTTGACTTCAAACGGTTCTTTCTGCATTTCAGCTGTTAGGTCCTGTTCTTTTCGGGCGAAAAGTGCGTCGCCGGCAATTTGGTGGGCAAGAGCCAAGATGAAGCAGTCGGGTAGCGAAATGGCTCGTTTGCATTTAGTTTTGGAGGCTTGGTTGATTAATTTTAATGTGTCTTCAACTTTGATGTATCCTGATGTAAGCAGCTTGTTTACTCTTTCAGCTGATTGATGCCAGCCAAGTTTTCTGCAGAGAACGTACCTCAGTTCAGCAACTGCCACCTCTGTAGTCCAAGCTTCGACGAGGTCACTTTCTAGAGCTTTTTTGAGTTTCTGTCCGGGCTCATCGCAATATATTAGCTCAATCAATGCGCTGGTGTCTACGGCTAATTTTCCTTTCAAGTCTGGTTTCATCAAGTTTTCGCTCCTTTTGCAGCTCTTCACTTGCTTCTTTAGCTCCGACTATTGGTTTGCATGCCTCTTCAAGTAGTTGAGGGCTCTTCTCCCGCTGATCAACCAGGAACCGTAAAGCCTCGTTTAGGTCTACCCGGTGCCCCAGTTTAATCTGAAGTTCAGAAGCGACCTCCAGTAGCTTTTGCTTAACATCTTCTGTAACAGATATAGTTGTCATAAAGATTATAATAGCTATAACAAATATAATAGCTTTCACATCGAAATTACGGAAGACTTCCCATGTCTTCAACAGTCACGCAAGTCCTAATCCGCCAGACTTACCTTCAAAGAGCCTGATTACATTTATGACTCAGCAAAGTTATTTTTTCTTTTTTTTAACGCCATTTTTATTAACATCTGCCTTAACTTCTAAAGCATCCGTCGGTTGGGAAAATGAAAAAAACCAAATTGCTGATTTCTGCTACATTGGCAGTTATGCTTTTAGCGTCATTGATGGCGGTTGAAGCGTTTGCTACTACAGTTCCCGCCTTCACTCTTTCCGCATCATCAAACCAATTACAGTATACGCTACCCCAAGGAGCCACATTTAACGGTACTATCGCTACCACTGGACCCCTTCAGTTTTGGGTGAGCGCCCCCAACAATGCTGAAATCGTTAACTTAGGCATAATTGATAAAACCACCACATTCAGTTTCGTTGCGACGCAAAAAGGAACATACATGTTGAATTTCGAAAACGACATGTCCAACTCGATTCAGGTCACATTTTCGTATGTGACAAACCCAGTGATCCAGGGCATCAACCCAGCAGGAGTATCCCAAAGCTACCTAATAATAACGGTAATTATCGCCGTATTAGGAAGCATTCTGATAATCTTTATCATTCACGCAAAAACAAAAACCAGACCATTGCCGTTCAAAATAGGACGCTTTCAAGGCAATCATAGCTATCTCGGCTGTTCAGTTGAGCTTTCGGGTTCAATTCTCGGTTCATTTTTTTGCTTTTCCGTTGTAGTTTCAATTTTTTTCTCAGTAGGTTTTAAATCAGTTTTTGGGGTTTCAGGTTTGGGGGCAAGCAGGTTCTTTGCTCCAACAATTTGCACGCAGATAAAGCCTACTAATAATGGAAACCAGAAGAAAGCACTTCTCAATACTATCGCTGCGACCCCGCTGAAGCCAGGGCTTATTCCATAGAGCACCAAAATAGTTGCCAGAAAAATTTCAAGTGAGCCAACTGAGAAGCTTGCTGTTGCATCTTGAAATGCTGTTGTTATGAAGAAAACGACTATGTAGAACTCTGGGGTTGACGCGGGTATTCCCAGTGCATAGAAAATAAACACGAAAACAGATAAGCCTAGCAGGTACGAAATCGAGTGGAGGATGAAGGGTTTTACTAGCAGTTTCGGTTTTTTGCGGAATGTTTGAAATCCTTCGTAGAAATGTGCCAGGGATTTTTGGGTTTCTTCTATTTTGTTTACATGGTAACGTTTTGGTCTGAAAATTTTGAGCAATTTAAGGTATAGATTTGTGATGTTTCTTGCCGCTTGTTTACCAAACGCCAAGTAAAGAAGAACCCCCATGTAAATTGTTACGCCCACCAAAAATAAAATGAAAAGATTTGTTACGATTGATGGGATTCCGGGTTTCAAAAATATAAGAAATGCTCCGCTGTATAATCCGACGGTTACCACTGTGTAGGCAACTATGCGGTTAGTTACCGCTACCGCTCCAAGAGCGCCATAGTTTTCTTTTGTCTCACTTTGGACAAGGTACAATCGCGTTAATTCACCGCACACTGTTGCGCAGGGAATAACTAAATCTACAAAGTAGCTGACCCAGTAATACAGGTAAGCGCGTCTATAGGGAATTTTGATGGAGAGACTTCTCAGGATGCTGTTCCAGGCTGCCGACCAAAAAAATACTGAGGATAATACTCCTATTAGTGCAAGGGAATAGAATAATGTGTATTGCACAGAGTTTACGTGTTCAAGAACTGAGAAAATCTGGTGGATGCCGATGAAGAAATACAGGTATATGCCGAAAACTATCAAGCCTGCAATCATGACAAGAAGTGACCTTTTGATTGAGAAGTATTTTGCTAAAGACAATTATAGCCACTCCTAGTAAAATCTGAAATCAATGATATTGTCACAACGAAGTTATATTCTTTTTCTGCTAAGGCTTAACTAAGTTAGAGTTCAAACAAGCCGTCTTTGCTTTTAAACAGGTTTGTTCATTTCTTGTTTCTTATGGTGTATGGCTGCGACGGTGGTGTGGACGTTTTTTTCTTGGACAACTATTATTATTTGTGACGTGTGCGGTGCAAAGATTCCGCGTTTAATGTTGATTCCAGAAATTGCGCTAATAGCCAATGATGCAACGCCCGGAGAATCCTTCATTCGGTCGCCGATGAGTGTGACTACGCCTAAACCGTATTCTATTTTCATGTTTTCATCAAAGCCCTTGATTTTTTCCTCATTCCGCTTTAGGTAATCAGCGTCTAAGAAGAGAAAATCACGAATCCGATCTCCTGTCTCCATGGTTTCAGCGCCTAAATCCATGAAGTCATTTCTTTTTTCCCATATTCTCAGAGAATCCTCCAGCGACCTGCTTTTCTCATCGTTCATCGACAGGATCGCGCAGCCTGATTTGCCTGTTAAGCACTTGACGATTTCTCCGTCGCTTGTTTCTGCCTCAATTTTCGAGTACATTTTTGTCTCATCAATCGGCACCACCCGTAGGGGCTGCGTGAAGCGTCTGGCCATGGCGATTGCTGGGCTCTGCACTATTTTCATGCCCATCATTGAAGCTTTATGGGCTTCATTATAAGTAAGCGCCTTCACGCGCTCGGTTTTTTGTCCGCGCACTACTTTGGGGTCAGCGCTTTGAACTGGCACATCTTTGTACAATAATGTTTCAGTATTGTAGAGGTCTTTTAAGAGGCAGGAAGTGAAAACTGCAGTTAAATCTGAGCCGCCTCTGCCCAATATGGTTTCAAGACCATCAGCTGTGACGCCTAAGAAGCCTGCCATAGAAACTATTTTGCCGTCTTCCAACGGTTCGAGTAATGTGTGGATTCTTTTTTTGCTTAACTCATAATTCGGAATGGCATCCTCAAAGTTGTCGTCAGTAACAATGGGCCACTCTTCCAGCGGGAGTCGGCAAGAGTCTAAACCGTTGCTCTTCAAAATGTAATCTGCCAAAGTGGACATGGCAAGTTCTCCTCCTAAAGTTAGGATTTTTGCTTTAATGTGGCCGCTGAAACGCTTGTTAACCGAGTTCAAAGCAGCTTGCGTCAACGCCTTGTAATTCGACAATTCCCTTAACGCTTGTTTATGCCATTCTCCTTTAACATGCGCATTCGCCAGCCGCTCATAAACCTCAAACACCGGCTCAAGAGGAAGCTGGCATGATTGGGCGTAAGATTCACCTATCCGTATAAGCGCATCAGTACAGCCCATGGGCGCAGAAAAAACAACGATTGGGCCAAAGCCGTCTTTTTTGCTGATTTCTTTTATCTGCTTGATGATTTTAGGGATTCCCTTACCTTCCACATCTAAGAGGCTGCCGCCGAATTTTGCTACTGAAAGAGCTTTGAAAGCACATTCCACCTTACACGAGTTAGCAATCAAACTAGCTTTAAATAATTTTCTAAATCTTCCGCTATTGCAATATTCATAATTTAAATCATCTTACGATTCGGTGATGGATTTTTCCCTAAACTTAAACGTTATTACCAATGCGGCGCCATAGTATTATACGGGTGAAGCGGAAATGAATAATACTTCTTGGAAGGTTTTGGGCATGTTTTTCATTATTATTTTTGCATTATCAGTGGTCAACGCGGTTCACGCGATTGAAGTGACCGCCACGATACCGGTGGGGTCGGGCCCAATGGGTGCCGTGTATGATTCAGGCAAGGCAGAGGTATTCGTTGCCAATTCTGATTCCAACAGCGTCTCGGTCATTTCCGATGCTAACAATTCTGTAGTTGCAACCATACCTTTGTCATCTGGAGCTTTGAACCCAAGTGATTTAGCCTATGATTCCGGCAAAGGAGAAATATTTGTAGTAAATAACCCTGGCGAGCTTTCGTTTAGCAGCAGCACCATCTCCGTAATATCTGATAGCACTAATGCCATAGTAGCAACCATAACCTTGGGATTCAACAGCGTCGTTGGCATTTCTTATGATTCAGCCAATGGAGAAATGTTCGTAGCAAGCCAGTACCCGGGAGGACCCGTTTCCATTATATCAGATGCGAGTAACAGCGTGGTTTCAACTGTTCTTGTCGGAGGTCATCCTCAAGGGATAGTTTATGATTCTGGCTTGGGTGAAATGTTCGTGTCTATTGAGGGAGATACGAGCTCTTGGGTATCTGTAATTTCAGATATCTCCAATACCGTAGTTGCGAATGTAACTGTGGAAAATATTCCCCTTGGTTTGGCTTATGACTCGGGCAAAGGAGAAATATTTGTGGCAAGCGTTCCGAACCCCGAACTAGACCAGTTGGTTAATCCTACTGTCGCTGTCTTAGTGATTTCGGACCAAACTAATACCGTGGTAGCATCTGTCCCTATGCCGACCACTACCGTACGCCTAGCTTATGATTCTAAACAAGGCGAGATATTCGCAACCTACGCAGGTTACAGCAATACTGTCTCAGTAATATCAGATGGCAACAACACAGTGATAGCAAACGTGACTGTAGCAAATAGTGCACTTCAAAGCTTAGCTTATGATTCTTTCAAGAGCGAAATATTCGTAACTAATCCTTCCAACAATACAGTTTCGGTGATATCAGATTCCCCTCTCCCTTCTATAACTCCCAGTCCCACATCATCTGCATCGCCAAGCCCAACTGTGCCGGAGTTCGGCAGTCCAGACCTCATTTTAGTGCTGACAGCAGTGGCGGCTGTGACTTTGTATACCGTTGCGCTGTCAGTCAAAAAACGACCCATCTAATTTTGATTCAAAGCAGAAAAGGAAATAAACGCCGAGAGACACCCAATTAGTCGAAGGTAGGTTTTACTAGGTATGTACGATGGATATGTGCTGTTCTGCAATAAAGTGTCTCAGCAGCAATGTTTAAGTGAAAAACGCTATACTTGCGCAGACAAGGAATCGAAGTCTTTAGAGGATATTAAAGCAAATTCTGTGATCTTTCTCTTTAACATCGATGACAAGAGTTTGGTGGGGCCTTTCACCTCGCTGCCTGAAGGCGACGAATTAGATGCAGGCGCATGGGTTGAAAATGAAGAACACCAATACCCCTACGACGACATCAAAGTAACATGGGAAGACCTTCACATCATTCAAAACGCACCAGAAAAGCTCCCGTTCCTATCTGAGCCAAAAACATGCAAACTTTCAACTGGTCAAACGCAGCGAATTTTGGATCTGCTAAAACAGGGACCGCTTTATCTTTACCACAAAAAACGTTAGGCACAGCTAAGAATTTACTCACTGCTAAATTTCTTTGCTTCTAAGCTGACAATTTTGTGGCAGTTGATGCAGCGAGTATAATTCAATTCAAAACCATTAACGATATCAAAGCGCCTGTCCGTGTACAATCTTTGATTTCCATGGTCACAATTAAGCCGGCTAGTCTCCACTAGCTTCTCCTCATCCATTCTCCTTTCCTCAACTAGTATCAGGTAAAATAAAAGTAATAACTCTTTTGGAATCCAACGTTGTTAGATATAACCCGCTTAAATATCTAATCACTTAATTAAACCTGGAAAAATTAAGAAAAAATGTGAAGTGTTAAATAGCATATTTGTTTTGGATTAGGATATCTAGTGGGGAGTTAAGGTTGAAGAGTAAGGGGCCCTTGTTTATTGTTCCTTGGCGATGCACTTTCGAATGCGGCAGCACTTGTGTGCACTGTACTTCTGCAGGCAAACCCTCTGTTGCAGACGAAGTTGACACGGTGGGCGCCATGAAAATTGTTGATGAAGTTTACGATTTCGGCGCGAGCTTTTTCGGGATTACTGGTGGGCAACCGTTTCTGAGAAAGGACCTTTTTGAAGTAATAGGTTATGCTAGAAAGCTTGGTTTGAACGCAAGCATCATAACAGATGGGCGCCTCATGGACCAGGCGGTTTTTGAAAACATCCTCAAAAATGAAGTTAAAATTTCCGTAAGCATCGACGGTGCAGAGAAAACAAATGATGCTATTCGAGGCAAAGGCGCTTATGCAGCCGCGGTTTCAGCGATTGAAAAGTTTTCAGAAAAGAAACTGTTGAACTGTCTTGTTTACACTTTTGCCAACGCTGGCGGCTCTGTTACAAACGCTAACGAGGCAGATATGCGTCATGTGCTTGATTTAGCCCGCAAATATGACGCTCGCTGGGTGGTGTTTCACGGCTTCATCCCATACAGCAAAGACAAAAAAAGCCTCAAAGCCGACCTCAAACCGCAACAGTACGAATGGGTTTGCAACAAACTCTACGATTTAACGACAGAGTACAAAGGGAAACCAGCCATTAACGTGTACATTCCCTTCTACGCGCGAGTTGCAAAGCAGCGGGGAATGCCTGATTTTGACAACTGGTACAACAACTTCTTTCTGGGCAGGTGCTTCTTCGGCAAATTCATGAGTATCGCAGAAAACGGCGAAGCCATACCATGCAGCTACAACGACTCCTACAGAATAGGAAACATCAAAGATAAATCGCTTAAAGAAATCTGGAGTGAAATGCAAAACTCAGAGTTCTTCACCAAAGTAAAAGACAAAAACAACATAAAAGGCAAATGCGGCATCTGCGAATACAAGGACATTTGTGGCGGCTGCCGTTCCTCAGCACTGTTTTACACGGGAGACATTTTAGGTTCAGACCCAAGATGCGCCTACATTCCAAAAGCGCAAAGGCAAAAAGAGTAAGCGGTCACCGTTCAAAGACCAACTTATTCTTAACTTTCTTTGAAAATTAAATCGGCTTCTTAACCTAAAGTGCATGAAAAACTTCATTTATGAGTGGGAGCTGGCGTGCATCCAAAAAATGTGTGGAAGAGAGAGGGGGTAAGCTAATTTATTTGGATGCACGTCGCACGTTTATGAACTTCTCAAGTGTTGTCGGAAGAGGGCTCCATATTTTTGTCTTGATTTGCTGTAGTTTATTTGCGCTTTGGCTTTGGGGTAGACTATTTTTTGGGATTTTTTGCTTGTGATGAAGACTGATCCGCCGTTTTTCAGGTGTTTTTTGACTTGGCAAAAGTCCACTTGTTTCGCTTCTTGAACTTCCACGTCTTCGCTGTTGTTGTTGTCTAGCAGTAGAACCTGGAATAGCGAAATCCTTGTTTTTTTGTTTGAAAAAAGGTTGCTCAAAAATAATTCCCTTTCCACAATTTGAGACTAAATTATATTTAATTTGAACAATTCTTAAAGCTATGTGATTGTTAACAGACTACCACAAGATTATATTACTGCAGAATAAAAGGAATGATTTGCTTATCTTTTAACGTTTCAACTGTCAAATTAGGCTTTTCTTTTTCGAGCTCCACCTTAGAATATACGCCTGTAACAACGGCAATACAGCTCATGTTTGCTGCTTTTGCAGCTTTGACACCGAAAATCGAATCCTCGATAACCACGCATTTTTCAGGGTTCGCACATAGTTTGGATGCAATTTTTAAGAAAATTTCTGGGTTTGGTTTTGAATGTGAAATTGACTCAGCGGTAAGAACTGTTTCAAAGCATTTTTCTATGTCTTTTGCTTTGAGCAAGTGCATGATTACTGAGCGGTTATTCATCGATGCCAAACCCATTTTCTTTTTGCCATGTAACATTTCAAGAAGTTCTCTGGCTCCCGGAAACAGTTTCACTTGGTCTGTCAGCTCGATTTCAAATTGACTCTTGCGCTCGACTAACCGCTGGATTAATTTTTCGTTGAATTGGGTTTTAGCTGACCGCAATATGTCTCGGAAGGTGTCTGCTGCCCCAATTCCGATGCGGCGTTCAATGTATTCGTCACTGACTCTGCAGTTTATTTCGCTTAACGTGGCTTGAAACGCGATAACAATTACTTTCCGCGTGTCGCCTAAGGTTCCGTCCCAGTCAAAAATAACTGCTTCAAACATGGCTGATCGTGCTAGTTTAGGTTTAGTTTTTCTCTGATTGCTTGGCTTTTCTTGGTGGCTTCTTCGATTGCACGCATCATTGCTGGTCTAATTTGGCTTTGTTCAATCTGGTATATGGCTTCGATAGTTGTGCCGCCTGGAGTGGTTGTCATATCTCTGATTTTTGAGGGATCCAAGTGTAAATCCGTAACAAGCTTGCCTGCACCCATGACAGTTTGCGCTGCACAGCTTAACGCTATGTCACGCGGCAACCCAACCTTTAATCCCGCGTAAGTCATAGCCTCAATGATAATCGACAAGTAGCCCGGTCCACTGCCGCTAACAGCGGTTATTGCATCCATATATTTCTCATCCATTTCATCGCAGATGCCCATCATATTCAGTAAAGTCTTAACCTTCTCTTTGTCTTTCGCTGTAACGTTTGCTTCGCAACAATAAGCCGTGTAAGCTGCCTGAACCAACGCGCCAAGATTAGGCATAATCCGCACTATCTTTGCCTCAGGCGCATTCTTCTTTAGAAACTTCAACGGAACCGTGGCAGCCACAGAAATCAAAAGTTTATCCTTAATTTCCCCGCTGACTTCTTCGAGAACTTTCTCAACGTCGCCAGGCTTAACGATGATAAAAACGATGTCGGCGTCAGCAGCGGCTTTTTTGTTATTTGTTAATGTTTTTACGCCGAGAGCTTCAAATTCCTTGAGCCGTTCAATCGCGATGTCTACCGCTGTTATTTTTCCTTGGTAGCCGCCTTTCAGCAGACTTTTGATTACGGCGCCACCCATCATGCCAGTGCCAATTACCGTGATTTTATCGTCCATGACTATTCACTTTGTTACATTAAGCACTTGTTTTGCTCTTTAAACTTTTGTTGCCTAATGCTTCATCGTTAATTTTACTGCTGTATTCGTTTGAGTAGAATAAAAACAGTTTTGTTGCTTTTTTGGTTTAGGCTTTGAAACGTTTGCAGGTTGCGTAAGGAAAAGTAAAGGAAAGTAACAGAAAGTAAAGAAAAGTAAAAGAAAGTAATAAAAAGTAAGCGGCTTTTTGAAAAAAAGAGTTGTTTAAGTTTCCCTTAGCTAGAAAGGGTTAGCCTTTACTGGTGTCGTTTCAGATGAGATCACTTTTACAAGCTGAATTGATGGGGAGTTCGTAACTAAGTTTGTCCAATACCATATTGCATTACCAAAAAATTTAGAGACAGGCTGATTGTCTGAAAATAAATTGTTATCTAACTGCCGCTTGCTTCTTTGAGCAGTTTATGCATTGCTGCCACGGGAGCATCGGTTCTTACTCCTCTGGTATTAAAGTGGGTCTGTACCGCTTGAAAACCGCTTTTGCGGAGCATTTCGATGAAGGATTGTATGGATGGTGATGGGAGGCCAAGTTTTCCGCTTAATTTGTCAAGAATGTAGTATGTTATGGGTGCTTGGGCTTCGTCTTTGGTTAAAGTAAGAAGCTTCGTGATTCTGGCGCTGTTTCTGAAAGCCACCGTTTTGTTTTCTTTCATCATTGACTCGATGAAGCCTGGGTCGAAAATGCTTCCAAGCCACAGTGGACCCGCATAATCCATTTTTTGGCCGCATTCAGGGCATTGGAGGCTTCCGAACGGTTGGTGCCTGGTTTCGCGGTGAAAACAGCTAAAACAATGCAGAATATCACCCAGGCTTTTGAGGCTTTCATCCGCTTTCTTTGCACCATATGAGATTTGAGTATACAGTCGGATGTAATGTTCGCTGCTGTGGCTGAAGACGACTTGGATGCCGATATCGTGCTTTGCCGCTAAGGTGGCAGTGCAGCCGGCTAAAAGCCTAACAGCAAGCTCATGGCAGTACTCTGTTCGCATGGGTCTGCCGCCGTACTTTCGAATGCAGGCTTTAGCGTGCACCCCACAAAGAGGCGCCAGGTCTGTTGCCGTTGAAGCTAATAAGCCATTGTTGCGGATTGCTCGCAGAGCTGAGCCTAAGTATGGGGCTGGAGTGCCAAACGGGTCAACATCAACTATATCAAACCTTTTCTTAGGCGAAGCATTGCAGCTTAAAATGCAGTTCGCGTCCTTATGCTTAACAGTGACCGTTTTTTCGAGTCCGTTGATTTGCACGTTGTGCTTTGCAAGTTTGTATGCTCTCTCGTTAATGTCGCTGATTAACACTTTTTTCACGCCGAAAATTTCAGCGGCAAAACGTACGCCGCGGATGCCCTGACTGGTTAATGGGTCACAAATGCTGATTTCTCTTCCAGCCATGCGTTGATAGGCTCGGAACGCTAAAACCGTTAAGTCACGGTTAAACTCCATCACTGGATTGTAAAACACTGGAGCTTTAGACGGCGCGTAATCCGACGGGTTTACTCCGTAGGCTGCGAGTTTGGGCACTAACACTTGGATTTTTCCTTCTTTGATTATTTCGCTTGGGAAATCTGCCTTATACTCTTCCATCGGTGTCGCTCCAGTGAATGTTGCTATGGAAAGAATTTTATCGGCATATTAGACTTCTGGTAATAGATGGAACGTGAAAGCATTGCAGAAGCGAGTTTTGCTTTTAACTGGCAGCCCGGGCGTTGGAAAAACAACTATGCTCATTAAATTAGTTGACTCGCTTAAAGCCTAGGGCATAACAGTCGGCGGTATGATTAGTCGTGAAGCAAGAGAAGGCGGTACGCGGGTCGGCTTTGAAATCATAGACTTAACCAACAACAAACACGGCTGGCTTGCACATATCAATCAGAGAGTGGGTCCACAAGTGGACAAGTACCACGTTAACATAGAAGACCTAGATAATATTGGGGCTAAAGCAATCGCTGATGCGGTTGAGAAAAAAGATGTTATCGCCATTGACGAGATAGGTCCCATGGAGCTTTTCTCCCGAAATTTCAAACTATCCGTTATAAAAGCGTTAGACAGCCAAAAAATGGTTCTATCCGTTGTTCACTTGAAAGCAAAAGACCCGCTGATAACTCAAGCAAAACAAAGAGAAGATGCGGAGATTTTTATCGTAACTTTAGCAAATCGAAATAATCTGCCAGAGAAACTAAAAAATAAAGCCTTAGAAATCGTGATGGCTACGCAAAACCCAAAAAGGTTACAGATTAATTCATGATTGTCCCAGTAAATAAAATAAATACATTAAGTTTTTATTTGATGAAATTATGAAATAGTTGCGGGTTCGAGCGAAGTAAGGTTAACTTAAACGCAAACGAAAAATTCAGGAAGAGAGAGAGAATCACGCTGCATTTAAGCTAACCCTCGATTCGCCCCTTTCTCGAGTAATATTCCGATTAATAGTCTTTTTGCGTCGTTATGGTGTAAATGCATTTTGAATTTTAAATGATGATTTGGCTACGCTTTCACAGGAAACGTTTTGAGTTAGAATCAGGGGAAATGAAAAGGGTATTTGAGAGTAAAATCCATATAACTGATTAATTTTAAAATTATCTATTCGGTACGCATAACCTGAATTGGGGAGAAGTGAAAATGAGCTTTAGAAAACTTGACGTTGGGAAAATTTTTCTTGTACGCGTTAAACATGATTCGGAAATAATTGAGTTTGTAACTGAATTGGCAAAGAGGAACGCGATTATGGCCGCGACCTTTACGGCGATAGGTGCTTTGAAATGTGCCAAGATTGGATTTTACGATCAAGAAAAACATGAGTATTTGGAGACTTTGATTTCGGCTCCGCAGGAAATTGCAAGTTGTGTTGGCAACATTTCCATAAATGACGGCGAACCCTTTGTTCATGCACACGTAGTTTTAGCTGACAAAAATGGAAATGCGAAAGCTGGGCATCTGCTTGAGGGCAAAGTTTTCGCTGCTGAAGTTCATCTGACTGAACTAACAGGAGACAAACTTGCAAGGAAAAAGGACGCTGTAACTGGCCTGTCGCTTTGGGACATCCAAGTGAGCGAAGCACATCCATAGGTAAGTCCTCAAAATTACATTTTGGAAAAAAAGACAGGAATTGACAAATTTAGCAAAGTGCGTTTCTCAACAAACCTTATTTTAAGTTCTACTGTAACCACTTGCTATGCCAAAACGAAATAAAATAGCTTCACTCCTCGTGTTACCTTTCGCTGTTTGCATTTGGGTGGTTGGATGGGTCATGTGTATAGCCGGCGAAAAAAAGGTAATCCGCCAAACCAAAAACCTGAGAGTTAAATGAGCTACCTCTGGTTTGCCGTCGCGTGCCACTAGGGTAGATTATGTTCCAGCAGGTCTAGCCGTTTTTTCGAGGCATTTGGTTATTTCGCTTAGGGCATCTGCAAATTTTTTTTTGGGTTTCACTCCTCTTTTGGACACTGATAAGAGATTCTGGAGCCTTTATGGGAAAGTTCCTGTTCTAAAATTTTTAAAGCGCTGCCTTGGGCACCTGACGTCCCATGTTCATACACTGTCACCGCCACCTTTGCAGGCTCCAACGCTTACTATCCAATTAACGTCGAAACATCGTTCTACGCTACTTCAACACCCGCATGCACTGCAGCACCAACCGCAATCCCAACATCCGTCGCTGACACATACTTTGTTCCCGCAATCGCAGGCCTATTCGTTGTAATCATCGTAGGCCTCGCCGTAGTAATATTGCTAATGCTCAGAAAACACACCTAAAAAAGCCAAAACAAAAACAAACCATCTTTCCCTTTTTTTAGTTTTAAAATCTTTGAGAAAAATATGGGGCTGAGAAGGTTCTGGTCAAATTTGCAAGAAACAATAGGTTCAGCAACCTTCGCATTTTTCTTTTCTCCAAAGAGTGTTCCAGAGTCCCAGCAAACCCCGGCTTGAAGCAATTAGGCGCGCCGCTCGGTATATTTTTCCAGCTAAATTCATTGTTTCTTGGCTTTTGCTTTACGCTTTTTTTCCTGCGGTTTTGCGGGTTCATCCCAGTATTTGTTAAATTCTTCGGGTGACATTATGTCTAAGCTGGCTAGTTGCTGGCTGAAAGAGTCAAGCGCACATCGATTATTGAGGTGTGCATGGTAAACTTCAATCAGCAGGTTTATCGCCATTGACTGTGAAATCGGCTTTTTAGCCATAAAAGTTAATTCTTCAGCAACCTTAGCCAAATCATCATAGATTTTATCGGGCAAATTAACTGTTTTAGCCATAATAACCACCATTACAGATGCTCTGCTAATTGTTCCGCGTTCTTTTTAATTTTCGCCAAAGTCTTCGCTGTTGGTTTTCCCCTGATGTCCCCAAGCCTGCCCTGCGTGCTCAAATCTTCTCTTCCATGAAACTCGCCCGGCACATACCATTCACCGACCACGTTAAAACCGAAATGCTCGAAATACTGCCGCATAGTTTTTCCCGCTGGAGTAGCCTCTGCGATGCCTGTGTGTGACCCAGAATAAGTGCAGAAAACCAACGCGTTTTTGCCAGCTAATTTTGGGGCGCACGGCTTAATTTTTCCTTGATTACGGTAAAAAGCCAATTTAGCCTTAAGAAAGTCAGTCATCGGCTTAGCAGGCTGCCACTCTATCGATGGCGAACCAACACAAACCAAATCGTAAACAAAAAAGTCCACGTCGGCGGCCTCTTGAGGATTCTTCAAATCAACCTTTAACCCTGCGTCCTTCAAGCCTTCGCTAATCGCGTAAGCAACTTTTTGGGTATTTCCTGTGATTGAACAATAAACTATTAAAGCTGACTTCAAATTTCGTGACTCCTGACAAACTATTTCTTCATCTAACGATAAAACGTTTTAGGATTGTTGAATAATGCTTCTGCATTATGTTCACACAAGATTTATGTATTCATTTGACACCTATTGTAAACAGTGGTCGCGTTGCCATTAAAACCATTAGCTGTCAGAGTTCCCGCTGAGCTAGAAAAAGAAATTCTTGAAATAATAAAAAAAGAAAAACTCGATAAAGCAACGGTAGTACGAAACCTTCTAGAAACAGGCGTTATAGAGTGGAGAAAACAAACTTCACTGGAGCTTTTGCAATCGGGAAAAGCAACCTTCGCTAAAGCAGCAGACATTGCCAAGCTTTCGCTTTGGGAATTTGCTGATTTAGTGAAACAACACAACATAGAATGGGTCAGGTATGAACCTGAAGATTTAGAGAAGGAGTTTAGGGAAGCATCGGTGGCGAAGAATAAGTGAAGCCGTTAGTGTTCAATTCCACTCCTCTGATCTATCTGACGAAAGCTGGCTTAAGCGGAATTATCACATATTTAGAAGAGGAAAAATTAACTTCTCCGCTGGTTAAGGCAGAAGTCGTGGATAAAGGCAAACTCAAGGGGGTTTCAGACGCAATTGCATTGGAGAAAATGTTTGATAACCACGTTTTCAAGGTTTGCAAGCCCAAAGATTCAGTCTTTCTTTCTCAGTTATCTAAGACTCGCGGTCTTCATGAAGCAGATGCAGAAGTTTTGTCACTCGCCAAAGAAAACAAAGCGTTGGCAGTTATTGATGATGAGGTAGCAAGAAAGACGGCGAAGGTCTATGGAATCGAATATGTGGGCACACCTTACGTTTTGGTGAGAGCTGTTTTTGAAGGGCTACTTTCAAAAAAAGCAGCTAAGCAGTCCATAAATGACATGGTTTCTGCTGGCTGGCGATGCAGCTTGGAGAGTTATGCAGAAATTATGCGGTTAATTGAGAACTTCACATTACTGAAATAGTGAATGGTTCGCAAAAATAAGAATTTCAAAGAAAAAAACGTGAGATTGTTTTTTATTTTGTTTAGGGACTGTTAAGTATAACTTGTTGTATAATTTTATTTGACTGGTGGTTACATGGCAAGGTGTTTGACAAAAAATAGGAAAGTAGGCGGGTCAATCGTGGTTACTTTGCCTAAAGAGTTGGTTGAAACGCAAAACATCCGAGAGAAGGAGTACATCGAAGTTACCGTGAAGAAATGTCGGAAAAATGGTTTCGGTACCCTCAACGGCATGAAGTCATTCACCGTTGACGATGAGTTGAAAGCATTTGAGTAGATTTGTAG
This sequence comes from Candidatus Bathyarchaeota archaeon, assembly GCA_963767735.1. Taxonomy (GTDB): domain Archaea; phylum Thermoproteota; class Bathyarchaeia; order Bathyarchaeales; family Bathycorpusculaceae; genus Bathycorpusculum. The sequence goes on along the minus strand of CAVYES010000002.1, from coordinate 241,455 downwards.
TGGATGCATGGGCTTGAATGGAGTATCTAATCGGCAGCGAATTATAGCATCCTATCGAACTAAAACTAATTAAAATTGGCTATAGAAAAATTATGCAAAGATAGCAGAATTTTCATTCAGATTTAAAGTATAAATAGCATTCAAGGCATAGTTAAGGCAAGAGCTTAGGTGACGGCTTTGCGAATTGGCTTTTTTGTGTATGAATATCCTCCTCAAATTGTTGGTGGTTTAGGCACTTATGCAGAATACATCACTCATGAATACGTTGACATTGGGCATGACGTCTCAGTATTCACCCTCAACAACGGCGGGTTGAAGACAAAAGAAATCCTCAAAGGCGTAGAAGTTCACAGACCATTAGTCGCTGATGCCAGCAGCGTTTGGCCCTTCTTTGTGACGGATGACCTGAAAAAATGGGGTACAAACATCAAATTCTTCAACGACATCTTCATGTACAACGTCTTGAGCGCCACCAAATTCATCAATGCCTTAATTAAAAAAGAGAAATACAATTTTGACGTCGTCTGCGTTCACGACTGGCTAAGCAGCATTTCAGGATTAATAATTAAGAATGAAACTAAAATACCGGTGGTTTTCCATGTGCACAGTACAGAATGGGGCAGAAGCGGCGGGCAAGGCTCTGAAGTAGTGTCCCATTTGGAGACCGCGATGGCTCAAAACTCCGACCGCATAATAACCGTCAGCTACGCAATGCAAGAAGACCTCATAAAGCACGGCTGGCAATCTTCAAAAATCAGCGTAGCCTGGAATGGTGTAGACCCAGATATTTACAACCCGATCAAAGTTAAAAAACAAGATGTTGAGCAAATCAGAGCAAAATATGGCATTCCTGACGGTTGGAACATGCTGCTTTTCGTAGGAAGGCTCACTTGGGTTAAAGGCGTACACAATTTACTACAGGCTATGCCTATAATTCTCAAAGAGAACCCTAATACTAAACTGGTTATTTTAGGCAAAGGCGACGAGCAAAGCATCGTTGACGCAGCAGAAAGACTGAACATTAAGGACAAAATCGTTTACCGCTTCGACTTCGTGTCTGAAAAAGAACGGATCCTCCACTATGCTGCCTCTGATGTGTGCGTTTTTCCGTCAACTTATGAGCCGTTTGGAATTGTGAGTTTAGAGGCGATGGCCATGGAGAAACCGGTGGTAGTCGGTGCGAGAGGTGTGGTGGGCTTCAAAGAGCAAGTGATACCCGGTGGTACTGAACAAAACGGAGTGCACGTTAACGGGGGAGACCCTGCGGACATAGCTTGGGGGATAAATGCGGTGCTGCGTGACCCTGAAAAAGCCAAAAACTGGGGCGAAAACGGCAGGCGAAGAGTGCTGGAGTATTTTACTTGGCGAAAAGTTGCTGAGCAAACAAGCAAAATCTACGAGTCACTGCTGTAAACTAACCTTGCCGACTCTTGTAGACTAATGCGCAAACAACTTTTTTCACCATTTTTTACCATAAATCGCCAAATATTACCATTTTCTACCAAATCTAGCCGCAACCAACAAACATTTTAAACTCTAAACCAAAAAGCAACATGGAAAAAGCTTTGCAGGAGACGAAATTGATCGCGTTTTTTCGTGCATCACACTGCCTAAAAAGAAGAGAAGGAGGTTTACGTTGCAAGCATGTCGGCTACTTCTAACAGCTTTAGGTTTATCGGCTTCCTGTTGTTAGCGGCTTTCTCAAGCTCTACGCCCACAACTGCGCCGTTCTGTAATCCCACAGCTACGTTGCCCTGTTCTTGGCAAATTAATTCAACGGCTTTATCGGCGAATAAACTTGCCAGTAACCTGCTGCGTGCTGTGGGGCTTCCGCCGCGCTGAGCATAGCCAAGAATGGATAGTCTGACTTCAGATTCTGTTTGCCGCTGCATTTCTTGAGCTAATTTATTTGTGTCACTGAAGCCTTCTGCCGCAACTATTATTCCAGCCCGTTTGCCTTTCTTTTCGCTTTCATCCATAAACTTTACAATGTCCTCAATTTTCATTGGGTTTTCTGGAATCAAAATCACTTCTGCGCCCACACACATTCCTACTTCCAACGCTAAGAATCCTCTTTTCCGGCCCATCACCTCCACAATGAATATTCTTTCATGAGAAATCGCCGTATCCCTAATTTTGTCGATCGAGCCTACCGCAGTGTTGACCGCAGTGTCAAAGCCGATTGTCTCGTCTGTTCCATAAACGTCATTGTCAATTGTGGCGGGTATCCCAACCATTAAGGCGTCGCTTTCTCTGCTTAGGTCTAAGGCGCCTCTAAATGAGCCGTCGCCGCCGATAACGACTAAGCCGTCAACGTTATTTACAGACAATGTTTCTGCCGCTTTTTCGGCGCTGCCTTCTTCCTCGAAACTTGGACATCGAATGGTGTGGAGTATAGTGCCGCCTAACTGAATAATGCCTCCGACATTTCGAGGAGTCAACCTTCTAAACGAGTTAGATAAAAGTCCGTCCCATCCTCTTTCGAAACCTATAACTTGAAAACCCTTTGCGTGGCCTATTCGTGTTACAGCTCGGATGGCGGCGTTCATGCCTGGCGCATCTCCACCAGAAGTTACAATGCCGATAGTTTTCGCCAATTAAATACACCTGTCTTTACCTAAGCACTCTTACTAAAAGATTAAAATGTTTAGTATGGCTCGACACAGCCTAAAATGCCAAAACACATAAATTCTTTCCCCCAATCTTTATGGACTTTGTCGGGAGGTAGCTCAGCCTGGCAGAGCTCTCGAGCTGGCTAACAAGCTTAGCTGGTGGAGACGCTGTAGAGGTCTACCCATGGTGGGCTTCATTCTAGCCTGCACAGGCCACAGATACCGAGCCGTCGCAGGTTCAAATCCTGCTCTCCCGACCAATTTAATCTAAACTTGAAAATTGGGTTTATATGTAGATGAATTTTTGCCCTTTAGCATGAGCTATTTGATTGCGTCAATGATCTTTGTATTTGCTGAATCTATTATTGGACAGCAATTAGCATATATATTCCAAGTTAATATTCTATCAATACGGTGTTAATATGGTCAAGGCGATTGTAACTATTGACGAACGAACGAACAGAATCCTCAACATAGTTAAAGCCAAGTATGGTCTCAAAGACAAGAGTCAGGCAATAAATTTGATGGCTCAACAGTTTGAAGAATGTGTACTGGAGCCAGAGCTAAAGCCAGAGTTCATAGAAAGCCTAAAGGCCTCAGAGATCGAAAAGACGATAAAAGTCAAAGACTTCGCCAGTCGATATTCTAAGTGATTGCTTGTACTCTTTAGAAGTGGTTGAAAAAGTAGATAGACTATTCAAGAAATTGCGAAAGAAGGATTTGCCTCAGTTTGAGGCGGTATCTAGAAAGATAAACGAGATTTTGGAAAATCCTCAGCAATTTAAGCCTTTGAAGAGTCCTATGCAGCACATGCGTCGGGTACATGTGGGTTCATTCGTTCTTGTCTACGATATAGATGAGACGAGGAAGGTTGTCACGGTAAGAAGATATGAACATCATGATAATGTTTACAAATAGCTTTATTCCAACTAAAGAAGAGCTAACTTACTTGGGTAGAGACGCTGTAGAGGTCTACCCATGGTGGGCTTCATTCTAGCCTGCACAGGCCACAGATACCGAGCCGTCGCAGGTTCAAATCCTGCTCTCCCGACCACCTAATTCTCCGATAATATCACGTTTTCGTGGACTTGTTATGGTGCTTGTTTTGATAAAAGCTTAGAGCGACGCGGCTTTGCGAGTCTAACGTTAGAACGCTGGCATGGTGGTTTAGAAAAGCTTATATCGCCTTTTATCCAATAAAAAGACAGAAAAATTCGGTGATTCAATGAATAAGAACTCAACAAAGAACTTTAAAGTTTTAGCTTTGATTCTTCTAACGTCAGCACTTTTAATTTCGGCTATAAATACACAGGTGCCACTCGCGAAAGCGGCAACAACAGACAGCGTCTATGTTTATTCAACCATAGGTGGTTCAGTTTCAGCAAACGGAACAGCTGCAGCAGGCGGATCAAGCCTATCTTATGCTAACGGCGATGTTGTTACCTTCTCTCAGACTGCCAGTGCAGGCTTCAACTTCTTAGGTTGGATCTATGTTACCCCGTCAGGAGCCGTCACCTCAGCTGCTAGTACAGTAACCGAAACTATTAGCGCATCGGGTTGCGCTATAGAAGCAATATTCATCCCAACCACTAATGCTGTACAATCAAGCTCTGGTAGTGGAACAGCAACGATTGCCCTATACTTCACAGTAGGCGGAACAACAGTTCCATCTTCCTTAACATCCACTCCACCAATAACCTACACCAATTATACAATCGGCGAATCAGCCACATTCACAGCAGTCCCAGCCAGCGGTTTCAATTTCCTCTTTTGGATGGTTGTAACATCGACATCCTCAACTTACACCTCTAGCACCCTTACCTTGAACATACCTCAAAACACATGCGCTATGGAAGCAATTTTCGTTCCAACCAGCAGCACTCTAACATTGCCAACACCCACACCAACAATAAACGAGTTTTCAACTGCAACCACACTTGCCATGGTCATTGCAATAGTCGCAGTAGCATTCGGAACATATACCTACACCAAAAAAGCTAAAAAGTAAAAATTCTCTTTTTCTTTCTTTTTTATAATTCAAAAGATTCTATTTATGTTGAAAAAAGAACCGGTTTATTTTGTTGAGCGTTTGTCAAAGTTTTAATCAAACTTAGTTTTAACTTGGACATTGCCTAAATTCCTGAAACAAGTGAAAAAAAGTAAAGATTGCAATCACAAAACGAAAACAACCTCAGTTCAAGCTCTAATTATCCACAATCCCGGTCCGTGACCGGTCAATATCAGGATTAATTTTAACTTGAAAGATCGTAGCCGCGAGCGGTAACCATTTTGCCGTTAATTGTCTTGGTTGCCGAGTTACCTACAATTATTGTGGTAACCATGTCTATTTCAGCTGTCAACATGTTTTTAAGCGTTGTAATAGTGACTTCTTCTCCTACGCGTCCAGCTTGCTTCACAATGCCTACCGGAGTCTCAGGGCTCATGTGCTTGAGCAGTATTTCGAACGCTTTAGTCAGCGGCTCAATCCTACCTTGACTTTGGGGATTATACAGTACGATGGCAAAGTCGGCCGCTGAGGCTGCTTCCAACCTGTGCTCAATTTTTTCCCAAGGAGTCAACAAATCACTTAAGCTAATCACTGCGAAATCGCTAACCAAAGGGGCGCCAAGCTTTGACGCAGCAGTCGTTGCGGCTGTAACGCCTGGAACAATATCAACGGGTACATTTGCTTTTTCCATTTCAACGACTTCCAAAACGATGCCAGCCATGCCGTAAACTCCTGGGTCACCGCTGCTAACTATCACGACACGATAGTTCTCCAAAGCTTTTGAAACGGCGATTTCGGCTCGTTCAACCTCTTTACCCATGGTTCCAGAAAACACTTCTACGTTTGGTTTGATGATGGCTTGGATTAATTTTATGTATGTGCCGTAGCCGACTATTACGTCGGCGTTTTCAATTTCGTTTCTTGCTTTAGGCGTTAAATGTTCCAGGCTGCCGGGTCCAATGCCGACTACGCTTATTCGCCCTCGGCTATTGCTACAGTTACCCCGTTGAGCTTGGTCTTTTTGAGTATTAACTTCGAGTTTTTTCCCGCTACTATCAGTGCTGCTCGTTCACATACCCCTCCAACACCAATCTTTTCCTGAACCATCTTTGAATCAGGCGAAAGATCCCTATGACTTAGAGAACGGAGTGCATCGACGCTTAAAAACTCAAGCGGCTTACCCAACTGTTCCGCGGCTTTTAGCATAGCTGGCGAATCACGTTTTATGTCAACTGTAGCGAAACGGTTAACGCTGGCTAAAGACAAATGTACCCGTTCTAAAGAAGTGTCCACAGCTTCCACTATGCTGTCTGCGCTTGAGTCTTTCCTTGCTCCTAACCCGACAACTACAAGTTTAGTTTTAAGTATGGTAAATGGCTTAACAAACTTGTCAATCCTTAAAACTTGCGGGGTCAAAGGTTCGGCTGAAATCAAGATGCCCGCGTCATAACTGTTAATTATTTCCAGGGCTTGAGAGGCGTTTTCTGTCTTTTTAACTTCGTAGCAGCCAATCTGGCTGGTTGGGATTTCAACGTCGCCGATTAATACCACGACCAAGTGGCCACCATTGACGATAGCAGAGTTAACAGCTATGAGGCTTTCAGGGTTCTGAATGGTTAAATGCAGGATTCTTGCAAGCTCATCAACGCTCTGTTTACCTGTGGCGTCGGATGCCGTTGTAATAACTGCTGTTCCGCCGATACCTTCTGCAATTATTCTGGCTAATTCGTTTGCCCCTCCATAATGGCCTGCCAAGAGGCTTATAACAAATTTTCCAGCCGCGTCAACACCTATGACCGCTGGGTCAGTGAACTTACTTTCAAGATAAGGCGCTACAGCCCGAATTGTTATACCTGTTGCCATAACCGCAACTAAAGCGTCCACTTCATCGTATGTGTCTTTAACAAATTCATCTATTTTTTTATTTAAGGGGATAACGCCGTTTTGAACGTATTTTTTTGGCGCGTAAACGATGCATGATAGGCCTGCGTTGTTTAATGCTTCTTTAATTTTTAATGCGGTTTCTACGCCCCGCCCTGTGATTGCAACAACAGCTATTCCATTAGTGTACATTTCACTATTCTCCTTTACGGAAACCTGTAGTGAACTTTGGGTCATAAAGCTTTGATAAATCATAAGATTGCGGATTCAAGACTTTTCCCACAAAAATCAACGCTGTCTCAGTTATGCCCGCCGTCTTAACTTTTGCGACTATATCGCTTAATGTGCCCTTCACGATTTTTTGCTCAGGCCACGTGGCTTTGTAAACAACTTGTGCGGGGGTATCTTTCGGGTAGCCTCCTATCAGAAGCTCCTCCACGACACGCGCAATATGCGGAGTACCCAAGAAGATGACCATGGTTGCTTGGTGCATGGCGAGTTTGCTGAGGGTTTCCGCTTCGGGCACGGGCGTTCTGCCTTCTGGACGCGTTATAATTACGGTTTGTGAAATGTTAGGTAAGGTTAATTCGCGGTTTAAGGCTCCTGCGCCTCCTTGCAGGCAGCTTACGCCTGGAATTCGGAAGTATTCTATTTTTTCTTTGTCTAGCGCGTCCATTTGTTCTTGAATGGCTCCGTAGAAGCTTGGGTCTCCATCGTGCACTCTTGCCACAAGCTTCCCTGCCCTGGCGGCTTCAACCATGACTTTTAGGACTTCGGGCAGGCTCATTTTGGCGCTGTCATAAAGCTGGGCGCTTGGCTTGGCGTAACTGAGGATTTGTGGATTCAAAAGTGAACCAGCGTAAATTACCACCTCAGCTTGCTCTAAGCACCGTTTTCCTTTGAGGGTAATTAGCTCTGGGTCTCCAGGGCCTGCGCCGATAAAAACAACTCTGTTCATGCTTTGCCACCGTTTCCGTTTTGTTTCCAGTGTATGGGAACTTTGCTTTTCTTAACGATGGCTACTGAGAAGTAATCTTCAGTTATGTCCCATTGATTTACTTCACCCAGTTTGCCAACGAGAACTTTCTCTTCAGGCAGAGTGCATCGTTTGACTAGGGCGATGGTTGAGTTTTCCGTGAAACCTGCCTTCAAAAGAATGGGGATAAACTCTTTAATGCGGTGAGCGCACTTCATGAAAACAATATTGTCAGCATGTTTGGCGGTTTTCTCTATTAATGTAGGGTTTAGGTCTGATGGCATAATTGTAACCACTTCCTCTTTCTCAGCTAGGGGCAACTTGGAGCTTGCTGCTGCGGCGCTAACCGAGGTTACGCCAGGTATGATTTCTAGTTCAACTTCGGGGTAGGTTTCCTTTACACATTCATAGAGGTAGAGGAAGGTGCTGTAGAGCATCGGGTCGCCTAAAGTGATGAAGGCAACATTGCCTTTTTTGGCTTTTGCAGCAACTATGGCGGCGTTTTCCACCCAGAGTTTGCGGTTGTTAAATTCGTTTTTGGTCATGGGAAAGATGAGTTCTAAAATCTCGGCGGGTTTCTGGCGTTCATCTAGAATTTTCTTAACCATGCCTAGCGCCATGCTGGGTTTACTCGCGTGTGATTTTGGTACGCAGATGACGTCCACTGTCTTGAGAGCTTTTGCCGCTTTTATCGTGATGAGTTCTGGGTCGCCTGGACCTACGCCGATGCCTATGAATGTTCCAGCCAAATCAATTTTCACCTAAGGTTTCGTGGCTGAAACTATTGTAATGGGATTTCTCGCCAACATCATAGTCCCGCTGTTTATTTGCTTTCCTTTCGCCACCGAGATATGGCAGACGTCGATATCTTTGAAGCCTAAACTTTTTAGTTCATCCACTGCCGTGCAAGCCGTCTCCAAAAGTATTGCATTGATGGCTATTCTGCCGTTCGATTTCAGCTTGGCTTTGGCTACAAGGAGAACGTCACTCAAGAAACCGCTGCCCCCTATCAGGATAGCATCCGTCAATGGAAGGCTGGCAAGTGCCTCGGGTGCTTTGCCGAGAGAGATAACGACATTTTCTTTAAAGCCAAACTTTTCCACGTTGCTCTTGGTTAAGTCAATTGCTGCTGGGTCTTCGTCAACGGCGTAAACCTTGCCTTTTGGCGCCACTTGCAGAGCAGCCTCAACTGTTAAGCCGCCTGTGCCGCAGCCGACGTCGATAACTATGGAGCCTTCGCATAAACGTGCTTTAGAGATTGTAATTGCTCGGATTTCTTCTTTGGTTGGACCAGGCACCTTATCATTTTGGTTAAACAACTCGTCCGGTATTCCAGCAGTTTTATAAGCCCAAAGTTTAGCCATACACAATCCACTTATCCTTTCCCGTTACGGTTTCCTTTGATAACCATTACACATAAAGATTGAAACACCTGTTTAGAAATTTCTTCCAGAGTGCTGAAGGTAACTTGCTCATCGTCTAGGGTTAAATTCTCACAAACAAAAACAGCCGTTTCCTTATCAACTCCGGCGTTGAGAAGAGCGCTTGCGATTTGACTCGGCGGAAAGCCTCGTTGGTCTGGAAGAAGCATTACATTTTTTCCTTCTTTAACGCATGAAACTAAATGGTTTTTGTCTTCAGCGGTCACGTTGCCTTCATGGAAGGTGAACAGGCACGTATCGTCCCAGCTTATGCTTAGCCTGGCAGCGCACGCTTGAATCGAGCTTACACCTGGCACAACGTTAATTTCCTCTGCCGTAACCAAACCGCTCTCTAAAACGGTTTGCAGCAGCCCTGAGAAGCCCGGGTCACCCGTAGATAGCAAAACCACATTCTTGCCTTTCTGGGCTGATTCAGCCGCAAACTTGAGGCCGCTGTTTAGGTTTTTAGCTGTTAAAACCACAATTTCTCCTTTAATGTCCTCGGCGAATAGGTTTAGGCTTCTTTGGGCGCCAATAACAACCTCAGCATGCTGGACGGTTTTTCTTGCTGCAGGCGTCACGTAATCGGGTGAACCTGGACCTGCGCCGACTATGTTAAGTTTAGCCAAGGTTGGTTGCACCTCGCGTTCTGGTCCATTCCAAGAACTTTGCCATCCATGGAAACAATTACCACGCTTATCTTAATTTTACTTTCCACCCTATCGATTACCCGCTGACTAACTCTTTGAGCAACTCTGTCATAAGCAGCTTCCAACAGGTTCGCTTGCTTAAGAATTTCTGAGGCTTCATCGGAAGTGTTAGCCTGCAATAGTGCGTTTATGGTCTTGGTGTCGGCTCCGACAGCGCCTGCGTAAGAAGCGATAACTTCGTTGCGTGCATCCCCGACTTTATGGTGTGTGTTAAAAATGTTAGCCGCCAACTTTACCAATTTCCCAGAATGACCCAGAACAATGATTTCTTTAACACCTTTTTCCACGGCTTTATCAAGCATGTAACCGACAAAATCGCCAGTTTGAACTATCGCATCCTCAGGCGCATTAAACTTCTGTTTAGCCATTTTTTCTCCAATATTCCCCGGAACAAAGAATATTCGCTTGTAGCCACGCGCTAGGGCGACATCAATTTGGGGAACCAGCGAGCGTCGGCACGCTTCCGAAGACAACGGTTTTACTACGCCTGTTGTACCCAAAATGGAGACACCGCCCACAACGCCCAGCTTTGCATTCCATGTTTTCTTAGCGATTCTTTCTCCTTCAGGCGCCGTGATTGTTACTTCGACGCCACTGCCCGCAGGCAACACTTCTTTGACTGCTTCAGTTATCATGCTTCTTGGCACTGGGTTAATCGCTGGCTCGCCAATCGCGACTTGCAGCCCCGGCTTTGTAACTTTCCCAATGCCTTCGCCGCTTTTAATGGTGATTTTGCCGTCGTCTGTTAGTTTTACTGTTGCAGTTATCTCCATTTTATCGGTGGCATCAATGTCTTCTCCAGCATCCTTTACAACTACAGCCTCTGCCGTATCAGCGGCGAGTTTTCTGCTCGATTTCACAGGCACCTCAAAGCGCAATCCAATCGGAGTTGGTATCACCACTCGGTCAACAGGTTTCGTAAGCACAGCTATTAAGGCGGCTTTAGCAGCCGCTGCCGCGGATGCACCTGTTGTTATGCCATATTTCAAAAACCTCGCCAAAACACATGCCCCAGTTAACCGTATGCTTTGCCTTCCGCCATAGAAAGCAATGAGTTGAAGACTGCTACTGCAATGGTGCTGCCGCCTTTGCGCCCCCTGGTAATGATGAATGGCACGGGGAGTTTGGCGACTACTTCTTTTGATTCGGCTGCGCCCACGTAACCGACGGGTACAGCTACTATTAACGCTGGCTTAACGATGCCTTTCTTTATCTGTTCAGCAAGCTCAAAGGCCGCCGTTGGAGCGTTCCCAATAAGCACGATAGCGCCATCTAAGCCGTCTTTTACTGCTAAACGCATGGCAGCCGCAGACCGCGTTAACGATTCAGAATTAGCCAGCTTTACAACACGTTCATCATTCATGTACGTGGAGATTTTGCCGCTGAACTTTTTAAGCCGAGCCTCATTGATGCCTGCCTTCACCATCTTCACATCAGTCACTATTTTTGCGCCAGCTTTAATCGCGGATACACCCGCGTTCACTGCGTCTTCGCTGATGACTAGGAGTTTAGCGAATTCAGGGTCGGCAGTGGTGTGAACTACCCGCTCGATTATTGGAATTTGATTTTTAGGCACGTTAGCTAAAGTATCACCGATGGCTTCGCGGATAAGCATCATGCTTTTGTCAACAATCTTGCTTGAGGCAGCAATAGAGTAAGCATCAACAATCTCGCCGTCTCGCTTGATATCTTGCCCCAACGCTTTTAGGGCTTTTTCCTCTAAGATGTCGGCAATTCGCTCGTCGCTGCCTAAAGGTTCGCCATAAAAAAGTTCTATTCCACGTGCTTTAAGTTGAGACTCCTTCTCTTTCACACCAATCAACTCAGGAATATCTTGTGTAGTGTGCACGCCAGGAGCAAGAAAAGCAGGAACCAACACAATCTTAGATACGCCCCTCACTGCAAGCGAATCTATTGCTTCAGTAATCGTCGGTGTATCCTTAACCATAAACGCGATGTCAACAATCTTGAACTTGGACCGTTGACGCAGAATTTCAGCTAACTTCTCAATGTTTTCTCTGTTATGAGGCAGTTTGCTTCCATGCCCAATCAGAATTAAACCAACATTATCCAACGTAGCCTTCGCCAAATCAGTTTTTCCCCTTTTTTTCAAACAATTTAACTGCCAGATCGATTAGTTGCTCGTCGCCGTTTTTGGCGGCTAACCTTAAGTTTTCAACAATCGGCACAAATGTTTGTTTTAGCAAAATAGAAGTTAAATCATCAAGAATTTCCCGCTCTCTCTCATCCACATCACCTATCATGCCTAAAGCGGTTGCAAGTTCTTTTTGCCGGACTTCCTCGGCTTGGGAAAGCAGCGACGAAATAATCAGGCGAACCGAGAAGCTTTTCATGTCCTGATTGAGAATGACAACTTCTTTATCTAAGATTTTGACCGCTTGATCAATGCTTTTTTCTCGTTCTTGCTTGTTTTTTTCTGCAATTAACTGCAAATCATCGATATTGTAGAGTTTTGTTCTCGCGACTTCCTGAACAGTTTTTTCCACGTTGCGCGGATTTGAGATATCAATAATTAAAAGGTCATCTTTGTTTGTGCGTTTTTTCATTAAGTGTGTGACCATTTCTTTGGTTAACAAGTAATGTGGCGCCGAAGTTGAGCAAATTACCACGTCAGCGTCAACGAGCACTTCTTCAAACTGATTAAACATTACTGCTTGCCCCGAGAGGTCTTCGGCTAATTTTACCGCACGTTCATGGGTTCTATTGGCAATAAAGATTGGACTTAGACAGCGCCGTGCCAAGGCTTTAGCTACAAGGGTTCCTATTTCCCCAGCGCCCATAACCAAAATTTTCTTGTCTTCCAAATTGCCAAGCAAATTGACGGCTAATTCAACCGCTGCTGAACCAATTGACACTGCGCCTTTGTTGATGCCTGTTTCGTTTCTTACACGTCTGCCCACGGTCATTGCACGATTAAAAAGGTGCTTTATGATTGGACCGATTGTTTTGGCGTTTTCTGCTTCTAAGTAAGCGTTCCAGACTTGATTGAGAACTTGGTCTTCGCCTATCACCATTGATTCTAAACCTGAAGTAACTCGTAAGAGGTGATTGAAAGCATCGTTGTCTATCGAAGTTTCCATGGCGTTAGATGCTTCCTCGGTGTGCGCCATGGCTTTTTTCACCCAATAATCCTTAACCAAATTAACGGCTTTTTCAGCATCTTCGGTAACAACATAGATTTCGATGCGGTTACATGTCTGAAGAAGTAAGCATTCTTCCACATCTTCAAGGGAACGAATCTCGGCAAGCGCCTTTTCCTTGTCTTTAAACGCCACAGCCTCCATTAACGGTACTCGGGCTGTTTTATGCGTTATTCTAACGTTGATGACGTGGTCTATCTTCGCCGAGGAATGCATGGTTGGATAAACCATGCGGCTTAAATATAAGCTTTACTTAAATACGCGTTGGGGGCAAGTTTGGACGAATTTAAAGCATAGAATCGGTTTGGTTTACCTTCCAGGAGCGCTTCCATGCTTCGAAGACTTCGGAAACTTGCCAACCGACCTAGTTTGCTCCGATGCGCTTGTAGACGGCAAACCCGCTTCTGAAATTTTGGACATGATAATTATCCCAGGCGGAAGCCTCGTTGAATCACAAAGCATTAACAAGAAAGTTGCGCGGGAAATAATGAAAATGGCTGACAGCGGCAAATTCGTGCTTGGAATCTGCTCAGGCTTCCAAATACTTGCAAAAGAAACCGATGTTGGGCGCCTATCAACAGTTCCCATAACTAAAGAAGGCTTAGGACTTTTAGATGCAGAGTTTAAGCCGTTAATCTGCACAGACCGCGTGAGTGCCACTATAACTGATAAAAGCTTCATCACAGAAGAAGTCGGCAAAGAAGTTTCAGGGTTCCACTGCCACACCTACGGCAAAATCGTGCTGCATCAAGGATGCAAAAACCATTCTTGTTTCACACGCCAAACGCGTCAACTATCACAAGGACCCTCAGGATTTGATTTCAGGAGTAGCCAACAAGGAAGGCAATGTGGTCGGCATATTCATCCACGGATTATTAGATCAAAACCCAACCATTATTGAAAGCATCACTAAATCGCTGGGCATAAACGCAATCGAGCTCGAAGCAATTCGAAGCGCCAACGCCAAACTTTTAGAACGAATTAAATGCGAAGTCGGAATCTCAACCAACATCCATCAGCAAGACCCAGTCAACCAAAAAACGCCGCGTCTACTGTTGGTAACGGCGACAGGAAGCGGTTCAGGAAAAACTTTCCTCGTGGCAGGAATCGCTGGCGCATTAAAAAAGAGAGGCTTCAAAGTTGGAGTCATTAAAGTCGGCGGAGATATACGAGACGCCGTGCCTGCACTCTACCTCATTAAAGAGCCGATTAAGGCTTATTCGTCGATTAAAATTGGGGAAAGCGGCTGGAAACCTTTAGCTGAAGCAGTTGGGGAAGCCAGCCAAAATCACGATTTTCTTCTCGTTGAAGGAGCTATGAGTGCTTTCACTGGGCTGTTAATGGATAAAGTTGTGAGGCCGACTTCAACAGCTGAGGTTGCAGCGGCTTTGGGCGCATCCACCATTGTTGTGGTTAGCTGTGACAAAGAAGGCATAGAAGGCGCATTGATTAACACGCTTAATTACGTGAATATTCTCAGAAGCCTTGGAGTAAAAATAACCGGTGTAATCCTAAACAAAGCGCGCATAAGCTACCTAACCGACGAAATCAAGCTGACCATGAAACGCGCCTTCGAAAACGCAGGCGTTGAATTGCTGGGCATTGTGCCGCGGATGGACGTGGAAGGAAGAGGCATGATACCTGAAATCGAAATAAAATATGAAGAGTTCGGAGCCCAAGCCATCGAAGCAGCAGAACAATACATAAACTTGGATGCTCTAACAAGAATTGCAGACGCTCCAAAGCTAAACCAAGTTGATTATGCAGCGTTTATGGAAAAATTCAAAAATTTACTAACCAACTATAAGCTTAACGCTTCTGAAGGTGGCAAAACACAAAATTGCTCATAGACCTCAAACTTGACGGAAAAACCATCATAGTAGTCGGCGGAGGCTCAGAGGGCTACCGAAAAACCCAAAGCTTCGTTGATTCAGGCGCAAAAATCTGGGTTATAAGCAAAGCCTTCTCAAGCGGCATCCAAAAATTAGACGAAGCAAAAAAAGTTGCTTTGGTTAAAACTGAAATTCAAGACGCAAAAGCTTTCGTTGACAGCCTTAATCCTAAGCCAGATATACTTTTGGCAGTTACGAACGAGCCTAAACTTAACCTTGAACTGGTTAAAGCAGCAAAGTCTGCGGGATGCATGGTTTACTCAGTTGATAACCCCGCCTTGAGCGATTTCATTTTGCCAGCTGTCGCGCAAGTTGGCGATGTGAAGATTGCGGTTTCCACTTCGGGAAAAAGCCCAGCCATGGCTAGAGCGCTAAGGGAAAGAATAGAGAAAATGATAACGCCTGAGGATTTGCTTGAAATTCAACTGCAATCTCATGTTCGAGGTATTCTCAAAGAGCAGATTTCTGATCCGAAGGTTAGAAGCAAAATGTTATACGAGATACTTAATAACGATAACATTAAACAAGTTTTAAAAGAAGGAAAGCTTTGTGAGGCTCAAGAAATAGCCATGAAACTCATAGAGAAAAAGGAGACAAAGTAAGTTGAGTTTTCCAACCGTTAGAATGAGAAGACTACGCAGGACTGCAGCCATGCGAGACATGCTAAACCAGATAAATCTGCAGCCAAGCAACCTAATTTACCCAATCTTCGTTGACGAAGGCATCAAAAAACCCGTTGCCATCGAATCAATGCCTGGATACAGCAGACTGCCAATTAATCAAGTTGCAGATGAAGGAAAACAAGCGTTGGCTCAAGGCGTAAAAAGCGTGCTTCTCTTCGGCATTCCAGCCAAAAAAGATGAAGCAGGAACAAGCGCTTTTGCCAAAAATGGGGTTATTCAAAAGGCAATCGACGAGTTGAAAAAAACCTATGGCGAAGAACTTGTCGTTATTGGCGATGTCTGCCTATGTGAGTATATGAGTCATGGGCACTGCGGCTTAGTTAAAGACGGCGAAGTCCTAAACGACCAAACCCTTGATGTTCTTGGTAAAGTTGCGGTTAGCCAAGCAGAAGCAGGCGCGGATATTGTGGCGCCCTCAGCCATGATGGACGGGCAAGTTGGCGCCATCCGCGAAGCGTTAGATGATGCTGGTTTTGAGCAGGTGCCAATTATGGCTTATTCAGCAAAATACGCTTCAGGCTTTTATGGTCCATTCAGGGAAGCAGCGGAGTCCACGCCGAAGTTTGGAAACCGCAGAAGCTACCAGATGAGCCAAGGAAGCCAAGAGGAAGCCCTGCGTGAAATGGAGTTAGACCTCAACGAGGGCGCAGACATGATTATGGTTAAACCCGCCTTGGCTTACTTGGACATTATTAGTCTTGCGAAAGCAAACTTTAACGTGCCCATTGTCGCATACAACGTCAGCGGCGAATACTCCATGGTTAAAGCTGCCGCGCAAAACGGGTGGATAGACGAAAAAACCGTAATCCGCGAAATCTTAACAGGCATTAAACGTGCAGGCGCCGACCTAATCATAACCTACTTTGCCAAAGACATTAAATCGTGGTTGAATCAAACTTGAACGAAACCAAATCAAAGACGCTTTTTGAGCGAGCCAAAAAAGTTCTGCCCGGAGGCGTAAACAGTCCAGTCCGAGCCTTTGAGCCTTACCCATTCTTTGTGGAACATGCCCAAGGCGCAAAAATGTACAGCGCAGACGATGCCGACGTACATCGACTATTGTATGGCGTATGGCGCTTTGCTTCTGGGGCATGCTTACCCAGACATTGTGGAAGCCGTGAAGAATCAATTAGCCTAAAGGCTCACTTTATGGCGCACCAACCGAACGAGAAGTTGAATTTGCCGAGCTAATAGCCAAATCGTCACCCTGCATGGAAATGCTGCGGCTTGTAAACTCAGGCACAGAAGCAACAATGCACGCCATCCGAGCTGCAAGAGGCTACACTGGAAGAAAAAAAATCATCAAGTTCGAAGGCTGCTTCCACGGTTCTCACGACAGCGTTTTGGTTAAGGCAGGGTCAGGAGCTACAACTTTTAGTGCGCCAAACTCGCTTGGGATTCCAGAGGAAACAACTCGGAACACAATTGTTGTGCCCTATAACGATTTTGAAGCCTTAGAGGAAGTTATGAAGCAGTGAAGGCAACGAAGTTGCTGCAGTGATTGTTGAGCCTGTTTTGGCGAATGTTGGGCTTATTTTGCCCAAGAAAGATTATTTGAGTTACTTAAGAAAAATAACAAGCGAATATGGCACAGTTTTGATTTTTGACGAGATCATAACGGGTTTTCGTTTAGCTTTAGGCGGTGCACAAGAATACTTCAACGTGAAACCTGACATGGCGACGCTTGGCAAAGTGCTTGGCGGAGGCTTCCCGCTGGCAGCTTTCGGCGGAAAAAAAGAAATCATGCAAAACATTTCGCCAGTCGGCAAAGTGTATCAGGCTGGAACCTTCAGCGGCAACCCAGTTTCAGCAACAGCAGGCTTCACAATCCTGAATATTTTGAATAAAAAGAAGAACGAAATTTATCCGAAACTTGAGAAAAACTGCGTTGAATTAAAGAAAGCCCTAACTGACTTAGCGCAAGCTCACAAGGTGCAAGCGCAAGTCTACAATATCGCTTCAATGTACCAAATATTCTTCACAAAGGCACCAGTCACCGACTACGCCTGCGCCAAACAATCTGACACGCAAATGTTTACGGCATACTTCCATGAGCTTCTTAAGGCAAGGCGTTTTTATTCCGCCGTCGCAGTTTGAAACCTGCTTCTTGTCAACAGCTCATAGTGGAAGATGATTTGAAGCATACAATAAACGCTTTTGACAAGGCACTAGCTAAAGCAGCAAAGGAGAAAACCAGTTCAATGATTCTAACTGTTGGCACCAGAGGAAGCGTACTCGCGCTTGCACAAACAAACCGAGTTCTAAAACAAATCAAGCAGGCACATCCCGACGTTGAGTTTAACTTAAAAATCATCAAAACCATAGGCGACAAAGAACAAGGCAAACCCTTATTCTCCATTGACTGCAAAGGCATTTTTGAAAAAGAAATCGACCAGCAAGTAATCAACGGCGAAATCGACTTTGCCGTTCACAGCCTAAAAGATGTGCCTATCGTTGAGCAGCAAACTGGCACGGTTTTAGCTGCAATTCCCAAGAGGGATTCGCAAAACGACGTGTTCATCTCAAAGGGCAAAGTGCCGCTAAACGAGTTAGCTAAAGGCTCAGTTGTTGGAACAGGCAGCCTGCGAAGAATGGCGGAAATCAAGTACATTCACCCAGACTTAGACGTGCAACCCATCAGAGGCAACGTGGACACCCGAATCAATAAGGTTAGAAAAGGCGAGTTTGCAGGCGTCATCATTGCTGAAGCAGGGCTTGAAAGAATGAATTTAATAAACGAAGTAACCGAGCGCTTACCACTTGACCAGTTCCCTTCAGCAGCGGGACAGGGAGCTTTAGCAGTAGTCGCCAAAGAAGGCAACGAAAAAATAATAGCGTTTTTGCGGTCTATTGAGGATAAAGCAACAAGGGCTGAGATTATCGGCTGAACGCAGCCTGGTGCTTGAATTGGAAGGCGGCTGCCGAGTGCCAATAGGCGCGGTTGGACAAGCAAACGGCAACAACCTTTCGCTTTTTGGCTGCATTTATTCACTTAACGAGCGAAAAAAAATCAGCGCATCTGCACAAGGCACATTAGCTGAAGCTGAAATGCTCGGCGAAAAAGTCGGTGCAGGCCTCATAAAGCAAGGAGCCAAAGACTTCGAGAAAGAATGGAGAGAAAAGTATGGGGCATGGTAAAGTTTACCTTGTAGGCGCTGGCCCCGGCGACCCCAAACTGCTTACGGTCAGAGCGGTTGAGTTGCTGAAAGAAGCTGACGTTGTAATATATGATAGACTAGTTGGCGAATCAATTCTCAACTTAGCCCCAGAAAAAGCAGAAAAAATTTATGTTGGAAAAAGAACAGGCAAACATGAGGTTCCACAGGACAAAATTACTGAGTTGATAATTGAGAAAGCCCAACTTGGCGGCAAAGTTGTTAGGCTCAAAGGCGGCGACCCGTTTGTTTTCGGCAGAGGCGGCGAAGAAGCCGAAGCCCTTGTGGAAAAAGGCATCGAATTTGAAGTTGTGCCTGGAGTCAGTTCAGCTGTTGCCGCTCCAATGTATGCGGGCATACCGTTGACGCATAGAGATTACGCGGCTTCAGTAGCAATCATTACGGGACACAGGGCAGGCGACGCGGAAAAAATAATTAACTGGGCAAAAATAGCCGACGCCGTGGACACGATGGTTATTTTGATGGGCGTGGAATCGCTTGAAGCTATAACGGAAAAACTAATTGAAGGCGGCTTAAACCCAGAAACGCCAGCAGCCATCATCGAATCAGGCACCCTAAAGAATCAGAGAACAATCATTGGCAAAATAGGCACACTCGCAAAAGAAGCAGAAGAAAAACAGGTCAAGCCGCCGGCAGTCATAGTTATAGGTGAAGTTGCAAACTTAGGCAGGAAACTCGCATGGTTCAAAAAACCCCTAGCCTGAAAGGAAAAACAGTTGCCATAACGCGCCCAGCAGGTCAGGCGGAAGAAGCGGGCAAACTAATCAAGGAAAAAGGCGGAATACCCTACTTTATACCTGCCATAGAAATCAAAGGTTTAACCAATTTTTCACCAGTCAAAAAATTTGTCAGTGAACTGCTAAAGGGGCAAGTTGACTATGTTATTTTTATGAGCACTAACGGCGTGAAATACCTTTTTAGTGCTGCTGAAACCCTAAAGCAATCCAGCCAATTGAAGGAAGGCTTGGCTAAGACGTTTGTTATTGCTGTTGGCCCCAGAACTGCTCAGGCGCTGGAAGAAGAATACCATGTGCATGTGAGCTTAGTCCCGTTGAAGTACAGTTCTGAAGGATTAATCGAGTGCTTGCAGGGCAAAGAAATTTCAGGCAAAACCATACGCATTCCAAGAACCACTGGAGCAACACCAACTTTAACTGAGAAACTCAAGGAAATGGGCGCCCAAGTCGAAGAAGTCTACGTTTACGAGTCAGGCTTGCCCGTGGACAAGAAATTGAAAGACAATTTTTTTCAAGATTTAACCTCTGGAAAAATTGACGCAATTGTTTTCGGCAGCGGATTAAGCGCCAAAAATATTTTCAAAATGCTCACTGAAAACGCACCGATGGAAACACTCCGAGCCCTAATAAATAGTAAAGTTACAACTGTTGCGATTGGACCTACAACTGCCGAAGCCTTAAGGGAAATGGGCATAAAAGTTGATGTGATGCCGCAGGACTACTTGTTTGAAGAAGCCTTAACAGCATTAGCACGGTATTGGAATGCCAAGGAGAACATTCTTGCCTCCTCTTAGGCAAAAGGGACGGGGTTTGGTGCTGCGGGCAAGAGCTGAAGTCTGCGATGTGAAAACAGCAAGACATTTAAACAAAGCAAACCAAGAAGACAACGGAAATAACGATGAAAACTGATCCTTTCGTATTAACAATTGTTGTTGTTATAATAATTTCAATAGTGACAATAGGCATCGTCGCCCTCATTGTATTTGACAATTTAAAGAATATCCCTTCAGGAGAAAACGGCTTAATAGTTTCAAAAAGTGTAATCAACGCAAATGAAGACATGGTTGAACTCTCGGGCGGAAAAACATTGTATATTTTAAATAATACACCGCTTTATCTTAACCTGCAAGAAAATCAAACTTACTCTTTTGATTGTTCTTTTAATTACTACACGAAAACCGAGTATATTGAAAGCGCCCAAATAAGTAAATAGGTAAAGTTTTGCCGGAGATCATGAACATCCGTGGACCGAGAGTAGGCTGAGAGAGTGCAAACAACTGCTTGACCTATAGGAGTACCAGCTATTTGTCGCAAAATCCAGTAACAAAAAGCAAACAAAAGCCAACAGCTAACTAAAGAGATGGAATCTGGTTGTGGTCTTAAAGGCTATCAAGATTAAATTGTGGTTCATGAGCCACGGAAGCAAAGATTTTTTCTGCCCCCTCTTCCTGTTCTTTTGTGCCCGCAACAGCCAGCCAACATGACCCTTCTGCACCGCAGACTCCGCCAGCCGCAAACAATTCAACATTGGCTCCACTCCAAAAGTTCACTGCCTCCAACTCAGTAAACACTTGTCCAGGAACAGGTAGCAAGCGATAGCCACCTACGCCAGATTCATTTACTTTTTCAGCTAAAGCATATGTCGCCGTTTATGCGTTTCTCCAAGCCTACGGGTATTATGAGTTTACGCGGCGTCCTATAACGGTGGGCAACGCTAAACCTATGGTTCCAGCTTTCGGGTGACCAATTAAGATAGCTGCTTGTTTGCGGTCTAAATCCAAGGCATTTGCGCCTTTTAAGATAACGTCGCCTTCTTTGAGTGAGTCAACCACATCGGATATCGTTTTGCCTTTTTGCCAAATACCTTTAGTTATCACTACGTCTCCGGGAAATCCGCTTTCGTCAGCCACTCGCCCTTTAACCGTTAGGGTTTTGTTGGGAGGCAAAGTTATTCCGCGGAAAAAGCGTTTTCTGGAGAAGTCGTATGAAATTTTTTGGGTTTTCAATATTTCTTTCGCGACGTAACCGTTCGTTGTTCCAGCTACAATTACAAGCGTGCCATTTTTAATTGCGCTTAAAATTATGGGGTGATTTGCTAATGCTTTGGCGATTAAGCGTTTTCCAGCTGAGGACGTAATGAGGAACTGTTTCATTTCTGTTAGCATTTAAATTGTAAATAGTTGCGGTTGCCTGCAACATAAAAAGATAAAAAATAAAAAGAAACTAATAAGGACAAACTAAAAGATGTTCAGCTAATAAGCTTAATATCTTCTTGGTGGTCTTCGTTTTGCGTAGCACTCACGGCAATAAACTGGCCTGGAGCCGTCTGGCTTGAAAGGAACATCGCATTCTTTTCCGCAGTCAGCGCAGGTTGCCTTGTGCATTTCTCGGTTATTATACATTCGCTATTTCAACTCCTACTACATTTGCTGTGCAAAAATTGCTTTTTACACACTACCATTTAACTTGTTTTCCACGCTTATAAATTGAATGCTTCCTATCTTCGATTTAACCATAAAAAATTAACCCAACCTTTTCTACAAGAGAAAGAGACAAATAAAGATGAGCATTTCGAATGTTTTTTATTATTGTGACTCGAGGTTTAAAATTTCCTTAAAAATTCGGAAAAAAACGTTTTTTGTACATTCAAGCTAATATAGGTACGCTTCGTTATATTGTAGGCATTCAAAATATTGAGAGAAAGTATGGAACACTTTGTGTTTGCTTTTTCTCCTTACTCTGACAGACACATGGGAGAAGAAATGTGAGACAGAAAAAATCAACTTTAGGAGAGCACATTGCTCTTCTTTCAGTAAAACACAACATTTACCCCTCTGAAGTCTTCCAAGCGCTTATAAAAGCAAAAGACAACGAAAAAGCCGTCTGCGGCACCCTTACAGTTGAATACCGCGGTAAAGTGAAAGATGAAATAATTTTTCTAATAAAAAAAGACAATAACGCTGTGGCTCAGTTCAGAGTCGATGAAGAATTCCTGTTGAGAAAAGACAATCCTTTCGAAAGCTGGATGACAACGGATAAAATATGCAAAAAAATCGCTAAACAAAATATTGATTCGGTTTTTACTTCGATTCACGATTTGAGAGCTTGTATGAAAAGGGTTAATGTTAAAGCTGAGGTTCTAGAGATTCCTAAGCCGGTACAGGTTCACACGCAATTTGGCAATACTGTCAGAGTAGTTAACGCTTTGGTTGGAGACGAAACGGGAAAAATCAAGCTTTGCCTATGGGAAGGACAAATAAACGCCGTCGCAGTCGGAGATAACATTGAAATAAAGAATTCGCATATATGCGTTTTTAGAGGCGAGAAGCAACTGCGTCTTGGGAAAAAAGGCGTAATAAGCACGTCACAAAGCCCTGCTGAAGTATTAAGCAGCAGTTAGCGACGGCAACAGGTAGATAAACTCCATCAGTTCTGTTTCTTTTTGGGAGGATTATTTTTATACCAATTAAGCATTGCTTGGATGAAGTGAGGTCACTAAAAATTTGACGCTTATTGTTGACGATGCAGGCAGCGGTGACTTACTTTTCGGCGTAGTAATCGGTGCTTACCGGGAAGAAACAGGCGACTTCAAATACGACATGATTGACGTTAGATTCTACCAAGAAATCTTTCGCGAAAAAGAGTACCTTCAAGAGGCCTCACGCATCGTTTCTAAACTTGCTGCATGGTTTAACCTTAAGCCAGATGATGAAATTCACATTTGTCAAGGCTGCATCTTCGACGTAGCCGCTGAGGAGCTCCGCAAAGTTTACGGCGAAGACCGCGTTAAACGCATAAGAGTCGTCGGCGAAGCGCAGAGGCTAACAGAAATCGCTTACCTAGACGAAATCCGCAACTTAGGCTACGAACCGTTGGCTGAACGTGAAGAAAAAAGAGGTAAAAGCTTCTTTCATATGATGCGCTGGCTAAAAAATAACCCTGATATGCTACGCTACGCCAAGACAGGTTGGCCGCGACTCAAGAACTACCATTTGTTTAGCCAGTTTCATCAAGAAACAGCTTACACCGCAGTTTGTAGCGACTGTGGTTGCGAATGTAAAGTGCCATTTCAACCCCACGCTGACCGACCCGTGTACTGCCAGAAATGCTGGCCTTCCCATAGATCTAATAAGAACGGCTAGAAAAAAGCCGCGCGTTAATCCCAACCGTTTTTACTATTAGTAGCCATCTCCTGCTCGGGGAACTGCATTGCTTACAAGACATGTACTGCACGTAAGAAGTGCAGGTAATTTGTTCTTGTATGTATATACATGCATATTACATAGCCTTATAAGCGGATTTCACCGATGTTAAACGCTCTAAGAGGAGGCGAAGAAATGCTGAGTAGAGATTGTGACGGATGCTCGCTCCTGCACATGTGCAGTGAACGCTACAGACGCGTCAGCAAAGACGAAAAAGTCTACTGCCCCGACGGAACAGCCCATTTAGTAGACCAAAACTAACCTTCACCCCTTCTTAATTTATTTTTGATTAGTTTTTTGTGCAAAAGCAGAAAAGGAAGCTAATTATCAATTATCCATTGCATGGTGATTACGTGGATAAAGCTGATTTTTTGAAGTGGAGCCGCAAATACGATAAAGCCTTCGGGTGGCAGGCTCAGAGAGAACGGGAGTTGGGCTCTAAATTCCGAAAAGCGAAAGCATTAACTATAGCTGACTTAGCTCAGGTGGTTGAATGGAAATTCATAGAAGATTCAGAGAAGAAAACGCGGGTTTTAGAGTTAGTAAGCCGAAACAATGAGGACACGGTTAATCGCTTATCCAGCCAAGCTTTAAGCATTCCATCATGCGAAGACGCTTACCGAATGAACTGCCTCACACTGCTCGAAGGGGTAAGCCCCATGTTAGCCAGCGTTATCCTCGCTTTTTTCGACCCAAAACAATACTGCATCTTTGACGCAACAGTGTGGAAGGCTCTACTTGGTAATCCACCGCCTAACCTGTTAACAGCCCAGAATTACCTAAAACTGCTCGGGGTAATTAGGAAAACGGCTGCCAAACAAAACCTTGATGTACGAGTAATTAATAAGGCACTGTACAAAAAAAGCATCGACGAATCGAGCTAACTTAAAAGTTGGGCTTTTAGTCCTGGTTTTTGCGGTTGCTTTTTTGCACAAATATTAGGGTACCCTGTAGGAAGCAGCAGTTATGTGCTCAAGCCTACCCATTGGTCTTTCTCTCTCACAACCTGCCTTCCCGGTTTTCTACATGATCCAAATAGGCGCTCCCCAGCAATTGCGATTATCAAAATTTTATTGGCGGTTTTTTTTAAGAGAAGAAGAAGCTTAATGGAACCGTTTTTCTTCTTCCAAAACTATCCAAGCGGTGGCCACATAGACTGACTGTTCTAATAGAGCATTTATGCCTAAGATGGCTTATTTGTCAGGGCTTATCTCAAGTTTTCACGCAGTTTCAATGGGTTCCAGACATAATTCAATATTGGACTGCACTGACTTAAAGCCGTGCACTTTCTACGTGAAACGTTGCTTTTTGATTTTGCGTATTTCCAATGTGGGTGTTGAGTGATGGTAAACGTTTAAAGCTTAATTGAGCCAATAAGGGTTGGTGTCTTAAACGGAGAAATCGACGGTCGCAGTTGTGAAGGGCGAGAGAGGGCATGAACCTGTTTTTAGGGCCCTTGACTTAGTAGATTACAAATCATGCTTTTCGGGTTACAAGAAAGCCCTCATAAAAGTCAATTTCATATGCACTGAAATATGGGAGTCAGGAGCAACAACCGACCCGATAGTGGTTGAAGCCATAATAAAAAAGCTTGGAGATTTGCCCCTTGAAATCTTCGTTGTGGAATCAGACGCAACCATGACTAACGCTGACAAAGCCTATGAAGCCACAGGCATGAAGGAAATGTGCCAACGAAACGGCGTGGAATTCCTCAATTTGCGGTACCAAAAAGACAAAGTCAAAATTTCTATCCCCGACTGCGAAACTTTAGGCAGCATTAAAGTGCCGCGCATCGTCACAGAATCTGCCGTGATAAGTGCTGCAAAAATGAAAACTCACATGGCTACCAAAGTCACTTTGGGCATGAAAAACATGTTCGGGCTCCTTCCTGACAAGCTTAAATTCAAGTATCACGCCCAGGGCATAAGCAAAGTCGTAGTAGACATAAACACAGTAATCAAACCAGCATTAACAGTAATCGACGGCTTCGTCGCAATGGAAGGGCACGGACCAACCGGCGGCACCCCAGTCAAAATGGACCTCATTACCGCAGGAAAAGACGTCGTTGCCACAGACGCGACCACCGCCAGAATCATGGGCTTCGACCCCCACGAAATCTCACACATACGAACAGCCGCCCAAAAAGGCTTAGGAAACATCGACAACATAGAAATCGTCGGCTCAAAACTCGAAGACGTAACAAGAGTATTCAAGAAAGCATAGGAAACATCGACAACATAGAAATCGTACGCTCAAAAATTAGGGGTGTAAGACAAGTGTTTAAGAGAATAAAGTAGTGTTAAAGGCTCTTTAGTTTCTGGAAAGGTTTATTTCATTGCATGGTGCTATGATGTGAAATTGCAGGCGGACAATCGTGTCCGTTGGGATGTGGCCGTAAGGCTGAACCGTAAGCAAATGAAGCATTTAGGAGGAAAAACGAAAAAATGGCATATAAATACATCGCGGAAGAGTGGTCTCAACCGGAAAAATCCTTCGTTGAGGAACTCATGCGGGAAAGATTGGTGCAGTGGCGAAAGCAGCCCTCGACACTTCGCATTGAGCATCCGACAAGGCTTGACCGTGCAAGAAAACTAGGCTACAAGGCCAAACAAGGCTTCGTAGTGGCACGCACAAAAGTGCGCAGAGGCGGACTACGAAAGAAACGCCCGCGCTCAGGCAGACGCCCCAAACGCATGGGAGTCGCCAAATTTAAACCAGCCAAAAGCATAAGGCTCATCGCTGAAGAACGTACAGCAAAGCATTTCCCAAACATGGAAGTTCTCAACAGTTACTGGGTAGGCGAAGACGGCAAACACAAATGGTTCGAAGTCATACTGCTCGACCCGAAAAGCCCTGTTATAAAAACAGACAAAGACGTCAACTGGATCACAGAAAAACAGCACACAAGCAGAGTCTTCAGAAGCCTAACTAGCGCAGGCAAAAACGTCAGAGGATTACACCACCGCGGAGCAGGAGCAGAAAAAGCCAGACCGAGCCACCGCAGAGGAGCAAGAAAACGAGCACAACCCACTGGCAGAAAACCAAACCCGGGAAGATAGATTTTATGCGTCAAATCAAAGTCGTAATAACGAAGCACAACAAGAAATCAAACATCGGCAAAGGATTCAGCACCACCGAACTGGAAAAAGCAGGAGTAAACAAGCAGCAAGCCCGACAAATCGGGTTACCTGTGGACGTCAAAAGAAAATCGGCACATGACGAAAACATCACATGCATAAAGGAGTGCGCGGAAAAAGCAAAAGCAGCGGTAGCCGCAAAACCAAAACCTACCAAAATCGCGCCCGAAGCCAAACCAAAGAAAAAAGCTAAAAGCTAGTAGACCAAAACAAAATCGGTGTCAAATGTCTTCTAAACCGCCAATAGCCTACATTGACATTCGAGTCTTCGTTCACGCAACCGAGGACAACGAGAAAGTCCAAGCAGCCGTGCGCAACCTGTTACCAGAGGAACTGGCTCAAGCCATTATTTTCCAAACAACAAGTTTAACGGGGCATTACGGAAACCCCATCACCCTTTTAACCGTTAAACTTACAGATAAAAAACTTCTTCCGGTAGCTCTTGAAAAAATTGGTTCAGGGTTAAATTCGCTCGACAAGGACGAGTTTAGTCGTGACTTGAAACTCCATTTAGAAAAAGGAAACCTGTACCTACGCTTCGATAAGCAATCAGCCTATTTGGGAAACATAAAGTTCACGCAAAACGACCCCGTCCATTTCAAAATTCACTTCAAAAACAAATCGGCTGCGGAAATAACTGATCTGTGCAGGAGCGCTGGGTTGCTGTCATGACCCGTGCGTTTGCAGATTTGCATTTACGTGTTAACCCTAAAGATCAACAGGCAACACGCCGCCTTATCGGCAAAGCCGCACGCTCAGGCTATCGCCAAATATCTGTCCCTTTCACTTCAAAACTAAGCGAAGAAGAATTAACCCAGCTTACAGCCGCCTGTAGCGAAGTAGGCTTAGATTTTGTTTCGCGAGCAGATTTCTATCCAAGATCGGAAAACGACCTAACCCATTTTCTGCGAAAGTTCAGGCGACGATTCGAAGTAATTTGCATCTTATGCGATAGCAAGGATATGGCGAGGCAAGCGGCAAAAGACAGGCGCGTTGACCTCCTAAACTTTCCCAGCCTTGACTATCATAAACGGTTTTTTGACCGCGCAGAAGCCGAATTAGCTAGCTGCAGCCTAGCCGCCCTGGAAGTGGATGTTAAACCTCTTTTGATTTTGGAAGGCCCACCACGTGTTAGGCTGCTGACGAGTTTACTCCGAGAAATCGCAATTGCACGGGAATTCAAAGTGCCCATAGTTGTTTCAAGCGGCGTAGCGGAGGAGCGACTTATGCGATTGCCAAGAGACTTGGCAAGTTTAGCTTTCTTGTTCGGGCTAGATGAAGCTCAAGCTTTAGACGCAACCTCAACCAGCCCAGCAGCAATCGTGTCTCGCAACCGTGAAAAACTCAGCAGCCGATTTGTGGCGCCGGGCATCAGCATAGTCAGGGAGGGCAAGCCATCTTGAAGCGGGTCAAACGGCGCTACATAGCCTTGCAACTGGAATGCGACGCTGTGCCTGCTGAACGCGAATTTATTGATGCAGTTTGGGCAGCAGTAACCAAGCTATACGGCGAGGTGGGGGCAAGCTTAACTGGTTTAGCATTGATCGAGTTTGACGTGGAACGCAAAGTTGCTGTGCTTAGGGTCTCATTGGCTTCGCTGAGTATGGTGAGAGCTTCTTTGGCTGCAATCACCAGCGTTGGTGGGAGGGAAGCAGCTGTGCGTGTTTTGGGCGTTTCGGGCACGCTTAAAGCGCTGTACGCACGCGCAAAATAGCTTTTGCTAGGTTTATGTGTAAAGTTTTTTTTCCCATTTGACAAGACACACCGTTACTAAGTAACATATTTGCTTGAACAAAATTACAAAAGTACTATAGAAACGTTTATTAATTTTACAGAAGCGATTTTATAATTAAAAATACTCAGAGAGAGAAACAGAGAAAGGAACGAATAATAAAAATGGACCTACAAGACTTCTATTTCAAACTGCCCCTAAAAACGGAACCCATCATAGATGATACTACCTTGCGTGACGGCATTCAAATGCCAGGCTTAGCCGCTGGACCAAAAGACTCCGCGAAAATAGCCCAGTTCCTAAGCGAAATCGGCGTCGAACGCATCGAACTATTCCACTATCAAGACCCAGACAAGAAAGCAGCAAAACTCATCCAAGATTTGAACCTTGATTTGCGCGTCGCCGGCTGGTGCAGAGCATTAAAAGAGGACATTGACAGCGCCGTAGCATGCGGGTTTAAGGAAGTTGGCATTTCTCATCCTGTCTCTGACATACATTTTAAGGCTAAGTGGCCTGAAAAAACCAAAGAACAAATCTTAGCCAACATCGTTAACGTAGTTGAATATGCAGCTAAAACTTGCGGATTGAGAACTTTCGTTCACGGAGAAGATAGTACGCGGGCAGACTGGAATTTTGAAAAAAACCTGATCAACGCCGTTGCTGATGCAGGCGCCGAATGCTACCGTATCTGCGACACAGTCGGCATCGGCTTATCTGACCCACTGGCTCCTTTACCCATCGGTGTGCCAGCCAAAGTAGTAGCCATAAAGAAACAAACAAAGATCGCCGCCATAGAGATTCATGCCCACGACGACTTCGGGAACGCTGTAGAAAACACGATGGCTGCAATTAAGGCAGCTTCAGGCGTATGGGAAAAAGTTTACGCCAGCACCACGTATCTTGGTATCGGCGAACGGGCAGGCAATGCTGAAACCGAAAAAGTACTGCTAAACCTGTACCTGCATTATGGCGTCAAAAAGTTCGAGGGTAAAACCCAGAAGTTAAAGCAAACCGCTGATTATATAGGCAAAGCAACAGGCTACGTGGTTCCGCCAAACAAGGCAATCGTCGGCGACTACGGGTTTGCACATGAATCGGGAATACACACGCACGGCGTTTTAAATGACCCGTGGACCTATGAGCCTTACCCTCCTGAACTGGTCGGTAACGAGCGTCGTTTAACGATTGGGAAGCAGTCGGGAAAAGGCATAATCAAACACAAAATAACTGAGCTTGCAGGAAATGAGCCAGACGACCAAACCGTAGCCATCGTAGTGGAAAAAGTAAAAGACATCTACGCAAACGGCAGAAGAGCATCATTGAAAGAAGAAGAATTCAGAAAAGTCCTCCGCATACTAAAAATCCTGCCAGAAAACAACATCCACTAAACCATTCTTTTTAATTTTATTCAAACAAAAATCAAAACAAAAAACAAGTAAAAAGAAAAGAGTTTATGCTGCCTCGCATTTTTGGAGTAGCTTTTGCCAGTTTTCGTCGGTTATGGTTTGCATCTCAGTTACTATGTGCTGGTTTTGTGGAGTAAAGAGGTGCCTAAACCTGCCTTGACCTGCAAGATAATCTTTAACGGGCCTCTTTTTTTGCGGTGCCAATGCAATCAATTTGCTTGGTATTGAAAGCTGACGTTTGCCGTTTACTGCTTCCCAAAGTGGGAACACGCAGGATTCCACCGCTAACTTGGAGTACTCTATGGTTTTGGCTGGTTCAGAGCGCCAACCTCTTGGGCAAGGCGCAAAGACATGCAGGAATGCTGGTCCTTCTACTTCTAAGCCTTTCCGGACTTTTGTCAACATATCTTTCCAGTAGTAGGTTGATGCAGTAGCCACGTATGGTATGTCATGAGCCAGCATAATCTCATCGATCGGTTTTTTCTTCTCAAGTTTGCCTGGGTTCACTGAGCCCGCAGGAGTAGTTGTTGTTGCTGCTCCCAAAGGTGTTGAACTGCTTCTTTGTATTCCAGTGTTCATATAACCCTCATTATCATAGAGGATAAACAGGAAGTCATGTCCACGTTCAACAGCACCAGACAAAGCTTGCAAGCCAATATCGTAAGTTCCGCCGTCACCAGCTATCGCAATAATGTCAATGTGCTCTTTCACTTTGCCCTTCTTGCTCATGGCCTTCAAAGCGGCATCGATGCCCGAAGCGTTCGCAGCGGCATTCTCAAAAGCCGTATGCAGCCACGGCAGCGCCCAAGATGTGTACGGGTAAATTGACCCGACTATTTCCATGCAGCCGGTTGCCTGAGTCACAATTGTGGGTCCACGAGTCGCTTTCATGATTAAACGAAGCGTTGTTGCTGGTCCGCAGCCTGCGCATGCTCTGTGGCCTGAAAGAAATAGGTCTGGTGTAGATGCAATATCTTTTGCTGTGAATTTCCATTCTTGAGTTGTCAACTATTTTTCCTCCTTTAGTCCCTTACTCCATAATAGTGCACTTGCGTATCCACGACCCCGGTTTTAGCGATTTGTACTAAGTCTTCGAAGATCCTTCGCAGGTCACGTGGGCTCGTGTCTCTTCCGCCTAAACCGAAAATGTAATTGACGACTAGCGGACGCGTCGCTGCATCGTACAGAACATGTCGGGTTTCATTGAAAACTGGACCACCGAAGCCACCGAAACTCATGCTTTTATCCATGACTGCTATGGCTTTAACGTTTTTTAGTGCATTTCGAAGCTCTTCGACTGGCAATGGCCTAAACGTTCGGAGTCGTAGAACCCCAGCTTTAACGCCTTCTTGCCTTAACTGGTCAACAATCACCTTTAATGTTCCCGCGGTTGATCCGATGCAGACAACTGCAACTTCAGCATCCTCAAGCTTATACGCGTCTACTAGTCCGTTGCCGTAACTTCTGCCGCTGATTTTAGTGTATTCACTGTTGACTTCTTGTATTTTCTTTAACGCATTCTTCATGCCTTCTTCCTGTTGGCGTTTAAACTCAAAATAGTAGTTTTGCAGTGCGTTTGGTCCCATCGTCATGGGGTTTTCGGGGTCAAGTTTGAAAGGAACCGTTTTTCCCTCCTGGGTGAGCACGTTTGGTAGTTTTCGCTCTCCAATGTACTGTTTTACTTCATCTTCTGAGAGCACATCGACCCTTTCTAGCGTATGACTGATCGTGAAGCCGTCTAACCCTACAATGATCGGCAAAGAAACGCCAAGGTCTTCCGCGATCTTGAAAGCTTGAATAATTGAGTCGTAAGCTTCCTGAGCGTTCTCAACATAAATGTGAATCCAACCGCTGTCTCTCTCAGTCATGCTATCAGAGTGATCACCATGGATGTTGAGCGGTGCAGACAGTGCACGGTTAGCAACAGCCATCACAACTGGCATCCGAAAACCAGACGTGACAAACAGCATTTCATGCATCAACGCTAAGCCTGCGGAAGCGCTGGCGGTGAAAGTTCTTGCACCTGTGGCTGCAGCGGCAAGACAGGCAGTCATGGCGCTGTGTTCTGATTCAGTGCAAACATATTCTGTTTGGACCTCCCCGTTTGCGACGTATTCGCTGAATTTTTCAACAATGATTGTTTGAGGTGTAATTGGGTAAGCAGCAACTACGTCAACATCGCATTGTTTAACGGCGAAAGCAACTGCTTCGTCTCCGTTTAAAGCCAAAGTTTCCTGTTTTACCTGTTTTTCCATGTTATTCTACTCCTTTTCCAGTTTCATGGTTATCGCTTTAGTTGGGCATTCGTTCGCGCATATTCCGCAGCCCTTGCAGAAGTTCATATCAAACCAGATTTGACCTTTGTCTTTGGCCAATTTTATTGCTCCTTCAGGGCAGAACATTACGCATGTTAAACAGAGCGTGCATTTTTCTAGGTCTCGTATAGGCATGTAAGTTTTCCAATCTCCAGTCATGAATCCAACGCTGGATTTTGAGCATACTCCCGCTATAGAGATTTCTTTCCAACTTTTTTCTTGACTCATTCGGATTTTGCCTCCTCATACGCTTCCTTAAGAATCGCGAAGTTTTTCTCGGCCAAATCTGCCCTGAAACGTCCCTTCAACGTTTTCTCTATGCCTTCTAACGTGACTATTCCAGTTGCCTTAGCGACACAGCCTAGCAATGCCGTGTTGGTAATTGGCGCTCCCAAAATTCTTATGGCAATTTCAGTTGCTGGAACAGTCCACACCTTGCCTTTTGCCACCTTAAGGCTTTTCTTTAGGGCAGTCGGTTCCTCGGAGGAATTAATAATTAGGATATCTTCGTCATCGTTTAATCCGGCTGTAACTGGAACTGTTTTCAGCAGGGTGTTATCTAAAACGACGATAACGTCTGGTTCGTAGATGGCGCAATGTAATCTTATTGGTTCAGTACTTATTCTTGTAAAGGCAGTAACGGGCGCACCCATTCGTTCAGGACCAAATTCAGGGAACGATTGAATGTATTTGCCTTCATCTAGGGCCGTTCTTGCTAGTAACTCGCTGGCTGTCCATGCACCTTGGCCCCCTCTACCATGCCATCTAAACTCAATCATTTTTTTCAAACAATCTTTCTCTCCGAACGCGTTTTCTCATTAAATAGTCAAATACCTTGATATATTTTTCTGCCTAAACTATCAAATTTCCCATTTAATGTAAAAATTAAGCGTTTTAAAGTTTACAAAGTTATCCTTACAGATATTGTTAAGTTCAGTTAATTAAAATTTTTGGATTTTGAGGTTAAACAAGTGAGCAATAAAGTTATATCTGCCACGCACTTTTATGAAGAACATTCAAAGGTTTTAAATGAAGAAGGGCGACCGGGCATTGGCAGAGGTAGTGTTGACTGCTGATAGGACTTTAATGAGTAACTATCATAATAACGAGTTCCTAGGTTTCGGTACGTGTGCCCCTCCAAACTTTATTCCAGAATGGCTCTACAGCTACCTTTTCTTTCCCCAATTAAAAACAGAAAAGGGTCATCCAGTACAAGCACCTTACGGACTCAGAAAAATTGAAGCTCAGCTTTTAAAAGATGGCTTCAACGTCGAAACAGTAAGCCCAAAACATTTAGGCAGCCACCTTAAAGATGCAAAAGTTCTTGGCGTCCACACAATGGATCCATTCGGTTTAGGACCTGCATCTACCACTCTTGCATCACTTTTCAAAAAAGAACCGTACCTCGCAAAATACTTTCAAGTTTTGCTAAAAAGTCCAGCCATTAAAAAAGCTAAGGAAAATGGATTAAAAGTTATTGTCGGTGGACCTGGCGCATGGCAGTTTCATTATCGAGAGAAAGCCGTTAAGGATTTAGGTATTGACTGCATCGTCGAAGGGGAAACAGAAAATATTATTGGAAAAATCTTTAGGGGCGCGATCGAAGGGGCGCAGATTCCAAGTCATTATGAAGCTGGAGTTGATGAGGCGCCTACTTTGGAAGAAATTCCTGACATTGTTAAGCCTTCAGTTAACGGTTTGGTTGAAATTGGCAGAGGCTGCTGTAGGGGATGCCAATTTTGCAATGTTACGTTGAGGCCTTTGCGTTGGTTTCCGATTGAAAAGATTGAGCGCGAATTAAGCGTTAACATTGACGCAAACTACCGGGGTGTGTGTCTTCACGCGGAAGATGTCATGCTTTACGGCTCCAAAAATACAATACCGAACGAAGAAAAACTCGTAAAGCTGCATGAGTCCGTAACGAAAAGGGCTAATGGCGTAAGTTGGAGCCACTGTTCCTTAGCTGCTGTAGCAGCAAACCCCAAGCTTCTTTCCAAGTTATCGGAGCTTATTTTGCAAAATCAAGCATGGTGGGGTGCAGAAGTAGGAATAGAAACCGGTTCTTCAGAGATTGCCAAGAAGATTATGCCCGCCAAGGCACACCCATTTAGCGCTGATAACTGGCATGACGTGGTCGTGGATGGCCTCGGCGCAATGCATGACAACATGCTTGCTCCTGCCTGCACAATAATTGTTGGGTTACCTGAAGAACAGGAATCAGACATCCTGAAAACAATGGATTTAATCGACGACCTCAAAGACATGCGATGCCTCATTGTGCCCCTGTTCTTTGTTCCGCTGGGCCATCTGACAAGTGAAGACTGGTTTACAAACACCAAACTAAATGAATTGCACAGGAAACTTTTGATCCAATGCGCCGAACGTGACTTCCGCTGGGTTGACAACCTGATTGATTTATCATTT
The DNA here is from genome assembly GCA_963767735.1 of Candidatus Bathyarchaeota archaeon. GTDB lineage: Archaea > Thermoproteota > Bathyarchaeia > Bathyarchaeales > Bathycorpusculaceae > Bathycorpusculum. Next base: position 206,982 of record CAVYES010000002.1, on the reverse strand, counting down.
TCCGACAAATGGTACCAGCACGTAACAAAAGAATTCTATAAGGGCTTCTCAGCATTAGCGAAGTACAAAGTGCGACGGATAGAATAGGTTTCTTTTTTCTTAAAGACACACTTAAATAGTATATTGGAACTGAAAAGTGCAGTAAGCGTTATGATGTGCCGTCGTGGCTCAGCCCGGTAGAGCGGCTGGCTGTTAACCAGTCGGTCAAAGGTCCGAATCCTTTCGACGGCGCCACTTCCCAATTATAGTACACTGAAAACTCCAGGCACTTTTTTCTTTTTTTTGGACGCCTGATGTCTGTTATTGTATCTTATTTGCAGTCACAATTCTTTAAGTATCCCGCGAGCCAAGTTAGATATAAATGGTCAGTTTTCTATGGATTTTGCCGAGACTATAGAGTTTTCAAAGAAATTTCCTTCGTGCCACCCAAAGATATTCAAAGGGTTCATTGAATGGGGTGTTTTTGATACGGAGACAGAGGGCTACGTAATCTTAACTGATTCAACTGTAACGAATGAACCATGTTCAGAGGAACTTGAAGAGTACCTCAAAAGTCATAAATTAAAGATAGATTGCGGTTACGATTACTCGATGATTTCCAGCTCGTCAAGTGCTCTGCTGCCAAATAAACATTGAATTTTCTAGTTTTTTCATTCCCAGTTTGTGTTTTACAGTAGCGGTGCTGATGCATTCGTAAATAGTCATCAAGCCCCATGATTGTTATGTATTCAACTGTTTTGATAGGTCAGCGATTTGTTCCTGGAATTTTGCGTTCATTTTATTAAAGCGCATGGCTGCTGAAGGATGAATAACTTCAACGTATCGTATGCCCTTCAATCGCGGGGTATCCTTTGCTGACGCACCAAGCAACACGATTATTTTTGGTTTAATAACGCTTATTTGCATGTTTAAGTAGGGTAAGCATGCCGCGACCTCGTCAGGGTAGGGTTTTCTGTTCTGTGGAGAAACGTGCTTAACAATGTTAGTTATGAAGATGTCTTCACGTTTTATGCCATTATCAGCTAACGCCTTGGTCAGGAATTTTCCAGCTCTGCCAACGAAAGGTCTGCCAGTTTCATCCTCGTCAGCGCCCGGGTTCTGCCCCACCAGCATAGCCCCCGCGTCTAATGGGCCCTCACCTGGCACAGCATGTTTTGCTCCCTGCCAAAGCCTGCATTTTCTGCAACCGTAAATTTGCAAGTTTAAATCTTCAAGCGCCAAAATAGTCGCCTTGTTGTTGGGTTATGACAGTCACACAACCTTAAAAAAATCGCGCCCCCTAGTTTATAATTAAGTCTTTGCTTCTTTCTAACAGGAGCGAACATAAGGATTTTGATGTTTTGGAAGGATGAAAAATGACTGAGGAAGAGTCCGTATCTGAAGCTCTTATAACAAGTGTAATTCGTGTTCTGTTAAGAGTTACTTTTGTTTTTGAACCGCTAGCGCCGACAGCCATAACTATAGCGCTAAATCGACAGCTGCACAGATACAAGGAAGCGGGCATAATTGGAAACTACAAAACTAAAACTAAACGATTAGGCAAGTTCCATTACCGTGTTGTAATCGATCTAGATTTAACTGGCATGCAGGCGATTCATCTTCTAGCTAACTTATTCCCCAAGCAAATAAGCCCGTTTAGGAGGTGGTTCCATGACTGAGATGCCAGAGAAGAAAGGCAAATTGAAAATAACATTAGAGGTTGAAGTAAACGAAGAGCTGATGGATTTAGCGAAAGATGCAGCGTCCAAGTGGCCAATGAGGATGCAGGAAATGTGGAAGGGGCACAACGAAAAGAAAGAGTAAGCGCTTCAACCATGAATTAACTGACCTTTTTCTTATTTTTTTAAAAAAAAAACTTTTGTTTATCAAATTATTTAAAGCTTTTACACTCTTTATTTTTAAAGAAAGATTTTATACTAACACGCAATATTTTCTTTAAGGATGAACATGAAGTTTTTAATCATACAAAAAGTAAAACGTGAGGTTCCCATCGAGAAATGGGCTAAACTGCTTCCACTGCAATTCAAGTATTTTGATAAATTGGAGAAGGAGAAGACGCTTGAAGTCTACTACCATCTTATCGGGCAGCAAGGCAGCATGCTGATTGTGAATGTTGATTCGGACGAGAAACTCTCAAAAGTGATAGGACAAGATCCATTGTTTTTTGAGTGTGACCGAGAAATATACACGCTAACGACTCGACAGACGCATGAGAAACAAATAAGAGAACTGCTTCAGCCATAACCGACGGTCTTAGACATGGGCTGCCATGGCGGTTTCTCCCTTGACGAAGCAACACGACGCTCTTGGTATAATCCAGAGGCTATCCTGCAAGACTTACACTTAGCCATGACTTTCATGGACATAGGCTGCGGTGACGGCTTCTTCAGCATTTTAGCAGCCAAAAAGATAGGCGAAAAAGGAAAAGTCTACGCCGTGGACTCAGACGCTTCGGCAATTGAAAAACTAAACCGCAAAGCCAAAGCAAAAGGCTTAGAAAATATAATTGCTAAAGTCGGGGCGGCTGAAGAAACGGTTTTCTGTAGCAAATGCGCTGATTTTGTTTTCTTTAGCATGGTGCTTCATGATTTTAATGATCCCGCCAAAGTGCTGCTAAACGCGAAACGGATGATAAAACCTGCTGGGCGGCTAGTTGATTTAGATTGGAAAAAGCAAGACATGCCTTTTGGGCCGCCGATCAAAATTAGGTTTACAGAAGAACATGCGTCAAGCTTGATTAAAAATGCAGGCTTCCAAATTGAAGGCATTAAAGATGTTGGAAGCTACCATTACGTAGTTAGCGCAAAACCTTGATCGAGCAAAATCATGTTTGCTCAGCCGTAGCGTAAAGTTCGAGGAGGTCTTTTTTGAACAGTTCTGGCTGATCTTTATACGCTGAATGCGCTGCGCCATAGTAGACTAAGAGTTTAGCGTTAGGCAGCTTATCTGATAAGGTTCTCATTTCTTCGCCTGATATGAGGTTGTCTTGTGAACCCCAAATTATCCTAACTGGAAAATTAAAATTGCCATAAGACTTCAATAAATCTTCCTCAAACGCTCGGCCCGGTGAAATCAGAAGTAAGCCTTTTACAGGAAACTGAGTGGCATACCGTAACGCTACGTGTCCGCCTATACTGGCGCCGACAAGAACAGGCACTGAAGAACCGAATAGCCTCTTGATAGCCTCCGCCACGACCGCTACGTTAGCCGCTGGGTTTCTGGTTTTAGGTTGGCACTTGCTTCTCAAACCGTAAGGCATGTCTAAAGCTAAGAAAGGCACCTGCTTCTCAATTAACAGCTCCGTTACCCCAATACTCTGCCAAATATCCGAAGTATAAGATAATCCATGCAAAAAAACAACCGGAACCCCGGGCGCAATGAAGTACAAAACCGGACATTTATGACCGGCGGCGGATAATGTTTTTTCCATAACCTCTACTAAGTTTCCGTTTCTTATAACATTTAACTGACTGTGAATGCGATGAGGGTTCTGCTGATTATGTAAGTAGAGAAATGGTGGTAGCTTCGGGCTGCGAGTTAATTTGTGCTTTGGCTACTGTTTATTTGAGAGTTAAAATAGCGGTCCTGTCGGGATTATTTCCGCTGTTGCGGCGTCAACCCAATAAAGCCCTGGAGGCGGAATGGAAAAACCGCCTGAACTCGGCTCGACCATTATGGTCCAGATGTACCTGTAGGTCATAGTGTAAGTAGCATTTTTAGCAGTAACAGCTGAGTAGTCGTTAACTGGATGTGTAACTGAATATAAAAATTCGGAACCTTGACCAGGTCCTGAGGTTGTGTTATCATAAGGATTTTTTATTATAATAGAATCGTTCCAGAATTCGAAGTAGCCTAAGGAAACCTTTACCGTCATGTTTTCAAGTGAAGTGCTGTTCCAACCGCCGTTTTCCAGCGCGATTTTAAGAGCGTGGTACATTGAAACGGGTGGAGAAAAATTGTAGCTTATACTTTGAAGGGAAACATTTCCAAACTCATTATAAAAAGCGGTAAAATCATTCTTTTGCCGATTGATACTGTAATTTTGATAGTATAGAACGGCATTAAGGCAAATTGAAACAGCAATGACCGCAGCCAAAATACTTACGAGTTGCCCCTTATCCATTTTTAATCGCTCCAGGATTAACCGACTCGCTCTATCTAGCAGATTTCTTCTATTTATGGCTACACTGATAAACAGATTTTTCTATTTGCTAAATAAAAAGGTTGCTGAAAACCAAATCAGGTTTTTTTCTTTCCAAACGTATGTCATCATTGTCAGTTAATACACTGAGAGTAATCACCTCAAGACTTAACGGAACCTTATGCGAAAAGAATAATAGCTGTCTGACGTTTCATTAATCGGTGATTTTTTGTCTGTTAAAGTTGGCGATAAAGCGCCCGATTTCACGCTTCCCTCTCAAATGGGGGATAATGTTACGCTTTCAGAATTCTTCGGCAAAAAGAATGTAGTTTTATATTTTTATCCTAAAGATGAAACGACTGGCTGCGTAAGAGAAGCCTGCAGTTTCAGAGATAGCTACGAGGAACTAACAAATTTGGGCGCTGAGGTGCTTGGGGTAAGTGGGCAAAGTGTGGAGTCGCATAAGTCTTTTGCAACTCATTATAGCTTACCCTTCATCCTGCTAAGCGACGAGGGAAACAAGGTCCGCAAGCTATACGGGGTTCCCTCAAACTTGGGCATAGTTCCCGGTCGAGTCACGTACATAATTGACAAGAAGGGCATTGTCAGGCATATTTTCAATTCCCAAACTCAAACTCAACAGCATGTGGAAGAAGCCAAAAACACGCTAAGGGAACTGGAAAAAGAGGGGCAAGTCACCGCTTAAATGGAGAAGCCATCTATTGCTGAGTTTATACAATACTCTCACACGAACTATTGAGCCATTCGAGCCTGCCGAAGACATGCAGGTTAAAATGTACACTTGCGGTCCATCGACGTATCAGCGAGCGCATATTGGAAACTACCGCACCTTCCTTTTCGAAGATATGCTTCAACGCTACATGGAATACTTAGGCTACAAAGTTACCCGCCTAATGACCTTAACGGATGTAGAAGACAAAGCCATAACAGAGGCAAAAAAAGAAAACCTCACCATAGAAGAACTGACAAGAAAAAACGAAATCATCTTCTTCGAGGACTTCAAGCTCTTAAAAATTAAAACTCCAGACTACGCGATAAGAGCATCCTCAGCTGTAGACCAAGCAGCAAAATTGACGGTGCAGCTGTTAGAGAAGGGCTACGCCTACTGGTACACGTACAACGGTGCAAAAAACGTTTATTTTGACCCCCTAAAATTCAAGGGTTTTGGAAAACTGGCGCATTTGGACATGAGCAAGTGGCCAAAAAAGAAGCGCCGCTTCCATCTGGACACGTATCCTGGGACCCCTTGGAACAGAGGCGACTTTATTATTTGGGATGGCTGCAAACAAGACGCCGTTTGCTATGTGGCGCCGATTGGAGGAGGTAGGCCAGCGTGGAATATTCAGGATGCTGCCATAGTAACTAAGCATCTGGGCTTTACGATTGATGTTGCCTGCGGCGGAATTGACAATTTAGTTAGACACCACGATTATACGCTTGCCATTGCAGAAGCTGTCAGCGGCAAACAGTTCTCGCGTTATTGGCTTCACGGGGCGCACCTCTTTATTAACGGCAAAAAAATGTCTAAGAGCACTGGCAACGTGTATTACACAAGCGATATTTTAGGGAAAGGATTCAGCGGCGAACAATTAAGGTTCTTTCTCACATATAGACCATACAGAAAAAAGCTAAACTTCACCTTCGTAAAGTTAGTTGAAACTAGCCGAAAACTGGACTCCTTTAAAAGCATGGTTCAAGACTTACAAAATCAAAAACCAGCAAATTCCGATGCAGAGAAGACAACAGAGGGGACCAATGGCACCATCCTTTCTCTTTTCGAGAAGGGCATGAATAACGATTTAGACGTGAAAACAGCTTTCGATTGCGTGTACGAAATCATCAGTGAACTGCATAAAAAACGTGAGGCATTAAGCGTTAAAGACATAAAAAATGTTATGAGTGATTTGGGACAATTTGATTCGGTGCTTCAATTTATCTCTCAATAGAAGAGATTCGTTTAATTTTGCCTTATCATATCAGAAAGGTCTACATCTGGGTGATGATACCGTTTCCTGCCAATCGAATCCTTATCAAATTGTATAGCCTCCTTCGGACACCACTGCAAACACGCCATGCACCGCTCGCAGTGATGCTGCCACGAAGGCGTGCCATCAACCATTTTTATGTTCTTCACGGGACAAATTCTTGAGCAAATTCCGCAGCCGTTGCATTTCTCGTCAGAATGGAAGCTGACATCCATCATAGGCCAAAGATCATCTTTGTTTAGATTAGAATTTGTAAGTTTATTGTATTTGCTTTCAATTCGCCATCGCGCAAATATTTTATCAATCGGGTAAAACAAAGAAATGAGCAACTTGCTGGTGGCTTCAAATTTGCCTTCTTTCCGAACGTTTATGTATTCATAAATAACCCCGCTTTCTTTACGCCAGTGTGCGAATAACTTTTGTTCTTTATCTCCAACTGTTCCACTGTACATGAAGGGTATGGTGATGTTGTTCATCGGCATATGTACTGCGAATCCTGCTGAAAGTTTGCCGCCGCGAGATTCGACCACTTTGCGAAAACTTTTGACAGCTCCGCCAGCCATACTTCCATATGTGGTGACCGCAAAAATGTACTTTGAATTGGCATTGTCTAGCTTCCCAACAAATCTTTCAACTATGGATGGAATGCGGAAAATTCCGTGAACGGGAAAAATAACTCCAATCGCCTCGGCATCTGTTCTTATTTTGTCTTTATTCATGACGGAAGGTATTGCTATTAGTTTTCCATTGGTTTTTTCTACAATATCTCTGGCAACAACTAATGAGTTGCCGGTGCCTGAAAAATAGTAGATATCAACGCTCATGTAAACCGCCTTCTTCAGTCGGGATCGACTTTTCTTGAGTAAGTCTAGCGCCCATCTCAAACGCTTTCTCGCAGTCCAGAGGAAACTCTTCCTTGCGCTTCTTCATTTTTTCTTCAGCGTCAAAAGGCATAACATACTTTGAGTAGTCGTCAACGTGAAGCGTATCCGTAACTACGAGGGATTCCACCGACCCAAAAATCATTTTCAGGGTCATCTCATTGTTTCTAATGTGGTTTTCAACTCTCATAGCTTTCAGATGGTTTGCGTCGCCTCCCGCGGTATGAATGAATCCAGTCTGTATCTGCCTCGGGAAGAGGGAAACCAGCTCATCATCGGCGTCTAAAACAAGATAAGGGGTTGCCAAACGCTCCAGAAACGACTTCATTACGCCAGGTATCGTTCCCAGATAAAAGGGCGCTCCGAGAATTAACGCATCTGCCGCTTCTATCTTGCCAAGCACAACTGATAATTCATCCTTAAGGGAACATCTGCCGAATGATGCTCCATTCTTTAGCTTGCACTCATAGCAGCTTGTGCATCCTTTGAAATTAAGGTCGTATAGGTGAATGAGTTCTGTCTGGGCTCCTTTCGACGCTGCACCTTCAAGGGCTTTGTTCAGAAGAATTGCTGTGTTCCATTGTTTTCTGGCGCTGCCGTTTATCGCTAAAACCTTCATTTTTACATCACTATCCGTCTCGTCTCTTTAGACACAATCATTTTATCTACCAGCAATATTAAAATACGTCAGAAGCACAATAGTAATATTATTTCCAATAAGTAACTAAAGGCAGATTGGCTTGGAATCTGAAAATAAAGTACATGCACAGTTTAAAACTGTCGTAGAAATCGTCGGAAGCAAATGGAATCTGTTTATCATTTGGAACCTTAGAGATCAGACGCTGAGATTTACTGCGCTCCAGAAAAATATGGGTGACGTTAACTCAAAAACCGTCACAAAACACCTCAGAGAGCTGGAAAAAAATGGAGTCATAAAAAGAGTTGTTTTCCCCGAGGTTCCTCCAAGGGTTGAGTATTCGTTAACTGAGAAGGGGAAAGCATTTCTTCCGGTCTTTGATGCTATGCGTGATTGCGCAGCTCACATAGCCTAACACTTAGCCGACGAAACATTTAGAAACACAAAAAGTTGATATCCTCAAGATATTAGCGTTTAAAAACTACTTTTTTAATTAATCACACGTAACGCTTAGACTAATTCGCCTACCAGCTTTACTCTCTGTAAATTTTCGTCCTTATGCGGAGCCATCTCTAATTCTTCAGTTAAGTCTTTGCCTGCTTGATGCATGCCCAAATGGTCTCCATCGATCCAGAAACTGCTTTCCGTGACGTCGTAGACTTTTCCTTTGTATACTATGTAGGCTGGTTTACCATTTTTTCCGTTATTTTCTTCTAGCTCTTGCTTTGTAACCTTTTTTAGTTCAGACATAGAAATCACTTCTTATATACTAAGGTGCAAGAGTGTGTATTTAAAATGTTTACGCTTAATTTTTTATGTTTGGAGAAATTGAGGACTCGTATGTTGCTACCCTTAATGAATTATTGAAGGTTCGATTTGCCTATCAAGTTTTGAGCTATCGCAGTTACTTTTGCCGCTTCGTCATGAAAAATGAAGCTTAATTGACTAAAGTTGCCTTGGTTTGCTCCGTTTGCTTGGTTAAAACTTGAGTAAAACGTCCAAAAAGCGACGACGCCTACAATTACTGCGACAATCACTACGATTATCAAAATAATGACTGGCACCAGAAACGAGTTTTTCTCCATTGGCTTTGCTTGAGGGGCAGGCATAAAAGTGGCGACTGGCGTTCCGCATCTGTGGCAGAAATGAGCGTTTTCTTCCATTTTCGTTCCGCAAATTCGGCAGTAAGGCAAATCCAATTTAACCTCAATCTACGGGTACTGCAACTTGAAAAATTTAAGTCTTACCAAAATTTTGGCTCTGTCTCTAAATATTTTGGTGGTACCTTGAGGTTCTAGCTGCCTTGAACGTGAACTTTTGCCCATTTAAAGTTTGTAAACGCCGGTTTCTAATTGAAGCAACCGTTAAAAGGCTGACCTTCAGAACCATCAACTAACCTAAACTTAAGCCTTTAGAAACGCGAACCAACGCGATAAAACGCAGAAACACCCAGAAACACGCAAAACAACGCAGAAACACGCAGAACAACGCGAAAACACTCAACCTGCAAACGTTTCAACGCCTAAACCAGAAAAGCAACTTAGAACGGCTTGTTCAAAATTTGCCGCAACCTACTCAGAGCGGCTCTTCAATAATCCATACAATTCCACACAAATCCACACAATTCAGCACAAACCAACACAAATATGCACACAACCTGCAACCGATTCAAGCTTAAAATCAAAAAAACAACCCATTACAGCCCCATCAAACGGCAACACAACCATTGATGTTCTGCCCAACGATTACAAACAAAAATTAGAGACAGATCCCAAAGTTTTCTCTTATTTTGCGATGTTGGATTTGGTTATAATTGGGTACTAGTAATTTTAAATAAGGGCGCTACTAAACGGTTGTTGGAGATTCATTTGCCTGAAAAGGTTTTAGTTACGTCCGCTTGGCCATACATCAATGTCACGCCTCATTTGGGTAACCTTGTCGGCTCAGTCCTATCAGCCGACGTGACAGCAAGATACTACAGGTTACGTGGCGACGACGTGTTGATGGTAAGCGGTTCAGATACACATGGCACACCCATCGAGGTTGAAGCGATAAAGCAAGGCATCACGCCTAAAGCGTTAACTGACCGAAACCACACCCTCGTAGCCGAACTCTTCCGCAAGTGGGGCGCTTCCTTTGACAACTACACCAGCACGGAGAGCCCAGTGCACAAAGAATTCGTCCAAAAAACCCTGCTGGAAATACAAAAGAACGGTTACATTTTCGAGCAAGAGACACAGATGCTCTACTGCGAACATGACCAGCGTTTCTTACCTGACCGCTTCGTGGAAGGCAAATGCCCCTATTGTGGTTGCGAAAAAGCTCGTGGAGACCAATGCGACATGTGCGGCAGGCTCTTGGAGCCAACAATGCTGGTTGAGCCGTACTGCGTAATCTGCAAAAATAAACCCACAGTGAAAACTACGCGCCACTGGTACATCGACCTCTCAAAGCTTTCTGAACCATTAACAGAGTATCTGCAGGGTAATCAGCAGCTTCCAGTCAACGTTAAAAACTTCAGTTTAAACTGGATAAAAGAAGGCTTAAAACCGCGAGCCGTCACCCGCGACGTCGAATGGGGCATCCCAGCACCTTTCAAGGGCGCAGAAGGCAAAACAGTCTATGTTTGGGTCGACGCCGTTTTAGGCTACGTTTCAGCAACCATCGAGCAATGCCAACGCATGGGACAGCCAGAAAAATGGCGCGAATTCTGGTTTAACAATCAAGCCAAAACTCTCTACTTCGTCGGCAAAGACAACATCCCATTCCACACCATTATTTTACCGGCGTTGCTGTTGGCTTCTGGCGAAGGCTATAATTTGCCGTGGAACGTTTCCGCCACCGAGTTCTTGCAGTTCAAGGGGCAAAAAGCTTCAAAAAGCCAACGCGTCGGCATCTGGATTGATGAAGCACTTGAGATGTTTCCAGTGGATTACTGGCGGTTCTTCTTAATCGCTACAAGACCCGAAAGCAAAGACACCAACTTCACATGGAGCGCTTTTATAGACAAAATCAACGCTGACTTAAACGACACCTTCGGCAACTTTATTCATCGAACCTTAAGTTTTATTGCTTCAAAATTTGACAGCGAAATTCCAAACCCAACCAAATTAGACAGCAGCGACGAAGCCGTGTTACAGGTAATCAAATCGAAAGTGCAAGTTGCAGCCCAAGAAATCGAAAGCTCATGGCTTCAGTCTGCCGCCAACACGCTAATCTCAATAAGCCGTATTGGAAACCAGTACCTAAACGAAAAAGAACCGTGGAACCTAATGAAAACCGATAAGGAAAAAGCAGCAACCATATTCTATGTAGCCACCCAAGTGGTAAAAGCTATCGCGGTGGTTTCGGCGCCGTTCATGCCGGACACGGCGGAGCAGCTTTGGCAAACACTCAGCCTCCCAGGGCACGTCAACGAAAGCAACTGGAACGAAGCATTAAAACCACTTGAAGCTGGGCATAAAATAGCTAAACCAAAACCGCTATTCCACAAAATCGAATCTGACGAAGCAAAACTAGATGAACAGTTGGCTCAGATTAGAGCTAAAACGGCAAACCAGCCAAAATAAGATCGGAGGATAATCAATGCAAATCAACGCCGACTTACATGTTCACAGCAACTACTCCAAAGATTCGCTGATAACTCCAAAAGAACTCATCTTTTACGCCAAAAAAAGCGGCTTGAACGCGGTAGCCGTGACGGATCATAATCAAATTGAAGGCAGCTTAAAAATAGCAAAAGAAACCGATTTTCTTGTTATTCCAGGCATGGAGGTTTCAAGCGCCGACGGCCACATAGTTGCATTGAACCTTCAAAAGTTGATTCCGAGAGGCTTAAGCGCAAGGGAAACAGTTGACAAAATCCATGAGGCAGGCGGGATAGCTATTGCAGTTCACCCTTACGCTTGGTTAAAAGGCAGCTTAGGGCGCCATGTTGAGGAAGCCCAATTTGACGCCATAGAAACCTTGAACGCCTCCGCTTTTCCATTTGGACGCAACAAACAAAAAGCAACAGCTGCAGCTCAGAAGCTTAAACTTCCCCAAGTCGCTGGGACCGACGCTCATTTCGGCCCAACCATCGGCTACGGCTACACGGCAATAGACTGCGAACCCAACGTTGACGCAATAGCAAAAGCAATTGTAAGCGGGAAATGCCAACCTTTAGGACGACAGGTGCCGTTGACGCTTACGCTGCAGCGCCAGTACAGATTGATTAGGCGAAGGATTTGAGGCGTTTAACTCAACTTTTCGTGCCTTGCATAAAATAGAAATTCCGAACAAATAGTTTATTTTTGACTCAACTATTAGCCATTTTTCAAGCAGTCCAGATAAGAATTTGTTGTTGGCTACCTCTTCATGGGGGTAATCTTTTCGGGAAAGTTTAATTCCAACAGTGATTGGCAGCGCCAGCAAGTTCCAATGCCTAAAATACTCAATTTTGAAACCTGAATCTCGCAGTTTACCTTTTAGTTCCTTGTTGGAGTAGCGCCGTTTATGCCCCAAAGCGGAGTCATGTTTACTGAACAAGGCTTGGTAAGCGGGCACATTAACTACAATGCAGCCGTTGGGCATTAGCATGCCGTGAATCTTGTGCATGGCGGCTTTGTCATCTTGGATGTGTTCAAGTACGTCGCCGAGGATTATGCAGTCAAATTTGTCCTCCCCGCCCCAGTCACTAATGTCTGATACATAAGCGGTAATCTTCTTTTTTTGGGCGATTTCAACCGCTTTGGGGTCGGTATCGATTGCCACCACAGTGAAGCCTTGGTCCAAAAGTATCTTTGAGAGGCGACCCGAGCCGCAGCCAACGTCAAAGACATGTTTGCCTTCAACTAAACGTAGGATCAGCTTGGCTTTGACTTTGCTCCAGAAGTCGGATTCTTCAATGCGTTCTAAGTCTTCTGCGTGGCTATGTAAGTTTTCACCCATAATTTGAGAACCCCCCGCCCCATCTTTATTGTGTCGTTAAAGAGGTTAAGCTTTGAATCTGGCTTATAACTCCATGTTACGGGTATCTCTTTAATTTTGTAGCCCATTTTTTTGCATTTGAATAAAAGTTCTGCGTCAAACTCGAAGCCATTGCTTTCGACGGTATAGAGAACGTTTTCTAAGACCTCTTTTTTGAAGGCTTTACAGCCACATTGCGTGTCTTTCACGTTAAGATTGAACATGGCATTGAATATGTGGGAGAAAGCTTTGCCGGCGAATACTCTTGCAAGCGGAGGATAAACCAAAATCTTTGTTCCCTCGACCTCTCTTGAAGCAACAGCAACATCAACCGCTCTCACGCATGAAACTACTTTCTCAACATCCGATATGGGCACCGGAAGGTCTGAGTCAAGAAGCATCACAATTTTACCATGCGCGTTCTCTACGCCCTTTTTGAAAGCGCCCCCTTTCCCGAGCCGTCTGTTTGAAGTTATTAACTTAATGACGCCCGATTTCTTGGAGAATTCAGTTACGATATCATTGGTTTTATCAATGCTTTCAGACACAATTAGAATTTCACATGACCCATTGAATCGGTCAACCAAGCTTTGCAAAGTGCATTTAATTCTCTTTTCCTCATTATAGGCGGGAATTACAATTGACAGTTCCATGCTTAGGCACTTGCCACTTTTTTTAAAGCGCTTGGTTTCATAACATCTTGAGTTGCTACCATAAGACTCTTTTGGGTAAAAAGCCAATCTGCTTTTGTAACATGCCCATGGAATAAAAAGCTGCATTAACCAAGGCATCATGCTCTTCATTTTTTGGCAAATTCAGGCGATGATGTTTCAGGATCCACTTCGGATGACGAAAATTTCGGGGTGATACCATGCGTCTTTAATAAAAAGTTATGCTTAAGAATGGTGAAGAAAAATGGCCTATTTGCGTGAGGAAAAAGAGAATCTGGAAGTCTCATATCCGCTTAATGCTGTCTGGGAGGCTATTCCAAAAGCAGTCGCTAAGATTGAATGGACAATAACAGAATCAAACGAAGAGACTCATACGGTTAAGATTAAAACTAAAGGGGCCTTCTTGGCCTACCCTTCAAAGCTTACAGTAACTTTGTCAAAGGTGGATGAAAAAACAACAAAGATGACTATTTCAGGAGAGACTCCTGTAACCACGATTACTTCAGTGGCAGATTACGGCAGAACAGGAGAACGCATTGAAGTGCTTGTGGCAACCTTATCCAAATTAATGGCCAGCTAACGCCCATTTTTTAGACCTGAGTAATCGGGTATTTGGCTGTGCATTGAATGAGTAGCAAGCGTAATCCAGTAACGGTCACTTACAAGGGCAGAAGCATAGGCATACTTGTTTTAACTGTTGCGCAGCTGTTTATTGGAGCCATTCATGTTCTCATCGGGGCTCTGCTTCTTATCTTTGGAGCATCAATTTTGCAGGCGACAGAAGCTTATAACGTTTACACTCTGGTTTTCGGCTTGCTCGTGATGGTTTTCGCCATGTTTATTTGGCAAGGCAAAAAATCAGGATGGATAGGCACCATAGCAGTTTCCTCATTCGTTACTGCCGTAGACGCCTTAACGGTTGCGAATTTGCCCAGCATTCCGGGAATCCCAAAGTTTGCCGCACCCACCGAAATAGGATACAGTATAGTGGTGATAACTTATCTTTTAGTGCCGCATGTAAGAAAAAATTCTTAGCCTAACGTGGTTTTGGAGCAGGCTTCATCCAGTCGTGCCCATAGATTTCGGCTTCTCCACTTTCGATGCCCGCAACGATTCGCTGCGCCGTGTACTCAGGCGGGTCAGCTTTACTAAATGCTTCTCGTGCTTCTGGCGATTCTTCTTCTTGCCTTTGCAGTAAAGCATCTTTGATGGTGTTTTTTTCGAAGTCGGTAAGCGTAATGTAGGGGTAAACGACGCTGACAACGATGTTGTCTTTTGCCAGCTCTATTCTCGCAGTTAAGCTGATTTGAGCCAACGCGCGTTTTAAGGCTGAATATGGACCGTTATCAGGCAATTGCATTAGGGCTGTTCCTGAACTCACGTTGACAATTGTTCCCCTGCCTTGACGCCGCATAAGTGGAATAGCTTCTTTCATGGCAACCAGTGGACCCACCACATCTAAATCAAAAATGTAATGGAAAATTTCAATGTCCGTTTTCTCAACCGGCACATCGTATCCCTGACCTGCGTTATTAACGAGAATATCAATCTGTCCAAAGTGCTCATACGCCTGCTTAACCATGTTCTTAACATCTTCAGCCTTAGAAATGTCTGCCCTAACGGCAATTGCTTCAGGCAGTTCAGCGGCAAGCTGCTCAAGTTTGTCTTTTGAGCGGGCGACTAAAACCAGTTTGGCGCCTTTGCTGGATAGAATTTTGGCTGTAGCTAATCCGATTCCACGAGACGCACCCGTAACAATGGCAACTTTTCCTTTGACATCCATCTGATTTCCTCTATTCGATGCGTTTGAGAATCTGGGCTGGACGCTTAGGTGGAGCTTTTGGAAAGCCGCCTTTCGGGTAACCGAAGATGACTGCGGCGTGGACGTCATGGTCTTCTGGTATGCCAAGGGTCGGTTTAATTTTTGGGTAGTTAGCAGCGGGAACCGCGGTGCCTATCCAGCAGCTTCCAATCCCCAGAGTGTAGGCGATTAGCATCATGTTTTGCGCTGCCATGGAGCAGTCATAAACTACATAGGGAGATTTAGCTCCAGAAACAAAAATCAAGACCGGGGCATTGTAGAAAATATTGTAGTTTGGATTTGACAGCTGTTTTTTTAAGCCAACTAACCCTTCGTCGCCTACGTCAGGCAACATCCGAATCAACGCGGGTTTCGCCACATCAGAGATTTGTTTCATTTCATCTTTATTGGTGACTATTGTGAATTTCCAAGGTTGAACGTTAATGGCTGAAGGAGCATAGGTTGCAGCTTCAAGGATTTTTTGGATTGCAGACTCGGGAACTGCTTTATCTTCGTAACTGCGAATTGCTCGCCTAGATTTAATCGCTTCTAAAACAGGATTTGTAACCATAAAATTTCGCCAATACTTAAAAGCCGGGCGGTTTATAAAAACAGTTCCCTAACTGAAAAGACGAAAGTTTTATTCTTATAAGACGGGTGCACTGCACGTTGAATTTGCCTTGAGAGCGCTAATGGGTATGGTTTTGCTTGGTCGTTTCAGTCGTAAGAAGCGGGGTAGGTATCAATTTTGTTGACGAATTTCTTTGTCAAAATTGGGTGGTTACGTGGTTTTTTCCTGAAGCGTACTCAAGTAGGAAGTTACGCTTTCAATGCATTGCATTTCTCGTCCAGCCAACGCTCGCAGTTCACGCCAAAACTGAACGTTTATCTTGATTTTTGACCGCTCCATGTCGCGTTGCAAGCGTAGGGTGCCTTCTTTGCCGCGTCTGTCAAAATCTAAGAGCAAAATGACTTCTTGGGTACCAAGCGTTTCTATTTCTGTTGTTACGTCAAGGAAGGATTTGCCGCCGGTTTTCACCGTCACAATTATGCCGTTTACTCCTAAAATGCGGAGTGCCTGCTCGTCTTTTTTGCCTTCAACAACTATCGGCTTGCCCTTCGCTGACTCTTCTGCCAGCTTGGTTATGATTTGCTGGATTTTTTCTTCTTTTTCTTTAAGTTTTGTGGACACGGTTTTACCTTGTTATCTTGGCTTGCCGCAACGTTTCCAAGCAGTCTTTGGCTTCATTGTTATTTGCGAAGTATCGTCTAACAGGCTCTAATGTGTTTGCAAGTTCGGCTGCAACGCCGTTTTTAAGGTCCATAGGATGCAGTTTGCCCTCTGAATAAGCGCATTCAAGTTCTTGGAAGCTTCCGAACTCGATGCTTCCCCCGAATTTGGCTGGCCGCTCAATTCTGAAAGCTGATTTTTCGCGGAAAACTATGTATTTGCAAATGTCTATTATCGGGTTGAATTTGACGGTTTTTTCTGGACAGAAAGCTTTCGACATTTTCTGCTTGATTTCCTCTGGTGTGTCGTAGATGAATATGCATGTTTGAGGCTTGCTCTTCGACATCTTCGCTGATGCGACCGCTTCCCTCTCTTGACCCTCTGGAATCGGCCAAACATTTGGCTTCTCCAAACCCTGCAGTAAATGGTGATGGATGCAAACGGGTTTCCAACAGCCGATTTTCTCTCCTATTTCCCTTGCCACCATGTTTGCTTTTCTTTGATCCATGCCTAACTGGCATATCTTAACTTTCATCTCGAAAATGTCGGCAACCTGCATGGGAGTGTAGAGGTAATCGGAGACGTAGTGGGCTTCGCCTTCTTTTCTTCCAGCAATTTCAAGGGTTCGTGTGGTCCTCGCCAACGTCAAGTTCTTAGCGATAATCACCGTTTTAGCCCAGTAATCAATGTCTCTGTAGAGCTCATCAGAATAAACGAACTCAACCTTATCGCCGGGCACACCTAGCGCAAGCCACGAATGCCTAAAAAGGTCAGCGGCTTTACGAATAAGAGTTAAATCGCCACCTAACTTGTTGTTTAACCACGCGTGCCACGTTGCCAAAAACGCTTTAAAATGCAAACCTGCTTCCGCGAAATCTTTCATTTTGTAAGCGCAAATAACACCTGTTCCCAAATGCGCCAAACCAGAAGGCTCCCAACCATTATAAGCCACAGGATGCTCCTCGACTTCCAAAAGGGCGCGCAAATCCTCCGGCGTAACCACTTCTTCCGTTGGCGGTCTACAGATTAACTCAATTTTCTTCTCTATGTCCAAATCGTGGTCATCTTCCTATTATTTGCTATTTTAATGTGGGCGTTGAACTTAAAAACTTAGTACATTTTCTCTTCGATTTAAAGGCATTTAGGCTTTAATTCTTTTCGTCAAGCGGACCATATACCGTTTCTCATCCACATTTCTTATGCGGCTGTCAATCAGCCCCTGCTTTCTTGCTTCTCTTACAACTTGATCAAAAGAAAACAAGCTGAGGATTTGCAGCTTTCTTGTTGGTTATGATTACCCAAATTTCATGATATTTGGCTTTATTTTCTTCAAAAAACCGTCTAAGCTCTTCTAAACTCATAGGTTCAAAAGTAACTGATTCAGCCACAAGTTAACACTTCGATTCAATATTTTTAAAAATCCAAATTACTCCCAGCTTGACCCTTCACAATCTAACAATGAAGTGAAATTGAGCGGTTGGCCACGCCGCTGTGCGGATGCGTCAGTTTCCTCTGTGATGCGTTAGGTTTTAGCTGACTACTTTTCTGAATTGGTAGAGTGTGGCGCTTAACGTTACAATGGCGACCAGCCCGATTACGCCCCACGCAGGAAGTATCGTGCTCCATTGATAGCCGTTGATCATTAGCGCTCGAGTTGCGGTAACGCAATAGCTTACAGGGTTAAACATTGATACATCTTGCACCCATTTGGGGAGAAAACTAAGGGGGAACAGCGCTGGACTAAGAAACAGCAGCGGGAAAGTGATTACTCCTCCTATCGCGAAAACCGTCTCGGAACTTCTCGTCTTCATGCCTATCGCCAAAGAGATTCCTGACCATGCAAGCCCAAAGAACGCAAGAGTGAAGAAGATAAGCAAAATTCCAACAACTCCCGTGGTTACGTGGGCACCTAAAGCGTATGCTAACGCGAGAATTATGGCTGTCTGGATAACTACCCTAAAGGCGTCACTGCTTAATCTGCCGAGTAGAATTGCTGGACGACTCAGTGGTGTCACGAGCATTTTCTGCAAAAACCCTGAATCGATGTCAGCCACTATTGAGTTTCCTGACTGCAGCGCGCTTCCAAAAGCGTTTTGCATCACGATTCCAGCAGCCGCAAACTCCAGATAAGTTACTCCTGTTGGAAGTACTCCTGGAAAACTGGAAAGCCTTCCTAATAGCTGCGTGAATAGCAAGAGGAATAGAAGAGGTTGAAAGAGGGAAAAGAAAAGCAGGATGGGGGTTCGAACAAGTTTTTTCATATATCTTACGAATATGTAACTAGTATCAGAAAGTAAGGTCATTTTTGTTATCTCCTTCCACCAAATCTTCCAGCCATGGCGCTTGGCGCTTTTACAAAGTCTTCTGCTCTTATTCGCTTGCCCGTGTGCTTCATGAAAACATCATCCAGCGAAGGCGAGGAAAACGTTACTGAGGCAATTCGAATGTCGCTGCTGTCTAATGCTCTCACAATATCAGCTATTAGCAAACCAGCGTTCTTGGCGTAAACTGTTAGGCATTCCTCTGAATCCATTATTTCGGTGACGTCTGTCATTGTTTTTAACAGCTCTTTGGCCTTAGCGTTGTCTCTCTGGCAGTTTTCAAACGAAATTCTAATAGAGTCCGCACCTACTTCGCGTTTAAGCTCAGCAGGGGAGCCGCTTGCAACTATTTTTCCAGTGTCGATTATGGAGAGTCTTTTGCATAGTTTGTCGGCTTCTTCTAGGTACTGGGTCGTTAAGAAAATGGTTATGCCTTCTTCCTTGTTTAATTTTTCCAGATAACTCCAAATAGCCGCTCGCGATTGCGGATCTAAACCTGTTGTCGGTTCATCTAAAAATAGGATTTTGGGTTTGTGAACTAGGGCAGTGGCGAGGTCGAGGCGTTTTTTCATGCCGCCGGAGTAGTTTCGGGCGCGTCTGTCGGCTGCTTCTTCAAGGCCTACTAGGCCCAGAAGCTCGGGTACCCGTTTTTTGATGTCGTCTGGGTTCATCTGGTGAAAATGCCCTTGAAGCTCTATGTTTTCCCTGCCAGTCAAGTCGCCATCAACAGTTGTATCCTGGCTTTCAACACCGATGATCTTGCGGATATCGGCTGCTTGCTTCACAAGGTCATATCCTGCGACGGTAACGGTTCCAGATGTCTTTCTAAGAAGCGTTGTCAGAATCTTGATTGTTGTACTTTTTCCTGCGCCGTTTGGTCCTAGAAAACCAAAGAACTCTCCTTCCTTAATGCTGAAGGAGATGTCATCAACGGCTTTTGTGCCGTCAGAGTAAACTTCAACAAGATTCTCTACTTTAATAATCTCTGACATAACTGGTCATAACTGTTCTTTAAGATTAACAATAAAAAGCTTCTGATAGGCATTTAACAAATTAGCAAGAGCCATTGAAAATGCCCGTTGAATTTGTTCTTCTCAACAAGAGATGGTTAGATTTACAAGGAGGCATTCTCATTAGTTTCTCGGTGAATGCGGCTGCTAACCATTACTTTGCTTAAGCAACATGAAGAAGGTCGATGGCAATCTGGAAATTTAGATGTTTTGCCCGACGAAATTAATAATAATGAAGTTCTATGGGTAGATGCCCAAGATCCAACCGATTCTGAGATGAAAGAGATAGCGGATTATTTTAGCATAGATCAACACAACCTTCAAGAGCTTACTCAAGAAGGGGTACGTTCTCGGATTGATGAGCATGAAGACCGAATGTTTTGTCTTCTAAATTTTCCAAATCGGGAAAATTTTGTTTCTGAAGGGAAAATGGAACGCCTAGCGATGCTTGTTTGTTCAAGATGGATACTAACATTGCATAAGGGTTATTCAGATTTGACTTGTGAGGTTTACAAAAAAATTGGCACGCATGGCTATTTCTCGCTTTCACTTGTTCCCTCAACCGACATTATGTTATATATTTTTCTCGATTTGGTCACCAGTGAATATTACCCGGTTTCAGATGCGGTATTCGAAAAAATCAATGCGTTGAATCTGGAAGCCTTGGGATTTTTCAGACAAGGGTCAAGGCTTGCAGGAAGCAGTTTTGGTGTGGAACTTGTTAAGGTAAGAGAGCGGCTGGTGTCTCTTAGGCAGAGTTTGAGTCCGCTTCGCGAGATTATGGGAAGGATAACAAGGGGAGAATTTGCGCTGGTGCAAGGGGTTAATCTTCCCCGTTTCGGAGATCTCTATGACCGAACTATCCAGTTGGTGGAGGTTGTTGATGCACACCGTGAAGAAATGAGTAACATCCGCGATATCTTGGTCAATGCTCAAACAGTAACAACTAATAATGTAATTAGAGTTCTCACGATAATTTCAGCCATTTTTCTTCCATTAAGTTTGATAGCTGGAATTTACGGAACAAGCTTCAAATCAGGATTTATCCCAGGAACAACCAACCCTTACGGCTTCTACGTTATGCTTGCAATAATGATTGCGGTGGCATTGACCCTTACGCTGGTTTTCAAACGAAGAGGCTGGTTAAGGTCAAGTGCTTAAACTACCAAACCCTTTCAACTGTGCATGAGTTTTTTCTCAATATGATGATTTTTTTAAATTTAATTATGAATATCTTCGTTGATCACAAATTCATAAGTTCTTTATAAAACGTAAGCTGTGAACGAAATCGAGGAATGATAGAATCCCTAAAATGAATGATTCTAAAACAATGGCCGTTTACATTGGATGTTTGAGCATGCTGGAATACAATGCATTTCTTTTGTACGGAAGTCTTTCTGAGAGAACTGATACGCCCATCGCAAAATCTCGATGAGTATAGCTCAAGATAGCTTAAAACATTCAACACTTCTCAAAGGCATTGGCAGCAGCATCGCAAATTCAGAGGTGAAATCTAAAGACTGCGCGGAGAACCTCGGACAAATATGGTTAACTGTTACCAATTATCTCGACGAGGCAAAAAATAGAAAAGTGGGCGAACTCTCCCTCCCAGAGTTATATGAAAAACTAATACCTTTGGAAAGCGAACTTGGTGAAGAATACTACATTCTTGTGCAAATGCAAACAATGAAACACCTGACTAAAGAAATTAATGAGCGCTACAACATAAGTTTAGATAACGTTAGAAGTATTTTTGAAAGCATAATAAACGACGAAAATCACCACGTTGAAATTCTGGAAACGTTAAAGGAGCTTGCTAAACCAATAGAAAAAGACCTTGATAATACTCCAATGGTACGATACCAATCTCCAGATAACTGGCGCAGTTATTCGCCGCCCAACATTCCGTGACTCATGTTTCCTCAAATTTTAACCCTCTTTCCCTAAGAAACACAGGGATTCCATCCCAACAGACTTTTAAACCTACAATAATCACCTTTATAGCAAAAATATTACTTTTGCCTACGATGAACGCAACCCCGTTTTTCTGTAAACACTTTCCAGAGAAGAGATACTCGTCACCAACAACGTTACAGCTAAAACAAAATTACCTATTTGAGTTACTTCCCTGCCTCAGTGAAGTCGAGAAGATAACGGACAAAAAAATGTACAGGGACATAAAACCTAAAACGCCTTGAACAATGCGAATCGATCCGCGAATTCTATAAACCTTCGAGCGAACAAACCTCAGAACAAACGTCAATCTCTTCGAAACATCAGCAAAATCGTCTATAAACAAAGTTAAACCACCCAAAGCAAAGAAACGCCCAGCATTAACAAAAATGCTATATCCGTTACCAACAAATATGCCAAAAAAAGAAATGGAGCCAAACAACAAAAGCAAGACACACGCTAAGGCAAACAGGGCAAACCCCAAACATAATGATGAAACCACAATCTTCCTGTTTTCACCCTGCCAAGCCTCACGACAAAATAAATGTTGAACATTGCAGCCAAAACCGCAAACCAAAACAAGGAGCCGTCAATAAGATACGGCGGATAAGGTTTCCAAGTGATACCTTGCCGAATAGAAGCCCTCCAAAACGCCCAACACCGAAACAATGGTGAGAAGAGAATTGAAGGTCAATGCCAAACTGCAAACCTTTTTTCCATAAGCAAGGGAAGTAGCCATCAAACAGTCACCTTTCGGTCTTCTCCAATAGCGCGTTATCATAATTAAATTACCTATCCAGCTAAGTATTCGCACCCAGTTTGTTGCTAATTCGAATGGTTTATTTTAATTTCCTCTCGTGCACCCTCTCTTTCAAGTTTTTATCTCCATCATTTCCAAGGATACATTTTCCAAAAATCCAATACCAAGAGAAAGGCAAAGCGCCTTGTTGAAGTTATTAACGCTATTAGCAGATTTATTGCCAAGCGAGCATCCGGCTGCATAGGTATAACAACGAGTTTGGTTCATCCCGGCGCAAAAACAGAACTATAGTTTATTAGGAAGTGTTTAGACTGTTGCGTTATACCTCTACATGCGGGAATAGTACAGCTTGGTTAGTACATAGGCTTGCCAAGTCTAGGACTCGGGTTCAAATCCCGGTTCCCGCACTGTCATTATTCCAGTTCAAACCTTTTTCAAGCATTATCAGCCTTCTGGAAATATGTTCAGCTCTCTAAGATCTACTTTGGCAGTTTGCCGAAATTCATTAGCAGATGGCTTTACACTGACGAAAAGGAACTCAAGCAGTAAACGTTGGTTGGCAACTGATAAGAGAATGGGGAAAATCACCGATTCCTCTACAGATGCACTTCAGTTCAGCAGCATCAATAGGGCATAATTGACATAACCAAAAAGCAATCCTCAGATAATCCGCGGCAACCTCAAAAACTGAAGATAGCTCGTTTGGGTCACGCAAGCAGAGGCAGAGGAGACACAAGGATAAACAATGAAATACGCAACAGCCTTAGCCGAAACCGCATAACCGTTTCCCTGCGATATGTTATGGCGACAGATTAAATTTTAATCCACCGACCAGACCAACCAGCTTACGAACTAACTGACGAACCAATGTTGATATTTTTATCCAACTTATTTAATGGTAAAAAGTTTTTTTAGATCCGTCACTACAGCTCTTAATGCTGCTGATAGAATATTTTGTTTTTGTCGGATTATTTTTGAAGTAATTCCGTCAACTTCCAAATAGACTTCTTTGCCTATTCTGGGGCACTTGTAAGTAACCTTGTATATTGGCCTGTATATTACGGAACGTTCATCAATTTCTAGCGATTCATTCACAATTCTTTGTATGTCAGTTGGGCGCTGTACTATTCTTTTGCGGATAGCCTCCACATCCATGTTTGGCGCTATCTCGCGCATTTTAAACGATTCAACTAGTTCTTGAGAATTTTTTTCGCAAGGGGCGGAAGGAAATTCACTGAGCTTTGATTCTTCGCCGGTTCCGTTTAGGAAAAGGAAAGCCTCCGAGTTTCTAATTAATCGTTCTTCTCCTTCAAGTTTGACGCGATGTTCGCTTTTAGTTGAATACGAACCTTCCCCAGGTATGAATGTGTGGTTGAAAAGAATGACTTCTGTAATGTCTTTGTCTACTTTTACTGTGTAACTGCACTTGCGGTAATAATCAATTGAATATTTTCCACTAACTGTTAAGTATGGTTCGTAATATTTTTCTGTTGAAACAAAATCTATTTCTGATGGATTGTTAAGCCTGAATAGGAACTTGTTGAATAACTTGTGTTTGTTTTTTTCACCTGCAATTCTGGCTACGGAGGGATCTATAAGGGTCTGGTAAACTATTGTTCTTCTTGGAGCAATATTTTCTTTTGAAACTGGAACTATTGCGGAGATGACTATTTCATTTGTATATGCCAATTCACTCAAATTTAACCCTCACACTCAATTATATTAAATAGTAATTCATGCGATATTAATAAACAAGCAGCGTAAATCAGTTTTGTGCACAAGTGTTCCACACAACAACAGTACATACAGAGGCACCCAGACTGGTAATACCCTAACTTCGAAAGCTACTCTCTTTTCGGAAAACAAAGTCTGCATTACTTAACTAGCCCACGCTTTCCCCAAACTACTCAGATACATAATATCTGGACTAACCAGCGCGCTTACCCGAAAAAGGTGCCTAGCTGAGCTTGTTTAACAGTACTTCTTGCCTTACTTTTCTTTTGCTCTTCAGACAAAAGTCCAAGACGCTCAATAAGTTGTAGGCAGTTTTCTGGAGCGTAACCGTGATAATGGTTGTTGAAGTAGCCGTAAACTTTCTTGACTTTACCGGCTGTCTCTTCGACTTTGTTTACCCAAGGTTCCAACTCTTTTTTACTGTACCTGTAATCAAACCAAATGTCTTCTCCTTTGCCATGCCACCTGAAATAGGCAAAATCAGCTGTCAAATGCACCTCAGGCGGAAGCAACGGCTCGTCCACAATAACCTGGCTAACATGTTGATTGTATCGCTAGGGATTTCTTGACATTCGCTTAGAGATAATCAAATCTTCAATAGGTACTTCTCCATCCAAGATTTTTTGCCTACATCGCCTTACAACGTCAAGAGCATCGGGAATTTTCTTTCGCAATTCAAGGGTATTGTTTGGGTGGCTTTTGCCTGTTTGTCGGGCGGGTACTTGAATCTTTTAAGCAGTTTTTTGACCATGACTCGCAGATGTGCCTGGACGTTGTCGCGGATTGTCCAGTCGATGGTTACGTTGTTTCGTATCATATCGACGAGTTCGCGTGCCATCTGCCTTAGGACTTTGTCGCATAGCATCTGTTTTGCGCTTTCGTTGTCTGCTAAGACGTCGTAGAAGGCGACTTCCTCCTCTGAAAGCCCAAGCGGGATTCCCCTGCCGTTCACCGCTTTCACTGTTTGGCTAAATCGGATAGTTGCTGGACAACCCGCGCCATGTCGATGGAGAGCAGCCCAGACAGCATCAACCATTATTGGGCATTACTAATTAACCGAAAGGCAAAATAATGCCAATTCTCGACTATCAATTCTGGCGCCGACCAAAAGCCGACATTACCATCGACACTGATCGCTAGACCACAAAAATCCACGTATATGCGGTCGTAGTCTAGTTTGGTCTAGGACATCAAACCGTCGAGCAGTTTCATGGTGTGTAAGCCTGCCACGCTGACGACCCGGGTTCAAATCTCGGCGACCGCACCAAAATTCCACATAAAGCAAGCGTTCAGCTCATGTTCAATGTTCAAATAATTTTGTCCGAAAAAACCGCTAACTCTTAAAAACAGACACAATTTTAAAGATGGCAGTCTTTAACCAATAGTAAGATGATGATAAAATATGACGGCTGAAGGTAAACTTGAGCAACTAATTAAGCAAAAAAGAGCTTTTTTGAAAGCTTCCGTGAAAGATTATTCTGATGGCGGTAATGATATGCTTGATGACGTTGAAGCATTGCTGGAAGAAGCAAAAGAGGAAATCGCTCATCGGCTGGAGCTCGCTGGCTGTATGAAGGAAGACCCTGGAGAAGCGGCTTGGCGCAAAGAATGCCACTCAACATTCCAAGAATGGTTTGAGAAGTGGTTTGGCAAAGCCTAATTTTTCCATAAACCTTTTCCTCCTTTACTAAGAATTAAGTTTATTTTGAAAAGCATACAATCAATTAACAAACAATCTTGAATAAATTTCGGAACCTAAGAAAGAAGGGAGAAATTGACTAGTTTACTTCGTTGTTTTCTATTTTTCTCGCCATTTCTGCAAGTATCTTAGTGAAGGGGTGGTCGGGTTTGTCTTGGACAAATATCAAGTTGCCTTCGGCTCGTAGGATTTCGCAGAAGCAAGGCACGATCCCAAGCATTGGAACATGATAAACTGTTTTTATTTTTTCGCTCATTTCGTTTCTCTTAGCTGTTGCAGTGGCCGTTGAATCTAAGCACTTTGTTTAGCACCAGTCCCGTTTTCTTCTCAAACAAGTTATAGAGCTCCTGCAGCATTCGTTTCGTTCCGTCCACATCCGAGCGGTCACCAGTTGTTGCCACAACCACGAAGTCCGCGGCGACGATGGCGTTTATAGAGGAATATTGAAGCCCAGGGCTTGTATCAAAAATCAAGTAATCAAACTTTTGATCCTCAAGTAGTGTTTTCTTAAGTGCAAGCAGCCTGCCCAGCGCACGCATTTCCCATTTTCTATCTTTTGCAGACATGTCCCTTATTGCTTCAGTCGCAGGGTTCGCTAAGCCAGCGAATAACTTGCCGCCTCCAGGAATCCTGTTGCTTAAATCTACAAGAACCTGTTTAGCGTCAGAGCTGTCGTTTAAGTAATCGTTAAAAAAGTATTCGACCTTTTCAACTTTCAAAATCGAGAACAAGCTCGGCGCCCTGAAATCAAGATCAAAGAGGCAAACGTTCTTACCGTTTTTAGCAAAAGTAGCTGCTAAGTTTACTGAAAGAAGCGTTTTTCCCGTTCCGCCTTTATATGAATGTACAGCGATTATTTTGCTCATAGCACTCAACCCTGCGTCTCCCTATCAACGTAAAAATAGGCTTTTCTTCCCTTCCGCGTCTTCTTAAGATAACCCATAATCACAAGCTGATTAAGATAAGCACTTTCAACAGCTCTAGCTCGACTTGTCTGCCCAGCAATTTCTTCCGCAGTTGCCCGGTCACACCTGCAAATCGCCATAGCCGTCTTCCGCAAGTGATCGGGCATAGAAAGAAGCGTCATAACATCCAAAGAAGCATCCGGCAAAGTAATAGCTGACCTTTGACTGTCATTGCCATTCTTCTGAATCTCAATAATTACCTCCATCTTCTGATTCAGCCTCTCAAGACTTTCCTCAATTTTCTCAAGCACAGTAATCGGCTTTTTAGCCAACATCTCATCTTTAATCACAAATCCCTCCAGACATGTCTGCACACATACAGTTGACAGTTTAATCCCACAATTCATTTATTAAGACTTGCGAAACTGCAGTATTTATTTCAAATAACTACATTATTTTGTCAACGTCAATTTTTGATAAATTGGGTTGAGTATTATGCAGCGTGTGGTCTGTGTAGAATGTTTAATTGAGTTTTTATCTTTTTGTTTGTTGAAAATTTAGTTGTTGGGAATGTTTGTGGTTTGTGTAAAATGTTTTGGTTTAATGAAAATGGGGGTTTGGATTTAGTAGGGGATTGGGGTTTGGTTTCGTGCTTCTTCGACTATGGGTAGGACTTGTTTTAGTTCTTTGAAGTATTTTAGTACTGTTATGCCGCGTTGTGTTACGGCGTAGACTACGCGTTGTTTTCCTGCGGTGCGTTCTTCGACGAGGCCTTGTTTTATGAGGAAGTCAAGGTACTCTTTTAAGACGCTGCAGTTTACGTTGGCTTTGTACATAACGTGTGTTAGTTTTAGTGGTCCTCTGTGAGCCAGAACGCCGAGGATGTCAACATACATTTCGAGTTTTGAACGACGCACTTTATACTCCTCTTTTTTAATCAAATTCCCGTTTTTAATATAAATCATTTATGTATTACTAATCACTGATTTCGTCCATGCATGCCGTCAATTATCTGTTTTTCTGTTTGCTCGGTTTAACACATTTAACCTGTTTTCGAAGGCTGTAACCATGTCATCTAGCAATATTTCACGCAACTCTGTCGGCAATTCACTGATTTTTTCTTGGAAAACATTCTCAAGCTTAGCTTCTAGTTCTTTCCTATCTTTTTCTGCAATTTGTTTCATAAACTTTCCTCCAGATACCATACCAATACAGCACCAGATATCTGAGGCTATTTAACTAACTTATGAAAGCCTCCTATGAATCCAAAATAAATAGTTCAAAACAAAACTCCCAACGCCTCCACAAAACCCTGCGTTCTAAGCTCGAATTTTTTTTAAAATCTTAACTGGATTGTTTAGCTTTCAGGTCTGCCTTTTTCAGGCGTAGTTTCTATTACAAAAACTAATGAATGAGAATAAGATAAATTATTGTATACAATCGATTGCTATATGCATATTGTTTGAAAATGGTGTTATTGCTGTTTTGCAATCACAAATTAATTTAAAGCTCAACGTTCATCCCATATAAGGCGACGCTTCAAAGGTCGTCACAACTGAACGTTTTATTGGATGTTGTTGTTGATTACTCAATCCTTTAAAGAGAAATCTTGGAGCGTATCTCTTATTGGAGGGCACGTTTTAAACAATCAAGTCCGCTCTAAATACTGGGAAAACTGCATTCAACAAACGAAGTTTTAACAACCAACTTTAGCAATCCTAACCTGCTGCTGTATGGCTGCAAAGACGGCAAATGCAAACATAATCTTTTACGAGTGAACTTCAACGACGCTATTCACAAAGACCTGATTCTCTAGTAGAATACTTGGTATATTAAACTAAAATTAACCCGACCCTTAGAATTCAACCGTAGATATCCATCGCAAAATCTATCTTTTAGTTTTGTATGTGCGTGGCTATGACAGCAAATTGTTATTAGTATGATTGTGGTTTTGATGGTTTGGTTGTGGTTTTTTGTCGGGTCCGATTGATATTGTGCTGGTGTTGCATAATGCGTTTCGTCGTGATGTTTTTGAGATTGATGATTCAGCTTTTAAAATTGCCCGTGGAGGCGGCGATTTAACGCCTGTTTTGGATCGGTTTCATGTTATGGGGGAGGTTTTGGATTATCATGCTCGTGGAGAGGAGGCTGCGGTTTTTCCCGCGGTTGACGCGGTGGCGCCTCTTGTCGCGCAATCTTACCTTATGGATCACCACGAGCTCGACATCATGGTTAGCGGATTGGAATCAATGCGCAACGCGCCTGATCCACTGGCAGCGGCTAGGGCAACTGCAGCCCTAAACGCACACCTGAGAATTCATCTCGACAAAGAAGATGCCCACCTGTACCCGATTCTTAGAGAGCGAACAGCACAGAACGAACAAGCCATCATCGTTGGCGTTATGTCAAGAAAAGTACCGCCTGAAAAATTTCCCACGCTGGCAAAATGGCTCTTTCCCCTCCTGGACTTCAACGACCAACTCACAATTACGCGGGGATGGATGACTTTTATGCCGCCGCAGGTTTTCGCCAACGTCAAACCACTTATAAAACAGAATGCTGGCGAAAACTGGGTCAAGCTCACACAGCAAATACCCGAACTAAACGAAAAGTGATCAAAAAGAAAGCTATAAAATTAGGTTTCAACCGAAAAATACTTCAGGAGTATGCGCATTTTGGAGAACATGAAAAAATTCACCGTGGATGAGTTAAGGGGTTTTGATGGGAAGGCTGGTAGGCCTGCGTATGTTGGGTACAAGGGTAAGGTTTATGATGTTTCTGTGTCTGATCAGTGGGGTGATGGCGACCACATGGGACATGAGGCAGGCCGAGACCTGACGGAAGACATGGATATCGCGCCGCATGCCGACGACGTCATGCAAAAGATGAAGGTAGTCGGCGTCTTAGCTGGCGCCTAAGCTTATTTTTGTCTCCTGAAATATATCGATTTTCGATATATATCGACAGCCACAATACTGCATTATAAAAAGGCTTGCGATATGAGAGGCGGGGAACAAATACGCTGGCACAAAAAATTAACTGGCTTAACCTAAGTGACTCTCAAAAAACTCAAGTGCTCGAACAAGCCCGAGCATGCCTGCAGGAACAAAGACAAGAAGCACAAAGCACGAAAATCGTTTTTGAAATCCTGGCAAAACATGGAATTTCCTATTAAGAAACGACAAAATTTTTACAGGCAACTTAACTTAACAGTATAGTTGCTCTGCATGTTTTTTAACTTGTCTTGTAATTTATGGGTGGAGACGTTGCTGTTTGGATAAATCAGTTATCATTTTAGCCGTTGATTCGTTTGGTAAGTTTGGGGAAGACAAAGGTCTTTTGAAGCTGGACGGTAAGCCATTGTTGAAGTATGTTGTTGACGCTGTGAAAGACACAGGTGCAGAAGTAGTTGTGGTCACCGCTTCAAAAGAACAGGCAGATTCATACGCTAAGATCGTTTCACCGAAGGTTAGGTTTGTTTGTAATGCTGATGAATCAAAGGGGATTTTAGGGGCGGCTTTGACTGGGTTTGAGGCGGCAGAGGGAAAATACTCGTTGGTTTTGCCGTTTGACTCCCCATTTGTCTCCCAAGATGTAGTTACGTTGCTTTTTGATTGTGCTCAGGGTAAGTCTGCGGTTGTTGCCAGATCACCTGATTGTGAGGTTGAGACGTTGCATGCTGTTTACAGTACGCAGGTAGCTTTGGAGGCGGCTAAAGATGCTTTGGCAAGCAGCGAGTTTGATTTGGATGCAATGGTGTCTAAGCTGCGTGGGGTTCGTTACATGTCAACGATGGTGATTGAGCAGTTGGACCCAGATTTCAAAACTTTTTTCCGCGTAATTACTCCGCTGGACCTAAAGAAAGCCGTAGTTATGATAAAGCCTAGAACGTCGGCATCGAAGAAGGGTGCTGCAAAAGCTGCTCTTATGCCCATTAGAAGACCTAAAAAGCATAGTTAAATCAGGGACGGCGAGGCTTCAGGGAGTCGCGGGTGAATGTTAACAATTGGATACAGCCAGCAAGCTTGTCGGTTGTTGTAGGGTCGATACAGTCACATCATTATTTATGGATGAACCTGTATTAGGGATGAGTAACAAACGTGAGGATGCAAATCCAAAGCGTTTGGTATATGAAAATTAACGCAACGCAAGCGAACGAAGTATGTTCCCCCTCTCTCTCTTCCGAACAAAGACTTTTACACTTGCGCCAAGTTAATTCTTCATCTGCCAAAATTTTTTTAAAAAGGAGATAATACCTATGGATTTTTGCGCGGAGTGCGGTTCACGACTTGTACCTAAAAAAGTAAATTCTGGAAAACAAGCCCTAATTATGATGGCATGCACCAAATGCCAATTTAAAAAACAAGAATTAAACAGCAAAGTCATAGTCGGCGGCAGAATCTTTGAACATAACCCAAAACAGCATGTCGCCGTCATTGGAAAAGAAGAGCAGTTCAGCGTATTGCCCACACTGCATGTTGATTGCCCCCAATGCGGAAACAACACAGCAAACGTTTGGCAAGTACAAACCCGAGGATCAGACGAATCTTCCACCCAGTTTTTCCGATGCCTCAGATGCGGCTACACCTACCGAGAAAACACTTAACGGCAATGCAGAAGAGAACCTTTTTTCCGGTTGTTTACCTCCACGGCTTCAGGGTATGATACTAGCTTGACACAGCCACATATGTTAATAACTGAAGTGAGAATTCGGTTAAGGTGAGGTGAAAAAATTTTGTCTGAAGAAAAAAAGAAAATGTACTATTACTATGGAGGAAAAGAGAAGAAAGCTGGACAGGTAAGGAAGGAAGGCGAAGAAGGCATAACTCCCTATCAACGCGACTTTGACATGATGCGGGAACGGATCGATGATTTCTGGGGTATGCCGCCGAGATGGAGACAGTGGATGCGTGGCAGACCTGGCTATCCAATGATGCTCAAACAAATGATGATGATGCCTTCTGTTGACGTGGAGGACCGAGGAAAAGATTTCTGTGTAACCGTGGATTTGCCGGGCTTTAGCAAGGAAGATGTAAACATTGAAGTCGGCGAAGAATCAGTGCTGATTCACGCGAAAAAGAGCATTTCTGAGGAAGAAAAAGAGAAAAACTATGTCCGACGTGAAAGAATGGCTCAAAAGTTTTACAGAAGAATCGATTTACCGGAGAAGATAAAGTCAGATGACGCAAAAGCAAGCTTAAACAACGGTGTACTCGAAATCATCTTACCTAAAAAAGAACCTAAAGAAACAAAGAAACTAGCAATCACATAAAATTAAAAAAACGGAATTTTTTCCGAACTTTTATTTTTTAAAATTTATGTTCCGTTTTTCATGGTTAACCTTTAGTTTTTCATGCAGTTTTGGACTGTTTTTACCTTATCTTCCATTGTTCGTGGTTTATCTCTTCGGTCATCTATCCTTAGCGTGGAGGATACTCTTTTGATTCCCATCTCGATGATGGCTTCATGGGCTCGGCGGACCGCTTCAAATATCGTGTCAAGATCTTTTGCTGCAAGGATGGTTCCCATGGGCGTCACTTCAAAGTCTAAGCCGTCAACATTCTTAAAGACGTTAACGGCGGCTGCAACATACCGACTAACACTGCTTCCAGCTTGACCAACAGGCATTATACTGAATTCAGCGATAACTACATGATTTTTATCCAAGCGCAAAACCTCAAAAAAGAATTAATTGAACTAAGCCTTAAAGTTTACCAACCAAGATTATGCATGTTCACTTTTGCATTTTTTGGCTACCAAATTTTTCGCTCCATCTCTCTTCGAGTTATAAAAATAATTGCCGCAACAGCGAAAACAACCAGCAAAACTAAAGTTAATGCTGTGTAAGCTAAACCAATCCGAGATGACAGAACTTCATAGACGCCAACTAACCCGAATATCAGAAATATGGTTGCTGAAACCCACTTAATTGTCCTCTGCGGAATACGTTTACCTAAAGCAACGCCCACAGCAATTCCAAGTCCGTCCGCCACCAGCATGCCCAAGGTTGCGCCTATGAGAACGGTTACTGCGTTTTGGTATTGGGCTGCTAAACTGATTGTGGTTAGCTGAGTTTTATCTCCGAACTCTCCGATAAAAAACGCGACAAAAACCGTTCCAACCGGGCCAAACCGTGAAACTTTTTCGTCTTCACTTTTCGGTTTCTCACCTCTCAGAGTCCAGAGTCCAAAGCCGATGAATGAAAGTGAAGCAACCAGCAAAATTACATCTATGGGCACGATTGTGGTTAAAAGTTGGCCTATGGTTACTGTGATTGCAAAATTAGCCAATGTTGCCAAGAAAACTGCTAAAAGCACCTTGTAGGGGTTGAATCGGGTGGCAAAGGACATGGCTAAAAACTGGGTTTTATCGCCCATCTCTGCCAAAACAATAAGCGCAAACGAAGCAACAAAAGCGGCTAAACTAAAGATTAACAAGGCTCTTCAACGTTCACCTGAATTTTACTTGGTGATATTTTTTGTTTGCTTGTTTATTTCATTTTCCGCTTTCCAGCCAGTTTACAGTGGGGGTTTAGCGATTTTTTTGTCGTTTAATGTCTTCATCCACGCTTTAAACTCTGGTGAAGGGGGAAAGTCTCGGTAAAGCTGTTTACGTTTGGATTCTAAGAACACGTTTTCGTTGCCCGCATACTCTGCAGCCGTCATAACCCTATGCCCAACCGTGGACGCTTGCTGGTAAACCTGGCTTATTTTTTGCTTCCATAAATCATCTCTCAATGCGTGATGCTCAACGATAACCAAAGGCACCGACTGCACTACGATTTCAAGATTTCGCAGCCCCTGCTCCAGCTGAGCCGCCTCAACTTGGAAGCCTCCCAGATAAAACGGCGGTCCACCCAGCATAATCACGGTTGTTTTTACCTTCAAAATTAGCTCAAGCGTGCGGGAAGACATTGGTCCTTGAACGTCAGGCGCAAACATGAACCGCTCTCCACCGTACTCCACAACCGCCATTACAACCCAGCCCAGCATTGAATCTTCAGAGCCATGGGCGACAGGTTCAGAAAAACTCAGCTTTGTCTGCCCGTAACTGAATGTTTTTCAGTCGGCTGCTTCC
Source organism: Candidatus Bathyarchaeota archaeon (assembly GCA_963767735.1). Classification (GTDB taxonomy): domain Archaea; phylum Thermoproteota; class Bathyarchaeia; order Bathyarchaeales; family Bathycorpusculaceae; genus Bathycorpusculum. The sequence goes on along the minus strand of CAVYES010000002.1, from coordinate 173,208 downwards.
AGTTTTTTAGCGTATTTGCCTCCTGTTTTTTGGAAAAGCCAAGCGCGTTGTCTTTGGCTGGCGTTGATTTTTTCTTTCGGATTCTTCACGAGCACTGTTTTGTCTTGGTAAATTTGCCGTGCTGTTTCGTTTGCTTCGGTCCAGTTGACTACCCAGTCCTCGTATGAGGGCGTGTGATGGTCAAAGTGATAGTGGCTAATCGTAACCACCTCAGCCTTGTCTGCGGCTTCCGCGATGCGTTTGCGTAACCTGGCGATTGTTTGAAACTCAGTGGGATGCGGCGGCAAGCTGAAGCGGTACGGGCAAAGCGAAATTCCAGCATCTAAAAGCACCGTTAAATCGGGCGTTTCAACTAATGTGCACATGCTGCGGACGCCGAAGCTTTCAGCCGCCAGCGGAGTAACCTTAATTTTGCTTAGCGCTCCAAGGGTTTTTTCATTTTCCATGAATGAGGTCTCACTTAGAATTCTCGCTTAAATAGCTAATACTTTAGGCGGTAAAATGGATTCCGCTGTTTGTTCAGGACAGGTTTCCCAAAACTTTAAGCTAAGTGAATTGCCAATCATCAACTGTATTCAGACAAACAGACCCCGTTAACCCTATCAAGGAAAGCTTGTTCTTGAACAAATTCGCAAGAATCTTTGAACTGAGACCAAAACTCTTTAGATTTAGGGTGTTTTCTGCCTCGTTTATGTGTCATTCTAACAACCCGCACTCCACAACATTTGGATGAATGGGGCGAAGACCGAAGGAGCCTGAGCGATAACTAGTCTAAATTTCAGCGCAGAAGATATAACGTCACTCTTAAAAGATTATCTGTTGAGCTTTATGTCTGAGTGCCAAAAATCAATTTGAATCTCTCAAGAAGTTATATATAGAATTCTGAGGTTTCATTTTATAGAGCTCGTTTATGCAACGCTCACCAAAAGATGCGGGAGGCAAAAAACTATGAGTAATTTTATTGTACCTAAAATAAAAATAGACAACATAATCCAGATAGGAATCGTTGTGAAGGATCTGCAGAAGACAGTGGACAACTATTGGGCGACATTGGGCATCGGTCCTTGGCAGATCGTTAGAATGGAGCCACCGATCCTAACGGAGGTGACCCTGCGTGGGAAACCCGTTGAGGCCTCAATGCTGGCGGCAATTGCACAGAGTGGTAATATTCAGCTGGAACTGATTCAGCCCCTTGAGGGCCCGAGCATCTGGAAGGAGTTCATAGAGAGGAGGGGCGAGGGTCTCCATCATGTCCAACCGCTTGTTCAAGACCCTACAGTGGTTCTCGACATGTTCATGGAAATGGGAATTGACGTGCTCATGAGTGGCAAGATCGGTGACAACGTATTCAACTACATGGACACCGAGCCGCTTCTGGGAATGATTTGCGAGTTTGTAGACATAGGTTCGCGAAAGTTATGATATAGCCCAATTATCCAAAATAAACCCCCATGACTATATACACAATACAAATATCCCCAAGCAGTTAGCTGGGACAAGCGAGTTTTCTCGCAGGGTTAATTTGATCCTGGGCCATTTGCCAAATAAAAAACAAGGAACTAGGTGACATCCGTCTCAGTTAGTTTCTTCTTAGATCCATAATAGTCAATGAATATCAGTATTCCCTGAATTATGAAGTAGGCTCCACAAGAAATGATAAAAATTGTGAGAGCGTCCACACAAATAATCCTAAGAGTATTGCTATCGATGCATGCACAAGCTTTGACACTTCAAAACCAATTTTCTTTAGAGCTTTTTCAATTCCATCGGTCATGCGTTAAGCCTCTGCAAACATTGAACGCGTTGATTGGCTCCAACAAAAAAAATAAAAAAAGAAAAAAGCTGAGCCTAATGGACATACATTCAAGCAGTCGAGGAACCCTACTTACTGTGCTAGTGACGTTTTCTGTCTTCTTGCGAGGCTTGTAAATAACTCCAACAATGAGCAATACTATTCCAACGACGGGTAAGATGAGCGTAGCTTCAATTCCTCTCACAAAGTAGAGAACAAGACCTAACACAATTAGGAAGCATCCACCCCACTAGAAGTCTCCCCTTTATCATCCAATCCATTTTTCCACCTCCGCCCTCTTCGCTTCCAACTTTGCTACTTGCACTTTGCTAGTATTTCCTGTCAGCTTCAAGCATTGGGACTGGCAATATCTATCTTCACTTGTAGGTTAATTTACCGTTTAGCTCCTGGGGGCAAGCGTACTATGAAAGTTGTTCCTTTACCTTCTTGGCTCTCAAAAGAGACGATGCTACTTCGATGAAAAATGGTTTACCAGCACATTTAAATTTTCTTAGGTTCTAATTTTTTTAGGTGAAAAAGTGAGTTTAACAGGTTTTGAAGAATCAAAAGACGATGATGTCAAAACTCATAAGGAAATTGCCGTTGAGTTTCTCCGTTTAGTAGGTTCGGGAAAGCCAAAGGATGGATTGCGTTTTTTTGCTCTTGATTGCAAGACGCACAACCCATACACAGCTGGCGGAATGGACGCTTTAACTGACGCGATGATTGCAGTGCAAAAACAAGCCGCGAAAGGAATCATAAAAGGGTCGACAGCCGACTTTAAACTCATCATCAGACAGGTTCTGGCCGACGGCGACTTAGTGGCAGTTCACACGCAAATCTCCAGCTCTAAACCAAGTGAAGGCGGCTTAAGGCAGGTCCATCTTTTCCGTTTCAGTGGAGACAAGATAGTTGAGTACTGGGATATCAGCCAACAAGTCCCCGAGAACGCACCCAACGCGGCTGGAGCACTCTCTTAAGTATGATCTGCTCATAAAGAGCTTGAAATCCGTGAAGAAACTTCATTGGATCAGTAGTTGAAAGCTAGTTGTTGTGTCATGACAGCCACAAACAATTAAATTCAAAACTATTGAGCGTTACAGTAGGCATTGACCTATTTTTTAGGGAGATGAAGTATGACTCAACAGCCTAGCGATAACAAAAATTTGGAGGTTGCAACGCTTGCCGCTGGCTGCTTCTGGTGCACTGAAGCCGCCTACAGCATAATAAAAGGCGTAGAGCGAATCGAACCGGGCTACACAGGCGGCACAGTAACCAACCCATCGTATGAGCAAGTTTCGACTGGCACAACTGGACATGCTGAGGCTGCACAGATATTTTTTGACCCAAAAGTAATCAGTTACAAAGAAATCCTGGAAATATTCTTCACAATACATGATCCAACATCGTTGAATCGACAAGGAGCAGACGTTGGAACGCAATACAGGTCAGCGATTTTCTACCATAGCGCAGAGCAGAAAGCCACGGCTGAAAAACTGATTGATGAACTCACCAAAGAGGATATTTGGGATAAACCCATTGTTACCAGCGTCGAGCCGCTCAAAGTATTCTACAATGCTGAAACGTACCATAAAGACTACTATAAAAAACACCCAAGAGAGCCGTATTGCCAAGCTGTGATTGCCCCGAAAATTACCAAGCTGCAGCATCGATTTATTGATAAAATCAAAGTGCCCTTGTGATAACCGAAAAAGGCTAAGCCACGGCACGTTAGCAAGCCATTGGTCTAAGCAAAAAAGAGGCTGAAATAAAGCGGTTGAAGGCAAAAACCTCCAAAAAGCCGCTGTTTTATCCAAAATTTATTTTTGGTAGGGATCCAAAATGAGCGTAACAAGAAAAGCCAATTTTGGAACAATACGGTGTAAGATTCGGTGAAGAATATGTCTGCTTGAACTGCGGTAAAATTAGCCGAGAAAAAAGCGAAAGATGCCCGCGTTGTGGCGGTGCAATATGCGTTAGGCTTACCTCAAAATATTAAGCAGTCCTTCACAAATCTTTCTTTATGGGCTCTAAATTAGTTGATGCGCCCTCACACGTAACCTGTTCGGTGAATAAGCACCATTAGGTCTTGAGTCATGAAAACCTGTTATTTTTGCTTTAAGTTTTGAATTTGGATTTTTTCAATGTTTTTATTTATGCGGCGTATCCTGCAATTCTAATTGCCGCAGGAATTGCACTTCGCATTATGTACTCTGCAAAACGAAAATAACTCCTGTTCAAGCCGAAAGGTCACAAACCTTAAGAAGCTTTTAGGTTGTTTTCTGTTTCGGGTGGGCGATGACGACTCTGGCCCCGAAGACACAGCGGATGATGAGGATCTTGAGTGCGTGAAGGTAAAAAATGACATTAATAAAGTTCGATTTTACCTTCTAAGAGCCTACCTGCTCTGGTTAATTCTTTCGGGTCTGCATGCACTTTCAGCAAAAATTTAAAAAGAAATTAGATGCCTAAGTTATCTGAATGTAAAGGTCTATGTGAAGGGCAGCGAAATCTTGTGAGCAGAAAAAAAGTTGTAAGCAGAAAAGTTGCTTTGGAAATCGGAGCATTTTGCATCGCACTATTAATTATCATGGGGGTTTTGGTGGCTAATTACGTATCAACATTATCCAGTCTTCAGAAACAAATAGCATCAGAAAAATCAGAAATTGATTTATTGAACTCTACAATTTCAAGCTTGAACGCTTCAATAGCAAGCATGGAAAACCAATTTCCTTCGCTAAAAGAGACAGCAAATTTAGAGAGCTCGGTTGATGGGTTTAGCGTGATTCAGATTACGGATACTCAATATTTGAGTGATTCTGACCCGGCCTTATTTGATGGGTTAACTAGTTGGATAGCGGATAATAGCGGCGCTTTGAATACCACGATGGTTGTTCACACGGGTGACATTGTACAGGATGCCTCTTCTACGGTTGATTGGACCTTCGCCAACAATGCCATGATGACGCTCTACAACAATGGCGTTCCTTACTGTTGGGACGCTGGGAACCACGACCAATTTAATAACGGAACAATCGGCTTAGGGAATCCGAACTCAGGGTGGCTAGGAGGAAACTACCCTGCTTTTAACGTCACAGCTATGAGGCAGCAACCTTACTGGGTGGGTGACATTAACTATGGCAAAGACACAGCTGTAAAATTTAGTTATGACAATTACCACTTTATGGTTATTAACATCGAATATGATGCTAATCCAACCGTCTTAGATTGGATGGAAACTCTTCTTGAATGCAATCCAAACGTTAACGTGATCGTAGCAACACACAATTTTCTTAATGGAGCAGGCGAATATGGCTTGCCCTTTTACCCTCCAGACGAGGCGTGGGCAACCAACTTTGAAAACCTACTAAATAATTACCCCAACGTGTTTATGACTATAAATGGTCACAGCATTAGTACTGGATTAGCAGACAATAAAAGAGTAGGGCACAGAGAAGAAATCTTCTTCAACCGACAAGAAGTAGACAAACAAACGGGTGCAGCGACCGCGCGAATTTACACTTTCAACATGAGCAACCCCGCAAACCCAGTTGTAAACGCTTACACCTATCAGACTTATGGAATCCCGCAGTACTTAACTGACCCAAAAAACCAGTTCAATTTTTCAGCGAACCTTACTCGTTATTCACCATCAACCGTCAGCGTCACGGCTAACACTAATTTTTTGGAAGCAAACGACCACAGTGTAAGCTTCGCCAAGTCAATTACCCTGAATGGTTTCAGCCAAAACGGCGACGCGCTTACTTTTAACAATTTGACTCTGAACGGCGCTACTTCATCCTTTACGGTAACTGCGCTGGGCGCAAATATAGTGATAAACAACTACGACTCGAACAGCATAAACTACGCGGTTAGCGGAAGCGGAAGCCAAACATTTTCCGTTAACGCGTCACCTTCATCAGTAGACATTAACGGTGCTCCAACTTCCAGTGGTTGGGACTATTCGAATGGAGAAATCGCAGTCACAGGCGCCACCACTACGGTAGCTATAAACTTCACATAGAATAAGCAAGAACAAACCATAACGCACGAATACCAAAAACTAACCCGAACACCGGCAGCCGAAGGTTGGGTCACGCAAAAACTTGCCGAAGCAGAAGCGCGCTGCCTTTTCCCGATATGATGTGTTGAAGAAAGTAGGAGAGACTCTTTGTCGTGCCTGCCGATGTTTTCTGCGGCCTCTGTTCAGAATCAAGCACAATATGCTGTACAAGGCGTAGCATGCAACGTTTTATATGCTTCTGACTTTGTTCGTGGTATTTTAGGGACAAATCAGCGTGCTTTTGACTTTTCTTGACGTCTATTGACTTTCTTTGACTTTTGTTGACGCAACCTGCAAACAATTTTGGCTCTGCTTCAAAAAAGCAACCTAAAACAGCCTGAACAAAAATTTGCGACACAACAACTCTGTACAAACGATAACCACACCAAAAATTAGAGATAGAGCAGCGCGCGGGGGATCCTAACCGCCGGCGGAACCACCACGCAAACAATCTACATCAAAAAACAGCAGCAGCGGCGTTGCGCTAACTCTAAACATGACGACGTCTAACTGGAGCCCCACAACCGCAAACGGAACAATAACAATAACGTGGAACCAAGAAGGCACAATACTCCAACCCGGACAAACAACACCAGCGACCTTAACTCTCACCGTACCCCCAACGGAAGTCGGCCTCACAAACTTCCGCGTCCAAATATGCATCATCGGCACAAATTAATATAAGAAAACTATCCTGCTGAAAAGCTGATCAATTTGAATTTAAAAAGCTGATTTTGAATTCATATTTTGCTGTAATAAAATAGTTAAACCACTTTGTTTCTATTATTTTTAGAGAGGAACTAAATGAAAGAAGATTTAGACGAAAAAAGTAGAAAAGAACTTGAAAATAAAATCTTAGCTCTTCTTAGTGAAGCAATGCAGCCATTGTCCAAAGAGCTCCAAATGATGCTGGCAGACGATTTAGTCACGGCTTTTGAAAGCAGGTTTAAAGTCTTGAACCGTGCACAAACGCCAATGGAGTTCTATGTTGAAACTGGCTCAGAAATTGAGCGTCAACTAATCGAAACATAAAATATATCTGAGCATCAACCCTGCGAGATAATATAGCTAAAAAAATATGCTCAGTACAGTCAACTGCACCCGCCGTTCTTAGGCTACTGAACTATCCGTTTCCTAAATTTTAACGATTTTGTTTAAATCTTCTGATTAATCGCAGGTATCTAAACCTCGTTGTTGCTGGGTTTAGCGTAAACTTCAACCTCAACTTTTGGAGCGGTTTTTCCTAAAAAGTCAGATAAGGAACCCTTCCATTTTGGGTTGGCGTTTGCGGTGAAACCTACAGTTTGGGCTATGCCTCTCCACAGTAGGGCTTTATCGTAGTCTTTGGCGTCTTGAGGCATAAACTCGAAAATTGATCGGCTTGCAACGATCACAAGTTTCTTTTTCATACGGGAAATGGCGACGTTTATGCGGTTTAAGTTTAGCAAGAAGTCACTTTCTGTGCGCACGTAGTCCGGGTCGCTTACAGTGGAGGATATGATTATGAAATCGCCTTCTCCCCCTTGATACCTCTCAACTGTATCAACCCGCACGTTTTCGTAACCGTCAAGCAGCAAATTCTTGACCACGCCTCTTTGAGCATTATGCGGAGTAACTACCCCCACACCTTCCGACTTTACACCGCTACGAACTAATGCGTCGACAATCTTTGCCTCAACTAAATTTGACTGAAAACTCTCCATCTCGTCATGGATAACGAGGACAAAAACATTCTCTGGTTCCAAAACAACTTTCAACCCCTCAGTTGAAGAAGCCACTGAAGGAAGAGTCTGTGTTTGGTCAGAACGAAAATCAATGCCGTCTTTGTTGTATACCCATTCTTTCAGAAACTGCGCAACTACTTGGTGGCATCGATGAGTTTCGCTCAGCCGCTCAGTTGGGATATCAGCTTTATGCAGAGATTTAACATGGTCAATTCCCAGGTCTTCTTGACGTAGTAAACGAAGGAAATCCATAGCAGATAAGAACGAAGCCATCTCCTCAATGGTTCGCCGATCCTCTTTTTCCCAATTATGCGATTGAATAGGCGGCAACTGCCGATGGTCTCCTGCAACCAGGATCTGAGCGTTCTTGTTGACGAATGCGCCTGAAAGAATCAACTCGGGAAGCCGCATCATGCTTGCCTCGTCGACCACCAGTAAATCAAAAAAGCCCTCATCCCAAGATGGCTCCTTGCCGCCGATTTTCTTCATAAGACCGTACAGGCCAGGCGGCGTTACACATAAAACCAGAGGAAAAGCACTCGCTGAATTGGAAACTAACGTGTCTTGATTTGACAAGGCATCTTTTAGTTCGGCAACTACCTCGTCATCTTCATTATAGTTAACGTATTTGACGCCGTCAACAGCTTTAACCGCGTTGTTCAAAACACGATAAATTCTCAGATCGGCCAAGTCATCTCCGCCTTCTTTGCGGTAGGTTCGCCAGGTCTTAGCTAGCTTGGTAACAAATTCATGAATTGCTTTATGTGTTGGCGCAACCATCAGCACGCGGCATCTGCCGACCGCTCTGTGCGCGGCAATATGGGCAAGAACTGCTAACTGCAACGTCTCGGTTTTACCTGTTCCTGGCGGTCCTTGAAGCATAACAACTTGCTCATTGTCAAAAACGCGGTTTATGAGGCGAGCCTGTTCGGGCTTAGGCGGCAGCTTTGAGTGTACAACCCAGCCTAAGAAAGCTTTCGCATGCTCCTTGACTAATGGAGTACATCGTGGAGGTTTATTTGCACCTGCCAAAAAACCCGATAATAGGCAGTAAAGTGTGTTATCGGCTGCGTAGTCGAGGCATTTGGCTGCCCGCTCTGAAATAATGTCATCGGCTAAATCATCTAAAATGTATTTTCGACCTACCTCAAAGAGCTGCATATGCTTGCTGTTGGCAGCTTTGGTTTTGTCGGTGGTTGGAAGATCATGCCAAGAGCTGTACCTCCTGCTTTTGCCGCTGGGCCAACTGACCACTTTGAGGGTTATCTCCATTTTCCTTAAATCAACTTTTTCAACGATAACACGAGCGGATTGTTCCACCTGCGACGGCGATCTAAGTTTAGCTTCCTCAAATTGGCCCTGCTCATTTACTCGAATTTCGGTGGCAACCATCCAGTCACCAGAGCCTGAATCGTCAGATCCCTTAACACGGCAAGCGTTAACAATACATTCTGACTTGGGCAACCCAAGCCCCTCATAAATCAGCTTGCCAGTAACAACGAAATCTCGATCGAATTCTTCCGCGCTTAAACACTCAAAAATCACTGATCGCCCTGAAGATACCCGCTGGCAGGGAAGCAAAGCGTAATGTTGATACAGGTCTTGGCGTTTGTCAAAATACTCTAAATCCAAAAATTCTCGGCAGCTCCTCTCTAATGTTGCTTGCCCCAATGTGAACTCGGCAATTTTTGGAATAGCTATTGGCTTTTTGCCTAAGCGTCGATTGCGTATGTTCAGTGACCGCTCTAAATGTTCAAGAGCTAAACATAGCCGCTCTCCGAGTATGGTTATGTCTTCATCGCTGATTCTTCGGGTGTTATGTGGATAGTCGCACCACATGCGTTTCTGCACCATAATAATTTTCTTTTGATCCGTTTCTTTGCTGCTGTCAAGGCGTCCTTTGGCAGCCCACAAGTATTCAATGGGAATCTGGTTGCCGAAACGTGCCCGCCCGGGATAATAGCCTTCTGAGTGTCTTGCATCATCGGAGCCGAGCAAAAACGACATTGAACCGTCTGGGTTTCTAGTGTAGAGCATTTCGAAGTTGAAGAATCCCTCACGGAAAACCCGTCGAAGGTCAAGAAGTGTTCCGTCTTTACGTTTAACTACCCATTGGTTTGTGTCAAAGAACCCTGACTGTTTAACGACGGGCAGAAGCCCTGTGCTTGGGTACCCGACGGCTTTTCGAAGAGTAATTTCATCTTGTAAAATTGAGAACATGGGTTGATCTATTGCTTGCCTTAAACCTAAAAGGTCCTGGACGGCAAGTGCAGTGGTCATCATAAGAGAGTGCCGTCGTACTGCATCCATAAGGTGATCCCGCTCTTGCCTTGTGTAGAAGTAAAGGTGAATAGGCGCCTCATCGGGGCTTCCAACCTCCACTGCAATAGCGTTGATGGCTTTAATGAGGTCGGCAAAGAATACCTCAAGCATATTTTTTTCTTGGATACGGCATTCTTCCTGCAGTTCTGGAAGAGCGGCAACAATTTTTGAGAGACTTATCGGTTGCCCCCGGTATCTGGTGCAGCTTACTCGAGCGCTGATCATGGATATGATATTCTGCAAAAAGTCCCATTCAACGTGAAGGTAAACGCGGATCATGCCGTCGGGTCTAAACGAAAGCGCCGTATCTGCGCCATTTTGGGGGCTATCTTCAGGCAACGTTCCATATCCCGTGCCTGTCAACCACGGCATCGCTCTGACTTTGTTTACGTATGGGCTGTTTGGGCGTATTCCGCTTAACATGAATTGAGCCCTTTGAATTAACCTGTCAAGTTTACCGCCGATAACGGGGTCAGCAGACAGCAACTGGACTTTTTGGGGGTCTAAAGCAGGAATTTCCTTAAAGTTATAGGGGCGCTGCTCCTCTGGTTTAGGCATTACCTTCAGCTTTGCTAAATCCTCAAGACGTGAAATCCCCTGCTGTTTTAGGGCTTTTTGTTCTCCCCGAGTTAAATTAAGCAGGGCCACGCTCTCTTTTTCAATTGCGCGTACAACGCAGCATTCGTTAAAGCCGCAGTTGTCACATCGCCAAGACAACTGATACGGCACTTCTGAAAGGAGAATTTGGTGGATTCTGTAAAGTTCACCGTCTTCGCTGAGGAGCCTTTGAACATCTTGGATTAAAGGCTCAAGCCTGAAAGAGGGAAGGCTTTGAGGCTCAAGTTTCTTTAAATCTGATTCTTTGTTAATCACGCCGCCTTCAAATTCAATTTTGCCGGCAAGACCTTCTAAGGACTTGGTTAGCAAAAGCACGTAGATTGCAACTTGTATTCGGTGGGCGGTCTGCTCTTTCCAAGAGGATTTTATTTCAAAAATGCGGATTTTAACTTTGCCGTTTTTGCTTGGCCACACGCTGATTAAGTCAGCTATGCCTTTTATCTCCCATAAACCGATATGCCCCTTCATAGGAGCTTGATAAATTAAAACTGGCTTGTACAATGTGTTGCTGTCAGCGGAAAGTGCACTTTCAATAATTCCTCTTATTGCTTGAAGCGATTCTGACCAAGCGCTTTTCCACCCTTCGGTTTGCTTTTTTGGGTCATAGCAGGTGAAGTCTTGGTAGTCGGCCGCTTTCGTTTTAAGGTCCTTTACCGTTTTGAACTCTAAGGTTTTACCCGCAGTATACAGTAGAGGGCTGAGCGGTTTGTGGAATGCTTCAGGCCACCTGCATTTTTTCTCTTCTTTATCGTCAAATCGGAGTTTGAAGTAGCGGGGACAACAGTCAAAACGGATAAACTCAGCTATTCCCGACGCGTCAAGCGAAGGCAAACCTTCTATGGTCTCAGGATTTGACTTGCTTGCTTTCTCTTCCAATACCCCGAGCGCTCCTAACCTCTGTGAATACGTAGACTTGTTGCTTAAATGTTGTACCTACGCTTAAGGCTTATCTAAACTGCCTTTTTCTAAACTTTGTTTTTGTCTTTTGCAGCACAAATGAGGGAGCTTTGATGATTTTCTGGGTGGCTATCCTTGCAGAATTTTACCGTTTATTCTCTTTCTTTTTATGACAATTACAGCAAATGACGCACATGCCATAACTGCAACTAATGATAAGCCTAGCATTTGGTTAGGCACCTCGGGTATTGTTGGAGAGGGCACAATTGGGGATGGCTGAGGAACCGTAATTGCACCAAAGGCGTAAAGGTCGTCGTCGTTTGAGCCAACATAGACCACGCCGTTTGAAACCGCGGGAGAAGAATCTACAAGATTAAGGGTCCCGTAAGTCCATACTGTAGCGCCTGTTGTAGCGTTCAGTGCGTAAACGTTGTCGTCGTCTGAGCCAACATAAACCACGCCGTTAGCAACCGCAGGAGAAGACTCCACTTGGCTACCTGTGCTGTAACTCCATATTTTGCTGCCTGAAACTGCGTTCAAAGCGTACACGTTGTAGTCTTCCGAGCCGATGTAGACCACACCATTAGCAACGGCGGGACAAGAAACCACCTGATCGCCTGTGCCGAACACCCACATTTCGGTGCCAGTTGTAGCGCTCAAAGCATAAACATTGTAGTCGTCTGAACCGATGTAGACTACGCTGTTGACAACTGCGGGAGAGGAATCCACGTAATCGCCGGTTTCATAACTCCATTCCTTAACGCCGGTTGCAGCGTTCAAAGCGTAAACGTAGTCGTCTTCTGAACCAAAGTAAACTACGCCGTTGACAACTGCGGGAGACGAAACCACGGAGCCGCCTGTGCTGTAGCTCCATTCTTTGGTGCCTGTTGCGGCGTTTAAAGCGTACATTTTGTTGTCGTCTGAGCCGATGTAGACTACGCTGTTAGCAACCGTGGGAGAAGACTCCACCTTGTCGCCGGTTGAGTAGCTCCATTCTTTGGTGCCTGTTGCGGCGTTCAAAGCGTAAACCTTGTGGTCTTCTGAACCTATGTAGACTACGCCGTTGACAACCGTGGGGGAAGAATCTACGGAACTGCCGGTTTTGTAGCTCCAGATGTATCCGCCGGTTGCAGCGTTCAAAGCGTAAACGTAGTCGTCAGTTGATCCAACATAAACTATCCCGTTCATCACGGCAGGTGAAGAATAATCGATAGTATTGCCCGTCGTGTAATTCCACAGGACCTGATTTGTAAATGGCGCCGTCGAAGTGGAGGCACCCGTGTGCGTTAGGTCATGACGGAATGTGGACCACCAGTCCACTGTCGACTGCGCCTTCACATTTGACGTGAAAGCTGAAAACATCGATAAACACAAAATCCCCAGAAGAACCACACATATCATTCTTTTCATTTCAGTCATCCCAATAAATTCGCAAGTAACTTATTTACGTAAAAATGAAGCTTTTAAAATTTTCCATTCAGAATTGCAAGTTGCCCCAAATTCGTTTACCCGCCGCTTGATCAAGAGCGAACTTTTTTTGGGGAAGCCAAGTATGAAAATTTCACGTTTACTAGAGAGTTTCATACAATTGTTTGGTTCCAGTAAAAAACTTTTGTGTAATTGTTTAATCACTGCTGGATCCCTACGGTTGTTCCAATAGTTTGGGGGTCATCGTAAATGATGTTTAATTTGTCACCGTATATAGATAGTAAGTTTTGCGTGTCGTCCCATATTTTTTGAGTTGACGCGTAGTTGTAAGATGGGAATAAACCCCAGATTGTATCGTTCACGTTGCGAAAGCCAAACCCGAAATCCGCAGGCACAACATACGCCACCTCGGCGGAGCTGGAAGGAAAACTGCCTGGATGGGTATGGATGGCGGTCCAGAAGTTTTGTAAAGCTTCTAAATCTTTCAGTGTTAACGTGCCGTAAGTGGAAGTCGTGTTGAGGTTAGGATAGCTGAAAACTATAGCATAAGTGGCTCCAGCGGTGTAAGCCAACGATAGGTCAGCATATAATTCCGCGCTGTCCTCAAGGTAAGGTGCCTTGTCATACTTCCAATTAATTATAACTCCCCAAGACTTGTTGAAAGATTGTGCGGCGCCTCTGTCAAGTGCGATAATGCTTTGCCTGCTTTGGTTTCCCACAAACTCAGCCAAAACAGTGTTATACCCTGAATCGTAATCAAACCAGTAGAGCCCATAGTCCGCAGTGAATATTTTAGTCGTATAGTTCGTATGGATAAAATAATTGTCCAACATGGCTGTTAAGTTGCCAACATAGCCTTCGCTTACTTCAGTGTAACCGGTGGGGTCATCAGGGTAACTAAAAGTGCTGGTGTTATTGATAAGCATGGACGTGCCCTTGTCCAGTTGATTTCCCCCCGGCTCATCAAACCTGTAAATACCCAAGAACTGGTCACCATACTTTTGCCTTGCATCCACAATCCAATCAAAAATGGTATAACCAACCCAACCGTTCGTAGCGTTATACATGGTAAAAGAAGTGAATAAAACGATGAAATTTAATCCCGAGTTAAAAATGTAATCGCAGGATTCATCTAAAGCTGTTCTGTTGAATGTTAAACCAACTGAGCCTATAACAAAGAGATTCGTGTAATCCTTAACCTGATCTACTAAGGCTTTCAGTTGACTGAATTGATTGCCATATGCAAATTCGACGCCTACATAAAATGGCCTAGTTGAAGTTTGCTTGCTAGCCACGTTAGCCGTTAAAAAAAGCGCTGCAGAAATCAACACGATAAGCAACACTGCAGCCAATATAGCGAATTTGCGGTTCAAAGGACTCAACCAACTGCTACAATAATCATTAAACAACCTAACATTTGAATAGGTATCGCTAATAGAACAAAAAGAAAAACCAACAGCCTGAACCTACATTTCAACTGCTTCAAACTTTTCCAAGCAATTTACCGACTATAGAGTCCGATTAATTCGCCCTTGGCAAGAATATGGCCTTGTATGGCTTTTTCAACATCTTTCTTTTTTGAGCCGACTCCTAAACCGAGTTCTGTGTCCAAAGCGTAAACCTTAAAGAAATATCTATGCGTGCCCGACGTTGGGCAGGGACCAAAATACCCCATTTGTCTTGCCCCGTTCATACCTTCCATTCCCGGCACTGAGTTTTCACCTATCTTACCCGTTGAGGCGGGAATGTTCCAGACAACCCAGTGATCAAACGTGCCACTTGGCGCATCAGGGTCATCAACTATTAGAACAAGCGTTTTCGCTTCCTCAGGAATGCCCTCGATAGTTAGGGCGGGATTGATACTTAGTCCGTCGCAAGTGTATTTTTTAGGAATAAGCTTATTGTGTTCAAACGCCGGGCTCTTTATTGATAAATCTTTCATAAAACGTCACCAAAAAACAAATGTTGCCTCTGCTAGATAAAAGTTGTCACGGTTGAAATTTTAGATCTTTTTCTGTTGGTTAAGTCCGTGATGGTCGGACCGTACCTGTGACTTTAGCGACTTAATTCCGCAAGGGCACTTCGCCTTATCCGTGCATTCGCAGATGGAAGCAATCAGTGCTTTGTGCTGTGATTCGTCCATAGCCGCCGCGAACCCTTTCAAATGAAAAAGATTATTTTCATACGCTCCCTCCGCAACGATGCTTAGCTCGACACAACGAGGTTTATGCACAATCTCCCAGGCACCCGCGCATAGGTGAACCATTGCCATGTTAGCATCCCTGATCTTACCCTGGCACAGACTACAAACGATGTTATCCGAACCCACTTTCGGGCTAACCATGCGCAAATGGTTCTTTTCAATCTGCGTCAAAAGCAACGGGTCGCCGGATACTTCAGCTTCAAAAAAGACAGAATCGCCCAAACGTTTAGTCTTAGTGACTAAACCCTTAATGGTTCCAACTTTTTCGCCGTGATTAATCCGAACCTGTGCATCCTTAAGTGATAAGCAAAATAATCCAAGTCCTCGTCCGGAACCTGCCAACGATTCTTATTAACTGAAGAGTCAATCGCTTGACCTTCAATGATGCCTGTTTTCCTTAGGTCATCAAGACTAGCCTTGACGTCTACGTCGTAGTCTAGTTCCATAGTTTTTGTTTTCTCCAAATTCGGGTTAGTTCATAGTTTTGGTTAAGCCATAAGCGCAGCCTTTGTGACAGTAGCAAAATTTTATTAAGAAATTCAACAGAAAGCAATGTTGGTGATTAGGACATGAATTTCAACTGGAGGATATTTGGCGGAGTTCTTGTTTTCTCCCTGATCATTGGTTTTCTATTCGGCTATAGTCAGTATTTGCAAGTTCACACTAACGCAAGTGGTTTCCAAGCTCTTACAAATTGGCTCAAGTTCCTTGACGGAGTTATAACCGTTGTTCCATTGGTTCTTTTCATCACTTTCTACTGGCTCGGGAAAAGAACTGATATAGCTACAAATCTCAAAGCTGTACTAATTTCCTTGCTGCTTGGGAGTGTAGTAGGATACTTTATTGGTTTTGGGCCGTTTGCGAATCTGTTCATAACTCCCGCTGGATCTAACATGAATATTCTCTACTCGTTCGTGATCCAAGGGACACTATCCATCTTTTGGATGTCGTTTTGCGTTGGGCTTGCCGGTCTCGCTGTTGGATACGCATTAAACCAAAATTCCCAAGAGAGGCAAAAAGAAAAGTCGTCTACAGCAAACGTTACAAAAGAAACAGTATAGAACACGCTACCGCTTTTCTCTAACTTTTTTGATAATCTGATTGCTTAACACTGTAACATGCGCAATTCGGGTGAACGTTACAAGCGAAAGTGTCCTCTGCGACAAATACCCCGTATGAGAAAATATCCAGTAAATCATCGGTATCCTCAAGCTCGTAAGTGTTGCCGCCAAAATCATCGTTTTTTTCAGGACGAATTATTTTTAACTAATCTTCAGCAGGGCCACAAATTAGTTAAACATGATGCAAGAGAGACCATGCAAAAGCTTTTAACTTCATCAGAGAATACTTGACCTTTTATGAAGGGAATTATGCATGAATAGACAATTTATGTTAAACATGCTTGATTTAGAACTCAAAGTTGAGGAATGTTTATGAAAGCTAAAGTTTGGAAACTTTTAAGTTTAATACTCATTGCAGTTTTTGCTTTGTCAATTGCCCATTCGGTCTATGGTCTCTCTGTAATCGCCACGATACCAGTGGGTACCGCAGGCACTGATAATCCTTATGATTATGGCGCAGTTTATGATTCTGGCAAAGGCGAAGTATTCGTAACTAATGCGGGCTCCGACACGGTCTCGGTTATATCTGACAAGACTAACGCTGTGATTGCAACCGTGCCCATGAGATACGCCCCCTATGCTTTAGCTTATGATTCTGTCAAAGGCGAGATATTCGTAGCCAATGGTAACGCCCAAACGACACTCGGCACAGTCTCGGTTATATCAGACAGCACCAATACGGTGGTTGCAAACATAACCGTGGGAACCGATCCCGGAGGCATAGCTTATGATCCCAGCAAAGGTGAGATATTCGTGTCCAATACGGGCGACACCCCCCCTGACATGTCGGTCATATCGGACAACACCAATACTGTGGTTGCCACCATACCCGTACAGACGGAAGGAACAATTGATGACTGGCCACAGGGCGTGGCTTATGATTCCGGCACAGGCGATATATACGTGGCCATTCAAGGTTATGACGCGGTCGATGTTATATCTGACAGCACCAATGCCGTAGTTGCAAATATAACCACGGAATTCCCCCCACAAGCAGGCGTTGCTTTTGGTGTAGCTTATGATTCTGGAAAAGGCGAAATATTCGTAACCCATGCTGGCGTAAACAATGTCACGGTTATATCGGACACCACCAACGCGGTGGTTGCAACCGTGCCTGTGGGAAACACTCCAGAAGACTTAGCTTATGACTCTAGCACGGGCCAGATCTTCGTAGCCAACACAGTCGACGGAACGGTCTCAGTTATATCTGACAGCACCAATGCTGTGGTTTCAACCGTGACTGTGGGAGGAGGTGCCTTTGGCGTGGCTTATGATTCTGGCAAGGGCGAGATATTCGTGACTAATGCTGGCGACAGCACAGTCTCAGTAATATCTAGTTCGTCTGCTACTGCAACTCCAACTTCGTCCCCCTCAGCAACCTCAACTGTGACTGCTTCCCCATCCCCAACAGTACCTGAATTCAGCAGTATAGCGCTCGTTTTAATGGCTGCAGCAATGGTAGTTGTGACCTTATATGCCGTTTCAATTGGTAGGAAAAAAGTCGAAAAAATCGACGCTAACTCCCCCTGATTTCAATTAGACGCGCGCTGCGCGTTTTCTTCTTTTCTATTAACGATACACGATAACCAGCGTCATCGCTCATTCTTGCCTCCCACTTTCTGAGCGCATGCCTTTTGGGTTTGTGGTTCTTGCAGTATGTTAAGACGGTCAGCGGAAGACTGCTGAGTCTGCACAGGTTCTTGCGGTTGCGTGGGCTGCGCCTTTAAGTTGCCTTTAATGGTTTCCGGCATGCCAAGTTCGGCACGCGCTTCCAGGTCGCCCGTCATCATGTTATTTTAGAGGTCGATAACACGATCATTTTAACGTCTGTAGGCGGCTCCCAAATCGGCCTCCATTTAATCTTAGGAATCTTATCTAGAATAATCGAGCTGTCAGGAAAATCACCACGCAAAATCAATGAGAACAGTTGTGTTTCATAAACGCCGCATTGGAGCACAAGCATGGGCTTGGTGTAAATCTTCATGATTTTAGCCATGTCAACTTGAAAATCATCAATCAAAGCCTGAATGTGCAGAATAGATCGCAAAGACGAAGTCCCGTAGGCATTTTCAAACTGCCAAGGCTTACCTTTTCCTTTTGTCCGAACGCTTTGGAAGGTTCTCATCTTTCTTTTGAACTTGAGGGAATGCAGGGCGCTTAAACTTCGGCTTTTCTCAATAGTTCTCGTGCACTGGCGAGGTTTGCCTGATAGAAGATTGCGGTGATTGCTATGGAAATTGCAGCGCTTATGAGTACGCCGATTGTGTAGTTTAATGTGCTGACGGATGTGCCGGAAAGTAGGGCTAATCCGTATTGTGCAAACACTGGTGCAAAAACTGCTGCTCCTGTAAGAGCGGAAGCAACTGTGCCTATCAGTGACCATTCCTGACGAATCATTCTTGCTCTTCTTGTTCCTGAAAAGTCTGGGCCTCTAAAACCGATTTGCAGCGAAACCGACGCCACCGCCACTGCAATTAAGAGAGCTTCGACCATGGCTATAACCGTCTTTCGTAGGCTTGGATGGAAAACTACTATGCCTATGAACCCCGTTATCAGTAAAATAATGACTGAAAAGATTATAGTTAAGAAAAACTTGCTTTTTACCAAGTTCTTGGCTGAAATTGGAGAGGCGTAAATTCGCCACATTACTTGCCCTTCCTCGCCAATCAAAACTTGCCCTAACAGCGAAGCCATGCCGCTGGCAGGCACCAGAAAAATGACGCCAGACCAAATTGAAATGGTTGAGGATCCGGATGAGCCACTGTTTATGCCCAATGAGTAGAAAATTGAAATTATAACTATGATAATAGGCATAAAGTATGTGCCTAACAGCTCCCGGCGCCTAGTAAACGCCCTTAGATCCTTTCGAATTAAAGCTGCTTCAGCAGTGGAGAAGCCGAGCTTACCTAGAATTCCAGTTTTTGGGGAATAAAAGCCGCTTTTTTGAACCGTTATTGCTGGTGGTTCGTAAAGTCCGAAGCGCTTGTTGAGGTCGACGGCAAGGTAATACAGCCCAGCGATGAGGGCGGCGGATAAAGCAGCGAACAGGAGACTCTGCAAGAACAAACCTTTGGTAACGTATGACAGTATCAGGGGCAGCCAAACAAAAGGCACATACCACGCTCTGTTCTGCGCGGCAGATAAGCCTGTGATTATAGTGTTAGCTCCAGAGATCACGTAGAAATAGATGATGTAGAATATTGCGATAATCAGTAGCGAGCCTACGAGTCGCAACCATATGGCTGCTCTTCCGCTTGATTTGTAGACGGCGCCTGTGAAACGCACTTGTATAACTCTTACAATTTCTGTTATCGAGCTAGCTAAGAAAGCGGCTGCAATCAGAATGAGAATTGTCAGTAGCGCTTGAAGAATTAGTCCGTTCAAAGCCGAAAAGGCAATCAGCCCAGAGCTTAAGCCCACAACAACGGCAGCGGGCCACCCTGACAAGCTAGCCAATATTGAAGCCAAAGTGTGCTCTTCCCAAGTTACTGGCAGCCAATACATCACTTGGCTAGAAGCTTTTCCTGCTAACTGTATTTGCTGGAAAAACGTAAACACTATGCTGATACCTAAAACAAGAGTCGGTAACACAGAGAAAAAGCTAAGTGCCGTGACATTCAAAGGCGGTAAGCCTTTAACTGCTCCGCTTGAATAAGTTGCTGACACAATTAATGACGCCCCCAGACCGCCAATAACGCCTAGAATTGCCGCTACCCAATAGGGCCAATAGGCAATGAAACTGTTTTCCCTGTAATGGGTGGCTTTAATTCCCCTAATTAACCTGCCAGATTTGCGTTCAACCTGAAGCAGGTAGAGGACGTTTTTCCAGTTCATTTCATTAGTTCCTCAACGACAGCTCTCAAATCTTCAGTACCAGTCAACTTAAGGAAAACATCCTCTAAATCTGAGCCTGGCATGCGGGCTGTTTTTCTCAGTTCATCCATGTTGCCCAATGCTAAAAGTTGCCCTTGATACATTATGCCAATTCGATCACAAATCGCCTCGGCTATTTCAAGCACATGGGTTGACATTATGGTGGTTACGCCCTGGTTTTTTAGTTCATATAGAAATTCCTTAACTATTCTTGCGGAACGAGGATCCAATGCGTTTAGCGGCTCATCAAGAATCAGAAGCTTGGGCTTGTGAATAAACGCTGAGATAAGGCTAATTTTCTTTTTCATGCCGTCCGAGTAACTGTTTATCATGTCGCCTTCTCTGCCTTCAAGCTGCAGCGCTTTAAGGTACTCGGTTATCCGCTGTTTCTTCTCTTCTGTCGGGACACCGTAGATGTCTGCTATGAAATCCAAGTATTCTATTCCAGTTAGAAACTCGTAAAGGTTAGCTGATTCAGGAACGTACCCCACGAGGCGCTTAACCTCCACAGGCTGCTTTAACGCATCTAATCCCAGCACGTTAACGCTTCCCTCATCAGGTGTAACTAAACCAAGCAGCATTTTAAGTGTAGTTGATTTTCCAGAACCGTTGGGCCCCAAAAGCCCGAAAATTTCACCTGTACTTATTGTTAGATTAAAATTCTTTACCGCCACTATTTCGTTGTAGCGTTTTGTCACATTTTTGAGCTCAACCGCATATTGAGAGTACATGCTTAACAGCGCCGCCAACTGCAAATAGAAAAGCCTCTCTATTTAAGGCTAATGCGTAATCTCTTGCACAATTGTAAGCGTCTCCCAGATGATGGCGGTCAAAAAATAAAGAAAAAAACGGGAAGAATCACAAATAACCTTAAATCTGCCTTGCATCTGAATTGCTGGAAGAGAAATCGAAAAATGACTCATGTCATTGAAACTCATCAATTAACAAAATCCTATGGTTCACTGAAGGCGGTTGATAAATTAGACATAACAGTTGAACCAGGCGAAATTTTTGGGTTACTTGGACCCAACGGTGCTGGAAAAACCACTGTTATATCGATGCTTTGCACGATTCTTAAGCCATCATCTGGGACTGCAACAGTCAACGGCTATGACATTGTTAAAGAAGCGAACAAAGTGCGCAAATCAATCGGCATCGTTTTTCAAGATCCAAGCATCGACGACAGGCTAACTGGTCGAGAAAACCTCTACATGCACGCTAACTTATATGGAGTTCCAGCATCAGAACAGAAAGAACGTGTAGACCGCATTCTTAAGCTTGTTGAATTAGAAGATAGAGCAGATAGTTTACTGCGCACGTACTCGGGTGGTATGCGGCGTAGGCTCGAGTTGGGTCGCGGTTTAATTCATTATCCCAAAGTGCTTTTCTTAGATGAGCCCACAGTTGGATTGGACCCGCAAACAAGAGACCACATTTGGAAGTACATCCACGACTTAAAAAAGTCACATGACATAACAGTGGTTTTAACCACTCATTACATGGACGAGGCGGACAGGCTTTCAGATCGCATAGCCATCATGGACTATGGCAAAATTGTAATCTTAGATTCGCCGTCCAAGCTTAAGGAGACGCTTGAAGGAGACGTTGTGGTTATCAGAGCAAACAACATTGACGCTTTATCCGAGCTTGTAACTAAATCGTTGGGCTTCAACCAAAAACAGATTGTTGACGGCGCGCTTGAAGTAACTGTCCGCAATGGAAAAGTCGTGATGCCCAGAATCATGGAGTTAGCAACCCAAAACAATATCTATGTAGAATCCGTGCTTTTGCGTGAACCAAACCTCGAAGACGTTTTTCTACATTATACTGGCAGAAATATTCGGGAAGACACAACCAAAGAACTGCACGGTATAGCCGCAGCCCGCAGGAGGCAAATAAGATGAGCGAGCGCCGAGGCTTCTATAGTCTCTGGCTTAGAGAAATCAAGCGGTTCATCAGGGATAGGACGCGGCTGGTTACCAGTTTCGTTCAGCCTATACTGTGGCTTATCATTTTCGCCGCTGCCTTTGCTACGCGGTTTATAGGATCGTTGCCAGCGGACCTGGATTTTAGGCAGTTTCTTCTTCCTGGAATAATTGGTCAAACTATTCTTTTCACCGCCATGTTCATGGGTATAAACGTCATTTGGGACAAAGAATTCGGTTTCATGAAAGAAATCCTTGTTTCACCAGTTTCTAGATTTACAATTTTTCTCGGAAAAATGGTTGGTGACAGCACAGACGCTTTCTTGCAGGGCATAATAGTGTTTGTTATCGGCTTAACTATAGGCATCCCACTGAATCCAATTACTCTTCTGTACGCGCTGCCCATTTTGATGCTTGTCTCCTTTGGCTTAGTAAGCATTGGATTAACGATTGCAAGTTTCATGAGTAACCTTGAAGGCTTCGGTGCAATCCAAACGTTCGTTAACCTGCCCCTGTTCTTTCTAAGCGGCGCATTGTTCCCGCTTAAAGGGGGAGGCCTTCCAGCTTGGTTAACCGATGTGGCTGCGTGGAACCCGTTAACTTACGGTGTCGACGCACTACGTCATGTCATGCTGGGAAATTCATGGGCACCTCTTCAGGTTCAGTCTTTGTGGGTTGACATTGGAGTTATCGCGTTGTTCGATGGCATAATGATCGTGGTAGGCACCTGGGCTTTTACCAAAATGAAGTAGTAAGTCGCCCCGTAAACACCGCATAATTCATGGCAAAGCTTAGGGTAAGCCGTTTTTCGGTTATTTTTTTTAAACGTGAGGGAAAGCGGGATTTTTGATCCGTAAAAAAGCCTTTAAGCAACTTGTATCCTATACAATTATTGGTGACAAGTATGCGAAGGTTAAGAAGCATAATTTATGTTGCCTTAGTTGCCGCAGTAGGTTTGTTGGCAGCTACAGTTAGTCCACTAACCGTTTTGTTGGCGTCAATGGGCATAGTTGCTTTCTTGGCGATTGCCAGGCAAATGAACTTCAACAACATTTTCATGATGATAAAACGTTATGCAAAAAATGTTTCAAGAATACGCGTTGAAATTCGAGCAAAGCTACACACAGGCTTTAGAGACTACAACGATTCCACAGACGGCGAAGAATCGCACAGTAGAAACTGCGGATTCATCAGATAACCCCAATTTTTTTTTACTTGTTCAATTTGAATTGAAAAAAGAACAGTGGAAAATTAGCTTTATTGTTTGTTGGTCATTTCGTTGATTTGCTGTTCCATCGCGTGGCCGCGGCAGTAAACTACCGCTTTTTTTATGCCTGGAACTGATTTTGCTGCGGTTTTGATGTCTGCGGCGAGTTTGAAGGCTATGGGGCAGAATGGGCTGGTGGGGACGAATTCTACTGTGACTGTGCCGGGCTCAGTTTCTTTTACGCTTTGGATCATCTGCATTTCTTCAAATGTTTGTCCTGTTTCTGGGTCTTGCACTTTGCCTACTTCTACGCGTACTTTATCTTCTAACTCAGTCATTTTTTTAACCCTCTGGTCAGTGAAATAAATATGAAGTTGCCTTAACATATAAACTGATTGCAAACATGTTAATTCCTTCAAAGGTGACTTTGATTTGAGCTTTGACGAATCCTGCATATTCTGCAAAATAGTAAGAAAACAAGCCACGGCAAGCATCGTTTACGAGGATGAAACGGTGATGGCTTTCATGGATATACGGCCTTTAAACGAGGGGCACACCCTTATTATTCCAAAAGAGCACTACGTCGATATTTTTGATATTCCCGAAGAGGTGCTTAGCCAAATTTACAAGGTGACTAAACAAGTTTCTACAGCAGTTAAAAAAGTTACAAACAGCGACGGCATCACCATTATTCAGCAAAACGGCAGGGCAGCTGGACAAGACATTTTTCACATCCATGTGCATGTAGTTCCCAGATTTGAAGGACAGAAACTGCCAAATTTCAACAGCCTAAAAGAGGTTGAAAGAGCGAAACTTGACCATGTAGCAAGGAAGATGGAACAACAAATTAAAAAAAACTGCTTAACCTCCTAGGTTCTTTTCCTCGGCATCAAATGCGTTGACGCTTCGAATTAATTTGGATATTTTTATTAGAATGTTCATTACATTATAATATAGCGAAATTTTAAGGAAGTGTTAATTTTTGGCAAATAAAAAAGGCGACAAATATCACTGTGAAGATTGTGGGCTAGTAATCTTAGTTGAAGAACCATGCGGTTGCGAAACAACAGAGATAATGTGTTGTGGCGAACCAATGAAACCGGTTAAAGCAACGGCAAAGCCTAAAGCAAGCGCAAAACCAAGCCCGAAAACCAGCAAATAAGCCCCAAATTTCACTTTCTTTTTTTGCGTCAATTTTAAAAAAAATAGAGATTCCTATTAAATTACAGGCTTTATCTACATTTTTGGATTCATCATTGCCATCTTGGGCATTAACACTTTGTCTATGGCATGGATGACTCCATTATCAACGACCATGTCTGGTTTGATGATGTTTGCGCCGTTAATTTTCATGTTTCTGTGCAAATGCCAAGTTTTCGCGTCTATCCTTAATTCTCCTCCCTGAAGCGCCTTAAGATACTCGTGTTTAGCCAAATCTGCAGCCATCATTTTTCCTTCAGCCACATGGAACAGCAAAACATCCTTCAACTTCATGGTGTCTTTCATAAGAATGTCAAGGTCAGCTTTAGGTACTTTAGCGAATGCTTCATCAGTGGGCGCAAAAACCGTAAATGGACCCGGCATCTTTAACGCATCAACCAGCCCAGCAGTTTTTACAGCCATTACAAGCGTCTTAAACATGTCTGAACCCATCGCAGTATCTACAATATCAGCCAAAATTTCACCTCCACTCAAAATTAAACCTAAAAAACAAGAATACAATAAAGAAATTAAAGTATAAACCTTTGCTAATCTACGGATGCATATGTTTGTAGCGCCAAAAGCCAAGGTATGGTGCCTCGATGCCCATTTGCCAAAAAAGCGCCGATAATTCACCATAATGAATCAGGTCTTCCGTGACAATTTGGCAAAGAGCCGTTTCGATGCTGATGCGCATGTCTGGCTTGTTTCCCCAGGGAATTACGATTTGTTTGTTCAATTCTTCGTTTGAGAGTTTCTCTAAGTACTTTTCAGTTTTAATCTCGGTTTGCTGCACGTATTTTTTTAATGAGTCCATGTCTTTGAAATCATCGAAGCTTAGGTCAACCCACTCATCGGAATGGCCAGGGATGATGCAGTTTATCCACCTGTCTTCAACAAACGTCAAATGCAAAAACACATTACGTATCGAATCAAAACTTAACCCTTTAGGCTCAACAACCGCCGCCCAAGGCAACTTTGCCATAGCATCCAGATAGAATCCACGAACAACGTGATTATAACGCACTAAATCAGTGACTTGCATAAACTGTATTATATAAAATTGTTATTTAAAATTTGGCAACTGCTTCGGGATTTTTGCAAATGTTAAATTGGGGGTCTTTTTTGTGCGTATTGGTATCGTCGTGGTTTGCCTAAGCGTGTGAGTATGTTGTCTTTGACTAGGTCTACTAGTGCGTGTGCTACGGCGGTGCGGTCGTAGTGGAATCCGCGTCTAGCGAGTTCAGTGTGAACGTCGTCTAGGCCTTTTGGTTCGCTGAACCAGTTTTCTTCCCAGAGTTTTTGGATTATGCCTTTGCATGTTTCTGCTCTGGGTGGTGGGGCTGGGCGTTCGGCTACTTGGGCGAGGTTTGTGTTTTTTAGTCGTTCGGTGACTGTGGCGAGTATTCTGTCTACGGCGGTTTGGATTTGGTCTGGTTGAGCTTCGATTTCGAATTCTATGTCGCCGATTTTCATTTTTACGCGTATTGGTGGGTTTTGCTGTTTTTCTGTCAAGTTCTCACTTGTTGCATATTGTATTGTGCAAGATGCGCATGCACAATATTTAAATATTTCACCAATAAGATATTGAATATTGGTGAATCATGGTGATTGAACAATATACAATTACTGACAAATATAACTTTCCACAACCAACCATCGACACAACACTCCCACAACGCTTCCTAGAACAAAGCCTCCACTCCCTAAAACAAGTCCAGCACCAACCCTTCCAACTAAACCCCCAAAACCTGCAACAATTCAGCGTAACCGAACAATACCCCTCCAGCATACAACTAAAACCACAATCAATCCCCATAAAACCAGACCACCAAGAAACCCTAATCGCCGCCATAGACACCTCAACCATAAAAATAGGCGAAACAAGCACCGGCATAATCGTGGCCATCAGGGGAGCAACCACGTGGCGCCAAAACCAAAGCTACAAGTACACGCGCCTCGGGCCATTCATATTCCACATAACAGAGGAAAACAAAAACGCTCTCTACAATACGCTGGAACACGCTTATTTCAGCACCAGCTATGGAGCCAGCCACCAAGCCGCCCCAAACATCATGCAGATGCCCATGCGACTTGCCGGCTTATTGGAGAGGTGGCTGCAAACTATGCTTGCCAAAACCGTGAGCCATGGCGTAATCCTCTTTGACGGCTCCTTAATCTCTGGCACAATCGATACACCTGTTCAGCGCCTCAGGGAAATTCTGGGTTATGCAAGAAGAAACGACAGCACCGTTCTTGCATTCTCAAAAGCAACAACTCTTAGAGCTAACGGCATCCTGATAACTGAGCAGCTGCCAAACCATGACCCGCCCTACCTGCTTGAAACCACAGGTGTACATTTTAAACCGCCGATAACGCTGCTGGGCGATGTTTATGTTGCGCGTTTAAACAAGGCAAATTTTGCGTTTCGTTTAGATATTGATAAAGAAACCCCGTCAGAGCAGAGAATGGCTGCTTTGCAGAAGTTAATCGGTAACGATCTCTACAAGCAAAGCTACCCTGAAACTTTGAGGTTATCACATATCCTCTGTACCTTCACCGCTAACGAAGTCTTAGCCATCAAACACTTCATCACACGCAAACACGGCATACAAATGATAAACCGCCCAGACATGCATCGGCTGCTTTTTGGTCCGTTCGGCTCGGGGGAAATCTACGCATGAAACTCTACAGAAAAGAAGGCAACATGCTGCAAATCATCAGTTTCCCAACGGAGAGCGCTGAAAAAGGCGACTACCTACTCGTCGAAGACCAAGACGCCGCCAAAGCCTTGATTGCGCAGGTCATCGATGTTCAGTTTGCAGCGGTTCCCGGAGTGCTTGAGGAGCTTTTGCGGACTCTTCCGGACGGTGGCGAACCCTTGCAGGGCGAAGACATTGACCCCATGGAAATCGCTCCCCACATAACTTACATCCAAGACGCTAGCTTGCTGATTTGCAAGATTAGGGCAACGTTGGAAAATGGAGTGCTTAGTCCAAGCAGCAGTTGGCTTCCAAGCCGTTCGCAATCAACCATCAAAAAACTGTCCATTCCCATGCTTATGAAACTGGCAAAGGTTGATGGTAAACTTCCCATAATTTTGGGCGGCACCAAAGACTCATCGCTTTTAACGATTGATGCTTCAGCAATAGATGGAACGTTAAATATCATAACGGGCAAGAAAGGCTGCGGCAAATCCCATCTATCAAAGCTGTTGATGGTTAACCTGGTTGGTTACAGGGCAACTGTCGTCATTTTTGACTTAAACGGCGAATACACTAGCTTAGGCATGAGTAATGACGGCAAAAGAAACATGTACTACGACAAAATTCACACCCTGACTCCGGGGCAGAACTTCAAAGTAGCCCTCGAACAGCTCCACCTAAACACGGTAATGGGCATACTGGTCAATGCACTGCATTTGCCTGGGACTTCAGCGCGTGAGTTCCGTCGCATATGGAAGATGCTTAAGGAAAAAGGAAAATTGAACATGCAGGAACTAGGCGAGGCGATTCGCGATTTAAACTGCAACCAGCATGTCCGCGACGCGTTAGCCTCACGGTTCCATTCCCTTGCTAACTCAGGCTTCTTCACCGACGCTCCAGGTGAAGCAACATTGCTGGATGAAAGCATCTTGAAAGCCAAGGATCAAGGCGGCGCAATCGTCATAAACCTGAAAAACACCTCGAACATCGACCGACAAATCGTAGTTGAATACGCTCTTGGAAAACTTGTTGATTCCCTCTCGAATTGGAAGCTGAAAGCAGTATTTCTTTTCGCAGAAGAAGCTCATCTCTATCTAAGAGAGACTTACTGGGATGACATCGTAACGCGTATGCGTCACTTCGGCATATTCACCACCTTCATTACGAACCAGCCTGACACGATTCAAGAAACGATTTATCGCCAAGCCGACAACATTTTTCTCTTCAACTTCACTAACGAACACGACTTAGACGTTGTAAGCCGAGCTGCCCGCGTGGATGCGGAAACTGTACGTTCGATCGCCCGTGATCTGCCACCCCACCATTGCCTCACACTTGGCAAAGTCGTAAGTGACTTTCCTATTGTAGCACGCGTCCGAGCCCTAGACATCAAAACAATGGGGGAGACACGGCTGTTCTTTAAAGATATAAATTAAATTAGGCGGACAGATGCATTGGGCACTTTGGCTTTGCACACTGTGGTCTTTTTCACAGTTATTGTGCAGCAGGTGGGAGACAAAATTTTCAGCACGCGGCAGAATGCAAATCTTTATGAATTTTGAAGTTTTTCATATTTGCGTTTGTATTCGCTTTGTTTCCAAATATAGTCATACGCCAAATGCTTCGGATCAAGCTTATCGATTGCCTCAATGAAATCGTCTGGAACAACTAGGATGAGGCAGAAGTAGTCGCCGTAGAGTTTTCGGAATGTTGAGAGCTTGTATAGGAATCCTTTGAGGTTGTTTTTGACTCCGTGGGGTTCAAGCAAAATCTTTCTGCCTTTATCTGTAAGTTGCGGCAATAGAAAGTCTGGTTTGTAGGTTAGAGATCGGTCTGTTGTTGGGTTTTCTTTTGATAAGCGAAATTCCATAAACTCGTAGTTAAACGTCACTTGTTTGTTCTTTAAAAAATCATAAACATTTTTTTCTAACCCGGTAAACACTCCAAGCTCAAATTCTTCGCCCGCTTTATTGTAGTGAGAAACGACAGTTAAGTATCGCATAAGTGGCTGAAGCAATTCCTGATATTTCTGAATGAAAAAACGCAGAGACCTCTCTAAAGAAACAGGTGTTAAGTCAGAATTTTCGAGCCAGGTACCTAAGATAAAGAAGGGAAAATCTACTTTGGCTGGATCATCGGGAAAAAGAGAGCGGGCAAAACTAGTTAACCTGTTTGCGTCATCATCAAATTCTGCAGTGCCGTTCCACCAGCTTTCCGGTTTATTTTTGGCGTTTAATTGGAAAGGTAAATTCTCGTTATCACTAAGACCCAAAGAAGCGTAAACTCTGAATTTAGGCGTGCTAAGTGGCACCATCAAATCTTTAGGGTTATACGGGAAAAGCCCTAAGTCAGGTGGACCTCGAGTCATCCAACGAAGATACAGCCAAGACTTTGCTTTATGGTGTTTATTCATTCTTTTTACCTTATACATTAGTTCCTCAACAAAGTCTTTGGGCTTGTTTCCTTTTTGACTCAGCATAGTTGTATATTCAATTAAGTCGCCATGAGCTCTCTGTTCTATGAATCGGTTGACTGAGGATAATATTTCTGGAATCTCATCCTTTGCTTCTCCCAGTTGATCTAGCTTTTTTATGTCCTGCTCAAATTTCCGAATTTCACCTGTGAATTCCACTGGGATTTTTGTGGTGTATAGTTTGCCTCCGAGTCTGCTGTAAAGATGGTAGAGCAGGATTCGGATGTTTCTTGGGTTTCCTGTAAGCCTATTGTCGCTAAGCGATGCGGCAAGCAAAAAATAGTGGGCAGCTTCTCTTTTCGCCAAGATACTGTTCAGCGGCATAAACCACGGTTTAGGATTCAGGTAATGATCAAGCGCTAAATCAGTGACGCCGCTATAAATTCGTACAAAACGCACGATTAAATCCTTTAAATCGTCAGGAACTTCTTGAGCCATGTTCACTAAAGTTGTTTGCTCCATTTTAACTGTTTTTTACAGCAAACCTATCAGAGTCGAGAATTAGAAGTCGGCGAACATCTTACGATGATAATTGTATAGGATAAGTTGCGGTCTATTTTTGATTTCAACTATGCTTAGTGCGGCGGGATAAGGGTCGAGAACGTAGTATTTCTCGGTGCTGACTTTTCTTTCGACCACACCTTCAAGCAAAGCGGTTATCACGTCGCCGTGGGAAACCATAATCACGTTTCCTTCAGCTTCTTTTTTGATGATTTCGATGGCTTTACTTGTTCGTTCTAGAAGATCATTGTTTGTCTCTGTGAAGGCTTCAGGGGTGGTTAGTATGTGATGTCGGCCCTTTTTGCCTACGAATTCGGGTTTGATTTTTGCTTCAGTCAGTTCCTCAAGAGTTTTCACCTTCACCTTATGAGGGCGCGCCAGAATTTTTGCAGTTTCGTGGGCGCGAAACACTGGACTGCTGTAAACGGCATTTATCTTTACTTTCGAGAGGGTCTTGGCGATGAACAACGCTCCTCTCACGCCCCTCTTAGTCAAGGGGTAATCCAATGGGCCTGCCTCTATTCCTTTTTCGTTAGCTTCGGTTTCTCCATGCCTAACTATGAAAAGATAGTCTGCGGTCAATATTTTTCCCTCATTCAACCAATATTTTATTCTCTACTAGTTATTTAAGAACGTATCCTGAAAATTAGGCTACTAATCAATGATTTCTAATTTAAGTCTTAAGTTGATTGTGCAGTAAACTTGCGGCTCTTCATGCCATTTAAGGTTTATACGAGTTTGCTTTTTCTAGTTTTTCCCTATTGTTGGTGAAGAAAAGTCTAAATGACCTTGTTAAATCGTAATCTTCGACTTCTCTGAAGGGAACCCAACGTAGCTCCGCGGCGTCGCTTAAAGCTTGAGCTGTTCCTGCTTTTACATGCACAAAATATTCGATGATGACATAATGGTATTTGACTTTGCCGTTTTCATCCAAATCAACATTGCTGACCACGTCAACTAAAACTGGGTTTTCAACGTCGAGACCAGTTTCCTCTTTGGCTTCTCGGACAACCGCCTGCTCGGGGCTTTCAGCAAGCTCAACTAAGCCGCCTGGAATTGTCCATTTTCCTCTGCTGGGTTCGTTGCCTCGTTTTATAAGCCCAATCTTGCCGTTATCGACTATTACTGCGCCAACGCCTACAACTGGCTGATCAGGGTATAACCGCTTCATGGGAACTCCTCGTTAGTTGTATGTGCTATTCGTATCTTAAAGCTTCTACGGGTTTGAGCTTAGAGGCACGCCACGCCGGGTACAGCGCGAAGATTACGCTGACTCCTATACCGAAACCTAAAGCGCCCACAAACACTTCCGGAGTCAAAAGCGGTGTCACCACGAATCCGTTTCCGCCGAAGGTTCCTGAAGCTAAAAGCTTCGCAACAATGTTCGCTAATATCCAGCCTAATGCTATGCCGACTAATGCGCCGATTACCCCGATTATAACTGATTCGCCTAGGAAGATGGTTAGTACGGTTCGGCTTTTCATCCCTAACGCTTTCAGTATGCCAATTTCACGTGTGCGCTCAATCAACGACACTATCATTATGTTCATTATCGCGATGCCTGCCACTAACAGGGAGATAGCAGCTATGCCGCCTAGGAACAATTGTATGGTTCCGAATACGGTTGAGAGCAAACTTAAAACCGCCGTTGACGAAATAACGGATACTTGACCGCCAAAATAATTGGTAATAGCCTTAGAAACATCTGTAATCGTCGCGTTATCGCTGCTTTTCAGCTGAACAATTATCATGTTACATTGGTCAGTTCCAAAAAAGCTCTCAGCCTGACTTAGCGGAATATAAACGCCTGAATCTGAAGGTCCGCCAAGGCCGAAGCCGCCGATTCTTTGAAGCACTGCTGAAACCTGCGCCGTGTAAGTTTCGTTTACGACTGGAAGCGTTGTACCGTTAGTCCATACGATGCCAATGTCGTTGCCTGCGCTGAAGAGGAGTGTGCCGTTTTGTCCAGGATTATTTACGAGTGTTCCAACAACTGTCTCGTTGTCGGAGGGGTTCAACGGGATGGTTCCTGACGCAGCCACAAAAGTTTTACTGTACTGCTGAGCGTACTGGGCAAAATCAACACCGTAAATAGTAACTGAAGAATTGACCCCGCCAGCGTCAACGTAACCCGCCCGTTCTATCACGGCAAACGAGCCCGCTATCTCAGGCGACAAACCGTCGATAACTTGAGTATAATTGACGTACAGGTTGAAGCCAGAACTGCTTGCGCCTGAACCGCCTAAACCTAAGCCGCCTCCGCCTGCCCCACGGCTGCCAAGGCCTTTACCGCTTCCGGTGCTGGTGGCTTGCGATAAAGCATTTTGTCCTGGAGTGACAATTAACGTGTTGGTTGACAGTCCTTTCTGAAGTTGGGTAGTTATAGTTGACTGCAAACCCTGGGTGATGGAGAGCAACGCTACTATGGCGGCGATGCCTATGACTACGCCCAAAATGGTCAATGCTGCTCTGAGCTTGCGGAGTTTAATTGAGCTGAAAGAGTAACCGAAAATATCCACTGTTCTCATGGTTGGTTCGCCACTTCGGATGTTATTTGACCATCAAACATCTGTACAGTTCTTTTCGCTTCACGAGCTAAATGCTGATCATGAGTAACCATAATGATGCTGACGTTACTTTCAACATTCAACTTCTTGATTAAAACCAGAACCTCGCTTGCCGTTTTGGAGTCAATGTTTCCAGTCGGTTCATCCAGCAAAAGAAATCTAGGTTTGTTTGCCAAAGCGCGTGCAATCGCGACGCGTTGCTGCTGTCCACCGCTCAGTTCAGCAGGCTTATGGTTTACGCGTTCTTTCAAGCCTACAGTTTCAAGAAGCTCCACCGCTCTTTTTCTTCGCTCTGCCTTATTCATATCGGCAATAGCCATTGACAATTCAACGTTGTCTTTCGCGGTTAATCGTGGAATTAAATTGAAAAATTGGAAAACAAAACCGATCCGCCTGCGCAAATCAGCCAGTTGGTTATCGTTGAGTTTTGAGATGTCAACGCCGTCAATTAAAAGCTTGCCTGAGGTTGGCTTGTCTAACGCGCCGATTAGGTTCAGCATCGTTGATTTGCCGCTTCCGGATGGCCCAAGAATGGAAACGAAGTCTCCAGCTTCAACTTTGAGGTTAACTCCTCGGAGTGCTTCCACGGGGACTTTTCCAAGCATGTAAGTTTTCGCAAGGTTTACCGCTTCAACCAATGTTGGCAAGCTTTTCACTCCATGTGCCTTCGTTCGTTAAGTTTTGCATGTATTTATTTGTTAACTACATCTCCAATCAAGAACGCTTGGAATTCTGAGCAGTCTCTTGCTTGGTTCGGTCTTGCGCGGGGACATGAGTTGTTTATGTTGATGTGATGTCCTGAATTACGTTTTGTTGTCAAAAAATTTAGGTACGCTGAAGCGGTTTATTGGGAAATGGGGAATTTGATGGTGAACTTTGCGCCTTTTCCTTTTTCGCTATCAAAAGTTACGGTTCCACCCATAGATTCCGTTAATCTTTTGATTACCGGTAAACCGAAACCTTGCCCTTTAGACTTAGTAGTGAACAAAGGCGTGAAAATCTTATCCTTGACTTCATCAGAAATGCCTACACCAGTGTCTGCAACGCTAATCACTGCACTACCATTTTGGCAGAAGGCATCAACTGTAAGTTTTCCTTCCTTCGGTATAGCTTGAAGAGCATTTGAAATTAAATTCGTCATTATCCTCTTCAAATAGGAAGCATCTAGAGTGAGAATTGGGAAGTCATTTGCTATAGAATAAGATACAGCAACATCTTTAGGAATAGTGACAGACGACAATACTTCTTGAAATACTTTTTCAACGTTAACTTTCGTAAACTGAGGCATTAGGATTCTTGCGTAGTCTTGGAGGTCAGCAACAATCTTGTTGATGTACTCAGTGTTCTCTTCAATCTCTGTCAGGCTCTCTAATGCATTCTTTTTCTCATCGCTCTCAGGCATCGAAGCTAATTCGTTCTTCGCCAAATAGACATCGCTGGTTATAGCTTGCAGCGGGTTGCGGATGTCATGCCCAACCATGCCCGCGGTTTTACCAACTGTCGCCAAAATTTCAGATTGAACTAACTTATCTGCTTGCTCCTTAACTTGATGCGATAAAGTCTTTATTTCGCTGACATCTACAAAGGACAATACTGCTCCGCCAATTTTCTTCTCTTCAGTAATGAATGGTCTGATACGCATTTGATACCAGCGGTCTTTTCCAGCGTTGATTTCTGCTCTAACAACCTCATTCTTGGCAATTACCGATGAAAGTGGCTTTTCCAACTCTTCCGTTGGAATGCCCAAGCGAATACCTAAAATTGAATGTCCTACATCCTCTGGGATAAGCCTTAAAAGTTCTTGAGCTGAAGCGGTAAAACGTTTAATCTTAAAATCACTGCCTACAATGACCACAGCGGTGTCAACATTGCTCATCAGGTTAGCCAAGTCTTCGTTCAATTCTTTGAGCATTCCATTTCGCTGTTTAAGTTCATCATTTAGCGTTGTTAATTCTTCATTGGCTGACTGCAACTCTTCCTTAGAGGTCTCTAACTCTTCGTTTGTGCTCATTAACTCTTCATTGCTTGACTGGATTTCTTCATTGGCTGACCGTAACTCTTCATTTATTGCTTCTTGCTGCTCAATAACGGTTTGCAGTGTTTGCTTAGTGGATTCTAAATCTTCGCTGAGCTCTCTTATTTGTTGATCTTTAGCTTTCACTAATACGTCCCTTGGAGACGTTGGTTTCGTTGTTTGCACTTCAACTGCGGCCTTTTCTTTTTCCTCAAACAGTATGAGGAAGAAGGGCTCTTCGTAATTTGATAATTTTATGGGTTTAACATGAAGGCTAACTGTTTTCTGGCCTCCGTCATGTTCAAGGTGCACTATTTCCTTAACATCTTTCCCAACTTTTTTTGCTCTGTATAATGCGGTTTGAACAGTAGGCCGCAGATCTTTTCGCACCATTTTGCCCACGTTGAAACTTGGGGTTCCGGGCTCTATTGAAACGTAAGGATTAACTTGCCCGCGTACAGCAAGGATATCCGAATTGTCGTTAACTAATAATGTTGCAGGGGCAAACTGTGTTAATAGTAGCTTGTCAACTTCATCTTTCAACAACGCTTGGGCATCAGCCTTTTTAGGCAAGTTCAAGGCGCCCATTTCCTTAGAAAAGGGATTGGGCGCTTGCATAGGCAATTCGGCTTTAGGTTGACCGCCTTTCTTCTTAAAAATTACGCCTCTCTTTGTTAACGGTTCAAACAAGCTCGTAAATTTGCCGACGCTTTCAGATTCGCCCAAAACAAGATACCCTTCAGGTTTTAACGCGTAATTAAGGGTAGCCATTACTCTTTCTTGCGGTGAAGGCTCAAGGTAAATGAGTAAATTGCGGCAGACAATTAGGTCCATGTTAGAGAAAGGGGGGTCTTGCATGATATCATGTTTCGCGAAAACGCATTTGTCACGAATCCGCTTGGCAACCTGATAGTTTCCGTTTGAGTCGGTGAAGAAGCGTTTCAACCGATCTTGGGAGATAACGTTCTCAATGGACTTAAGATAGATGCCTCGACGGGCCTTCTCAATATTTTTTGCATTAACGTCGGTTCCGAAAATTAAGATTGGAAACGCCAAGCCTTTTTCTTCCAGGAACTCTGTAAGTGCCATGGCTATTGAGTAGACTTCTTCGCCGGTTGAACAGCCTGGAATCCACACCCTTATAGTTTGATTGGACTGTTTTTTCTCAACGAGGTCTGGGAAGACTTTTTCTTTCAGAGCCAAGAACGTGTTTGGTTCTCTGAAGAAGTCGGTTACACTTATCAGCATGTCGTTAAACAATGCTTGTTGCTCTTCGCGGTGCCCCCGCAAATATGCAACATATTTGTTTACGTTTTCAATTTTGTTTAAGATCATTCGACGGCTAATTCGTCGGTCGATTGTTGTTTTTTTGTAGTTGGCAAAATTGACGCCGAATGAACTTTGAAGCAAAGTAAATATTGTCTGCAGATTATTTTCAGCTTCTTGAGGTTTAGGCTCTTCCAAATTAATTTTTTGGCGAGTAATCTCTGGATGCTTAGCGATGCTGCACAATTCTTCTGCAATCTGCTCTGGAGAGCGCACGAAATCCACGACTTCCGCGGCTATGGCGCTTTTAGGCATGTCAGGGTATTGGGCGGATTTTAAATCTTGAACGAAGGTGATTCCGCCTTCAGCTTTAACGGCTCTTAACCCTTCAGTTCCGTCAGAACCTGTTCCTGAGAGTACAATGCCGATTGCATGTGTTTTCCGCTCTAACGCCAAGGAACACAAAAACTCATCAATGGGCTTTAGAGAAATTCCCTTTGGTTCAAGGTTTAGATGACCATTTTCTACTGTAACGTTTTTTCCAGCGGGAATCACGTAAACTTGGTTAGGTTCAATTACCATTCCATCCTCAATTTTATTAACGGGCATTTGGGTGGAACGCGCAAGAATTTCAGGCAGCATGCTTTCTTGGTTTGTGGCAAGATGCTGAACAATAACGAAAGCTAAGCCAGTGTCCTGAGGTAAACTTTCAAGAAGTTTCTTGATAGCCTCCAAGCCGCCAGCAGAAGCACCTAAACCTGCAATCGGAAAAATCGGTTTAACTTGGCTGCTACGAGCTTCGTTTTTTCTGCTTTCTTGCTTTTTTTTAGTTTTACTCACAATAATTCCTTTTCTATCCGCCAAAGAAAGTACGCACTTACTACCAAATTGTAGGCATTACCCTATATTATTATGGGTAATCCTTCAAGTTTTGTCTATACGATAAGTATCGCTGACTGAGTATCGAGCCTTTTTAACTCTCCAGCATCCCGTCGTCGTGTTTAAGGTAAAAACTAAAAAATGAATTTAACTTATCAGTGTGCCTACGTTTTCGCCTTTCACCGCAGCCAAAATATTCTCTGGCTTAAAACCGTTAACAACAATCAACTTCAACCGACTCCGCTTCAAAACCTTGACAGCTTCAGGA
The DNA here is from genome assembly GCA_963767735.1 of Candidatus Bathyarchaeota archaeon. Taxonomy (GTDB): domain Archaea; phylum Thermoproteota; class Bathyarchaeia; order Bathyarchaeales; family Bathycorpusculaceae; genus Bathycorpusculum. The sequence goes on along the minus strand of CAVYES010000002.1, from coordinate 136,162 downwards.
TCAATAATCTGATGAATCCCAGCCTTATGCTCGCTATGCTCAAAAATCTTAGGCAAATCATCAAAACCTAAACGATCCAACTTAACCGCATCCGCATGCTTCCTTGGATCTTTATCATAAACACCCTCTTGATCGGTGCCTTTAACAAGCAAATCCGCGTTCACCCGTTCAGCAACCAAAGCGGCAACCGCATCCGTCGTAATTCCAGGCTTCAAACCGCCCATCACAACAATCTTCCCTTCACTTAGGCATTGAGCAGCGTCATCAAGAGTTATAGCCACTTTACTGCAGCCAGCTTCGCCGAGGCGTTTGAGGAAAAGTTGAGCATACAGGCGTGAAACGGAAATGGCAACTTCATCTTGCGCCTGCATATCCAACCCCAAATCTTTCGCGATAAGAATAAATTCTCTTGCCAATGCTCCGCCCCCAACCACGACGGCAACCTCGTGACCTTGAGACCGCACAGTTTTGATCAGGTCAGCGTATTTGCTCATTAATTCAGTATTAACAGGTGACGCGACTACAGAGCCGCCTATCCGCACAACTAAACGCATAATTAACCATCCACACTCGCTTACAACACACTTTAAAGTTAAAAATCTTTAATATTCAAGCGGAAATAATAGAACGCTTCAGTGATGAAACAAGTTGACGTTCACCGAAACCTTTACAGTTCAAGCCTTAGCACCTTTCAACTTTGATTTAACCGCTCAAATATCCTGCAGCGGCGACAAACAAATCCGAAACTACACAAACAGCCAATTCAGCCAAGTCGTCTACATCAATGACAAACTTGCCCAATTAAAAGTGGCTTCCCTCGGAACTGTTGAGGACCCGAAGATAAGTGTTGAGTTGAAATCTAACAATCCACTCACAGTGCAGGACAAGAAAAAAGCTGAAGAAACAGTCAAATTCATTTTCAACTTGGACTTCGATTTGTGCTCTTTTTACCGAGACCTCAAAAACGACCATGTAATGCAGCAAATAGCTCAACTGTTGTATGGACTTAAAAACCCGACTACGCCAACGGTTTTCGAAGCCCTAATTGATTCAATTGTTGAGCAACAAATCTCCATCAAAGTAGCACACGCCCTCGAGGAAAGGATAATCAAGAAGTTTGGGGAACCGCTCTTTCTAAACGGCGACAGCTTCTACGCGTATCCAACCCATCAAAATATTGCGAACACAAGCATCAGTGAAATTCAAAGCTGCGGATTAAGCCAGCGCAAAGCCCAGTACATCCAAGGAGCAGCCAAGTTAATAGTAGAGGGCAAGTTAGATCTTGAACATCTAAAAAACTGCAACCCCGAGGAAATCATTTCTGAGCTTGACGCAATTAGAGGGATTGGCGTTTGGACGGCTGAGTTAACTATGCTGAGGGGGATGCAAAAGCTGGATGCGCTGCCGGCTGATGATTTGGGCGTCAGGCGGGTTATTTCAAGGTATTATTGCGGTGGAAAACCAATTAACGCTGATGAGGCTCGGGGACTCGCTGAGTCGTGGGGCAGATGGAGGGGGTTAGCTGCTTCCTATCTTATCATTGCTGAAGTTAAAGACATTAAGCTTAACATTAAACGTAATTTTTAGCTTTTTTTGGTTTTTGTGAATGCCTGTGCGGGAACTGTGGAAGATTCAAATGTTAAATAGTGGAGAAACGATGATTTCCATGATCTTGACCTCAAAAGTAAACCGCAAAAAAGGGCGAAGCAACGTTAACGCTACAAAAGCAATAGCGTCAACAATGGGCGTGTTAACAGGAATTTCAGGTTTCAGCCACGGAACTTTTGAAGCCCTGCAGGGAAATCATAAAACAAACGGCTTCGTAATAAACGCCGTTGGCAAAGGGAGCAGCTATACCAGATGGACCAACGGTGGTGAAGGAGCATTTACGTTAATTCCCAACTTCTTAATAACGGGCATCCTCGTGATTATCGCCGGATTACTACTGGCTGTTTGGTCTGCCCGTTTTATCGATGCTAAAAGAGGCAGCTCAATTTTTCTTCTTGTCGGAACAATCCTTTTTTTGGTTGGCGGAGGCGTCGCTCAAGTACCCTTTATCATTTTAACTTGGGCTGTTGCAACCCGCATCAACAAACCTCTCAGATGGTGGAAGGCACATATCTCAGTGGACATTCGCAGGGCAATTGCCAAAACTTGGTTGTTGTTTCTAATTGCAGCTTCGTTTATGTTTTTACTTGCCCTTGAAATCGCAATTTATGGGTTTTTGCCCGGCGTAAGCAACCTGAACCAGCTTCAAATGATTGACTGGATCATTCTCGGCTTTGCCTCATTTGTCCTTCTTGTAACCATCGTCGCCGGGTTTACCCATGATATTGAAAGACAATTCAATCTGCCCCAAATGGATTTTGAAAAATGATTCTTCAAAACAAAAAGTGGGCAATTTCATTAATTGCACGCGCCTATGTTCCACTGCCCCGAGCTAAACCTCAAATTAAGCTCAATACCAAAAAAACAGCCCAAAATAAGCCCTAACTAAGAAACTCGCTCACCATAGGCATACCTGCTATTTGCTCCAAAAAAAGCGACAAAAAGAAAAACTAAAACGCTCCTAACTCATTTAACGTGAGTTATGCTGTTAACCGCTTTTTCATAAGGTTAATGCTGACTATAAAGAAGAATATTCCAACAGCTATTATCCATGCCATGCTAATGATCAGTAGAATTCCTGTGCTTAATCCTAGAATTGGTGTAACATGAGTTGTGACAACTGCTCGAGTTAAGTTAACTATGTGGGTTAAGGGCAAAACAGCCATAGCTGCGATTTGAAGTGGCACAGATGTCAACGGGAAAAATGTGCCGCTTAGAAAAAACATTGGCGTCAGAAACAGAAACGAGGGAAAATTGAAAAAGTCAATGTTGGGTGCTATAGCTGTAAAACACATTGCGATAGAGCCAAACATTAATCCGCCGAAGAACGCGAGCGGCACAACCAGCAGAAACAGGGGGCTCTTAATTAAGCCGAAAGTTGCAATCACAGCCAACACGATTGTCGCGTTTATTGTGGAGCGAGTTGCGCCCCAAAGAAGTTCTCCCGCAACTACTTCTTCAACACTAACAGGCGTGGCTACGATTGCGTCAAAGGTTTTTTGGAAGTACATCCGCACGAAAGAGGCAAACGTGCACTCAAAAAATGCGCCGTTCATAATTGCAATCGCTACCAATGCAGGAGCTAAAAAGTCGATGTATGGTTGGCCTTGAACACTTGGGATTAAACCTCCTAGGCCAAACCCAAAAGCCAACAAGTACAAGATAGGCTCAAGAAGGGACGGCAAAAAATTAACCTTTATAGTTTTTGTGAATACGTCAAAGTTTCGTCGCCAAACCTTCCAAACTCTGTAGGTTAATTTTGGCATGGTGAAACGTGCCGGTGACTTGCGAAGGTTAGGGCTGCTCATTCCTCTCTTAGTCCTCTTCCAGTTAGTTTAAGGAAAACATCTTCAAGGTTAGCGGTACGGATAGTTACGTTCTGCATCGGGTGGTCTTTTAGGAAGCCTTCAAAAACCCCATGGGGCTTATCAGTGAAAATTTGCAGCCGATCACCTAACCTTTCAAATTCAGCATCAGGAAAAGCCTCCTTTAAAGTTGGCAGAAGCTTCTCATCATAATCAAGTTCCAAAACTTCTTCGCCCGCATGCTTCTTTACCAGTTCAGCTGGGCTGCCTTCCTCGATAATTTTTCCTCTATCAATAATTAGTATTCTGTCACATAGAACAGCGGCTTCATCCATATAATGTGTCGTCAAAATGATGGTAACCTGCTTCTTCTTCAAATTACGCACTTCATCCCAAGCTAAATGCCGCGCTTGAGGATCCAACCCCGTGGTAGGTTCATCTAAAAGAAGAATTTGAGGCTGATTTATCAGTGCCCTCGCAAAAATTAGGCGGCGCTTCATGCCTCCTGACAGGGCATCTATAGGCGCATTCTTTTTTTCCTCAAGTTGAAAAAACTTTAGCTGTTCATCTGCTCTTTTTATCGCTTCATCTTTTGGGATGTCAAAATAGCGACAGTAGACCGTGAGGTTTTTTATGACGGTGAAGTCCGGGTCTAAATTGTCCTCTTGAGGTGCCACTCCAACCAGGTTTTTTATTTGCCTGACATTGTGTGTTGACGCTGAATCCCGCAACTTTTAATTCACCAGACGTTGGAGGCAGAAAACAGTACACCATGCGGACAGTGGTGGTTTTGCCTGCACCGTTGGGTCCCAAGAAACCTACACATTCGCCTCTGTACACTTTAAAATCTATGTGATCTACCGCTGTGAAATCGTCAAATTTCTTTGTTAACTGTTGCGCCTCGATTAGAACTTCTTGAGAACCCATAAAACATCAAAAATACTGTCACAGCGAGAAACTTAAAACTAACTCTTCCAGAAAGAAAGGCGGGACGGGGTATCAATTTAGCAAATGAATTTCTCTAGCAAAATTGAAAGTAGCGTTGATGGGCACACCCTTTTTGTCCAGTGATCTTAGCTGAAAAAAGATGCAGACGCTTAACCCGGTCGGCATCAATCATGTTAGACAGCTCAAAAGAAAAAAGGGATTTTACGCTGATGAATCAAAACTGTTTGCCAATTAAAGGTTTAAAGGCAAATTTGTCTTATGCTTTAATTGGCGATTTCCAGTGAAAGTTACTTTTTGGCTCCTAGACATTAACCCCAAAATAGATAAAACATGTGACTCGTGTGAGTTGTGGCTTTGGGGGATTGATGCAAAAGAAAACCGAGTGCTAATTATTAATAGAAACGTTACTGCATACTTTTACGCTGTGGTCAAAGAAGGATTTAGCACGCCGAAAATTGCAGCGGAAATCATGAACGCTTATCCCTCATCAATATTGAAGGCGGAAGCCGTTGAGTGCAGGTTCTTCGGCAAGCCCGTGCAAGCAATAAAGGTCTACTGTAAAGGCGCAACCGAAATGGGGAGGCTTGCCAAAGAGCTTCGAGGGCTCGAAGGGGTAAAAGACTGCCTCGAAGACGATATTCGCGTCGCCATGCGGTACCTAATCGACAATGATTTAGCCCCATGTGCATGGCATGAAGTGGAGGCGGCAGAGGAAGAAAACAAGTCAGGTGTAAGAGTTGACAAGGTTTATTTGGCAAATTCTATTCCAAGACAGCTCGACCGCTTTGACAAGCCGAAGCTAAAAACGCTTAGTTTCTCAATGATAAGTTACAGCCGGGAAGGCTCACCTAAACCAGACAGAAATCCCGTGGTAATAATATCCGCTGTTGCCAGCAACGGCCAAGAAAAGCAGTTTGTGGCAGCCGACGACAAAAATGATAAGCCCATCCTTCAACAGTTCGTTGAGTACATTTGCCAGTGTGACCCTGATATAATCGTTAGTTTCGGGGCTAACACCCGAGACTGGGATTACTTGATAAAGCGAAGCCGCAGGCTTGGAAGAACGTTTGATGTTGACCGTGCGAGAAAGGAGCCGCATACCAGCATTTATGGTCACGTTTCGTTTACTGGCGTGGCTAATGTGGACCTTGCCGATTTTATGGATGTTTTTCCAGAAGTTAAGGTTAAGACCCTTTCCAACTTAGCCCAATATTTGGGGATAATGAAAATCGCATCGGGCAACGAAATTGAGGATGTTGAATTCGCCGATTATTGGGAACACCCACAGAAGAGGAAAGCGCTTGAAGAATTCAGCCTAAACAACGCACGCAAAATCCAAAGCTCAGCAGCGTTGCTGTTGGATTTCGCCATGCAACTTTCAAGCCTAGTTAGCTTGCCACTGGACCATGTTATGACCGCCGCAGTAGGCTTTAGGGTAGAGTGGTTTCTAATTAAGCAAACACGCAAACTCAGTGAACTCATACCCAGACGGGTAGAGCAGCCCTATCGGCCTTACGCCGGGGGATTGGTGCTTAAACCAAAACCTGGATTGCACAGTGACATAGCTGTTTTAGATTTCAAATCAATGTACCCTAACATCATGATACGATACAACCTCTCGCCTGACACCTACGTTGCACCTGATGAGTCTGTACCGCCAGCTGGAGTTTACGAAGCCCCTGAAGTTAAGCATCGATTCCGCAAAGCACCGCCCGGATTCTACAAGGAAGCATTAACCTACCTGATAGGAGTAAGAGGGAAAATACGCTTAGAGATGAAGACTTTAAGCCACAGCTCGGTTGAATACAGCATCTTGGATGCGAGGCAAAAAGCGGTTAAAATCATAACAAATGCTGCCTATGGCTACGCTGGCTGGGTCGGCGCAAGATGGTACCTTAAACCAGTAGCTGAAGCAGCTTCCGCTTGGGGCAGACATACCATTTTAAGTGCTACCCGATTAGTCGAAGACAAAAGCTTAGCGGTCATTTACGGTGACACTGACAGTCTCTTCTTAACCAACGACGAAAAGAAGCTTCTTGGGCTTAAAGCTGAAATTAAAGAGAAGTTGGGCTTAGAAGTGGAAATCAGCGAAGTCTATAAACGCATCTTCTTTACTGAAGCCAAAAAACGGTATGCTGGACTTAGGCTTGACGGCACATTAGACATAGTTGGGTTAGAAGTGATGCGTGGAGATTGGGCGGAAGTCGCTAAAAAAGTGCAGGAACACGTGCTAGAAATAATTTTGAAACAGCAGTCCCCTGTGAAGGCAGTTGACTACGTGCGCACTGTAATAGCAGAATTAAGGCAGAGGAAAGTTCCGTTACACGACCTAATAATTTGGAAAACACTGACAAAACCACCGGAGCAGTACGCGATTAGGACTCCGCATGTGGAAGCGGCAAAAATGCTCAAAGAAAAGGGCTGGCGGCTAACAGGCGGCGACAAAGTAGGCTTCGTCATACTTTCAGGTAAAGGGCGATTTTACAGCCGTGTGAAACCCTACATTTTTGCCAAGTACGATGAAGTAGACGTTGACTACTATGTGAGTAATCAGGTGGTTCCTGCAGCGGCGAGAATACTGGGCTTTTTCGGTGTAACAGAAAAAGAACTGACAAGTGAAAAGAAAGAAAGTGAAGAAAGCAGAAGCCTTACCGATTATCTTTAAGCTTGAGGGATTGCGTCTTGGAATGTTACTAATTCAACGTTTAGGGCTGGCTTTACCGCTTCTGAAACTCTCGAAGCAACTATGCGTCTAATGTTTTTATCGCCTGCGATATCAACTATTCTCTGCGTTATGATTCCATCGAAAACCACTGTGTCAACGCCGGTTACTTGCTGGAGCTTTTCTGCTAATTGGCTTACGGGCAAACGCTCAATCAACTCGAACTTGTCATTTAGCAAGACTGCTTCAAGGGTGCCAAGCAAAGCTTTTGCTGCATTGCTGACGGGTTCTGGAACTTCGACTTTGATGCGCTGCGGCGGCTCAGGCTTTTTAGAAGGCGGTTTGCCAGAGGCTTCAGCTATTGGAAGCTTATTTTCTATGGCTTCGGCGATTTCTTTGCAGTTGCATTCCTCGATTTCTTTGCCTCTTGGAGCGCGGCCGACAAACTTGACATTTGTTACCTGTTGTAACTCTTTTAGTATTAGATCGCCGCCTCGGTCGCCATCCAGCAAGGCTGTGGCTGTTTTTTCTTTAGTTAGCTTCTTTATTGACTCAGGAACTTTGGCGCCTTCAAGAGCGACGGTGTTGAAAATTCCGCAACGCATCAGATTGATTATGTCAGCGCGTCCTTCAACAACGATGATTTCTTTTGCGCTGTCTAATCCAGGACCAGCGGGCAAGTCTTCTGGACCGTACTTTTCGACTTTGCCGATTTTCATTGTCTCAGAGATTTCTTTATAAACTTCATCCACGCTTGGCATCGACTCAATAGTCCATTTATGCAGGATTTCTTTTGCTCGATCGATGATTATTTTCCTGCGTGCTTCCCGAATGTCTTCAATTTTTTCTAAGCAAACTTTGGCTGAACATGGACCGACACGGTTAATGCTCTCTATGCTTGCGGCAATCAGCGCTGTTGAAACCCGATCTAGGCTGGTTGGAATCGTTATAAAACCAGTGGTTTTATCATTTTTTGAATGCAACTCTATTTCTATTCTGCCGATGCGGCCTGTTTTCTGCAGTTCTCTTAAGTCAAGTTCAGGTCCAAAAAGCCCTTCTGTTTGACCAAAAACAGCGCCTATCACATCAGGTTTTTCAACTACACCTTCAATTTCAAATTTCGCATGTATAACGTACTTTATCGTAAATGTTTGGGATGTTCCCGTAAATATGCACTTCCTATTTGTAAATTTATTTGATTATGTAAATCACATTAAAGCGAGTGTTTCTCGCAATGATGAGATTTTTAATATATTATTAGTTTGATACAATTTAGGCGATGCTATTTAATAAAATTATCGTATTTCGGCTACATGCCCCGTACCTATCCGTCCTCTTTTTAGACCTATTTTCATCAGCCAAAAGTAGCCTCCCCCGCCTGCCGCAGGCTTAACCCTTCACCTTATATAATAATTCAACCAAAAGATAGCTCAAACAATGGCGATGCACATGAGCTTACGATTAAACCCTGAATACGAAAAACTGCTGCCCAAAATGTCAGAGGAAGAATTCTCGGAGCTCAAAGCATCAATACAAGCTGAAGGACAGCATTACCCGATAATAGTAAACGAGGACCTGGAAGTTTTAGATGGACACCACAGGTACCGCGCATGCACCGAACTTGGCATTGAACCAGATTTTGAAGTGCGCAAGTTTGAAGATAAACTCTTAGAAAAAAAATTCGTGATAGAAGCAAATCTTAGGCGTCGTCACCTGAACAATTTTCAACTCGTAGAGTTAGCAGTGCCGTTGCTTGAGATTGAAAAAGCGCTCGCAAAGAAAAGGCAATCTAAGGGAGGCAAAAACGGGCGAAACCAGCAGTTAGGGTTAGCGCCAGATGACGCGGAGCACGAGTTTAAAGCTAAAGCAACAGAAATAGTAGCCAAGAAAGCAGGCGTTTCAACCCGAACCTTTGAAAGAGGAAAAAAAATACTGGAAAAAGCAAGTGAAGACGATAAGCAGAGGCTACGTGAAGGAAAGGCAAGCATTGCCAAAGTTTACCAAGAAATTGCATCAAGCGAAAACACGCAAACAAAAAACGAAACTGCTGAGCAACCTGCTCTAAAGCAAGAGAGCCCCCTTGCGGTCAACAATAAAGCGGAATTATTGACGCTTTTGGAGCAAATGCTTAAGCAAGAATTATTTTGTCCTTCATGCGGGAACTCAATGTTCGAATGCAGCAAATGCCATAAAACCCTGCAGACATTATTGCAGTCCAAGAACTCTGGGTAATTTATGGCTTGGAAAACCCGAATATTTGTTTAGTAAGAATCAAGCTCACTATTAGGTTCGATTTCTTTCTGAAAGAGTTTATGGCGTTCTCAGAGAGTCTGCCATCTTAATTAAGTAAGACTTATAAACGCTTTTTTTAAGTGGTTCTAAGCTTTCAACTGCTCTGGTTAGGTAACCGTTTATTTTTTCTGCGCAGTAAGCCAAGGATCCAGAATTCTCCAGGCACTCATAGAGTTTTTCTGGAGTAATCTTTGGTTCTGAACCGTTTTCTACTTTTTCTGAAAGAAAACTTTTGAGGAGATTTTTTTCTAAACTGTTTGCCGAGCTGTTCATGTGAATTAATGGCAGCGTTTGTAAGTCATTGGGTTGGGAGTTGCACCTCCTCTTAAAGAGACTATATCAGAGAGGTCATCCCGAATTTGGTAGGCTACCCCGAAGTTTTCACCAAATTCCTCCAAACAATCGTTTTCAAGCAAGGAACCGCCTCCAGCGATGGCTCCGCACAGAGTTGCTGCACTAAAGAGGGAGGCAGATTTCTTCATGATTTTCTCAAAATAATCACCTTCAGACAACTCGGTACTTGTCGTTAATGCATCAATGCATTCGCCGTCGCAAAGCAAGAGGCATGCATGCGAAACTACTTTGGAGATTTCCTTGCCGTAATCAGCAGCCAAGTTAAGGGAAAGAGAAGCTAATGCGTCGCCGACCAAGATTGCGTCTTTAACGCTCCATTTCGCGTGAACAGCAATAGCATCTCGCCTTAAGCCGTCATTATCCAAAATGTCATCATGAACCAGCGTGGCTTCATGTAACAACTCGATGGCTAAAGCCAGCTTTTTCAAAGGCTCTTTGTTCGCGCCTACGCTCTGACCGCTTAGCAGAACCAATGTTGGTCTTAACAGTTTTCCCCGAGTCTGCAGAACGTAAACGATTTTTTCGTTAAGTCTAAGATTCGCGACCTTTCGGATAAGACTCGAAATCTCAGTGTCCATCTCCCTTCTTGTTCGCTCAAGATAAGTTTGATATGCCAGTTCATTCCATTCAAGAGGGGCAAGGTCATAAGTCATAAAGACACCCTTTGGAACTCAAAGTTACTTGGAGCCATTCCCAAAAATCCATAATTCTTTCCAGGTAAGATTCTTTTGCACTAAAAAAATAGTCTTGCCAACATTTAACTTTTCTTCTTTCTTCAGTCCCGTTTGCCCAACTAACTTATGAGTGGTTTAGATGTCCGTATGTAAAGTCGATTGCCCTTTTTACTTGGAGTTTTTCCAGCGCGCCGCGATATTCATGTAGAACCCGAGCATTATTGCAAGCATTACTCCTCCGGCTGCTGTAATGGTGAAGTACGCGGTGGTCATTGGACCTGATGCTGTTTCTGCGTCAACATGGAGTGCGCCGCCAATTGCAGTGGGATAGACTAGAAACTGGAGAGAGAATATTATGATGGTGAGAAATGTTATGAAAATTGCCTTGTTTGAAACTATTGCCGCGGTCTTTTTCGATGTCAGGAAGAGAACGGCGACCAGCAGGGTGAGGGTGGCGGGTATAAGCATTAGGGCGGAGACGTACGTGGGCGAATACAAGTAGTAAGCAAGAACCGATATGCCAACGCCAGCCGCGGTCAAAGGCAAAACGATTTTCTTCATAGAATTGAGAGAAAAGAATACTGGTGCAGCACCGATAGCTACGACAAGCGTGCCTACAACAAAAAGCAGGGAGCCGGAAGAGGAAACCCAAGCGCCAAGTGAAAAGGTTCCAGCGCCAAGTAGAAAGGCCCCTGCAGGAAAATTAACGCCTGCGCCGCTGACCAGAGCTGAGAGAAGAATAAGAACGGTAAAACCGAGAATCAGCGTTGACACAGCGTAGATCTTGTAGAGCTTTTCTTTATCGAGCCACTTTCTTTTGATTATGAATTCTGCAAAAGCCAATGACGCGTTCCTTCCAACAAAGAGAATCAAAAACACTGTGAGCAAAGCCGCGAAGACGGAAGAGATGGGAACCAAAAGAGAGGGGAAGGCAAAGTCTCCCATCACAACCAGAAACGCCGCGAACGTGCCTGTAACTTCCCAGATGGGCGCAATGTATTCGAGAACCTTCGAGTTTGCCTGTTTCCAGAAAAGAAGCAAAACAACTGAGCCCATAATCTCAGTTATCAAAAGTGAAGCAAATATCGCAAAGACGGCAAAATAGAATTCAAATATTACGTTCAATAGTTCACACCCTTTTTGGTTGCTTCTTTTTGTTCCTTGTCACCATTAGACATTGAGCTGGAATTGAAGACCCGCGTGAAGAAGTAGAAGGTAAGCGGCAGCAAGATGAGGTAGAAAGCGATTATCAGAATGCCTGGAATTAAAAAGGATGAGCTGAAGTTGGCTGCCTGCTGGCTGGTTAACACGTTGTAGATTATCCAGGGTTGTCTTCCGACCTCGTCTGTCACCCAACCCAACTCCATAATTATCAGAGCGAAAAACGCAAGAGGAACCCAACTGTACAGAAAAACTTTGGACTCATGCGGCTTTCTTCTCAAAACTGCCCAATCGACAAAATAGGCTAAAAAGAACAAACCAAGCAAGAAGCCTCCAATTACCATTGTATCAAAGGTTGTATGCACATAGAGCGGGGGCCAATTCGAGGATGGAAACTGCGAAAGCCCCGGAACAGCTTTGATTCCAGTTTCAATCTGCACAAGGAATGATTGCAGGTGAGGAATTGGGATGCCACCAGTAAACTGGCCGTTAACTAAAGTGCCAAACAATTTTTCTGGCAAGTTAGTACCAGGCGACGGATTGAGTTCAATCGCTGCGTACTTCAGCGGCTGAAGTTTAAGCAGCGTCGTTATCTCGTTTATTCCAGTTAGCATCGCTATGACTATCGTTATTATTCCTAGTGCAGCTGCAATTTTCAACCCTTTCATCAGCATCTTTTTTTCTTCGATGTCTTTTGACCTGATGGTTCGCCATGCGAAGTAGCCCCCAACAAGCATCACTCCCGCGAACAATACCGTCGGAAGCACATGAGCCACCTCAGCTAAGGTTGATGACGTGACGAAGGGCGCCCAAATTGCAAGCCCAGTGACTTTTCCGTTTTGAATGAAGGCAGATTGGTTAAATCCGTTTGGTGTGTTCATCCAGGCGTTGAGCATGGTGATGAGTATGGCTGAAAGCAGTGCGCCAGCTGCGATGACGATTGACAGCATCCAGTGGGTGTATCTGCCCAAATAGTCAGCATAGTAGACGTACATGACCAGCGCGATGGTTTCGAGGAAGAATGCGAAGATTTCGGTGTAGAAGATTGAGATTGCCCCAGTTTCAGATACGAGTGTCATGAAGGCGGGGAACAGGGTTACAAGCTCGACTGCCATTACTACGCCGCTGGCTGTTCCGATGCCAAAAATCACCACAAACGCCCTGGAGAGCCGCTTTGAGAGAGCGCTGTAGTATCGGTCATTTCTGCGTAGTGAGATAAATTCTGCTATCGAAATTATAACAATTATTGCTATGCTCACAGAAACAAGTATAATGTGAGATGCAATCGTAAAAGCAAAAAGAAAACGGTCAAAGAGGGACATCGTGGCTGAATCCAACAAAACTAACTAACCTTCTGTAAACAAGCAAGCATGCTTAAATAAAAATATTCTTTGCATTGGCTGATTGACGACAAAGCTGCAACTAATCTACTTCAACGCAACGGCGAAATTCTCTATTTGAGAAGCAATATGTAGTGCGCTTTTACGTTTAACTTTAGCATTTAAACGCAGACTGTTGGGTAGCTCAGCGCACGCACAAGGTTATTTAAATTGAGTTATTCATTATCACACAAGTCCTAAAGCAGTGAGCGTCTTGAGGAACCATAAGTTCCAATATGAATAAGATTAGTCGTCAAGAGAGCAAAATTGAAAACTACAGATTTGGGGGAAATAAACGAAAAATAATTATCGATTTATCGAATTGATTGTCATTGTTTCTTGTCTTCTAGTTCTTGCTTGCTGCTTCTGTTCTGGTGTGCATGCACAAACAGCTGATACAGCTGATTTTAGCCACATGCAAAGTGCCTTGTTGCCCATCGTCTCAGGATTAACGGTGCCGTTATCTCCGCTTCCCTCTGCAAACTATGATGAACAGCTTGGAATAACGTTTACTCAAAACTTTGCAAGCCTCGCTTACAACGTCACTACAACGTCTCAAGCCGATTCAGAAGGCTACGGGCCAGCTTACCTTCTAAACGGATTATCAAACGATAATTACTGGTATCAAGTGGGCATATCATATAACTGGCCAAATGCGAACGGAGGATATGCTCAAGGTTTTAACTTTAACTACGAGGTTTTTAATCCAGCGGGAAAATCCGTTTATCCAATTAACAGCGGAGGACAAAAATCATTCTCCGAAGGCACAGTTAATTCAGGAGATTTAGTTCTTCTTGATATTTACATTAGCAACGGCGTCGTTTCCTTGTCCGCCAAAGACTGGAACACAGGAGCAATCGCACAAGCAGCCTATGCAGATAACCAAACCGCCTCTTTTATTGGTCTTTCATCACCAAGTAACAACGGATTCTTCACTGGGCTTATGACTGAATGGTACCACGCAACCCCATATAGTGGAGACGAAACTCAGGTTACTTATTCCAGTGGTTTTGGTCTTTCATCCGCCTGGATGTGGATGGATGAATGGGAACCAAGTAACCCTAACTGGTCGGGACAATGGAGCACCAAAACCCAAGTAACTTACTCGAGCCCAACTCAACTTCAATCTTTCGCCTCTCATGGAGTAACTGAATACAGCAGTGCCTACCAGTTTATCACGGGCTCAATTGTCCAGCAAACGACCTATATAACGTTGCTTCCTGCTGGCGGGTCGACCCCTCTTTCTGGCACGAACGAGTTTGCGGTTTCGTTTACTTTCGATAGTCTACCACAGGCTAGTTATGCCCAAGATGGTACGTTGACATTAACTGTGGATAACGGCAGTAACGTGGTGATATCTGGGGTGTCCACGGGTTCTTCCTCAACTGAAGAATGGGTGTTGAATTCGCAAGGTGCTAACGTAACTGTACCTGCGGGATCCACTTCAACTTTCTATTACTATGATATCCTCAGTCAACAAGTCGCTTATGAAATATCAGGTGGTGGAAACCCTGCTAATCCAACATTGACCTACTTCACAGCTCCTTCAGCTGCATCTGCCCAATTCAGCCAAACGACTAATACTATTTCGCTACCTCAAATTTCTCCGCAAACTGAAATGGTTCTGAGAGGAACATCAGCCACCGTGAGCAATAATATCTCAGGTCTTTCACAAGACCGATGGGCTACTCCAACATCATCCTGGAGCATATCACAGGCGAATCAAATTCCAAATCTACTAATTTATTACCGCCAGTATCAAGTCACAGCCAGCTATTCAATCTCAGACGATTCCGCAACGTCATCTAGCCTCATGTTATCAGGAACACAATTCGGATCCAATTATCAACTGGTTCTCACCACCAGCAATCAGATAACATGGCTAGATGCAAATACGCCTTGGTCGATCCCTGCCATTGTAGAAGCCACATCAGGAACTGAAAAGTGGAGTTCTTCGGTAGGCACTGCTGGAAACATAGCTGGGGCAATTACAGTAAACCCAAGCTACATCCACCAGTACTATTTAGCTGTAATTTCAACCTATGGTTCGCCCTCAGGCTCAGGCTGGTATGAAAGCGGTTCAACAGCTTATGCCAATGTTGCATCTAACATTGTATCCGGAGGCTCAGGCATCCAATATGTTCTTACTGGCTGGAGTGGCGATTCTTCAGGTTCAGGAGCAACAAGTTACGGCATAACAATGAATACCCCTAAAACCGCAACTGCAACTTGGGTCACCCAATACTACTTGAACGTTTCATCCGCTTATGGTACTCAAAGCCTGGAAAGCGGCTGGTTTAATGCGAGTTCAAACATAAACGAGGATGTTACTTCTTCTGTTCCCCAATCCATTATTGCAGAGCAAGTATGCACGGGGTGGACAGGGACAGGAAGCGCCCCAGCAACAGGAACAAACACCAATTTACACTTCACGATAAATCAACCTTCAAGCATCACTTGGAACTGGCAAAGCCAAATCATATACTCAACAGTTTCACTAATAATGGGCACCGCCTTGATAACGGCAATAATCGGATTATCAATCTATCTGCTCAGGAATAGCCAAAAGTTAAGGAAGCCGAGATGAAAGACCTGTGATAAGTGTTGTCCGGATGATTCTAAGTGACCATGGCCTTGCAAAATCTGGGGAGTATATAGAGAGTTAGGCTTGCCATCCAAAAGCTTATCATCAGAACATATAAAATACAAGAAATAATTTTGGAATTTTTTTTATCCTATGTTGTTCAACTCGAGATGCTTGGGCTCGCCTTTTGGTTAGCATGAGCGCTTGTCCAAAGTCGCATCGTTCAAGAGAAAACAACCGCACTTGATTTGATTACTTATCAAGATTGAAATCACAAGGTCTTTCATTGTTTATAAGCACAAATAATATAGCACTACACATGCAACAGTACTGCGTGAAGTAACATATGCAAAGGTCTTATTCGCGATTGCTTGGGGTCGTTGGAAAACCGAACACGGGAAAATCCACGTTTTTCAGCGCGGCTACTTTGGCAGCGGCAGAAATAGCCAATTATCCTTTCACCACAATTAAGCCTAACAGGGGAGTCGGCTATGTACGGACGCCTTGCGTTCATGAAGAATTCAAAGTGAAAGATAACCCTAAAAACTCTCTGTGCCTTGACGGCGTCAGGCTTGTTCCTGTAGAATTAATCGACATCGCAGGCATTGTTCCAGGCGCTTGGGAAGGACGCGGCTTAGGAAACCAGTTTCTAGACGAAATACGCAGAGCAGACGCGCTCATACATGTAGTTGACGCTTCAGGCGGAACAGACTGCGAAGGAAAAACTTGCAAACCAGGTGAACATGATCCCTTAGAAGATGTAAAGTTTCTTGAACGGGAAATAACAATGTGGATGGTAGCCATCCTTAAGAAGGATTGGTCTAAAATCTCTCGGACAGCGGAAGCGGATAAAAAAGGCATAGCATCGCATCTTGAAGAACGTTTAACAGGTTTAGGCATAAGGCGACAATATGTCGCTGAAGCTATCAGGCTGGCAAACTTGAATGTTGACAAACCCGCCACATGGAGTGATGAAGACTTCTACCGTTTCGTTGATTATTTAAGACGTTTATCAAAACCCATGCTGATAGTAGCGAACAAGATTGATTTGCCGACGGCTGAAGTTAACGTGGAACGCATGAAGAAGCTGGATTACATGGTTATTCCATGCTCCGCCGAAGCCGAACTTGCACTTAGGCGCGCCGCCGAAAAACAGTTAATCGATTATAAACCAGGCGACCGCGACTTCAAGATAACGCAGCCAGAAAAGCTCTCAGCAGGCCAGATTAAGGCTTTAGAGGCTATACGTGAAAAAGTGCTGCAGAAAAACGGGACAACAGGCATCCAAGAAGCCATGAACATGGCTTACTTTAAACTTCTTAACATGATAACCGTTTATCCCGTAGAAGATTTAGAGCACCTCTCTGACCATAACGGCAGAGTTTTGCCAGACGCATACCTCATTCCAAAAGGAACAACCGCGCATCAGTTCGCCTACATAATCCACACAGAACTCGGAGAAAGCTTCATCTACGCCATCGACGCCCGAGACAAAAGAAGAATCGGCGAAGACGCCATCCTCAAAGACAGAGACGTAATAAGCATCGTAAGCGCCAAAAAACGAGCTTAACATTTTATCTCTTACTTCTTTTGGGCAATTCTTTTTATGTGCTCTATAAGCCCTGAATCGAAAAATCAACGCAAAACAAGCCCTGAACAGAAACCAGCACTACCTATAGACCTACCAAATTTTTGTGGCAAAAACAAGCACAAAAAAAAGAGCGATGGAACATAGTTAAAGGTTAAACGTTATTTATTTACCGAACCGTCGTTTGCGGTACTGGAAGGTTCTGATGGCTCTCAGCAGGTCGATTAATCGGAAGTCAGGCCAGTAAACATCCAAAAATAGCAGTTCACTGTAGGCGGCTTGCCAGAGCAGAAACCCGCTTAATCGTTCTTCGCCTGAAGTGCGTATAATCATGTCAGGGTCCTGTTTATCCATATGTGACGTGTAGAGGTACTTTTCAAAAGTGCTCTCAGTCACTTCATCCACGTCCAGTGCGCCGCTTTTAACTTCCCTAGCAATCTTTTTAGTTGCATCCACAATTTCTGCCCTGCCACCATAAGCAAATGCGAAGTTCCAGAAGTAAGCGTCATAATTCGCCGTTGCCGCTTCCAGCTCAGCGATAGTTTCCTGCAAACTTTTAGGCAGCAGGTTAGTTCTGCCCATGACTTTCACGTGAATTTTATCACGATGTAAACGTTCATCATGTAGCAGTTTTCGGAATCTTTCTTCAGCAACCTGCATGATTTTCTCCACTTCGTCTGAATGCCGGGAAAAATTCTCCGTTGAAAACGTGTATAGGGTGACGTACTTGACATCTATCAGATGAGTCCAATCTAAAAGCTGCTCAACCGTGTCAGCGCCGTTCTGATGGCCCCATTTGTCTTGCAGCAAGAAAGGGTGACTTTCCTTTTCGTTTGCCCATCGCCGGTTGCCGTCCAAAATTATTGCGATATGTTCAGGTTTTACTCCACCTTTAACCTGCTGCCAAAGCCAATTCTCGTACAGTTTGTATGCGCCGATGACAGAAAGCATTTTTTTAAGCACTAAACTTGACCTCGGATGTTAAACGATTCTTCAAGGGATTTTTCTCTTAAACTTCGCTTCATACTTTAACCTTGAGTGTTTCAATTAAATCTTGCCCTAATTCCCGATTAATCGGCTAAGAAAAACTTTATTCTGGTTCTCGGTTCTTATCGGTTTTTTGGAAGAAGCCTTTAGTTGACCTGCTAATTATTAAAATTAATAGCACAGACGCAATGCCGATTAGCATACCTACAATTATTGAAAAAATGAACATTGAAAAATTCTGGTTACTAAGAGTTACTATTGACTGCCCCGCTGAGTTGTATATGCTGTAGATTACGTTCGCGGTTGCTTCTAGGATAAAACGGAACCAGGCAACAGTAACTATCAAAGCAACATTCCGAAGCAATCTTGAGTCTCGCTCAAAGTATAAACGTATGCTTCGTCCAGAAAAAATTATAATTAAACCTATCACTAGAAGATCCTCAATACCCTTAATGAAGAACGTAATTATCCTTGGAGTGATTGCTATCCATCCAGCGAAAGCACTGGGAAACGGTCCGGCATTAATATTGACGTTTGCTATTCCCAGATAAACGCTGACGGCGACGCATAAAAGTCCGGCGAAAACCATGTAATTTGACATTTGCATTGGCAGAGGAGGCGGCGAATATTCTTTAATCCATGTATAGGCGTCTTTAGCTGACCTGTCAACGCCAAAGCCCTTGATAAGCAAGAAACCGCCTAGCACAATAACGAAGGCAATTCCGTAGTAGTCGATGGCGCCTGGGTAAACATAGTTATTGATGGCCCAGAGAACACCGAAAATAAAAACCAGTAACCCAGGCAAACCTAACGCCACGCGCGCATACCTTGGATTATTCATTAATAATCGAATGTATTTTGTAAATACTGCAGCAGTCTCTTCGATTGACTCACTATGCTTTATTACTACCCGCCTTACCGACGAAACCGGTACTCGGGATTCAACAAGCGGCAAAATTGCCTCGTCAGAATAGCCATCACTGACCAAAATCACTTCGTTTGCACTAAAAGTATCTAGTAAATTATTTAATTCAGCAACCAATTTTCTGTCAGCGCTAACCCCGCCCAACTCAGAACCCGAAATCGTAGCAACTTCAAAAATTTCCTGAGGCTGCTTTTCGTTTTGTAACCTGTCATGAAGCCGGACAGCTTCAAACATCGCATTTGCATCTGGCTCTTCCGGGTCTTTTAGAGCTAAGGCAACTGCGCCGTCCAAGTTTGCGGTTCGCCCAAGTAGAGGCGTTTTTATTCCTGTCTTGACCTCGATATCGCCATCTCGATCCACACATAGAATCAGGATACGCTTTTGCGTTTGGTCCTGCGTTTCCTTTTTAGCCATCTACATCTCTATTCCCTAATACTGCCACTTAACTTTAATCTTGTGTTTTAGACTCGTCCCCTTCATCCTCTCCCATGACAAGCTGAAACTCATTCCAACTTAATTTTTCGCCCTTCTGCAGCTTATCCCTCGCTTCAGCCCCAAGCTTTTCTTTAATAGCCTTCTCTTTTTCCTTGACAACCTGCTGTTTTTCTTTATCCGCTTGTTGTCTTTCTTTATCAGCCAACTGTCTTTCCATAAAAGCCTGCTGAGCTACAAGTCGCCTTGCTTTATCTTCCTCTCTCATAGCTGCGCGCAAACCTTGAATTTGCCCAGTTAATTCTGCGATTTTCACGTGAATCTGAAGGATGTCCTCTTTCGTTTTGACGTAAGCTTGATGTAGACTGTCAGCTTGGGCTCTGGTTATTTTGGCGGTGTTTACTTTTTCTATCATTTTGGAATGTATGTCTTGGCTTTTCTTGGCTAAATCAGTTAATTCATTATGAAATACGTCAGCTTGGGCTTCGATGGCTTGCCGCTGGATTATTAACTCCTTCATTTTTTTGTATTTAAGGTCTATTTTTTTGTAACTGCTAAGCAGTGTTTCAAGCTGCTTGACGTTCTCAATTAGCCCTTTTTCCTCTTGCAAATCAAGAGAAGTTGTCTGAATCTTCCATTCGATAGCTTCCAGCTCTTCTTGCAAGTCCTGCTGCCTCTCACGCGGTACTTTCTTTTTAAGCTCATCGATTTTTTCTTTTATGGCGTTTATTTTTTCGGTGATTGGCGAAGTTTTAGCTCTGATTTCATCTCTTTGCTGTTTTAGCAGCTTAACTTTTTCGTTTATGCTGTCGCGCTCGGTTTTTAAATCGTCAATTTCTTCACGGGCAAGTTTTACTTGATCGTTTAGCTGGTTTCTTTGTTCAATATACTTTTTTATTTGAACGTCTGCTGTATTAGCTTGTTCTCTTAATTTTTCAATTTGCTGATTAATGTCTTCTATTTTTACAGGTTTTTGCTGCTCTGACATTTATGTTAGCCCCTCTACCTAGTATTGTTGAAACTAATGAGCATTGTTACATAAGCATTTATAATGATTTTCTGTACAAAATATGTAGATTAACATGGTAAACCCTTGCTTCCAGATTATAATTTTTAAATACAGGCTGTCACAATGATTGATGGGATGGTAAATGTTATGTCGTTTAATTATGAGGATCTGCTGAAGAAGGCGTGCGCTCAAATGCCCGAAGTTTCCACTAAGCATGAGCGCTTGGAAATGCCAAACCTATATGTTAACACGGTTGGTATGCGAACGATTATTGCTAATTTCAAAGAAGTGGCTGATGCTTTGGACCGCGATCCTCAGCATATTTTGAAGTTCTTAACTCGTGAAATGGCTACTGCGGCGACTTTTCAAGATTCCAGAGCGATTTTTCAAGGAAAATTTCGTCGCGACAGTTTTGAACGCTTACTACAGCGGTATTTAGATAGTTACGTAGTTTGCCCAATATGCAAACGACCTGACACCAGAATCGTTAAGGAAAAACGATTATCTTTTCTAGTATGCAATGCTTGCGGAGCAAAATCATCTATTAAACAGTTATAGGCGACCTAAATTGGAAGTCTACGTGAACCTCAAGCAAGCGGGCAGAAATGTACTGTTAGCGGTCTGCGACTGTGAACTGCTCGGCAGAACTCTTCGGGAAGGCAAAATTGTCTTCCATATTAAAGATGAATTTTATAATGGCAGAAAAGCAACTGTTGAAGAAGCCATGGGCATGATTGATAATTCAACCATAGTGAACCTTGTAGGCAAATGCTGTGTAAAAAAAGCTATAGAAGAAGGTTACGTTCATCCTGATGCGGTTCTGAATATAGAGGGTATACCCCACGCCCAGATAGTGAAACTTTGACCTTGCTTTTGGACAAATAATAAACTTTTCTGTCATCATTAGTTTTCTAATGTATTGTGTGCAGTCTGGATCAGTGATTACAACGTCCAATCCAGCTTCCATTAGTTGCAGAGCTAGCGTTATCTGCGTATTGCCTTTATCGCTTGAAAAACACGAATCATTGATTAGATAGTAAACAAGCTCATTCAACTTCTACCGCACAGAAAACGTTTCAAAGCCAGTTTTTTCCGTAGCTATTTTTGTTCAACGTGCATGTGAAGCAGAAATGCATGCGAGGGCGATTGCTATAATATTTTAATTTTTTACATATTAGTGTACGCGAAATCTGCTTTAAATCGGGTCGAAACTGTGAGTACACAGGGGAAAGGAGACGGCTAGTAGTACTGAAAAAATAGACGGAGAAGCATCGGTTGCCCTGCATAAGGTTTTCTGCGACCACGCACGAGCACAAGCACAGAAAGTACGCCAAGAGAAGCTTTGATGTTTTGGAGGCGTTTGAGATGAGCCATTCAGAACTTCCCTCGCTGTTTTGTTTTGCAACATTCAATCTTAAGGATTTTGCGTTGTGCCTGAAAAGCGTTTGAATATGCGTTTATGGCATAAAATTTAATTAACGATGGTTTATACATGTAATTCAAAACCGCTTGAGCCCTCAAAATGCAAGCAAACTCAAAGATAACTATATCTAAACGTCTTATCGCCGTTCTTCTTGTAGCTTTGCTTGCGCTGTCCGCATTTAACACCTACATGATTTTTAGCCGACCCAGCAGTTCTGGAGATTCCGCAATACCATATGATTTTATTGTTTCCCAAAACGGTAATAATTATCAATTAAAAAACATGTTAACTGGTTCCACATCAAGCGTTTCGGGAAGTGCTTCGTTAGCTATTAATTCAGCGTTTGCTCAGGGGAACTCTGTTTATCTTAACCCTGGAACTTACACTTTAAGCGGGAACGTTTTGGTTTCCAACAAAATAAATGCTCAAATCGTTGGCAACGGAGCAACCATAATTGGCAATGGACATGAAATAATCATTTACGGCGACAACTACACGGATTCCCAGTACGCGACCATTTCAGGTTTAACTATAATCGATGGAACCGTTGCAGTTGAGAACTCATTTGGAACAACGATTTCTAACATGATTTTCGAGAATACTTCAGTTGGCATCGAATTAGCTAATACGAGATCTTGGAGTGAAGACACAAAAATTGAAGATTGCAGTTTCATAAATGCCACACAAGGCATAGCTTTCCTGACGCCCGTTGGCAACGCTACTGGCTCCTATGCCAGCTCAGAAATCGACAGCTGCTTCTTCAACATTAGAGACAATTCCGTCGGCATCAACGTTGAGCCGTCTGCTCAGTTTTCGGATAGTCAACTGCAGGATGTCCGAATGTGGATGGGTCAAGATGGAGTAACTAATCAAACCGGACTTTTAGTTGGCGGCTCAATGGACCAGACCCTGCTAATTGGTGTTGTGTTTGAATCCTTCACTGATGTTCCAAATGACATGTTCGCGATAGGTCTTGAACAAACATGTAATCCTGCCCCAACTATCGACGGCGGCGTCAACTTCTTAGGCAATTGGACAGCGAGCATTCATAACCCCTATGGCATATGGATTTCTGGAGTCAGCAGCGCATTTGAAAGAGAAAACGTCAATATTCCAGTAGGCGTAAACAGCCAGTATGGCGCTAACACGACTATCCAAGTGCTTCCGCTAGATATTTTCACTTTCGAACCCCAAATTCAAGTTGAAGGCAACTTCGCCAACAACGAGACCGTCACCGTCAGAATTCGCTTGCTATTTGCTGACAACGTAATCTCAAACGGCGTAACTCAAACCTTCACCAGCAGCGGAGCAGTATGGCTAAGTAACGACCAAATGATGCAATTGTATCCCTCGCAAGACATAATTTCAGGCGTTGTGATAGACGCACAATCAAGCGCCAGCTCAACAAACGCAGTTGTCACAATCAGCGGCTACGGCACAGACGGATAAACCCCCCGTTTTTGTGGCTGGTTTTGGGCACAAATAGTAGGGTGGTCTATAGGTAGGCGGGGTTTTGGCTTGTTTTTGAAGTTGTTTTCGGATTTAGGGTTTGAATTAACGTTTTAAGTAGAGTTTTCTACAAATTTGAGTATATAAAGAAAAATAAAAAAAGTTATCTCAAGCAAGCTCGAGTAAGTGGCAAAAAGAATTTTAGATCTCGAATTTCTCTATTATTCTATTTTCTTTTTCTCCTGTGATTTCTGCGATTACGTGGAAGAATTGTTCAAGTCCTGAATTTACGATTCTTGGTTTTAGGAGCTCATCTATTTGAAATACGCCTGCTGAGTTGGACATTTTAATTTTTATGTTGATTGGTTTTTGCCCGTTTTCAACGTTTTCGGCACATTCCACTTCCACTTTTTCAATGGAGAGGGCTGAGACGGCGTGGATGTCTACTTTTCCAGCTTGAAAGGGGATTCGGGCTCTTCCTGCTTCCATGTCCAATGCGTCAGCTATGCTGACTATGCCTGCTTCTTTGGTTAATATCTTATTGTGAGGCGGTTTGTTGCTGCCGGCATCTCCATCATGGGTTACGATTGCATGGAGGACTTCCGAAGTCACTATTGCGATTTCTTCTTCACTGTAGGTTGGCGGCAAACATTTCTCCAAAAACTCTAAAGCTAAAAGCGCACCGTACTCTTCATGTCTGTACCTTTGGACAATCATGCCTAAATCGTGGAAGATTGAGCCTAAAACAACAACAACTTCAGCATCATCATTTGTCATTCCATAATTTTCCACTATGCTCGGCGTTATGAGTTTTTTCTCAACAAGAATTCTCAGCAGCTTCAACCCAAGGTTCGCCACAATTTTAACGTGCGTCGGACCATGATCAGTATAGCCCATTCGCTCAATCGCCATAACGTTGGCGCATTTCCAGTAAGTTTGCAGTTTCTTGTCTTCTTTTATTCTCTCCATAACTGCCTTGAGTTTGGTGTTACTTCGGTATGGGATGTTAAAGTGGTAAGACACTTGACGCTTGCTCCATGTACATGTTAAGTCTGCTAAGTGATTTAAAAACTTACATTAAACCTTTCAACGGGTAGCCGCATGAAAACACGATTTTGCTTGCCATTAAGATTTTATTTCTTCAAGTGTGTGCCTTTCCATTCTTTTTGAAGCTTTTCGGCAAGGTTACCATCTTCAAGAATCAATGCTCCCCGGTAACCGCAGTTTTTGCACTGCCATATCGACCATAGTTGAGGCATGCCTTGAGCCCAGAACACATCAGGTGAACCGCATTTTGGACAGAATTTAACTGAAAATTTTCTTTTCTTATTTTGCTCCGTTGATTTATCCGTCAACAAACATCACTATATCCATTAATGTTAATGATAGTTACTTGTTAGCTTGACCGTATTAATTAATTATTTTTAATTCTTTCGAGAGTAGGTATCAATTTAGCAATTGAATTGCTTTAGCAAAATTGAATGCAGAAGCGGCTAGCACTTAAAGAAAACGATTTGTGCGCATCCAATAGTGTTTATATTTCGCAAAATCTTTCTGTTTAACAGGGTCTTTGTTATGTTTCCTCGACCTTTTGATTATTTTTCGCCGAAGAACCTTGCCGACGCTTTAGAGCTTCTTCAAACGTTGGGCGTTGAAACGAAAATTTTGGCGGGCGGGCAGAGCTTAATACCTGCTTTGAAGCTGAGGACTCTTTCTCCTAAAAACGTAGTGGATATAACGGGCATCAAAGAGCTCAATTACATCTGCAAAGAAGAAAATACGCTTAGAATCGGCGCTTTAACAACTACGGGCACTTTAGAAAATGACAATGCGATTGCTGCTTTACTGCCGATTTTAACGGAGACCGCAGCGGAAATCGCTGACCCATTAGTCAGGAACCTGGGCACCGTCGGCGGCAACTTATGCCATGCGGCCCCAGCAAACGACCTGCCAGCGACGATGCTTGCCTTAAACGCATCATTTGCGATAGCTAGTAAAGAGGGAACGAGAATTATCCATTCAGACGCATTCTTTTTAGGCAAATTTAAAACCGTACTTAAACCAAACGAGGTTCTTACTGAAATCCAGATACCCCTGCAGGAAGGCAGGGTTGGGAGTGCTTACCGCAAAGTCAAGAAAGGCTCTGGCGGTTTCGCTATAGCTGGTGCTGCAGCGCATGTTTCGGTTTCGGATGATAATATGGTTTCTGAATGCAGGCTAGCAATGACTGCTGTCGGTCCTAAGGCGTTGAGGGCTCCAGAAGCTGAACAGGCTTTCATAGGAAAGACTCTTGAAGCAACTGCACTGGATAATGTTGCAAAGTTGGCGGTAGAAGCGTCAAAACCGGTTACGGATATTACTGCGTCAGAAGATTATCGGCGCAAAGTGCTCGATATCTTAGTGAAAGACGCTCTGGAAGCTGCGTTTAAGCGAGCGGTGATGGGTGACTATGAGAAAAGTTAAGACAAGTTTTAAGGTGAATGGGAAACCTGTTGAGTTTGAATTAGAGCCAAGAAGGTTACTTGTGAGTGTGCTTAGAGAAGACCTTGGGCTAACAGGCACGCACAATGCCTGTGATACGACGAATTGTGGTGCATGCACAGTTTTGGTGGATGGTAAAGTAGTCAAATCCTGCACGATGCTTGGCGTGCAGGCAAACGGCAAAGAAATACTCACCATTGAAGGATTGGCAAAAGAAGGTGACTTGCATCCGCTGCAGAAGGCGTTTATCGAAAAGCAAGGGTTGCAATGCGGCTTTTGCACGCCGGGGATGATAATGACTTCTTATTGGATTTTGAGGCAAAACAGGGATTTTAGTGATGAAGAGATAAAGAAGATGCTCTCAGGCAATTTATGCCGCTGCACGGGTTACTATGGAATTGTGGAAGCCGTCAAGTATGCAAATGAATTGATGAGAAAGCAAGGCGGTGACGAAGAGTGAGCGAATCCAAACTGCTGGTTAGAGGCGCAGGAAAATACGTTGATGACATCAAGCTGACCAATATGTTGCATATGACGGTGGCAAGGAGTCCTCATGCGCGGGCGCGGGTGCTTTCGGTAAAAGGCGGCTTGAACCAAAGTGACTTAAAAGCAGTTGTAGGCGGCGGAGGGGAAGGTTGGGGCGGACCCGTAAACCCTGCTTCGGCACACCCCGTTTTTGCGCAGGATACCGTAAACTATGTGGGGCAACCTGTTGCGGCAGTTTTTGCAGACGACCGTTACGCTGCTGAAGATAAACTAGATGAAGTAGAAGTCGAATATGAAAAGCTAAAGCCCATCCTGACCATAGATGAAGCCCTTTTAGGCGAACCTCTGCATAGAGGAACAAAATCAAACATTATCATGCAAAGATGGCTGGGCACCGATTTTGAAGACCCCAAATCACCCGTTATCTTGGAAGACGAGTTTTCAATTGCGCGAATCGTAAATAACCCTTTAGAACCAAGAGGCTTAATTGCAGACTATGACGGCTCCCAATTAACCATCTACATTTCCACCCAAGCGGTCTTCAGCATCAAAGAAGGGTTGGCATCGACACTTAAAATAGATGAGTCCACGGTGCGGGTTATTCAGGCAGATACTGGAGGCGCGTTCGGCTCGAAAAGCGCCCTTTACCCAGAATATATCATAGCAGCCTACGCCGCTATGAAGTACAAACGACCTGTAAAATGGATCGAAAGCCGCAGTGAACACCTAGCCGCTAGCCAACCTGGAAGAGGAGTACGAGGCAAAATGAAGATATACGCCGACAAAGACGGCAAAGTAACGGGGTGGCGTGGCGAAGTGCTGGTAGATGCGGGTGCTTTTGGCGGAAGCGCTGGGTCAGCGTCGCCTTTTTTCATCGGTATGCAGTTAACTGGTCCTTACGGCATCGAAAAAGCACATGTGCTCGCAACTTCAGTTATGACTAACAAGCCCCCGCAGGGTCCATATCGAGGCGCAGGCAGACCTGAAGCGGCATTCTTTAGGGAACGCATGATGGATCTGCTGGCTGATGAGCTTGGAATGGAAGCTGACGAAGTTCGCCTCATTAACACAACAACAGAGAACTTCAAATCCCCCTTGGGGTTAGAGATTGAAGCTTCACGCCCATTCTTTAAGCAAGCCGCCTTAGACTTAAAATACAAGGAAAAATCACGAAGCGATAAGGCAGGGCTTGGATTTTTCGTTTTACTCTCAGCCATCTGGGGAGGAGAGTCTGCCCGAATAAATGTGCAAGACGGCAAAGTAAACGTTTGGCTGGGCGGAAACCAGCACGGTCAAGAACACTATGTCTTTGTCAAGAAACTGCTTAACGAAGAACTCAGAATCCCCCAAGACATAGTAACTTTGAACAGAGGCGACACGAGCATGCTTAAGGATGGCGTGGGGAGTTGGGGAAGCAGAACCGCCGTTGTCGGCGGAGCCGCAGTCGTTGCAGCAGCCCGAAAACTGAAGAAACAAGTTGAAAACAAGGAAGGAAACTACACAGTAGAAAACTTGTTGAGGGGCAATTATTCATCAGAGGTTTATGAAAACCAAAATGTGCAATTAAACTCTTTTGGCGCAGTCCTCGCAACGGTCAGCATCGACAAGTTCGGCATAGTTAAGGTGAAGGAATGCGCTGGCTGCTACGATGTTGGCAGAGCACTTAATCCAAAGATGATTGAAAGCCAAATCATCGGCGGAACTATACAAGGTATCGGACAAGTACTCTACGAAGAAGTCGTACATGACGCAGAAGGCAACCTGCTAACAAAAAACCTATTCGACGCAGGCTTATCCATCGCCGAAAACATGCCTAAATTCACCATTCAAATCGTTGAGCACCCCTCGAAGATGCCGCATCATGCCAGAGGCTTAGGTGAAGCCCCAACGATTGGTGTACCCTTAGCCGTAGTAAGAGCCATAGAAAAAGTATCGGGCAAACACATAAGACACACGCCTGTTAAACCCCAAGAACTCCTCGAAGCGAAAGCCTAAATGCCAATTTCTAATTATTTATTAATGTGGTTTTTTAATGCCTACTGATTTAGAAGTTTTAACTGAAGCGACTCGGTTACTCGAAAAAGGAAAAAGTGTTGCTTTATGTACAGTTGTTGAGAAAAAAGGTTCTGGTCCCCGCGATGTTGGAGCCAAGATGATTGTCAGAGAGGACGGATCAACTTATGGCACCATAGGCGGAGGCAACGTTGAGCGCGCCTTAATCAGCGAGTGCTTAAAATCCATAAAAGAGCATAGGTCAAGAGTCGTCACTTTTAATCTGAGTAAAAACCAGAAAGACGGCACCGTTGGAACAGGCATGATTTGCGGCGGCGAATTAACAATACTAGTCGACGCAATCGAACCCGCCCCCCGACTGGTCATAGTAGGCACGGGTCACGTGGCCCTGCCCTTAGCAAAGCTAGCCAGTACTGCAGGCTTCAAAGTAGTCATCGTTGACGACGAACGCAAACTTGCAAGCAAAGAAAAGTTCCCTATGGCTGAAACCATCATCGCAGGCAACTACGCAAAAATCCTCAGCGAATTCGAGTTTAGCCAAACCGACTCTGTAGTCATCGCTCACGGTGAACCTGAACATGATTATGCTGCGTTAAAAGCCGTAATTGAAAAAAACACCGCATATGTCGGCTTACTTGGTAGCCCAAAGAAAAAAGAAATTCTCACTGAGAAACTTCGAACTGAAGGCGTTAGGGAAACTCACATAAAAGCACTGCATACTCCATCGGGTTTAGATATAGGTGCAGAGACGCCTGAAGAAATCGGGATAAGCATACTTGCCGAAATTATCCAATCCCAAAGAAAACGGCATGAGTAAAGCGATTCTAAAGAACCCAGGTGCCAGTTTTTATTAAGCCCCTGACCCGTGCGTAGTCCTCTGGAGTGTCAATGTCCATGATTGTCCACTGGGGCGCCTCAATTGTAAGCAGCCGATCAGTGTATCTATGAACAATTTCGCGTATAGTTTGAGAGTTTTTAAGGCTTAATATTTCTGGGAAAAGTTGCCTATGAAAAAGCAGGGGGTGCCCCTTCTTCCCTTTATGAATCGGACTAACAATCAACGCTTTGCCTTGGCTATTTTCCATCTGCTGCACCATTAACTTCAAAAAGTTAGATTCAAAAATGGGTTCATCGCCGAGAACCAAAAACGCGGCATCCACGTAAGGCAGCGTTCGAAGCCCCTTTTGAAAAGAAGAAGTCATCCCTTGCTCGTAATCTTCATTAACTGCTATCTTTAGCGTGTTCACCCTTGGTTTTAATGCTTCAATTAACAGTTCAACTTCATGTCCTAACACAATAACCTGCTCAGCTAATCCTGCAGCCTCAACTGCATCCAAAACGTTATCTATTAGCGCTTTTCCTTTCAAACGCAAAAAAAGCTTGTTCTGCCCCATCCTTTCAGATTTGCCAGCCGCCAACACAACAGCCCCAACAATCATCAACCAACACCAAACTAACTCAAACGGGTCAACTGGTATTCTAGTTGGGTGAGAATAAATGGTTTTTGAAAAACGCACTAAGGGGAGAGAGTATCAATTTAGCAACCAAATTTCAATAGCAAAATTGAATGGGTGGCAGATAGACTATTTTGGCTATTGGAAAATAGGTAAAAAAAACAATGTTACGTGGAGATCAGAAGCCTTAGGTGCAGGCTTAGCTGTAAGAGATGTTTGTCTGAAGATTTCAAGGGCTTTCTGTGCGGTTTGGAGCTTGATTGGGCTAAAATCCCTGTTTGACCTGCAAGTAATTATTCATAGAAGTTAAGGTTTTGTAGGGATAGCGTTCGACAAAGTTTTTTAGTAGATGGCTGCTCATGAATCGTTAAGAGCTTTAACCGTTTATTGCATGTATAGAAAGATTGACAGGGGCGTCTCCGTTGACTAGAAATTAAAGCAGATGACCCTCCCCCCGGTCTGTCTCTGTGTCTATCAGTGGTACCAATCCAATCACGAGTTGGTTGTGGACTTATGGAAAAAAAGCTTTCAGTGCACTATTATTATGTAGTTTCTGATTTTTCGTGTTAAATCTGCAGAATTCAATGAACACGCTTTTAAGCACGAAAAGCAATTATTTTCAAGCATCTAAAATAGGGGTTTACGTTTGGGAAAGAAAAAAGTGTTAAGCGAAGGCGCAATCGGCGAGCTAGTTTATCCTAGGGAAAATGAAGTGTTAGGCGTAGTTGTTAAACTGCTTGGTTTCGACCGAATCATGGTTAAATGCCAAGACGGCGCCGAACGTTTATGCCGAATCAGAGGCAAAATGAAAAGACGCGTATGGATCCGCGAAGGCGACATAGTTATAGTTTCACCCTGGGAGTTCCAAACTGACACACGCGGCGACGTTGTCTGGCGCTACACACACTCACAAGCCGATACACTACGGCGAAAGGGCATACTAACTCTTTAATCTTCAAAATTTAATCTTAATATTCATTTTAGCCCTTCAACAGCGACGTGCCTCGTCGTTTTCTAATTTTTTTAATTCAACTATAATATTCTTTTTTCTTGGTTGATGCTTTTAAATATCCTGAAGCAGTTAACATGATTGATATTATGTCTAGGAAAGCTCAAGAACGCCTTGCCCATACCGAAAGGCGAGTGGAACGGAGAGACAAAATGCTTACACATGATATGACAAAGGAGCGTGCCACCGTGGAGGAGGTTTTTGACCAAACCACGCGCATGGTTGTTTTTGACATGCTAAACAGTGGGGTTTTCTATGAGCTCAATGGGGTTGTTAGTTCAGGCAAGGAAGCACGCGTGTACTGGGGTACGGACAAGGGAGGCAAAGATTTAGCGGTGAAAATTTACTTAACCTCATCTGCTGAGTTCAAGAAGGGTATGCTAAAATACATTGAAGGGGACCCTCGCTTCAAAAACATTAAACGTGACACGCGATCGCTGATTGCTGTTTGGGCAGCGAAGGAGTTTCGCAATTTAAAGGAAGCCACGGAAGCAAAGGTTCCTGTTCCCAAACCCCTTGCTGTCAAAAGCAACGTGGTAGTCATGGAGTTCATCGGGAAAGACGGCGTTAGCGCGCCATCACTCAAAGAGCGGCCTCCAACTAACCCCGTGCGAACCTACCGCTTACTAGTTACTTATGTAAAGCGCCTCTACAAGAAAGCCAAACTTGTTCACGGTGACTTAAGCGAATATAACATTATGATTTGGAAAGGCAAAATAGTGGTTTTTGACATGTCCCAGTCCGTTTCCATCGAACATCCGATGGCTGATTTCATGCTGACAAGGGATTTAACGAATTTGAATAGGTTCTTTAGTCGGTTAAACGTAAAAGTTTATCCCCTTGAAAAGTTGCATAAGATGGTTGTGGGTTAAAAATGGTTGGATTAGACACGTTTGTTAGGATTCCAAAAGAGCGCGTTGGGATACTTATTGGTCCCGAAGGCAAAGTTAAGCAGTATATTGAAGAGAAGCTTCAGGTGAAACTGGACGTTGACAGCGACGGAAACGTCACCCTTACGCTCTCAGAAAAAGCAACTGACCCATCCTTGCTGCTAAAAGCAAAAGATGTTGCCACAGCCATCGGCAGAGGCTTTACTCCTGAAGTAGCATTCCGCCTGATTCGCAACGAAGACGAAATCTTTGACATGATAGATTTGCGCGTCATTTTTGGCCGATCAGAATCTGACATTAAACGGATAAAAGGAAGAATAATCGGTGCCGACGGTAAAACAAGAAAGCTAATTGAAGAGTTAACTGAGGCTGACGTAGTTGTGTATGGTCACACTGTCGGGCTTATCGGCAGTTTCGAACAGGTTGACACAGCACATAACGCGGTGCAAATGATTATTGAAGGTTGCCAGCACCACACAATGTACAACTATTTGCAGAAAAAGAGAACCGAGCTAAAGAAACAGAAGCTTGAACTATGGGAGAAGCCGCCAGAAAAAAGATAAGATGACTTTTCCATAAACAAGAATAATTAAACGCTTTTACATTAGTGGATAAAAATAAGAGCGAAATATTTCCGCAGAATTTTGTTCTTTGCGTTTTGGGTTGCTTTTTTGAAGCAAAGCTTAAATCGTTTGCAGGTTGCGTACGGGAAAGGACATGGAAGGACAAGTAGGGAAACAGAAGGATAAGAAAATATTTTCGCGTCCGTGAAGTATCCTGCAGAGGAGGACTGTTTAAGTTGCCTTTGAGCCAAACAGTAAGTTTCAAAACGAAGCTGCAGAAAGCAGGTCGTCTGCAAATGCCCAGGTTGGTACGCCATGATTCAAGTTGGATCGTCTGAGACCTTAAAAGTTACAGTTACCATCGTTGGTTTTCTGGGCGTTAGGGAGAGTTTTCTAGCTAAAATGCAAAAAAATGGGCGAATACGTATTCCAGATTTGACACTGACCTTGTTGAAGCGCGATAAGCCAAGCCTTGAAAGGTGCATTATGGAAGTCACCATAGAACCAGCATAAGCGCGCCGCGCTTCTTGGCTTCTAAAAAAGAATCAATATTCCATAAAGAACCATAATAATTCCAACTATTGCCATCACAATAGCGACTGTTTCAGTATTCCAAGTGCTGTTAACATTTGTATTGAAAGGGCTGTCTATCGCTTGGTTCATTGAAGATATCGCAATTCCAACCCCTGCAACTGAGAGGGCTAAACCCACAAGCAACATGAACAAGGCGAAGGTTTTATTATTCATGTCCAGTGTTTCACCATTGTTTGGCATTATTTTGCTATGCAGATTTAAGATTTATTATCCATGAATACTTACTTAAAAATTACAAGAACAAAGATCAGATTGTTTAAATTGTAGTTAAAAATAAGAAAAAAGAAGAGGCTAAGGAAGAAGATACTTAGCTTGATTTAAGTTCTCGTTTTGTTGTTTGCTGCACCAGATGGCATTCCAGGAGGTAAATCGGGGAAGTTCGAGCTAACTCTCTGTTCTGCAACAATTGCTGCTTCATCAAGGATTTTTGCTGCGTCCTCGTTTACAGAGTTGAAGTTTAATGACATTCCGCTGCTTGTTCCTGCTTCAAACATTAAACCGCTCAGCATATCACCGATGCCGCTCAGCTCATTTTCGGCTTCTGGTAAAACACCGCATAGTCCCCCGCTGACACTGCGTATTACTCCGATGCATGGTCCCAGTGCAGTAACAACATCGCCCAGTTCGGTTACTGTCTTTATGCGTAGCGATACTTGGTCTAGTGCAAGTCTTGCGTTCATGATAAGCTTTGACATTTTTCGTATTTCAGCTAGTTCAGTAGCATAAATGTTAGCGTGCGCCGTATCATGTTGCGTGTAAGCATTTACTAATTTAGCGAACAGAGACTTGTCTTTCTCTGTGAAACGTTCGTTAGCTTGGTCTAACTTGTTGATTTGCAAGTCGAGTTTTCTAACAGCTGCATCTAAAGCTGTCTTTAGTGGTGGCGGCCGCGTAAC
Source organism: Candidatus Bathyarchaeota archaeon (assembly GCA_963767735.1). GTDB lineage: Archaea > Thermoproteota > Bathyarchaeia > Bathyarchaeales > Bathycorpusculaceae > Bathycorpusculum. The sequence continues at coordinate 102,496 of CAVYES010000002.1, read as the reverse complement.
TGTGTTGCGAATTGAGGTGCTGAACGATTCTTCTTCTCTTTTAGGTTCCCATTTTTTAGCGAAATTTTCAGACATGTTAACATCCTCTTTAATGGTTGATTCAACATACGAGGGATTTAATTGTTGCTAACATGCACGTATATATGTTCAAAATAGCAGCAAGTTTTTGCGAGTTTTTGCCGATTTCGGTCGGCATATTTCAATTATCGAAATATGCCTTAAGAACCCAGAACGTAATGTTTCAATTAAGGTTAAGAATGCTTGGGATGCACGATTTTGAAATCATATAAGCAAATGTTATTTCATAACTTTGGCGGCTGTCCCAAACGTAAGGTTTGTACACTCTATAAGGCTGACGCCAAAACCTGCATTTCTGGTCCCTATCTGTATTGTGGAAGATATCGTTCAATAGTTGAACCAAAAAGCAGAAGAGATATGATTCCTGAAATTCCTTAGAAAAGCAATAGGGGCATTAATGTTCAAGCATGCATAAGGGTGAGCTCGGCAAGCAACAACTTATCTTTTTGTCCTTTGAGCGCAAGCTCAGGTTTTTTGCTTCCCCTTTAAGTTTCGTTTGTTTGTGCTGTTGGTGAAGACTTCACATTCTACGCATTGTTTTGTTGCGCATGGTTCATCTATAAATGGGCAGATATGAAGTATTTTTGGAAGATAATCGTTCAATGCCTTATTCTGTATTGACTCAAAATCTAACTTTGCATTGATTAGAAGTTGCCGAATTTCACTTGTAGTTTTCTGGATTGCCATTTTAGGTTAACTCTTTAGGTATGTTAACTGATAATAAATTTTAAATTAAATATTTTAGTAAATGTGCGTCTTAAGAAATACTGAAAATTTTATGTTTGAAAGTTTTTAGTTGCGAATACCTAAAAATTATTAATTTACTGCTTTTTCTATTTTCTGTTAATTAGATGTTACCTATTTGTTAAAGTATTGAATTTTTCAGGTTTATGCTTTTTAAACTTGCTTGGTCGCTCCGCGTTCTCATAAATTTATTCCAGCATTTCTTGTGCCGGTTGCTGCAATCATCCACAAGCAAGGAAGACAGTTTTCACTTAACCTTATCGGCGTTAACCCAAAAATATTGGAAGGCTCGCTCCAAAAACAAAAAAAGAAAAAAGTGGAATTGTGCGCGGGTGATTGTCACCAAAAAATCGGTTTTCACTTGAAAGTGCCAAAAATGTATGCTAACAATCCAAAAATGAACCATAAAAGAACCGTATTTTTTATTCGCCTAGAATTGTCACGTGAATAGTCTCTTAGTAAAAGCACTGAAGAGGCTACAAGCCCACAGTCCGTAACCAGAACGAACGGCACAAACCAGATTGATACCAAACCTAAAAGCCAAGTAACGGGCGTCAAAGCCACTGCCGTAATGTAAAAAGCTGTGGCTGCAATCGCAGCCTTTTTTTCGCCATAGCGGACTGCTAAAGTTTTCACCCCTTTTGCGTTGTCGCCTTTAACGTCAACGATTCCTTTTGTGATTTCTCTGCCTGTGTTTGATAGAAAAGCCATAGATGCAAACAACACCACATCAAACTTGACAAAACCGAAAGCAACTATGCTGCCGTAAAGGAAGGGGATAGCAACGCAGATGCTGACCAAAAAATTTCCAGGTAAACCGCTTCGCTTGCCTACAGTAAGATACGTTGCAGTTATAACAAGAGATGCCGCCGCCACAGCAAAACATACGACGCTTACTTTAAAAGCGAAAAAGAAACCCACTGCAGAAAGCACAGCAACAAAAGCCAAAGCTTCACGCGTTTTCACCAAACCGCTTGGAATTGGGCGTGATGGCTCATTGATTGCGTCAATACCGCGGTCATAATAATCGTTAATAACCATGGCTGCAGCACAAAAAGTGAAGCCCGTTAAGAAACCGAACGTGATGCTAAGCCAGTTAAGTCCACCAAATTGGGAGCTGGCGAGAACTGCCCCTACAAGCACAGCGAAACCCATCATGACACAGTTGACAGGTCGCATTAACCGAATGAAGCCGCCAAGTTTGTTCATAGAGCTCTAACCATTTAACTGTTAAGTCTCACCTCAACATTCGTATAAAAGCTTATACCATAGGTTCGTGTTTACAGGTACAATAAATTTAGGAATCTTTTTGCTTCTAATCGAAATGCATCTAAGCTCCGTTTAACGTCATTTTGTTTGTCAAGACACAGCCTGTCATTCCAGTTGCTTGACTTTAGTTTAGTAGACTGGTAAAGTTAGAGCCGAAACTTCAAACAACACTCTTTTTTTAAATTTATCTCGAAGGTTAAGTGTTTTTCCCTTTTTTCTCGTTTTTTCCACCATTTATCTTCAGCAATCTTTATATTCATCGCTAAAAAGAAAGATGGTTTTTGCAAAGTTTTATAAGGCGCTATGACTAACGAGATTCTATGGGCGGGAGAATTTGCATACGAGAGTATGTATGTTGCTTTTCGCTCAATGAAAATAAAATGGAAGGAAAAGAAAAATGCAAAATCTAAAAGGTAAAACTATGGCTATTTTGATTGCAGCAATTTTAACAATTTCAATTGGAGGTTCAATAGCATTACTGCCAAACGCTAGTGCACACACTCCTGCGTGGCAAATTCCAACATATGCATACATCGAAGCTGCACCACATCTTGTAGGTGTCGGTCAGTCCGATCTCATTTACTGTTGGCTTGCCCCCGTTTACGGAGCTGCTGGTGGAGCATCTGAGGCTGTTATAGGGAACGCTTACACAACCTCCGCAGCATTGCTAGCAAATGACTACCGATTCGATAACTACAAGATTACCATTACGGCGCCTAATGGTGCAGTCTCAACACAGACTTTCGCTGTTGACCAAGATCCAACTTCATCACTGTACATAACCTATACTCCAAACCAAGTCGGCACATATAATATCACCTTTAGTTATCCAGGGCAAGTTTATGGTGCGAATGGCGACGGTTACTCTGGCTCAGTATTGGTTAACGATACTTATCTGCCAAGCAGTGCATCAACAACGCTTACTGTGCAGTCAACACCAATCGCTGGCGCAATAACCGGCGAGCCGCTACCGACAAATTACTGGAGCAACCCAATATACGGTGAAAACTCTAATTGGTACACGATTTCGTCAAACTGGCTAGGAACAGGTACACCAGTTCTAGAAGGCTATACTAGCTCAACATTATACCATGGAGATAACGTAGGACCTCTCACTGGCCATATCATGTGGGAGACGCCGCTTCAATTCGGAGGAACTGTCGGAGGAAACTACTTTCCAGCTGGCGGTTCTGATCCAAGCAACGGCGCAGGAGTCCAGTACTACGAGGGTTCTTCATACCAGCCAAGATTCAGCAATCCGATAATAATAAACGGATACCTATTCTACACTCAAACAGTATCATTCACGGGTCCAAGCAGTGGACCAACCGTCTGCGTTAACCTTCAAACAGGGCAACAGCTTTGGAGTAGCACCACTGTACCGCCGCTGTCATTCGCTTACATATACAACCTATGGGATCCTGACCAGCACGGAACCTATCCCCCAATACTAGTTGCAGCTATCGGAGGCGGACTTACAGGTTTGCCATCGATGTGGGAGTGCTTTGATGCATACACAGGGGACGTACTGTTCAACATAACCGGTGTTCCAGGCTTTGCAGCACCATCAGTCCTAACAGTACTAGCTCCGGGTCAGCCTCCATCACTTATACCCGAGACGATAAATGGCCAGATTGCAGTAGCTCTCACATACGGGCAAACCATGGGTCCAAGCGGTGAAGTAATAAGAGACGTCTTTATGAACGACGGCACGGCCGCGAATCCGAACTGGTATTTGGCTGAGTGGAACATGTCTAAAATATTTGAATACGACATTAACCCATACACAGGCGGAGGGAGTTATTCACCATCAGTCATGAATGCAAGCAACGGCTGGATGGTTCCAACACTACCAATTCCAATCATAGGCGAAACAGGTACCGCTCCAAGTGGAGCAAGCGTCTTTATCCCGTATGGTTCCACAATCATAGCTGATGCAAGCACTACTATCGCGCAAGGTGAAGCTATATCCTCAGCTAATCCGTCAGGAAAGTATGATTGGAACGTTTCAATACCCTGGCTAAACACCATGCCTTTGCAGGCCACTTATAACCCTGTTGTCTCAGCAAATCTAATACCTGCATATGAACAAGGAACCGCTGTAGGCTACCTTGCAGAGGGCGGAAATGTTAACTTATCGCCTGGAGTATGTCCAACAAGGGTACTCGCAACTGACTACGGCGACGCAATGCTTTGCGAAAACGGCACCCTGCCTACAGGTTTCAAAGGAACAAGCACAGGCTACCCACAACTTCCATACACATTGGAACTTGTCAACCTCAACGCAACTGTGGGTCCAATCGGCTCAATACTTTGGATGCAGACATATAACCCGCCAGCAGGCAACCTAACTATGGCATTCGGCGCAGTCGACTGGCAGACCCGTATCTTCTACTTCAATTATGAGGAAACTCTTAACTGGGCAGGATACAGTCTGACAACAGGCGACTATCTATGGACAACTGCACCTCAAAACGACTGGGACTACTATGGCCTCGGCAACACTATGCTCAGTGTATGTGCTTACGGCAACATATACAGCAGTCAATTCGGAGGAATAACCTACTGCATGAATGATGTCACTGGAAAACTATTGTGGACTTACGGCAACGGCGGAGAAGGTAACACTACTTACGCTGGCTATAACGTGGATTATGGTGATTATCCAACCTGCATCCAAACCATTGCTGGCGGAGTCGTTTACCTAGCTACTTCCGAGCACACTATCAACAACCCGATTTACAAGGGCGCAGTGATAACCGCTATTAATGCTACCACAGGACAACAATTATGGACACTTTCAGATTATCCAAGCGAGTGGTCTACTCCTGGTAGCGCATTTGTCGCCGCAAACGGATACATAGCGTGCATGAACGGCTATAACAACATGATTTACAGTATAGGCAGAGGACCCAGCGCAACGACAGTAGAAGCACCACAGACTTCTATCACCGCACTCACCAGTGTAGCTATACAAGGCACAGTTATGGATACTTCAGCTGGCTCACAGCTATCAACAGTGAAAGCTGACTTCCCAGGTGGCGTTCCAGCCGCGTCTGACGCAAGCATGCCTTTTTGGATGGCGTACGTTTACGATCAGCAGCCGGAACCAACTAATTTCACAGGCGTTACTGTAACGTTAACCGCTACGGATCCTAACGGCAACTTCGTCACCCTCGGCAGCGCAACAACCGATGCACACGGCATGTTCCACTTTACTTGGACTCCTCCAGATGTCCCAGGCACCTACAGTGTCACCGCTACTTTCGCAGGCACCAACGGTTATTGGGGATCAAGTTCTGAAACCAACATGGTCGTACAAGGACCTTCCGCTACAGCCGCACCTACACCTACACCTGCATCAGGCCTAGCAACAATGACAGGCTTAACTATTGGAATCGCAGTTGCAGTAATCGCAATAATAATCGCAATCGCCATAGTAGGCTTGCTCTTACTAAGAAAAAAGCCATAAAACCACAAAATAAAACAACCACAATCCCTCTTTCTTTTTTTAGTTTTTAAAATCTTTTGAGAAAACGTCAGACCTGCGAAGGCTCTAGTCAAATTCACAAAAAACCATGACTTTAGGCGAGCTTACATTCTTATCTCCTAAAAAAAATCCGAGAGCTCAACAAACCCTAATAGCACTAATTTCGCCCATTATTTTTCTTTTTTAAGAAAAGAACTTTCTTCCAAGCGCGGAGATTTGAAAACAATGCTTTATTTAAAGAACTTAGCCTGCTTAGGCAGTTGCCAAATCGTAACTTTTCTGGCTGAATAATTTGCCCCAACTTGCATTAAATGGGAAGTCAGTATTGTTGATGCATGTTATTTCCACTTTTTGTACATCAGGTAACTTGTTGATTTCGTTCACTATGGATCCGATGCTTTTGAGGTCAGTGACTGGGGCGATCGCGAGTATATCAAAAGTTCCTATTATTTCGGTGATTACGAAGATGTTCTTTATTTTCTCCAGGGCTGATACAGTATTCGATTTGTCTCGTTGAGGACATATGGTTATCATTAGGAAGACCTTACCCTGATATCCTAATTTTGAAAGATCAATTAACACGATGTTTCTGGCGATTATTTCTTCTTCCTTCATTCTTTCGTATCGTTTTCTAATAGTGTAGGGCGAGGTGCCCAACTTCTTTGCGATTGTAACGAAAGATAATTGTGCGTCTTTCAGCAGTTCGCTTAGTATCAGGTGGTCAAGTTTATCCATTTTATTCCACTCCATCAGGTCGCAGGTCTACGTTTTCAAATAACTGGTGTGGCTTACCAGCCCACACGTTAACGATAACTTTCCTTACTCCCGCGCAACGTCTTATTTCATACGCTGCCTTGTCCAGTTCAGTAATGTTCTTAGCTACAGCAAAGACCAGCAAATCGTATTTTCCCACGGCCGCTGAAGCTTCACCAAAATTCATTTGTTCTCTAATGAACGTGATGACTTCATCCTGATTTGAATCCAAATCAATTCCAATGGTTGCTGTTATTGAAATGTCAAGTGCATCTAGGCGAGGCCAAATTATTGCTCCTGTAATCACTCCAAGGGCTTTTAAACGCTTAATTCGATTTAGCGTTGAAACGGAGGTTATGCCGCATTCTTTAGCGATTTCTTTTAGTCTTGTGCGTGCATCTTTTATCAGCAACCTTAGAATCTTAATATCTATTTCGTCGATTTCCACTGAACTGCTCATTTTATCCCTTTTAAAGACAGTTGCTTTTTTCTCATTTCAACCAAGTTATCTCTTATCAAGTTTGTTGTTAAATTAAAGGGTATTGACGAGTTTATCTTCGAGCTAATTTACATAAATTAGTTACTTTATGATTTTCAACTAATCTTCGTAATAAAACACTTATAAATGCCACTATTTCTGCAAAGTTTTATAAGTATGGTCATAGCAAACAGAGGCTCTATTGAGAGAGGGCATAGAGCTTTTTCTCAATAAAAATAAAACGGCAGGAAAAGAAAAATGCAAAATCTAAAAGGTAAAACTTTGGCTATTTTGATTGCAGCAATTTTAACAATTTCTATAGGAGCTTCAACGACACTATTACCAAGCGCTAGTGCGCATACACCTCCATGGCAAATTCCAACGTATTCCTACATTAGTGCGGAACCAAGCACTATAGGCGTCGGTCAGACAATAACCGTTTATTTCTGGCTTAACCCTTGTTACGGAGCAGCTGGCGGAACATCTGCCGTTGTTGGCACGAATGGTTACACATGCAGCGCAGCATTGACGTCGAACGACTACAGATTCGACAACTATAAACTTACCATCACAGCGCCAAACGGGGCAGTCACAACACAGACTTGGGCAGTCGTCGCAGACCCAACATCAGATCAGTATACATCCTTCACTCCTAGCCAGGTCGGCACCTACAACTTTACCTTTAATTATCCAGGACAAGTCTACGGAGCGAACGGCAACGGCTACGCCGGTTCAATATTGGTTAACGATACTTATCTACCCAGCAGCGCATCAACAACACTTACTGTTCAGTCAACTCCAATACCTGCCGCTGTAACCAGCGAACCTTTGCCTACAGATTTCTGGACGCGACCAATATTCGGCGAGAACACTAACTGGTACACAATTTCGTCAAACTGGCTAGGCACAGGTATGCCACCTATAGCAGGCTATAGCTACTCTGTATATGGCGTGTACCATGCTGATTCTGTAGGTTCTGTGACTGCTCATGTCATGTGGACGCTGCCGATTCAAGCAGGTGGAATTGTTGGAGGAAACGAGTATACCAATGCTCAGGGAGTCGGCTACTTCGAGGGCTCTTGCTACATAGGAAGATTCGCCAATCCGATAATAGTGGACGGATACCTGTACTTCAATGAACCAGCATCATTCACTGGAGGCGCTGTTGGACCATTCGTTTGCGTTAATCTGCAAACAGGACAAATTGTTTGGTCTTCAAATGCTATACATTCAGTATCATTCGCTTACATCTATAACCTTTGGAATGGTGAACAGCACGGAGTTTTTCCGCCAATCCTGGTTTCAACTGCAGGAGGCGGCCTTACTGGTATGCCTTCGATGTGGACGCTTTGGGATGGATTCACAGGCGCGCAATTGTTCAACGTTACTAATGTTCCAGGCTTTGCAGCACAAACAGGCCAAACCGTAAACGGTCAGCCAGCAGTAGCTCTCACAACAGCGACAGTAGCGGGTCCAAGCAGCGAAATGATCAAGTACGTCTTTATGAACGACGGCACCGCCGCGAATCCGAACTGGTATTTGGCTCAGTGGAACTCAAGCGACCTATACCAATACGATGTAAATCCATACACTTTCGGTGGAAGTCTGTCACCATCAGTTATAAATGCATCCAACGGGGTCCTTGTTTCATCTGCAGGCATTCCTCAAACAACTTTGGGCACCACAGGTACCACGCCAACGGGAGGAAGCGTTTTCATCCCCTACGGTTCCACAATAACAGATAATGCATTCATCCCTCTTAACGCCACAACTATATACCCAAACAACCTTGGTGCACGAACTACTTTTGACTGGAACGTTTCGATACCATGGCTCAACACCATGACTGTACCGCCCAGCTATAGCACCGTCACAGGGACAACAGTGCCAGGAGTAATGCAGGGAACGGCTGTCGGTGATTTTGCGGCAGGCGGATCATGTCCTATAACAATAGTTGCAGCTGACTATGGCGATGGTATGCTTTGCAGATACGGCCCTCTACCAACGGGTTTCTCGACAACTAGCACAGGCTGGCCGCAACTTCCCTACACAATGTTCTATATCAACCTCAACGCATCTGCGGGCGCAATCGGTTCGATGCTATGGACGAAAACGTATCAACCGCCAGCAGGCAACCTCACTCTCAGTATCCAAGGAGTTGACTGGCAAACCCGTACCTTCATTATGTATTACGAGGAAACAATGCAATTTGTAGGATACAGTCTAACAACAGGCGCTCAACTATGGGGTCCAACTGCCACTATGACACCTGCACTCCAATACTATGCATTAGGCTATGCCTACTTCAGTGAAGTAGCTGCCGGCAGATATTACTTTGATTCAATGGGAGGAGTATGCTACTGCTATAGCGATACAACTGGACAAGTATTATGGACCTACGGCAACGGACCTATAGGCTCTGACAACAGCACTGCGAGCTTGAGCTCTCCTTACGGTGAGTATCCATTCGCCTCTGGGCCTATTAGTGGTAACGGATTAGTATATCTAATGACCAATGAGCACACCGTCACCGACCCGATTTACAAGGGCGCGCTATTATACGCGGTTAACGCCACCACAGGACAACTAATATGGGAACTTCCATGTTTCGGCAGTCAAGCCAGCCCTGCTCTCGCAGATGGCTATACAACATTCCTCAATGGCTACGACATGCAAATTTACACTACAGGCAGAGGACCAAGCGCAACCACAGTACAGGCACCACAAACCGCTATCACCGCAGGTACTAACGTAGTTATACAGGGCACAGTGATGGACACTTCCGCAGGCACACAGCAGACAGAACAAAAAGCTGACTTTCCAAATGGCGTTCCATGCGCATCTGACGCAAGCATGACGCCTTGGATGAGCTACGTTTACCAGCAGCAAGCAGCACCCACCAACTTCACAGGCGTAACCGTCACATTGACAGCTACTGATCCCAACGGCAACTTCATCACCCTAGGCACCGCAACAACCAACGAAAAAGGCTTATACTACTACTCTTGGACTCCTCCAGCAATTCCAGGCAACTACCTCGTCACCGCAACATTCTCTGGCACCAACGGCTACTGGGGATCAAGCGCACAAACTGACATGACCGTGCAAGGAGCCGCATCTTCTACCGCTGCACCTACAGCAACTCCAACATCTGTCGCAAACACATACTTTGTACCTGCAATCGCTGGTCTATTCGTTGTAATCATCGTGGTAGCTGTCGTATTAGCATTGTTAATGCTTAGAAAACGACCATAAAAACGCCAAACACAAAAAACTATATTTCCCTTTTTTTTGTTTTCAAAAAGGAAAATTCCCGAAATTGTTTTTTTTTGTGAATCGTGCTTAATGTTTTTCAACGTATTTTGATTCGTTATACCTAAGCAATTTTTCCTCCTGAAAAAACATTACCGTTAATATTAAGCAAAATTAAAGTACTACAACCCAAACATATTTTGTTAACAATAATCTCCATGGTGAATTAAAATGGAAAATTTCTCCAATGAAGCTTATTACATCTTTTTCTCCACCCTGGCAAATAGAACGTGTCTAGCCATAATTGACGTTTTAAGAGAAGGCCCCAAAAACATTTCAGGGATTTCAGAAGTTCTGGAACAAGATGAAACAGCAGTCTCCTACAACCTTAAACGACTGGAGCGTTCCGCTTTCTTGCGATCAGAGGGGTCAGGAAAAGAAAAGCTGTACTCTTTAAACAGAGAAATCATTGAACCGCTCTCTGAGATTCTATCTTTTCATACAAACAAATATTGCCCTAAGCTCAAGAATTGTATACCCCCAAACAAACTCAGGGAGTATATGAAAAAAGAAGCTGCAAAAGAGACATTTATCGAACATGAGTAAACCGTTAACGAAGTATATAGTGCAATTGTTTGAAAGTTTCAAAAGTTGTAGGATAAAAAAGAGTTATTTGGGATTGAACTTATTTTGTTCGACAGAACTCTTCCATCGTTGACATTAATGAAGGAACAGCGTAGATTACGTCCCTATCGTTTAGCATGCCTACAAGGGCGCCGTTTTTGTCAACGATTGGTAGATGCTTGATTCGCCATTCTTTCATCAGATTTGCTGCTTCTTCAACGGTAGCTTCTTCACCTATCGTCACCAGCGGGTTTGTGTAGACCATTCTTGCTATGATTGTGCTCAGAGGTACACCATGTTCAACTGCTCTCACCAGAACGTCTTTGACTGTTATGATTCCTGTCGGTTTTCCGCTTTGCTCAACAAGTATTGCATCTTTATCAAACTTGTTCATTAATGCAATTACTTCTTTGACTGACGTATCATTGCGCACAGTTTTAACATCTTTCGACATTATGTCTCTCACGAGAACATTGCTTGCCATTTCAAATTTCACCTTAACGTCTAAGAGAAAAGCACACCTCATTTATCAATTTTTTGTTTATCGCGGCGCCGCTATTTGTGCAAAACTTAAAGCCTTGTTTTCACTCACTCTTTCATGAAGGTGAGCCTTAGTTTTTGAGTGCTAATTCACAGTCAGAGGGGCAGTTTGCTTCACGTCTCGATAATGCTGAAAACTACAGTCAAGTATGGCAAATAGTAAAAGACACAGTGGAGTTCGCGCAGGGCAAAAAGAGGGAGGGCATGATGCTGTTTTTAGATGATTTACCTTTGCAGCTTGGAGCCTACTACCCTGTAGGAACCAACAACATCGTTTTGAATCGCTCTCTCGTCGAGATTGTTGAGAGTTCAGTTAGCTCCAAGCCAACAGTTAACGCTTTAACTTACAATCTGCTGTTGCACGAGTACTTGCATGCTCTGGGTGAGCTTTCAGAGGTTGAGGTGCGCCGCATGGTGGTTCAAGTTGCCAAGAAATGCTTCGGAGAACAACATATTGCAACGGTGTTAGCTTGCAAAAGTCCATGGGTTCTGCTTAAAGATGTTCCGCTTGGCCCTTTTAATGCTCCGAAACGCGTCATGGAAATTGTTAAGGATTTTGAAAAAACAGGGAAATACATCGTGTAACCCACGTATACGCTTTACGTTTGTTAAAAGAAAAAAATGTGGGTTTAGTAGTTTTCAACCCAAACTTCAAAATAGGCTCTCGGATGAGCGCATACGGGACATTTCTCTGGTGCTTCTTTTCCCTCAAAGACAAAACCGCAGTTTCTGCATTTCCATTTAATCGTCTGTTCCTTCTTGAAAACTTTGCCTTGCTTTACGCTTTCCAGCAGTTTATTATATCTTCTTTCATGATAGGCTTCTACTTTTGCAATCATCCGGAATGTGTCGGCAACATCCGAAAAACCTTCCTTGTCAGCGACCTCAGCAAAATTAGGGTAAAGTGTACCCCACTCGAGTTTTTCTCCGTCAGCTGCCGCTTTGAGATTTTCGGGGGTTGACCCAATTATGCCCGCTGGGTAAGAAGCTTTGATTTCAACCATGCCGCCCTTGAGATGCTTAAAGAAAAGTTCCGCATGCTCTTTCTCATTGGCTAAAGTCTCATCAAAAATGCCGCCAATTTGCTCGTATCCTTCTTTTCGGGCAACGCTTGCAAAGAACGTGTATCTGGTTTGTGCTTGTGATTCGCCTGCAAACGCTGCTAGAACGTTCTTTTCTGTTTGACTACCACTAAAATTCATGCTAGATAACTCCTTATAAAATAAGGTTTCTAAGCGAAAATAAAAGGGTTCCTTAACGGTTAATTCGATGTATATGCTTTTATCTCGCCTGCACTAAGTTGTTCTGGCCGGATGATGAGAAGGCATTAGCTTGACTTTATTGGATGAAAGTTCAGAGTTACTCAGACGGCAAGGTACGACTAACCTTTGATACTACCAGAATAATGGTATTTTCGATGCATCATGGCTGAAAACACTGAACTCACGAAAATGCGCAGGTTTGCGCAAGAGAGAATGGCACAAGTCTTTTTACACCTTGATTGTAAACTAACAATAGTTAACCCAGATTATACACTATTTTATATTTTTTCTATATTCTGGTGATAGGCTAAATTCAGGCAAGTCTCCCTCTATAGGCATGGGTTTTGGGGCCTTGGTTGGCTCTCGTTTAACGCATGTGGGCATTGCTCAGGGCGGCTTTGGGGTGTTTGTGGGCTTTGAGTACGACTGAGGTTACGGTGCTTTTGACGCCTTTGATCTTGTTTATTTTTTCTTGCAAGACATTGCGGAACTCTTCCACGCTCGCTGCCGAAACTCTGGAAACGATGTCAAATTCCCCTTTGACATCATAGATCTCCTCGATGTTTTCGATCTTTGAGAGGGCGGCTATAACCTGCTTTTTCTGACTCGGATCGACGAAAAGGTTAACTGAGGCTTCGAAGCGATGGCTAGTCATCATTTTACATCGTCAAACACCTAAGCTAATGGGTGGCTTTTGAGCATTTTTGAGAAGCAAATTCCGCTAATTTGCAAAGCCGGCGAAACAAGCGCTAAGCCTAAGAAGTAGGTTTTAGAAAGTCTTGGAGTTTATCTGAATACATACAAAAATGGGTAAAACCTTAGGCATCATAGGCAAGTGTGCAAAGGTTTAAACAAAAAGTTCATTTGTGTCACCACTTATCTTGAATCAAAGTTGGTTTGCATCTTATGAGTGTTGAAATTAAAATGCTAAAGGAGTTTACGCCAAATCAATTAATACTCGTATGCGGATTGCCTGGAACAGCTTATATTGGAAAACTTTCAGTTGACTACCTTATCCAGCAACTCAAAGCTGAACTGGTTGGGGAAGTCTACTCAAAGTATTTTCCACCCTTTGTCGTTATAAGTGAAGACGGACTTGTTGAGCTTCTTCGAAACGAACTCCATCAATTCAAAGATGAATCGGGACGAACAATCATTTTCCTCACCGGCAACGCACAAGCTTTTTCACCTGAGGGCCAATACGAGGTTGCGGATGCGGTTTTGGATTGGGCAATCAACAATGGCGTACAAAGAGTATACACTGTTGCGGCCTACATAACGGAGAGACCATTCGAGGTCCCCAACGTCTTCTGTACTACAGCAACATTAGCTTTGCTTGAAGAAGCTAAGTCGCATGGCGCCCAACTTCTGAATAATGGAATCATCGGAGGCGAAAACGGTATAATAACGGGTCTCGCCAAAAAGAAAAATAAAGAAGCCGTGTGTTTGCTGGCGGAAACTCACGGGTACCAGACGCCAACTGGAGAATATGTTATAGATCCCCGGGCAGCGAAGGCGGCTTTGAAAGTGTTGACTTCAATGCTGAATTTGAAAGTAGATATGGAGCCCATGGAGAAGCAGGTGGTGCAGATGGATGAGGCAATTGCGAAATTGGTTGAAATTGAGCGGCGGATACGAGAGGAAATGGCTGGTTCAGGTAAGAAGCCCGCCTACGTCACTTGAACTGAGGATGCTTTGATGCAGAAGGAAACGTGGATAGAACGACGCGGCGATGTTGAACTCATCGAACCTATCGCTGTTGTTGGGTCGCCCGGGTTGAGATCTATAGGCAAAATTGTTATGGACAGCCTAATAGCCAAAACAAATGCCACGAAAATTGCAGACCTGTATTCGATTCATATGCCTTCAATCTACGAAACCAAACCCTCCTACGCTGCTGATCCAATGTTGCCTGGCATGGGCGGAGTTATTGTTGAATCTGGTGAAGCAGACTTTCCTAAAGTCCAGTTTTACGCTTGTTCCACTCCTTCTTTAATCATTACGAAAGGGTATCACGCAAATTTTGAAGGCCAATATCAAGTTTCGATAAAAGTTCTAGATTTCTTAGCTGAAAACCACGTCAAAAAAATAATAGTCGTTGCAGGTTACGGTTCAAAAGACAAGAAAATATGCTGCGCCGCTACCAGCAAAGAATTAGTCTCTGAGATGAAGGAAAAATACAGTATCGACATAGGGTACAAAGGACCCTTCATGGGTTTCTCGGGGCTGATATTTGGCTTGTCGAAGCGTAAGGGCATTGAAGCATTGTGCCTTTTTGCTGGCACCGAACCAAAGCAAGATGACCTTGAGTTTCCAGACAAAGAAGCATCGGACAGAGCTTTAGATAAGCTCAATAAGATACTTGGCTTTCACGAATAGTGCAAACTCTTGAATTTAAACACTACAAAAAGCCTAAAAATAAAGTTACTTGAACGTTAACATCTATGTAAACAAGCTGCTTAGACGGCCACTAATTTTGCTTCTAACCTACCGGTAATAACATGCCTCCGATAGTAATTCTTAAAAGGGCTACGGAACATTCTCTTATTCTATTCGAAGGAAGAGAGTGCTTTGGAATCAGGTTTGGGCGTAAAAATAGTTCTTACGGCGTCATCAACTGAAATGAGCGATTTTTATAATAATCATTTTATCGCTTTCTTCGCCGGCTTCGGTAAGGGTCCATTGCCGCTTTCTTTTATGAGAAAAACAGTTTATCCCCCAGTAGAACGCAAGCCAAACGGTCAGGCAAGGTTTGCACCTTACGGCTTAAGGAAAGTTGAAGCCATACTGCTGGAAAACGGCTTCACAGAAAAAGATGTAGCCGTCGTTCACCCTGACGACCTTGAAGACTTCATAGGGTCAGAAACTAAGGTAGTGGGAATATCTTCAATGGATCCAACAGGCATGGGATACGTAAGTAAGACGTACTCGTCGATAATCGGGGGCGGCGAACCCATGAACGCAGTAGAATTCCAAAAACTGGTCACTCACCCAAACATAAAAAAGTTTAGGCCAAAAATTATCGTTGGCGGATTCGGTTCTTGGCAACTTGAACGCAAAAAGGTCTTTGACAGTTATGGTGTAGATTGCGTCTTGCTCGGCGGAAGACCGGAGCCGATAGTTCAAGTTTTCAAGAAGGCAGTAAACGGCGAACCTCTTCCACGCATCGTCAAGGCTGATGAATCAATCAGCAACTGGGATTACAATGCCATAATGCCGATAACCAAACATGCCGGAATCCATGGCGCCGTCGAGATTTCAAAAGGCTGCGGAAGAAACTGCCAGTTTTGCACGCCAACCATGCAGCACAAAATAGATGTTCCCCTTGAAAAAATCATGAAGGAAGTTGCGTTATCCACTGCAGAAGGCAGCGACCACATAACGCTAGTTACCGAAGACCTGTTTTTATACGGTTCGAAAGATCAAAAATTCGTTCCAAACAAGGAAGCCGTCGTAAAATTAGTAAAAAGCGTTGCTCAGTATCCAGGCGTTAAAAGTATTCAAGCTTCTCACATGTCGTTGGCGCCGGCAGTCCATAACCCGCAAATGGTGAAGGAACTTGCAGAAATATTGATTGAGCGCAGCTGGTATTCTTTTGACAAAAAAGATATAATTACGGCTGAAACAGGAATTGAAACGGGTAGCCCAAGATTGATGAAGAAGTATATGGCTGGCAAAATGTTGCCTTTCAAACCTGAACAATGGCAAGAAGTCGTCGAGAACGCTTTTGGCATATTTAACGATAATGACTGGTATCCGCTGGCAACATTGATTGTCGGCCTTCCAGACGAGAAAGAGGAAGATGTACTGCAAACTCTTGAATTAATGGACAAATTAAAAGATTATAACGCGTTCTATGTGCCCTTGTTTTTTGTTCCACTGGAGAACTGTGTGCTTATGAATAAGAAAGGCGCTGAGATGGATTCGCTCTCCAAAGTGCGCTGGGACTTTTTCATAAAATGCTGGGAATATAACATTAGAATTTGGAAGCCAACATTCCTTGAAAACCGTTTACACAACCCTATCCTATACAAAGCGTTGGATCAAATAGTTATTCCATATGCAGGCAGAATAGCAGGCTTCTACTACGGTTGGACACGAGGCGAACAACTAAAGCAAGCATTCTGGACGCTCAGTATGTCTCAACCAGCAACGGCCAAAGCTAAGCAAAAATCAAGTTAATTCAGCAGCAACTTCCTCGGCTGCTTCTTGTTTCTCCTCTGTTTCTATGGGTTGTTCCTGTTCTACGACTGGTTTCTGTTGCTGAGGGGGTTTGAGGATTTTTCTCGCATGAGTAATGTATCCGGTGTGTCCCGTCATTAGCGTTTGAGGTCTTGTTTTTCCCCGTTCAATCTGCATTGCACGCATCAAGCACTCAACGGTTTCTATGAAAACAAAACAGTTTTCTCTTAGCGCTTCCGTGGTTTTCACGACTTGATCAATGGTGGGGCTGAACGAGACAATTATGCCTGAGGGCTTGAGTGCTTCGTAAGCGTGCGGTATCACAAGCCATGGAGTAGCCAAATCCAAAATAACCGCATCCACATCGCGCTCTTCAATTCCTAACGTTACATCTCCGCTTTTCATTTCAACGTAACCGATGAGTTTTGAGCGTTCGAGGTTTTTG
This sequence comes from Candidatus Bathyarchaeota archaeon, assembly GCA_963767735.1. Classification (GTDB taxonomy): domain Archaea; phylum Thermoproteota; class Bathyarchaeia; order Bathyarchaeales; family Bathycorpusculaceae; genus Bathycorpusculum. The sequence continues at coordinate 85,379 of CAVYES010000002.1, read as the reverse complement.
GCTGCGTTCTTTTGAAATTCGTTACGTAGTTCGTAAGTGTAAACTTTTCCAGTTGGACCAACATAATGTGCGAGGGTTGTAGTTAATGAGCCTGTTCCAGTGCCAGACTCCACCACTCGACTTCCGGGTCCGATGCCACTGAACATGACAATTAAGGCGGCGTCTTTCGGGTAAATGATTTGGGTATTGCGAGAGGACTTCATTATGTAATCTGTCAACGCGGGTTTTAGCGTGGTGAAGTAGATGCCTAGGCTGCTTTTGATGGGTTCGCCGTATTCTTTGCCGATTAACTCGTCAAGCTTCAAGTAGCCCTTATGCGTGTGGAAGGTTTGTCCTGCCTGCATTTTTATCATGTAAGTTCTGCGCGCATCTAGGTAGATTAGCACGTAGTCGCCTTCGCTTATTTTTTGGTTAGCCAACTGATTTGTTCCTCTTTTGGAAGTGAAAATGCGGGTTGTTCCATTTAAGCTTTGAATCTGTAACTCGAGATTGAGCGCCTCATCAGGTAGTTAGAGCATTTTTCCATTAATTAATAATTCATCGCCTAAAACTTTGAAGGTAAGCTTACGGGTAAAACTTGGCTGCAGGGCAGCGTTGAAGGAGCAGATGTTTTTGTTGGAAAACCAGTTAATCCTGAAAAGTTGCTGAGCATTATCCATACTGAATTAAAGAACCGAGATAGTGAAACATAATTTCTAAGCAAACGCTTTATTTTCTATAATAAAAAGCACTGTTTCATGTTGAAAGTGCGCAGACTTCTTTCTATGTTGAAGTATGTTGAATCATGTTTGGCGTCTAATAGGAGCATCTAGCAGACCGGGGGGTAGATTGGCCGCTCGAAATCCCAAATTAACAGATACGGTTGTGTATTATTGCTTGTTTTTGGCTAGTGATTCAACCCATTCGCGTTTTTCCCAAAGAGCGCAGCCGTGTATTTCTTTTAGTTCTGCGTGGTTTTCTCGTATGGTTTTGAGCATTTTTGATTGCAGAGCTTCTCTGAGCGGTATGTTTTTGAGGTTGGTGTCTGAGTAGGCGATGAATGGGCATGGTTCAACGTTTCCTTCTGAGCTGACATGTATGAATCCTCGTCCAGCCGAGAGGCACCCGCCGATCTCGTCTTCATCCCAGGGCAATGCGATGAATAAGGCTTTGTATTTTTTGCGGAACGCATTTCGTATCGTTATTACCTTTGATTTTTGTTCTTCTGAGAGGACCCAATCTTCCGTTCCAGCAATTACGGGTGTGTACTCGACCATCATGAAGAATTTGCATCCGGAATCAACAAGCTGCTTGATAAAAGCGTCGTCAGTTACCTCGTCAAAGTTGGTCCTTGTCATAGTTAACGTTGTTCCCCAGAAGAGGCCTTTGTTTTTCAGTTTTCCTATTGATTTGAGAAGTTGATCGTATACTCCTGTGCCGCGTCTGCCATCCGTGTCAATTTGGTAACCTTCCAGGCTGAGAAGCGGAACGATGTTTTTGTTTGAAGCCATTCGCTCCAGCACCTGCTCGTTTAACAGTAGCCCGTTTGTGAACATTAGAAACATTATCTCGGGAGTTTGCTTAGAAATGTCCAGTATGTTGGGGCGCATGAGAGGCTCTCCGCCTGCGAGCACAATAAACGATATACCAAGTTCTTTTGCCTCATCCACAAGCCGCTCAATGCGTTCATCACTCATTTCGGCATCAGGCTTGCTTCTTAATGCATGGTGATAGCAGCCTGCGCAATGCAGGTTGCATTTGCTGGTAACGCTTATAACCAAGATTGGCGGAACGTGGAGCCCTTGAAGTTCCAGCTTCTGCCTCGTTTTAGTCGCTTTATTTTGCCATCTAAGTGTTCGCAAAAAGAAAACCGATTGGGAAGGGCTTGTGAGGGCAATTCTCACGGCATCTTTGAAGAAAATTTTCAGGGCATCGTTAACTATTTTATTAATGTTTAAGTTTAAATTCTCTTCAGATTCAGAGGTTTGGCTCATTTCTACCGTTTTCGTGAAGGCGTTTGAATCTATTATAGTTATGCATTGGCAATGTATAGAAAAAAAAGTAAATTTTTTACTTAATTGATTAGAAAGTAAGGATTATTCGAGTATTATTCTTGCGTCGACTGTTTTTGCGCCACTCTGGTAAGCCATCACTGGGTTTAGGTCTAGCTCTTTGATTTCAGGGTTATCCATGACGAGGCGTGAAGTGTTGCATAGTATTTTTACTAGGGCATCGATGTCTGCGGGCGGCGTGTTTCTGTAACCTTTCAGAAGCGGATAAGCCTTAAGTTCAGTAATCATGTCCCTCGCATCATCGGCAGTTAAGGGCGCAATTCTGAAGTTTACGTCCTTGAGGATTTCAACAAATATCCCGCCTAAACCGAACATCAATGTCTGCCCAAACTGCGGGTCTTTGATGGCTCCCACGATAACTTCGGTTGATTGAGGCGCCATTTCCTGCACCAAAACACCCGCGATTTTTGCATCTGACTTGTATTTTTTAATGTTTTCCAAGATTTTATTGTAGGCACCACTGATGTCCGCGGCGTTTTTCAGGTTAACCATGACGCCTCCAGCGTCGGATTTGTGAATTATGTCCGCTGAAACAATTTTTAATACAACTGGGTAACCGATTTCGTCAGCGTATTTTGCTGCTTCTTTTTCGTTTAATGCTACTTTGAATTTGGTGACTGGGATGCCGTATTCCATGCAGATGGCTTTTGCTTCTGGTTCAAGAAGCGCTTTTCTGCCTTCTTTTTCTGCTTGTTTGATGATTTTTGAGGTTTGTTCCAAGTTACAATCCTTCTGTTAATGTGGCTGAGTATGTCATTTTTTTTACTGGTTTAAAATTGTTTTGCTGATCTGATGCTTTTCGGCATGTCAAGTTTCTAATGCTACATTCATAGAGTGTCACGGGCAACGCTTTTAAGACTCTATAAAACCGCGAACTATTAACCCGCTCCCGGTGCTCGCTAACTTTGCCTTCCCCCAATCCAGGAAATTTTCCAAGATTATTGGCAAACTCTCGGCTTAGGTTCTGAATGCACGGTTCAAATTTGCCCTTATCCAGGATCAGACATGAGAGCAAAAATGGGCCTCAACATCATGCAGAGGGGGAGCCTTATCAAAATTAACATCTAGCATTGATTGCTTCAAATGGTTATGTTTTTTCCTACGCACAAATTGTTATTTCTCTTTTTAGTTTACCAATAAGGCGGGTTAATTATGAGGCGTTCCAAGCTTGAAATGTTTGTTGGAAGGAGCAATGGAGGAGTCGGTGGTTTACCAACTTGAATATTGATTTGATATTATTCGCCTTATGTGTTGGATTAATTTATTTCATCATCTTCGGAGGGTACATCTACGGAGCTATGTGGATGCCGTTGCCTGAGCGGAGGGTTAAGCGAATGCTTGAGTTAGCAAATTTGGACAGCCGCAAGCTTGTTTTCGATTTAGGTGCAGGATATGGAAACATCGCTTTCAAAACTGCCGAGTCAGGCGCAAAAGTAGTTGCCGTAGAAGCAGATCCATTCAAAGCATGGTGGATTAAACGGGAAATCAGCAAAAAGAAACTGGACTGTGTTACGTGCATAAAAGACAACCTGCTTGACGTTAACTTAACAAAAGCCGATGTCCTGCTCTGTTACCTCTCAGGTAGTTTAATGAATAAGATTGCAGAGAAAGAATTACAAAAAGGAACCATAATCGTTTCCTGCGTTCACCAAATTAAAAAGTGGACTCCGATCAAAACAGACCAAGATAACCTATATCCAATCTACATCTACGCTACGCCATAATTTTCTTAAAAAATCAAGGGTCACGCACGAATAATACTGTTATGTTCCGCTAAGTGTAAGTTTGCCGTGTTGAATATGCAGCTTTATGACGGTGAATGATGATTGCTCTTGCTTGTTGGTGTATTTGTGTTCAGCATCTCAACAATACAGAGTAGTGAGACACAATATTTAATAAGCGTTTTGAATGAATCCTAAATACGATCAATATGCCAGAGCAAACCAAAAGCATAAAACAAAAATTCAAAGCATCCATCGCCAAGCTACGTTTCCCTCAAAAAGCAAACAAAACCCCCAGCAAAAAAACCCCAGAAAACAAGACATCAACAGAAAGCAAAACAAGCACTAATAAAAGATTCAAATTTCCAAAAATCAATTTAGGTTCTAAAAAGAAACTGCCAGAGCCAGAAGTTGCTCCTGTGGTCAAATCCCTGCCAAAAGGAGTCAAAATAGCTGACAAGTACCCGTTGTATGAGCCTTTCTCTCAGGTTGTAATAGCACAAGACCCCAAAACAGGCGAATTCAAATATGTTCTTGATGAGCTACAGCTTGACCCACTGGAACGAGGAATATACAATCGTATCCTGGAAATCCTGCTCGCTGAAATTGAGTCACCAAAAGAGCAAATAAAAGACCCAAGAAAATTCTTCGCTCAAGAAGCAAAAAAAATAGTGGATAAATACCGCATTAGTCTCGGCTGGTTACCTGATGTTTCATGGTACAAAATCATCTACCATGCGGAACGTGATCTCGTCGGCTTTGGCAAAATCGATTCGTTGATGCGGGACCCAAACATAGAAGATATTTCCTGCGACGGAGTAAATAGGCCGGTTTACGTTTGGCACCGAACCTTCGAAAGCATAGAAACTAACGTTCAATTTGAAAGCGATGAGGTCCTCGATAACATGGTGGTTAAACTTGTTCACATGGCGGGAAAACACGTCAGCTCCGCTTTTCCAATAGTTGACGCTTCCCTTCCTGGTAAACACAGGTTAGCTGTTTGTTATAGGCGAGAGATTACACCGTTCGGAACCGCTTTCACGATCCGAAAGTTCCGAGATGACCCGTACTCAATAATAGATTTGATCAACATAGGCACGTTCACTGAGGAACTGGCGGCTTACCTTTGGATTTGCTTGGAAAACCGCGCTTCCATCATGATTTTGGGCGGAACAGCAGCAGGCAAAACTACCGCGTTAAATGCCATGGCCTGTCTAATTAAGCCCGGAAGCAAAATTATCACAATTGAAGAAACCGCTGAGTTAAACCTGTCCGCTGAAAACTGGGTTTCACTTATTTCACGGCAAAGTTACGGTTTAGGCGGAAGCAGCGTCGGCGAAGTGCCACTCTTTGACCTTGTAAAAGCTTCAATGCGTCACCGCCCTGATATGTTAATCGTAGGCGAAATTAGAGGTCAAGAAGCATACGTTCTCTTCCAAGCCTTAGCTACAGGCCACGGCGGCATGGCTACTATGCACGCTGAGAACGTGGATACAGCAGTAAAACGGTTAACCCAGAAACCCATGGAAATTTCTCCCGCCTATATTCCATTGATGAACGTGATTATTTCCGTGCAGCGTGTGCACCTTGTCAAGAACGGCGTAAAGAAGGCTTACAGGCGTATGCTAGCAACAAGCGAAATAGTAGGGTTTGAAAATTATCAAAGTATCTACAAGTGGGATCCAAACGCCGACGTGCAAATAGCGTCTTTGGAAAATAGCGCGTTGTTACCATCTATTGCTAAACGGTCGGGTATATCAACAGACGAATTACTTGAAGAAATGAAAAGACGCAGTTACGTTCTGCATTGGATGCGGCAACAAAAAATCAGAAGCTACAAGGAGGTAGCATCAATAATTGCAGAATACTACGCAAGACCCAAAGAATTCTACCAAAAAATCCGAGCAAACGAGGAGGTAAAAGCTGTTGCCGTTTCTAGAGAAATTTGAAGCCCTGTCTTATCGCCTCTTCGGGCGTTTTACACCATATTTTCTGAATAATGTTTTCCACCTTAAAGCTCCCTTAGAAAAGGGGCGGGTAAAAATTTACCCTGAAACTTACCTTTCAATGATGATCTTCACTGCCCTGCTCACTCTACCAGTTTCAGCGCTGGGTATAGTGCTTGTTTTGCTCACCCGATTTCTACCTCTGCTTATCTTGGTGCCAACTCCGCTTTTTGTTGTCGCTGGGTTCATGGTTATACCTTCGAATAACGCCAGCGAACGGTCGGCAAACTTAGAGAGGGAAATACCTTTTGCGGCAGCGTACATTAGCGTTATGGCTGCCGGCGGCATTGCACCATACACCAGCTTCAAACGGCTATCACAAGTGGACCTTATGCCTGCAATGCGCAAAGAAGCACAAGACTTAATGAAAGATGTTGAATTGTTTGGTGTTGATCCACTATCAGCTCTCGAAGGGGCTGCAAGAAAAGTTCCGCTGGACATATTCAAAGATTTTCTGAGTGGTTACGCTTCAACTGTTATCATCGGCGGCGACATCGGACATTTCCTTGAGCGGAAAGCAGAAGATATCTTCAAATCCCGTGCGCTCCGCGTTAAAGCCGCTGCTGAACGTCTTGGAATGCTACTTGAAACCTTCATCATCGTTATGGTCATGATGTCGCTTTGTTTTTACATACTTTTCGCTGTACAGAATATTCAAACAGGGAGCAGCACCAGCAGCAGCTTATCCACGTACTCAGGTATACTGATGTACACTTACCTTTTCTCACCGATGCTCGCAGTCGTATTCGTCTATCTAGCACATAGTTTGCAGCCGAAGACGCCGATAGTGGAAATGCGCCCCTACAAAGTTTATGGGGTATCCAGCGTTATAGGCGTCATCGTATTCTTATTGCTCACGAACTTCATGGGAGCAACCCATCTTCCCTTCTTCAGCACCTTGCAATCTTGGGGTCTTGATTTATCCATAGCCCTGGCCGTTGCATTGTTTATTTCTGTTGCGCCGGCTGCCATGGTGGACATGAAATTGGCTAAAGCTAAGAGTAGTATGGAAGCGGGAATAACCAGTTTTCTCAGAGACCTCACGGAAGTGCGAAAAACAGGTTTGTCACCGGAAAAATGCATCGAAAGCCTATCCACAAGAGACTATGGAGCATTTCAGCAAAGAACTTCGTAAAATCAGCTCCGACATTTCTTGGGGTATCCCGCTCAAGCGGGTCATGATGGATTTTCTCCATCGCACGCGCAGTTGGATGGTGCAAATAGTCATGTTTCTCTTGGTTGAAACCATAGATGTTGGCGGAGGCACCATTGCAATGATTGAATCCTTGGCACGCTTTAACAGTTTGACGGCGGAAGTGGACAAAGAAAAGAAAATGTCCGTTCGTCCCTACGTGATGATGCCTTATTTGGCGTCAATTTTGCTTGTGGCAACAACTGTGATGATGATGAGTTTTACATCAGGCTTCGGCGTAACAGGCGCAAGCGTCTCAAGCACAGCTGCAGCAAGCAAAGGCATGATGCAAACGGTATTCATGACCGCAGTTATCTTCAACAGTTATGTTATTGGAATTGTGGCGGGGAAAATAAGTGAGGAATCAATCTCTGCAGGATTCAAGCATTCAGCTATTCTTGTTGTAATTGCCTGTTTATGTGCGAAACTCATTCCAATGTTCGTTAAAATTTGATAGGAGAGAAGGAAAACGATACTTAACGACAACCAACGCAGAAGAAAAGCTTTGCATAGCGATAACCGAGCGATTAGCCCAGCCATCTCCATGGTTATCATGACCGGCGCCATCATCGTCCTGGTTATAGTTGCGATGTCATATGCACAAACTTATCTAAGCTCAAGCATGGCTCAAAACGACTTTAACACTAACCAGCAGTTCATGTCAACAACAGGCCTTCAAATCGACAATGTCGCATGGACAATGGGTAGAACCCAAACAATAACTTATACGACCACCTATGGAAGTTTAGAATTCCTTTGGAATAAAACTAACACTGCGTCTCAACCAGTGAGCTATACCATGCAAATCAAGGAAGGCTCAGTCTGGGAAACAGTTAACATGTCTTTGCAAACAGGCATAATTCTGTTTAATATGCCTACAAACGAGTATACGTTAGGCAATAATTTTGTGCACCAGCTTTCTTCGAACGGTTCATTTTTGCAAGAAGGTTCCTCTGCGCCTGTGAGTGACGTGTACACAATTGAGAAACTTCCTATGAGCGATGGAAACTTCATTCGCGTAGTAGCTGTTCCCACTATTAGGATGTTAAACACTATGGTGGGCTCCCAGAGCTATGTAGAGTTTTACCTGCCGCTGCTTAAGAGCGGGACAAACTTGGGTCTATCCCAATCAGTCACATTGGCTGGTCAATCCGTTACTTCGTATGTTCAAAGCGGAGTAACTGGAGTTCGGTTCACCGTAACATTTCCCCTAGCTTCTCAAGGTTTCAATTCGGGGTTCTTTCCATTTAAAAACACACTCACAAATGGTCAATATACCGTAACAGAGACTTTTGCTTCCTCAACTGTTGAGTTGTACGTGGGTGACGTGTCGGTTTCGTTGGGATTAAGCGGATAAGATGCTGGTGAATTATGGATGGAAGTTACTGTTGAATATATGATTTTGATTCCGGTTTTGATTCTTCAAATTTTCCTGTTTCCGATGTTTGTCAATGTAGTAATGACTCAATATGTCAATGATCAGAAGTCGCTTGCGCTTCAGGAAGCCGCCAGCTATTTGAGTAGCAGTATCGAACAGGTCTATCTTTCCCTTAACCATACCTCTATTGTCAGCTCCACACTCACAAACAACCTTGGTCCTCAGCCTTTGATAGATGGCTACGCCTACACAGGGAATGCTACTTTGCAAACTGGGTCAAATTCCAGCCCAGTTCTGGATGTTACCCTCAGACTCGTAGGTACAAACATCTCAACCTCCACATTGGTCACGCTGGGGCAAAACGTCAAATGGGTAAAATCGACATTCACGAGCGACTCGTCATCAGTCTGTATAATCGCCGAGAAATTTCCAGATCAAGTTATCCAGCTTTCGTTCGGAACATAAATGGGGATAAAATATGTCGGGCGTATCTGTAGACCACATAGTTTCAATAATCATTTTCTTAGCGGCGATAATGCTCTTTGTTGGTCTCTTTGGTCAAATCGTTCAACCAGCAGTAACCTATCAGCAGAACCAAGCTGTCTCCACGAAATGCAGCGACCTCCTTGATAACATGTTGCTTAATCCTGGGAGTCCCAGCAACTGGGGACAAGAAAGTTCTGCACCAACAAGTTTTGGAGTACAGGACCCCGAGTTCACAGAGTATCAGCTAAGTGCCTTTTCACTTATGCGGTTAAGTTCAGTAACGGGAAACCTTATCGAATACGACAATCTAACTATACTACAACGAGCTAACTTCTGGACCTGGAGCATTTTTGCTGACACCTACCGCTCAAGCCCTTAACTATTCCGCAGCGCTGGCACTGCTCGGAATAAACAACATATACGGCTTCCAACTCTCACTTACTCCAGACATCAATGTAACCATTGCGGATATCACGGCAAATCAAGCTGGCGCCCCATTAAATCTGACCATAAGTGCAATGGGAACGGGCTTTCCGTTTGCTGGAGCTTCCATAAACTACTGTCTCATTATTGTTACCTTGGGTCAAAATGCCGCTCAATACCCATCTTATACCATACAAAACGGTGTTCTTACCACTAATCCGCAGGGTGTAGCTTATAAAACGTTTAACAGTGTGACAGACGACGCAAATCAAGTTTACGCATTTATTGCCTATACACAATTGGATGGCCTTGAAGGAGTAGGCTATTTTACACATGACACTATTACCAACCAGAATGTTGTTCCTATCGTTCAAGATATGGGGTCACGTGCAGTTGTGTTAGCTCACAACTACGACCTAAATAACTCTGGCCTCGCTGGATCCAGCCTGGAATATAACGCGACCTTTGTTATGTCAGCAGTAGACAACACCCTTAATGAGTTATCACTTGGCTCTTCTAGCACTCCAGGTTTGGTTGGAACCGTTACTTCCGGCGTCGTTGACCCTTTTCCAATTTCGATGCCAACAAGCACAACTGGTATTTTGATAATTACCTATCAAGCCAGCTCCACTACGGGGGGTGTGGTAATGATGCCTTGGGGCATAAGTTCTCTTGCTTTTCCAGTAACCTTTGGGGGGAACCCTCAGCGGCAGACGTGGGTTGCAACTGACGAGCGGCAGGTTATGGTAGGTAATATTGCGTACCTGGCGAAGCTGTCGCTTTGGAGTACTCAAGGAATATCACAGGAGACTGATTAAAAATGATGCGTACTGTTGAAGTGGTAATTGCAATAGTTATAATAGCCGGCGCTTTCGTAGGAGTTTCCTATTTTGCCGTGTTGCCTTCACCGAACCAAGTTTCGCCAGTTAACCTCAATCGACTCTCACTCACAACGTTAGAGATGCTGGATTCAAATCATGCCTTGAGTCAAGCCGCTTTTGACACTAACAACGCTACGCTCATGAATCAATTACAGGTCGCCCTTTCTTCTTCCTTGCCGCCTAACATGCTATACAACCTGACATTTTATAATGTCAACGATAACCAAGACGGTGCAACACTTTACAGTGCTCAAGAGTCCATGTCAAACGCTAAGAACCTCGGAGTCACTTCAGACGCATCATCTTATCTTGTCGCTTCTTCAAACGTTACTTTTGACGTTACGCCACAAAAAATAGGTGAATCCAACGGCGGCGGAGGCATCACGCTTTATATTCTGGACTGCAACGACACAGAAGGCTGGTGGATCACAGGTTACACTCCTCAAAGCCTAGCTCAAAACCTGTACAATTTGCTGTCGCCATACTTTGCAACAACCGTGTTGGTTCAGAACACGACGCAGCTTGGAACACTGCTGGGGGGATCCCCGTTAGATGGTGGAACTGTCCAGAATGCGGTTATCATAAATACATGTGGAGAAGCAGTGCCTATCCCAACAGCGTATTGCGGGGCTCCTTACTCAAACGGAGGATACGCCGACTACGCGAACTTCTTAGGACAAAAAGTTAACCAGTACAACTGGACTTGGACCAGCATAGTTGGATATCCGTTCTATTACGTTACAAACACTGGACAATTCACAGGATCAACTAATCAAAACGGGTGGGGCATCTATGGAATGGAAGCTGTAGGAGCAGCTGGTCTCAATAGTTTTTTGAGCGGTCTAAATGGTCAATCTTACACCACCGACACTATTGGATGGATAACTTTAAATGGAAACGGAAACCCTGCCAGTGAGCAAGTTACCATTTCGTCCGGGACACAAGGTTTAATGAACTATTACGGGATTTATCCTTCTACCACTCAAACTGCGACAAGAGCTGTACCATCATCGATCGAAGGCAGTTACAATCTAGTTGCGGAATCATCGGTTTTTAATTCAGTAGCTGACGGAGGAAAAACGTGGCTTGCAGGCTCCACGTTTGCACATCTGAACAGTGCCGGAGCGATTTGTGGAACACTAATTCCCATCGGATTAACAAGGTCAACAGACATAAGAATTACAGCGCTTGCCATTCTCTCTTATTACCAGCCTAGGATTTACGCTGCTGATTACACTGCACAAGACTCGTCCCGCTTGGTGGTTTTGCAGCTTGGCATTGCTGGAGGAACCTAATAATGATGAACAAAAAAGGTCAGTTTTCAATTATTGCAGCTTTGTTTGTAGTTGTTATCCTTGTCTCAAGTGTCATGGTCACATACTCTGCAATTCATTACAGCCCCAACCAAGACCAACCGCAAATCATGAGTGCCGTAGACGAAACTAATCTTGCCCTAAAACAGGTGCTTGGCTTCACCGTGGGCTACTTCGGTTCAGTCCTGCAGGTCACCGGCAACTCCTCTTACGCTTATGCACAATCCTCAAATTATCTTAACAGCGGTTTAGAAAATATCGTTGACATGAACCCCGAATGGGGCACCTCTTTCAACAATACTTCTTTATCCCTTCAGACTAATTGGTTTACAAATGACAGCTACAGCGAAGGAACTCTAAACGTCACATACGGTCTCACAGGGCTTGGCATAACTGGCGTAGCCTACTCAGTATCTTGCTCATTAAACGTTCAAATTCTGCCTTCTGATTCCAAAACTCAAGTTTCCCTAACGGTTACCCAAGATGAAAACGAACCGGCAGTCGATTTGAGCACGTCGAGTTTCAACTTCTATCGTTACCAATATTCGAACTTGACTTGGGCAATGGTGAACCCGCCCAGTGAACCAGTCTCCTCCAGCAACGGCACATACACTATTAATATCCCATCGGGAATAAACCCTCAATCCTACATTATTCAAGTGGAAGACTCACGCGGTATCATGGTTGCAGCTTCTTCTTTTAGCCAATACACAGGAAGCCTCACATTCAACACCACCTCCGTTAGCGGAGGCGATTATGTGAACAGTTGATGGCTCTGTTTCTGACGTAGGAACCCACAGCAACTTCCCGGCACAACTATCTCCTCCAGACGGGATTTACGATAGTTTAACCGAAGCAAATTATGGTTCACAAGTCGAATATTATTACCCAAGCAGCTACAACCCAACAGGTGGGTCAACCTTCGCTTCAGGGACATTAGCCAACTTACAGAGCAATAACGGCAACTACATGACTTTTAACTCTTATCCATCTGCGTATTCAAGCTCATCCAACTTCGGCTATACCACTGCCGGGGGTTCTTCTCAAAGTATCGAGAACACAATTATTGGATCCGTTTTTAACATGCCAACAAACGCCGTGGCCCAAAACATTGAAGCGCATATCCAAGCGGCGCCTACGCAAACATTCGGCTATACTTCTCAGTATTCTTCTACGGCTTCAATCATAAACACGATGAGAGGTAGGTCAGTTTGCCCCGACATACAGTGGCATTGCAACAAGCATAACTGCCTACATAGGATGTTCCTCTTCTTCAAAAGATATGGAGGCCGCCATATACTACAACTCTAACGACAGTCTGGTTGCACAAACCAACCAACAGTTAGTAAACTCAGGAACTACTGACTGGGTAACCTTCACTTTCGCTAGCGGTCCAACCCTTGTTGCTGGCGACACTTACATTTTAGTCGTTTATTCAGCATCCGGTACCGGCAACGCAAACCTGTACTACAAGAGCGGCAGCGGTAACCAAGGCGATAGCTTCTCTCAAACTTACGGCACATGGCCTACTCAACCAAGTTTTAGCTCCGTTAGCAATGAATACAGCATCTATTGCACGTACCAGCCAACAGTTGAGGCCCAAGCGGCAATCTACTCAAGCTCTAACGCCTTTATTGCAAGTACACAAGCACTCACGATATCTGCGACGGGATGGGCAACCTTTAGCTTCTCAACTCCGCTGCCGTTTCTTACTGCAAACACCAACTACATTCTGGTTGTTTGGTCTACCGCAGGCGGCGGCTTCACGTTAAGCTACAACAGTGGCACCACAAATCAAGGTCAAAGTTTCACTCAAACCTTTGGTACGTGGCCCGCTTCTCCCGCTTTTACCCATAGTAACCACGAGTACAGCATTTATTGTGGCTATTCTGTGCCAAGCCAGTACACATGCAGTGTGGTGTTCGCTGGCTCTTCAAACATACTTAACTGGAACAACCTTAACTGGGCAGTCGACGGCTCATCATCTACTAGTGCAAGCATAGTTTTGCAGCTTTTCAACTACAATACGGGACTCTATGCCACGTCGGGTAGCGACGGATATATGACAACAAATTTTGGAGTATCCAACCAAACTGAGCAGGCAACCATAACTTCCAAAGCAGGAAACTTTAAGTCTGATATTGGAGCCTGGCAACTTTGCGTTACAGCCACTGCATCAGTCTCGTCGCCATTCACAATCAAGTTGAACTTGGCACGTTATGGACCTGCCTCAGCTTTGTATGGGCTCAATCTTGAGGAACAGTGGACGAACCTGAACTATACAGCGCTTACTCATCCGGCACTTTGCATTTATGGAGGCACCATGGGCTCAAGTAACCTAGCAGTTGACGCTTGGTACGATGGTTCATGGCAACTTCTAAGCTCCTCGCTCGTAAGCGGCTGGAACAACATGTCCATTAATTCCTATTTAGCTGCTGGCTCCACAACTTTCACTATAAGATTCATCAACAATGATGCCGGCGACAATTCACCAATCAGTTGGCAGGTAGGCGCCGATTTGATCAGACCTGAATCTAGATCAAGCCTTATTCTCGTCACTGCAAAGTCCAGCTGCAACAGTCGCCGTCGAGCTGCTTCAAAACGGAACGATGATCTGGTTGGGCCAAAGCCTGCAAATCACTACCCAAACGATTCCTATTCCGCCTGTTCCGGTGAAGGCTATTCACATCAACGAGACTATAGCTGGAATTAATCAGCAAGTGCCCTTCCAAATTGAGGATTGGGCATCTTCCTACACTATACCTTTAGGGTTAACAAATAACGCCACGGTCTTTGGCAACATGCAAATGGTTGTTTTTCTAGTAACCACTCACGTTTCAGAATTCACTGTGTGGTGGAACGGCAGCGATCAAGCAATCCAAACCCCATTAGCCTTCACCAGTTCAAATTTTAAAAATGATAATTATGGCAGCAAACTTGATAATGGGCAGTTAAATCTCCAATTTAGCGGCGGCTTTACCGTAACCTCAACAGTTGATAGCACCGGCACCAATAGCACAGTAAATTTCATGCAAATAAACAATTTCACAAGCAATTATGGATCAGGAATAGACTGGGTTGTTACGCACGGCGTAGTTCGAGATATAATTCAACAGGAAGCTGAATGGGACCCTTCAGGTTACCCAGGTGGAGTTCCCGGTTCACCAAACCTATACGCTGATATAGTGCTTACTTTACCCGCCAACGCGACCTACTTCACCTACCAACTCAGTCTCATGTTTTTGCCTTCACAGCAAGCCCGCACAATAACTGAGTTGTGTCCCATTTCATTGACTTCAACTGTTGGGACGCTGGAGACTGAAAACGGAACAGCGCAGGGTGACCCCGTCGTTGCCAGCGGCACACAAGTCTTCAACTCATCAGCAACTTGGGTACATCACTGGAGCCAATTCACAACAGGCACGCAAGGTGCAGGCATAATGTTCACTGACCAAGCTAATCACATGCTTTACACTTTTGATTCTATGGCTCCCGCGACCACGCGAGGCGCATTAACTGCAAGCTCTGCATCCCCACAAACAATCTACCTGCTGCCAGTGTCGCTTAATCCTGTTACGTTCCAACAAGCTTTTGATGTGACATGGGACGGCGCGGTGGTAACATTCGCTGGGTCCGCCCCGCCAATTTACAGCGGAAACGATCAGCCTGGAATGTGGATACTAGCCGAGATGCCTCCGACGATTACCGTGACCGTTGGTACATAGCATCTCTATCGTTCCTTATTTTTGATAAGTATTTGACATTCATATTCAATAAATAGTGATTATGCTTTTTTATAGAAATTGAAGGGTGAAGAATATTAACATTAAATTAACAAGTCGCGCTTCTATCTTTAATTTCATCCAACCAATTATGGCATATTTTATTAATGCGATGGGGAATCATAAAAGCAAAACAAGGGATTAGATTGAACTTTCTAGCTATCCTCGTTGCGTTGCAAGTTGCGGTTTCCGTAGCCTTGCTCACTTATGCTTCATGGAGCGACTATAAAACCCGCGAAGTAAGCAACCGCGTCTGGGCAGTCTATGCACCCATAGCAGTCGCGCTTGCCATACCTGAGCTACTCCTCTATGACTCATCAAAACAACTTGTCTTTTTCGGGGTCAGCGTAGGCTTCACGGTCGGGTTGGCTTTTCTTTTGTTTTATTCAGGTGCGTTTGGCGGCGCTGACTCAAAAGCCCTTATGTGCATTGCTTTTGCTTTGCCGTTTGCTCCAGTGGCGTTGTTTACGCCTATCTTGGCTGGAGGCTTATCGCCTATCTCCCAAGTCATATTCCCATTAACCATATTCAGCAACGGCGTCCTATTCGCTGCAGCAAGCGGCATATACATGATACTGCGGAATGTGGTTTGGCACAGAAAAAATGGCAAAAAAATGTTTACAGGAACACTTGCACGCGAATCAGTGTGGAAAAAAATAGTTATCCTGATAACTGGTTACAAGGTGACGATTTCAAAGTTAAAGGAGAAATGGCACATTTTTCCAATGGAAGATGTGCAAGACGGCGAGAATGATTTGCAGAGAAAACTGGTTGTTATTCCAAATGATGAGGGAAGAGACAAAATTGTTGAACGCTTATCCAACGCGGTTCAGGCAGGAAAAATCGATACTTATGTGTGGGCAACACCAGGTTTGCCAATGTTGATATTCATAACTTTAGGTTTAATCGTCGCTTTACTGTGCGGAGATATAGTTTGGCTGCTAGTTAGATTTATTCTCGGATAAAAAATCAAAATCTTCAATGAACATGTTTTTGCCACGTTTTGCATAAGAGACTGATGCGGTCACGGTAAGAAATAAGCCAAAACTAACAAACGCAAGGGCGTATCCTTGATATGGATAAGCAGCCCAATTCAAATTAAAATTTGAACCGCCTGTCTGATAAGAATAGAAGAAAGCGCTTATTACAAACAATACAATCGCCAATGATAGTAAACTAACTTCCGTTTTAAACTTCAAACCCTATCTCCCTTCCAAAGACCCTATCAATATACATTTTAAATCAAAAGGTATTTTAGCTTTTTGGAAATAAACCTAAAAGGAACCTAAAAGGAGCGTTTTGATGTATAACTCGGAGTGCAAAAAAGAGCTGCAAAGCTTTCTTTTAGAGAAGGCGAAAGAATGCAAAGTTGCTGTTTTACCTGATTTTTTTCTTGACCGACTTATAAATTTGAACTGGTCACCTTCAGAATTTTCAAAGTTAATTTCGGATGTGGCTAAACGGAAAGGCGGCAGCATCGACGGCGTCCCGCAAACAGATATGCGTGGAGGAAACGCCATCAACGTCGCGTCAGCCTTGGCCAACCTGGATGCCGCGGTTACCCCGATTGTTTGCACAAGCGAATACGGCTTGCAACAAATAAAACACTACTTGAAAGATGCTCCAGTCGATTTATCACATATAAAAATCCGAAGCAACGCCTCAATAACAACCGCGTTAGAGTTCAAAAACAAAGAGCAGAAAACAAATGTTATGATACGCGATTTAGGGTCATTAGCAGATTTTAGTCCTGAAGATTTGAATGAAAGCGATTATGCATTGATTGAAGATGCCGATTACACTTGTCTTTTCGATTGGGCTGGCACATTAAAATTCGGCACGGTGCTGGCTCAAGCAGTTTTTGGAAGAGCAAAAACGAAAGGCAAAGGCAAAACTTACTTTGATACGGCAGACCCCTCGCCTAACTTGCCCGCAATGCCCCAATTGATGGAAGCAGTTTTAAAATCCAGCCATCTGGACGTTTTAAGCGTAAACGAGAATGAAGCAATCATTTACGCCGCAGCCCTTGATAAGACAATTAACGATAAGCGTGGAAATTTCGGTTTCGCTGAGTTGGCGATGGAAGCGGCACGAGTGCTAGCAAAGCATTTGTCGTCAAGAATTGATTTGCATACCACGGATTTCTCAGCAACCTTGAAAGGAAAAACGGAGAAAGTGGTTCCAACGTTTAAGGTAGAGGTTTTACGTGCGACGGGCGCGGGTGATGCTTGGACTGCAGGAAACATCATCGGCGACAAAAACAGTCTTTCAGATGAGTGCCGCTTAATGTTGGCGAACGCGGTTGCCGCATGCTACCTAACAGACCCCGAAGGCAAACACCCAACATGGACAAAACTAAACGCCTTTTTTAAAAAAATAGCCTGAAACGGCGCCACCATCTCTAATTATTGTTTTGTAGTTGATGAAGCAGAACACCAACGTGTGTGTTGCCATTTTTGTTCTGGTTGTTTTGGGCTGGTTTTTTGGTTTAGGGCTTAAATTGTTTGCAGGTTGCGTACAGAAATGTATTAAGATGTATCGGAATGTATCAAAAAGTACCAAAACGTACCAAAATGTATTTTTGTGTCCTTTAAAATCTTCCGCGATGTTCTTGACATCTGTTGTTTCTGGGCTGACTGTTTTGGATGTTTTGGGCTGCTTTCTTTTTTAGAGTTCGGATCGTTTGCAGGTTAAGTTGATAAAAGTCGGAATCATAATTTAATCTGCGCATAGCTGTTGAGACTGTGCGAAAATTCAAATCTGTCTCAGTAAATTCCGCTCATACGTGAAACAATGTTCCTAAGCTTCAACACTTCGCCACAGCGCGGTCCTAGCGCGCGAAATTGATCGAAAATCTCATTTACAAAATGCATCTTCTAAGAGAAACTCTTTTTATCCTTCCTCGGCCACTAGACGCTAGGAAATTAATTGTGTTGGTGACATTATGCATTCTCTCAAAATTGCTGTTGCAACTTTTTTGGTATTAACGATTTTGTTTGGCGTGGGAACCAGTTTTGCGCTAACCTACGGTCCATCTAACGGTTACGCACAATACGAAGTTACTGCAAGTGGCATAGGTAATTCTTTCCCGTCTGCCAGCGGCATCGTGAACGAGTCCGTCCAATCCACTGGCCAAACGGGGTTTGTAAACCTTATACTAGGCATATCCTCGACAGCGGCAAACCTTACTTACGCTAAAGTTGTTAACACTACTTCTTTGCTGGAAATCTTCCCATACTTGCCTGCAGTAACAAACCAGTCACTGTCATATCAAACTCAAGGAATCTCCATCAACGTTAAACCTAATTAACGCAGGCCAGACTTCAGTCACCTTTAACGGCGCCACGTACCAAGCAACAAAATTTTTAATCTCCTTCTCAGCCGCAAACTCCTCCAATGAGCTATCCATTTCGGGGAACGGCAGCATACTTAGCATGCCATCGGGTTTAATTGATACCGTTCAACTATCGCTAAACCAAACAGCTTCAATTAATGCTACGCTCTTATCAACAAATCTTTCACTTAACGCGCCAGCAGGTAGCATCAACCCCGTAGGCGCCTCAGTGCTTGGCGTAGCCTTAGTAGCGGCAGTTGCTATTGCAGCCCCCACAATATACACGCGGGAGAAGAAGAAAAAACAAGAAGAGCCAACTCGGGAAGATGAACATAAAACTAGCCAAGAAAGCGATGTCAAGCAAGAGAACGAGGAAGAGAAGAAGCCGTCTTACTGGGTTGACTAAACATTGAGTAATGCAAAAAACGGTTATTTAGCATCAAACATGAACGCCTAGGTGAAAACTATCACGGCTAACTCTTCAGCGGTAATTGAGCTCAATGAAGCGGTGAAAGATTACGGCAGCAACAGGCGAATTGGCCCGGCAAATCTTACAATCGGAAAAGGGGAGATTGTGGGGTTTCTCGGTCCCAACGGATCAGGCAAAACAACTTGTATCAGGCTAATCCTTGGGTTAATCAGGCCAACCTCCGGCAAAGTGAAAGTCAACGGATTTGACCCAATAACCAATCATATTGAAGCTTTAAGACATGTGGCGTATTCTCCTGAGTTGCCCAACTTACAGACTTTTCTAAGCCCAAGAGAGCTTCTTAATTTAATTTCGCATGAGCTCTATTTCCCAGATAACGCAAACCGGAGCAGCGAGATAGACCAAGTTATTGAACTGGTCGGTTTACATGACTACGCGGAAACGAAGGTAGGCAAACTTAGCAAAGGGATGATTCAGAGACTAAGCGTTGCCCAAGCCTTAGTCGGTTCTCCAGAGACTTTAATTCTGGATGAGCCGATGATTGGGTTAGACCCTGCTGGAGTCGCTCATTTTAGGGATGTTTTCAGGGACTTCGCATCCAACGGGAAAGGTACAGTTTTTATGTCCTCACATATTATGAGCGAAGTGGAATCGCTTTGTACCTCAGTTGCCATGATTCACCATGGAAAAATACTGTTCAAGGGGTCAGTAGATGAAGTGGTGGGAAAAGTGCTGGATTACTCTCTTGTTGAATTGGAGACTAGCCCTCTACAGCCTCAAACGATCCAACAATTAAAAGAGATTCCTGAAATAACCCAAATTAACATAGCAGATAGCAGCAAAGGGGATGCGGTCGCTATCGAAATTACAGTTTGTGAACGTGACCATGACATTAAACCAGAAATCGCTGACATAGTGGTCAAGTCAGGCGCCAAGCTCTACACCATCAAGCAAGGCGAGAACATGCTTGAGAGGGCTTACATAGAAGCGCTTAAAGAGACAAAAGGTGGCAAACTTTGAAACGCGCTGAAGTCATTTTCACTTTTGCCCGGTATGAAATCAAGCGTGCCATCGCACGAAAAAAAGTTTTGGCGTTAGTTGCTTTCACGATACTTTTGAGTGTACTGCCATATTACGCTTTGTCCCAAGCAGGAACCACCTTGGTCCCTTCAGATGTCTACCCGTACCTTTGGGTTCTTGCAGTACTCTTGGTTGGTCCTCTCTTCTTAAACTTCACTGCAATCCTGATAGCTGCAGGGTCAATGTCTGAAGAATACGAGCAGGGCACTGCCGAACTTCTTTTGTCAAAGCCCGTAAGACGAAGCGACTACATCACAGGTAAATTCCTCGGAGGCTATCTTCTGTTTCTTTTTATTCTTGCTTTAACTCTTACCCTATCTATTTCATCAGCTTTCACTTTTTTTGGCGTCCAAAACAGCCTTTACCTTATTCCAGGCTTATTCATAGCTCAAGCCTTTAGTTCACTACTATTTTTTTCTTTGGCTTTCATGCTTGGAGAACTAATCAGGCGCTCTTCTCTTGCTTACATCACTTCATCAGCGATTTTCTTTTCAAGCTACATTATAAGCGTTTTTTTGAGTGCAATCTTTAGAGTCTACAGGCAAAATAGTCTATAAAACCGTTCAGATGTATCTTCCAACTTCGGCTGCAAGTTCGCTTCCTAGTCAATATGCTTTACCGAGGCTTCCCTCGACTTTATCAACAGCCTTTACTTTTCTTGGCTCTTCGACTCCCACGACAACAATTAGCTTCTCAATCGAAATCCTACTTGTCTACACGATTATAGCGATAGCTATTGCAACAGCCTACTTCTTGCATGCTGACATTTCAAGAAAACTAAGTTAACTATACTTGAACCCATGAAAGTCCGGGAAGCAGATCCATACCCTTAGCTTTGGGGGTTATCTGCTTCGTTTTGCTTCTTTCCGCAGTTTACCGAAGCAAGTATCGGTCCTTTCAACCATAAATTATGAAGAACTGTGTGGCTATGCCCATGTCGCCGCACCTCGGATCTAAAGTTAAATAAAAAAAAGAACATTATTAATTCATATTCTGATTTCTGAAAGCTCATTTATTGGGCAAAACCTTACGTTGTGACGAGCTTAAGGGCAAAAATTGCCATTGAGCCTATACCGCAAAATTAACGCTTAATTGGATATAGAAGAAGAGAAAACGGAATGGACGCACTTAAAGACATATTCAAAAAATGGACTTGGCGTTACATAAAATACAACGTCATAGGCTTAGCCGTTTTCTTACTAAACATCGTTCTTTATTATACAATCCTCTTCCCTTTTTTAGGAGAAGTATCCTATATTGTCGTCAGCGTGAATGGTGGAATTATCGAGTTTGCATTAATCAGTTACTTTAACAAGACTAAGAAAGGCGTAATATTTGACAGCTGCACTCCACACGATAGTAAATCAACAGGAGTGTCCAAATAACAAATAATTATCTCTCTTGTAACGAATACTTACCAGACACCCAGATTTAACTAAATCAGCATTAATATCGT
The DNA here is from genome assembly GCA_963767735.1 of Candidatus Bathyarchaeota archaeon. GTDB lineage: Archaea > Thermoproteota > Bathyarchaeia > Bathyarchaeales > Bathycorpusculaceae > Bathycorpusculum. Next base: position 63,846 of record CAVYES010000002.1, on the reverse strand, counting down.
TTTTATAGAGCGAGCCTGCTTTTCATCTTCCAGTTTATCAAATCTTTCAAACGTTAAGCTAAGTCAAATGAATATGTTTTTCACTACACACATATCGTTAATTCTGATTTTAGACTAACATTGAGACGATTAATATGAAGCGTTCCAAACTAGAAATGTACGTTGATATTCTTCAAGTCCTAGCACAACGGGGACCGCTGAAGGTAACGCATATCATGTATAAAGCGAACGTTAACTTTAGTGTCCTAAAAGAGTACCTTGACTTCCTGCTAAAACAAGGCTTGGTTGAAGAACGCACAATCAGAAAACAACGAATAGTTTACGCTGTTACTCAACGTGGAATAACTGTTTTGAAGTACTTTAAAGAACTAAAACAAGTGCTACCCTTAGTAGAGGAAGCAAGAAACCTGCCCGCAATTCCCTATTAAATCCACAATTTCCTTATTTCTTAACTCACAAATTCCTTCACAAAATCCTCCGAATAAGACCTACTCATTGAAACTTTCTTTAATGTGGTTGGAATTTAGAATCATGTCTAGGATAGCTTTCCCTTTACGGCGTGATGCTGATGGGGAAAGGGCTTGTGCATTCTTACCTTTTCCTTAACAATTTTTTATTTAGCGGGCAAATAATAGATAGCCGAAATAGCCGATAACTGAAAAAACCGCGCAAACCCCAATTATTCCTAACCATATTTTAACTGAATTGTATCCTTCCTTTTCGTCCGTGTCTCTTTCCATTTTCATCCAAACTCCAACAATTTAACCCTAGCGCGCTATTTTTGGAGAAGCGAGGCAAGAGATTGGAATTTTCCTACCCTTGGTGCATGGAGTTTTCTCCCGTTAGCTCTCCCTTTCTTCTCGTCCTTCTCCAATGGCTTATGATTAGAGAATATTATATAAGCCATGTTTCAAACTTGGGAATATTTCGGAATAGGTCTTTTTGCACTTAACAAACATTTCAATAACTTAGTAACCCCTTGTTACTCGTGGTATTTAGCCAAGTTTCCATAAAGATAAGTCTTAAATCTGCATAGCGTAGAATAAATTCCATTAAAATGAACAGAAAAGGAATTAGAACCCAAATCTAAAGGAAAATAAGGATAACGAAAATGTTAGTTAGAAATCATTTGTTGTGTCCATACTCAGATTGTATAGGGTCTGATAGAAGCAAGGAACTAAGAATTCAGGTTCGGATAAACCAAGGTGAAGGTTCAAGAGAAGTTAGTTTAGATAAAACTATTAAGACTGACAAAGAGAGAACAAGATTACCCTTTAAATACACTTACGAGGTATTTACTAAGCTATCTTGCCCCTATTGCAATAGACCAGTTGAAGTTGTGGTGAATGAGACTCATAAAGGCAGAAACGTTAATCTCAGACTACCATCATAACTTAAAATATTATGCAAAAACCAGCCAAATACTAGTTAGTGTTTTGGCTTAAAACTCCAATTCTAAAAGTAATAGGGGAATTTCCCCTTCTCGTTTCTGAGAAGCTCTCCTTTCTCCTCAAATAACCAAGTGTCTCTAACGCTTAAAAGGCATATTTCAATATCAAGAATATAATCACAGACTATACTATAGAGGTAAGGGCATGACAAGAACTTTAATTATTAATTGCTCCCTGAAGGATGTTGAAAACAAAGTTTTGCTCGACGCAATCAGTAAGTTTAGTAACTATAAATTTATCCACTTTAGAAGAATAGATGCTGACTTTCAAGTTGACAAGCATATAGATGCAGTCGTCTTGAGTGGATCTGCAGCCAGAATAATTTACGATTCATATGTATCCATGTTTGAAAGAACTGTTGATCTGATAAAAAGGTGCAGTCAGCCAATGTTGGGCATTTGCTTTGGTCATCAACTGCTTTGTTTGGCACATGGCGCAAGAGTAGGCAACCTTAATCCACCCGTCCTTGACAAGTTCGAGAAGATTAATGTAATCACAGGTGACGAGTTATTTGCGGGTTTTACGCAGCCAATCCTAGTTGAAAATCACCACGATTATGTGTTGAAAGAAAGCCTAGACGAAGCAGGTTTTATCCTTCTTGCAGATTCTCCTTCATGCAAAGTGGAAGCAGTCAAACATAGAATCAAACCATTCTACGGCGTTCAGTTTCATCCCGAAAAAGTAATGGTAAAAGGTGAGTCTCACGCTGTATAGACCCACCTGCTATTTGTGATCAAAAAATTGGCAAAAAATATTCCAAAAAAACCAAATCCATTCCATCTTTGAAAAAGCCGCCTTGCATCCCACAATTATTTTTAAGCAGCTTTTCTTTAGCATTTAACAAATAAGTCAGGTTGGGCAAAGATGGCTAAACTGTTTGGAAGTTCAGGTGTAAGGGGACTGGCGAATGTTGATTTAACGCCACAGCTAGCATGCAAAGTCGGCTCAGCAGTAGCTGCGTACGCAAAAGCCAAAAAAGCAGTTGTAGCCCGTGACACTCGAGTTTCAGGAAGCATGCTTGAGGACGCCTTAGTTTCAGGTTTGTTGTCCAGCGGCGCAGATGTTCTTTTGGCTGGTATGGTTCCCACGCCTGCGTTAGCCTATGCTACCAGAGCCTTGGGGGCTGACGTTGGGTTCATGCTTACTGCCTCGCATAACCCGCCTCAATATAACGGAATAAAGGTGTTCAGGAGCGACACCCTATCATATACTGACGAGGAGCAAGATGCTGTAGAAAAAAACGTGTCAAAGGGAGCTTTTGCTCTGGCAGAATGGCGAAGTATCGGCAAAACCACCCCTGTTGACGTAAGTAAAATCTACACGCAAATGGCGTTGAAAGCTGCCCCTCTCAAAAAAAACTGGCGAGTTGTCGTTGACCCAGGATGCGGCGCCACCTTCAACATTGCCCCTTCAATCCTCAAAGCCCTAGGCTGCAAGGTAACTGCTCTTAACGCTCAACCTGACGGGTATTTTCCAGCCCGAAAATCTGAGCCGACCGCTGAATCACTCGAAGATTTGGCAAATATTGTAAAAACACTTGGCGCAGACGTGGGAATCGCTTTTGACGGTGACGGCGACCGAGTAGCCTTCGTCGATGAGAAGGGCGCCTTCGTCAACTTTGACCGTTCATTGGCGGCGTATGCTGCTTACGCCCTTAAGCAAAGTAGCGGCGGAACAGTAGTAACAAACGTTGAAGCCTCCATGTGCATTGAAACTATGGTGCAAGCGCAAGGCGGTCGAGTCATCCGCACCCGAGTCGGGGATATTTACATTTCAGAAGCGATTAAGCAGTCGGGTGCAGTTTTCGGCGGTGAACCTTGCGGCGCTTGGGTGCATCCGCAGAGTCATTATTGTCCTGATGGACCGCTTTCTGCAGCACTAATGTTGAAGGCTTTAGAGGACGAAAACAAAAGTTTAAGCGAGTTCATCTCCGCCGTTCCAGAATACATTACTCAAAGAGAAAACATCAAGTGCAAAAATGAGCAGAAGTATGAAGCAGTGGAAAAAATTGGGGTTTTCTTAAAAACAGAGTTCCCAGATTACACTGATTTCTCAACAGTTGACGGCGTTCGGTTAGCGCTAAAGCATGGTTGGTTGCTGGTTCGGGCTTCTGGAACGGAACCTCTCATACGTTTAACTGTTGAAGGAGAATCTTTAGCGGTGGCAAATGATATAACTGAAAAAGCTGCAGAAGTAATAGAGAAACAAGTTGAGGCTGAAATGAAATGAAAGCTGTATTACTTGCTGCCGGCGAAGGCATCAGGCTTTTGCCCATAACGGCGACGCGTCCTAAGCATTTGATTAAGGTTGGCGGAAAACCGATTCTGCAGTTCTGCTTGGAAGCAGTAAAAAACGCAGGAATAACCGAGGCAATAATTGTTACGCATTACATGGGCGATGCTATTCGCCAATACTTCGGCGACGGCGAAAAACTTGGTTTAAAAATAACTTATGTTGAGCAAAAAAAGGTGCTTGGCACAGGAAACGCCGTTGCTGCAGCTGAACCGTTTGTGGATGATGATTTTGTTGTTGTTTACGGCGACTTGTTGTTTGGCTTAGATGCTGTAAAGAACGTTTTACAGTTGTACAAGAGCGAAAAAACTGCGGGTGTTATGGGGTATGTTCAGGTTGATAAATCTGAAAGCTACGGAATTATCGAGTTAGACGAAGAAAAAAAGGTTAAACGCATTGTAGAGAAGCCTGCTGCTGGCAAAGCGCCGTCTAACTTCGCTAACGCGGGCGTATATGTTTTTTCTAAAGAGATTTTTGATAAGATAAAGCAAACAGAAGCTTCCGAGCGCGGCGAATGGGAACTCACTGACGCTGTAACTTTGCTGGCTAAAGACTGCAAAACGGTTTTGGCTTGTGAACTTTCTAAAGATGACTGGTTTGATGTTGGCAGACCATGGGATTTGCTGGATGCTAACAACTGGGCTTTGAAACGTATGGAGCCCCAAGTTTTAGGCAAGATAGAACAGGGAGCACACCTCATCGGCCCAGTTTTTGTTGCGGAGTCTGCCCGCATCCGCTCAGGCGCATACATTGAAGGACCAGCCTTTATAGATGAAGAATGCGACGTGGGACCAAACTGTTACATTCGGTCGGGCACCAGTTTAGGCAGAAGTGTGCGGGTAGGCAACGCTTGCGAAATAAAAAACAGCATCATCATGGACCACACTCACGTTGGACACTTATCGTATGTTGGCGACAGTATCCTTGGCGAACATCTGCAACTTGGGCGCAGGTACCGTCATGGCTAATTACCGTTTAGACGCTGGCGCAATTAAAATGATGGTAAAAGACCAACTTATCAATACTGGGCAGACGCAAACTGGGGGCAGTTCTTGGCGACAACGTGAAGACGGGGATTAAGTCGCTGTTTATGCCCGGCGTGAAGGTTGGCGTGAACAGTTGGGTAGGACCAAACTTAATGATTGAACGCGATTTACCCGCTAACTCGATGGCTTTTCTAAAGCAGAACTGCGAAATACACGAAAAGAAAAGTTAAAAGAGCATATCTTTCAGAAACGCCGAAAACCCGAATGGTACCACAAGGAGGACAGATCGAACAAGAGTGGGTACCTAAATAAAGCTCGCGAACCTTTTTTTCTAATGAGGAATCAATTTTGCAGCAGATAGTAGTTCTTGGAGCAGGTTATGGCGGATTGATGACCGCGCTTCAACTGGAAGAAAACACTCGAAATTTACAAGACGTAAATGTAATACTGGTTGACAGGAACGATTTTCACCAGTATCTACATCTCTCATACGAGATTGTCACAGGCGTCAAGAAAGCTGAAGATGTTGTCATCCCCTTAAGCGAACTGCTGGAAAAAAGGAAAATTCAGTTTCACCAAGCAACAGTGGAACGCATTGACTTAAGCCAGAAAACTGTGCACACAGACAAAGGAGATTTACCCTATTCTGAACTTGTAATCGCGCTTGGCAGTGAACCCAACTTTTATAACATTAAAGGCGCCGAAAACGCCTTCTGCGTCTGTTCAATAGAGTCTGCTGTAAGAATTAGGGATGAACTAAAGAAACTTCGGGCGCAAGAAAAAGATATCAATGTCATAGTTGGCGGTGGAGGATTCACGGGAGTTGAGTTGGCAGGCGAAATCGCTGATGAACTAAAATGCTGCGTTACCCTAATTGAGGGCGCTAGCATGTTGCTTCCGAACTGGGGAATCCCAGAATTTTCAGGCAAGGTCGCTAAGGTTCTCGAGGACATGGGAGCCAAAATGGTTTTCAACAAATCCGTCGTTGAAATTAAGTCAGATGCTGCTGTTTTGAGCGATGGTAGCCAAATGGGCTGTTCTCTTTTCATTTGGACGTTTGGAGTTCAAGCTTCAAGAGTAGTTGCTGAAAGTGGATTGAAAACCGGCAAAGGCAAAAGAGTTATGATAAATGAGTACTGCGAAGCTGTTGGTTTTCCAGGAGTCTACGTCGTTGGGGACTGCGCACTTGTCCTTGACTCCAAAACTGGAGAACCCCTTCCTCAATGCATTGAGATTGCTCTTCAGCAAGCTGACGCTGTATCAAAGAATTTGTTTGCTGATTTGACTGGAGCAAAAAGGACGACTTATGTTCCTAACTTCAACGGACTAATCTTAGCAGTCGGCGAAAGATACGGCATTGGACGAGTTGCCGGCGTAAAAGTCGAGGGAAAACTTGCTCTAATGGTTAAGAAAGTTGTTCATTTGCACTATGTTTACAAGATCGCAGGTATCTCTGAGGCTATATCATGCGTATGATTTAAAAAAACCTTTTAGCTGCTAATCAAACCGCCTAAAGAGTTTTTTTCATTGATGCTTGCCATTTCTATTTTGTTTTTTTCAATACTTGAAAGTCGAAGTTTCGATTAAGATAATGCGTTTGACTGAATCCCAATAGGGATAGTATCTTATTGTGATGTCTTTTTGTGATTACCCACAGTGAACTGACTATTTATCGTCCGCAAGCAACGTCCACTAAAAGGAACGATTCAAATGAAAACCAACATAATTGAGGCTGTAAACCTCACTAAAACTTACAAGAAAACCATCAAAGCCGTCAACCACATCTCTTTTTCGGTGGAAGAAGGCAAACTTTTCGGTTTTATAGGACCAAACGGGGCAGGAAAAACCACAACAATCAAAATGCTTACCACCTTGGCTTCCGCAACTGAGGGCCAAGCGTCAGTGGCAGGCTACGACGTCGGCAAAAACCCAGGTGCTGTCCGCAAAACCATTGGAGTAGTTCCTCAGGAGCTTACAGCAGATGACGAATTGAAAGGCGTTGAAAATCTATCTCTCTCCGCGAAGCTGCATCATGTTCCAAGCGACGTAGCGCGCAAGAAGGGTAAAGAGCTGCTTGAGCTTTTGGAGCTTGAAGGTGCCGCGTCAAGGCAGGTTAAAACTTATTCGGGCGGAATGCGAAGGCGGCTGCAACTTGCAATGGGACTTATTCACGACCCGAAAATACTTTTTTTGGATGAACCAACATTGGGGCTGGATATTCAGACGAGACAGAAAATGTGGACTTACATTCGAGACCTTAACCGCGAACAAGGCATAACCGTGTTTATGACGACGCATTACTTGGAGGAAGCTGACTCGCTATGTAATAGAATCGCAATCATAGACAACGGAGTAATCAAGCTGTCAGGTTCACCTTCAGAACTAAAAGCCAAACTAGGCGGCACCATTCTGACTCTACAACTCACGGGCAGTGCTGACATATCCAGCCTGCTGAACGGAATCCCAGATGTTACAGATGCAGCAAAAGAAGGCAAAACCTACAAAATTAAGCTCACTCGGACTGAAACAGCTTTACCTGCTATTGTTGAAACTATTACCAAGAAAGGTCTCAAAATTTCTGACATCGCGTTATCTAAGCCGACATTGGATCAAGTTTTCTTGCAAATCACTGGCGATACGATGCGTGATGGAGCAGCAATCGGCGACTCGTATGGGCAGCGTGTTCTTATTGAGAGGTTGAAGTAAAATGTTCAGCGACACATTCGCGTTGACTGCGCGTTCTTTGAAGAAGTGGATTCGCAACCCAGCCGCGATTATGCCGGGATTATTTATGGCAGTGTTTTGGCTGGCTCTTTTCGGGAGCTCATTTAACCCAGTTAACCTTGTGCCTTCGAAAATCGGAGGCACGCCCCTGTCGCCTGTTTTAGTTGGGCAGATTAAGTCTGCGATAGGTTCAGTGTTTGGAGGTGCAGCAAACTACATAACTTTCATAACGGCTGGCGTAATCGCGTTCATAGTTATAATTAACATGGCTTACGGCGGAATCGACATAGTTCTTGACCGCCAATTAGGCTACCTCAACTCACTGTTGAGTGCACCGATATCCAGAGCGTCAATTTTCTTTTCGGGCGCCTTGCAGAACTTTGTGAAAGCAATGTTCATAGCGCTCTTGGCATTTATTGTTGCTGCGTTGCTTCCAAACGGCTTGCAGGTTGGAGCGGGTTTTGGTGTGCTTAACTTCTTAGGCATCTTTGTTGCCTTTGGGCTCGTCACGTTTGCGTTCGGTTGCCTCTTTACTTCATTTGCTTTTGCGGTAAAAAATGTTGATTCACTTGTCGCCATATGCAATTTCTTAGCATTTCCGTTGGTGTTCATGAGCAGTGCAATGTTTCCGCTTGGAACTTTCCCGAGCTGGCTTAAAGCCATAGCAGAAGTTAATCCGGTAACGAAAGCTGTTGAAACCGCCAGGCTACTAATAGTGAACGGGACTCTTTCGTCAGTTCAACTGTCAACTGTGGGTTGGAATATGCTGTACCTAGCTGTCTTTGCCGTTGTGCTTGCGGTGATCGGATACTTGATTGCTCAAAGAGCATTAAAAGCCGAGTAAAGAGAGGCGCATAAAATGATGTTAGTAACGCAAAGTGAATCACCCTTAAAAGCACAGGAGAGATACTAAAAACCATGTCAGATTTACGTATTCCACGGGGACAAACCGTCAAAGTTGACGTAGTAGAGGGCGAGCTTAGGGTAGGCAACAATGCAACCATCGAAGCCAGCAACGGCAAAAACGTCGTCGTCACTGGAGGCGTCTACTTGGAGGGTAAAGCCTATGTGAACTGTGATCTTGAATGTGACTCTGTTCAATCGGAGATTTTTCTCTCCAAATTAAAAGATATTCGAGGGGGCTCTAACAGGGCACGACTCGAAATAACCGGTCGATACGCCGGCAAACTAGAAGTAACTGGTAATTTGACAGTTCATAAGCAACTCAGTGTTAGTCACTCAGTGAAAGTCAGCGGCGCAATCAACGCATCTGAAATCGATGTGGGCGGAAAAGTAGAAGCCGGAGTAATCAAATGCGACAGGATCAGAGTTGGCGGACGTGCAAACATCCAAGGTACCTTTGAAGCGTTAAGTGTTCGAGTTGGCGGCAAAGTAGTTGCTCTGGGCATAGTCAAAATCGGTGACCTTGACGTAGGCGGTGAAGTTGATGTGGGCGGAGGATCCATCGTGGGGAGCATTCGGGTCGGCGGAAAATTCAGCAGCACCAAACCCCTGGAATTCGGCGAACTTATGGTCTATGGCAGAGGCTGGCTACCCGCAGGCTGCAAAGGACGCAAGATATCAACTTTTGGCAAACTTGAGGTTGACGGAAACCTAACCTGCGACTATATTCACGCTGGAGGAGTCATTGAATTACGCGGCGACTGCCAAGCGCAGAAAATTGAGTTAGGCGGAAAACTCTCGATAGCTGGCTCACTCGTCGTCTCCGACCGATTTGAAGGCAATGGCGTAACAGAGATAGTTCACGACTTTGAAAGCGGACACATGCGAGTAAGCGGAAAATTTACAGCAAACAAGATTACTGTTCGGGAAGAAGCAGATGTCAGCGGCAAAATAGAGGCAAAACAGGGTCTAAAGGCCAAAGTCGTTAGGGTGCGCAGTGGCACCCGATTTGAAGGAGTCTTGGTTGGTGAGCAGGTGCATGTAGGTAAAAACGCGGATTTGAGCTTTGGCGGTTGGTGGGGTAATTTGGCGGCAGCTGGAGCAGGAACTATCGTTGAAGATATTTACGCGTCTGAGGCTGTGGTTGGTCCGATGTGTAGAGCGGGCCGCATTTTTGCTGGCAGGGTAACGTTGGAGCAGGGTTCCGCTGCAGAACAAATAACCTACACCGACGAGCTAAAAGTTGACTTTGGAGCAGCGGTAAGTGAGCCCGCGAAGAAAGTTGAGAAATTGCCCGATCCGCCGCTTTGAAGGATGTTGCTGGAGAACCATTGATGAGAGAGCCAAGTGTTAAGCGTTCCAAAACTGATCTTTACGCTCAAGTGCTTGAGGTGCTTATTCGTTACCCTGAAGGCGGCAAAATCACACGCATCTCCTATGGCGTAGGTACACCCGTTGATCGCCTAAGAAAAATACTTGATGCTTTATCCGAATACGGCTTAGTAAGAAAACTCACAGCCGACCAACAAAGCCTCTATTTTGCCACTCCGCGAGGCTTAGAATTCCTCGATACTTACTGGAAAATGAAGGGCTTCTTTGAAATCTTCGGCGATAAACAATCGTAAATTAAAACTATTTTTTTTTTAAAAAAAGTGGTCTATCGGGCAAACAGCTTATTGGTAGCCCGAACAGGCGGACGGATACTGTTGGGAGTTGGGTGGGTTCTAATTTGAATTCCCATCTAATTACATTTGGAACCTGCAAGAGATTCCTTCTTTTTAAAGTGGTTTTAAAATTAACTTTTCTACTTAACGGCATCCTAACCCCCTATCCTTCACTTACGATTCCAGACACAATTCGACACAAAATGGCACAAAATGGACAAATAGGCTCAAATTGGCACAAATAAACACACTATCTGTTAAAGATTTAAGCTTTGATTCAAAAAAGCAACCCAAAACACAAAGAAAAAAATCCCGCGGGAAAATCACATCGGAATTGAACCTGCACTCATGCGACCAGTTTGCCCACCTGAAGTATAGTTTATCAAAAAGTCAGGATGTAAAATTTATAGGTGACTTTGAGCATTGGCTATCATTTTTTTACCAAAAGGAAACGCATTGAAATGGGTTTTGCCAAGGGAAGTTGAATGCAATAAGATTATTGATCAGGTTATTGAGTCTCGAAGGTCAATTAAAAATTTTAAGCTGGAGTTCTACGTGTACTATTTAAATCAAAGATAAATAGTGGTAGTGCAATCTCGTTACGTTAAAGGAGAAATAAACTTGTCTGTAGCGCAAAGAAAGTATTTCACCGAAGTCGCAGCCCTAGCAGATAAAACCGTGTCTGTGGCGACAATTACTGGAAAAATATTCAACGGTACACTAATCGGCATTAACCAGGATAATATGAGCCTTTGCCTAGCTGATGCAAAAGACGAACTTGGAACTTTGCTTCACCGAGTTTTCCTAAACGGAAACGTGGTTGCTCAAATCTCAAGCGCAGAAAAACCCTTCGACCTTAAAGCCTTAGCTAACAGACTTGAAAAAGTCTTCCCAACCATGGTTAAATTATATGATGACAAGGGTTTCATCTGGGTAATGGATAAAGTGAAACTAACAGAAAAAGGCGTGGTTGAAGGTTCAGGTCCAGCCGCTGAGCGAGTGCAAAAAGTATACGAACAATTCATGAGCGAAGTCAAAGCCTAAATAAACCAGCGCAGTTGCTCTTCCTCTTTCTTCTTTTCTTCTGTTATGGTTCTAACAATCCCAAAAGACTCTAAAACCTTCTTTATCTCGGCACCGGTTTCTTCAAGCCCCGACAAGTCCACGTTAAGCTTCAAATATTTACCAAGCACAGTTAGCGCGTACCTTGCTGCGTTAGCGTCAGGATCCATCCCTGGCGTGTCAACCAGCAAAGAGAAACCCTTCAAGTCCCTAATGCCGGCTAAACCAACGGATAAGCCAGCGATACCGAAAACGTGACCAACCATCACTTTAGTTCCTAAATCAAGAGCCTCCTGCATCGTATCCAAATCCGTGGCTGTACTGTAAATCGCTGGTATAGGCTGCGCCTCATCTTTCTTGAAGCCGCCGATGGATATTACAAAGCGGCAGCCAAACTCCTGCGCTAAATCAAGCACTCTACCAACAAGCTCATATTGCCCAACTGTTGTCAGCGCCTGCGTATTTCCATACCAAATAATCAAGTCGCGACCGCCATCCTCCCGCTTCACGTAATAGAGCTCATTTATGGGCGAGAGCGCTCCGCCATCTTCAGTTGTTACAGCAAAATCTTGAAATGATGAGGAAAAAATTTGGACGAACCGTTTAGCTTTTAGCTCCCGTATCAAATGCAGCGCGGCAATGTTCGCCACAAATCCTATGCCAGGCAAACCTTCAATCAGAATCGGATCGTTTAGTTTTGGCTTTTCACTTATGTCGATTGAGCAAACCATGCTTCAGCATCTCTATTGTCGGTATTAGACAAATTAATGCGATATAAGGTTGCCTAATCAAAATGTGGCCATTACTTTTGTTTGCAATCTTCATATGATTTTGAGGCTAGTGTTTTTTATAATTGAGGTGTGATTCTTGTTTAGGTTTCAGCTTGAGTTTCGAAATTAAAGAAAAAGACTTGCTTGGCAGAATAGGCAAGCTTAAAACTAAAAGTGGAACAGTGGAAACTCCTCTCTTGTTTCCGGTAATTAACCCAAGCGTTCAGCTTGTTTCGCCTAGAAGACTTAAGGAGACGTTTGGTTTTGAAGCAGTTATAACTAACGCTTACATACTCAAAAAACGCTATGACGACAGACCTGTCAACGAGGGCTTGCATAAATTTCTGGACTTTGACGGGGCAGTAATGACTGATTCAGGAGCCTATCAAATCCTCGTTTACGGAGAAGTGGATGTTAGCCAAAAAGAAATTGTTGCTTACCAAGAAGGCATCGGCAGCGACATCGCCACTATGCTTGACATACCCACAGGCTGGAGAGTAACCAAAGAACAAGCCCAAGGCACAGTGGCTGAAACCCTACACAGAGCAAAGGATTTCTTTAAAACTAAGACGCGGGACGACATTTTATGGGTTGGACCAATACAAGGCGGAAGACACCTAGACCTGGTTGCGAACTCGGCGCTTGAAATGGGAAAACTGCCCTTCCAAATCCACGCCCTTGGAAGCCCAACCGAGGTTATGGAAAGCTACCGCTATGATGTTTTAGCCGACATGATATTAACCGCGAAAAAGCGCTTGCCAATTGAGCGTCCGCTGCACCTGTTTGGCGCAGGGCACCCCGCAATGTTCTCGTTGGCTGTAGCTTTGGGCTGCGACCTTTTCGATTCGGCCGCTTACGCGCTGTACGCTAGGGAAAACCGTTACATGACTGAGAACGGTACATGGCGGCTTGAGGAGATGGATTATTTTCCATGCTGCTGCCCCCGATGCTCAACGGAGACCCCGAGAGGACTGGAGAGAAAAGAGAAGAAAGAGCGGGAAGTCTTCTTAGCTGAACATAACCTCTACGTCTGCCAAGCGGAGCTTAAGCGCATTAAACAAGCGATAAAGAATGGCAGGCTTTGGGAGCATACAGAAATGCGGGTTCACGGTCATCCAGCGTTGCTTTCAGCATTAAAACGATTACAGGGTCACGATGATTTTCTTGAAAACTACAGTCCAACGGTGAAGAGCAACGGCTTCTTCTATTTCGATTCTGTTGGTCTTGTGCGTCCAGAAATAACCCATTACCGCAAACGATTAAACGCACGATATGACCCGCCAAAATGTGCGAAGGTTCTTTTGCTTGTGCCGCAAACAAGGAATAAACCGTTTCATAGAGCGCCTGAGTTTAAGAAGATCAGGCATCTTTTCCGCTGTTTGGGCGAAGAGGTGGCTTCGAAAATTCATGTTTGCGTTTACTCCGCTCCCTTCGGAGTGGTTCCGTTGGAGCTTGACGAAGTTTACCCGCTCAGTCAGCACGAGGCTGCTTTGCCTCTTGACATGGAAACGGTAGACTATGTCGCAAACCAAACCCATCAATACATCATGCGAACATCATATGCTAGTGTTGTTTTGTTTAATGACCCTAAACTTTGGAAGAACACCGTTAAAGATGCATGCAGATTAGCGTGCAGTGCAAAGGGTTTAGACTTTGATTTTGTTGATGCTGATGTGGAAACAAGCAAAGAGATTTTAGTTCGTTTAGAGAACATTTTGCGTAGACAGTTGAGTGAATAACCTTGATTCAAGCTGACTTACATATTCACACTGTTTATTCTAGTGATTCCCTTATTCAGCCGAAAACTTTGGTTGACCAGCTTGTAGCTCACAGTTTCATTAAGGTTGCAGCTGTAACCGATCATGACAGCGTAAGAGGCTGCAAGGCTACGGTTGAGTTGGCTTCGGCTTATACTGACATTTTGATTATTCCAGGCGTCGAAATCAGCACGCCACAAGGCGATATGTTGGTTTTGGGCGCTGAGGAGTTGCCGCCGAGACCTTGGAAGCCTGAAGGTGTGGTTGATTACGCAAAAAGCATAGGCGGGGTTTCTATTGTGGCGCATCCTTATCGTGTGTATGGCATGGGCGATTTAGCGAGAAACTACAAGGTCGACGCAATTGAGGTCTTAAATGGCGGGTCAACGGCAGTGGCAAATAACCAGGCCAAGGAGCTTGCCAAAAGTATGAGTTTACCTGGTACAGCTGGTAGCGATGCTCATCAATTGTCAGAGTTGTTTAGTGTTTGCTCGAAGATTGATGCTTCTTTAGATGTTGACGCCGTTTTAAGGGCGATTAAGAAGGGTTCAGTATTAGCACAGGCCGCAAGAGGGTCAATACATATTTAAAACAGCACAGTTCATTTTTAACCGTTAACTGTTAACACAAGGATTGGTTTGATTGCAGGTTGGATTTTTAGGCGGCGCAAGAGAAGTTGGCAGAATGGCTATAACTGTTAAGTCACAGAAAAGTAAGGTCGTGATGGATTACGGTGTCATGCTTGACCATGAGCCGGGGTTTCCAATGCATGTTCCGCCGAAGGAAGTTGACGGGATAATTTTAACTCACAGCCATCTTGACCATTCAGGTGCTATACCGATGTTTTATATTAACGATAAGAAGCCGCTGTACACGAACAGGCTTAATTTGGAGTTAACGCAGGTTCTGGTTCAAGATTTTATTCATTTGTCTGGTTACTATTTGCCTTTTGAGTATCTTGAGCTTGACGCCATGATGCATAACAATAGGCATTTAGATTTTGGTGTCGAAGAAGCTATCGGTGACATGAAGGTTAAACTGGTCGATGCTGGTCATACGCCTGGGAGCGCTCAGGTGCTTATTGAGGCAGATGGCGAGAAAATTCTTTTTACTGGCGACTACAACATGGAAGACAGCAAATTGCTAAAGGGCGCAACGATGGATTATGGAGATTTAGATGCAGTTGTCACTGAAAGCACTTATGCAAGTGAAGATCATACGCCTCGCCCCGAGCTTGAGAAGAATTTTGTTGAGGCGGCGACTGAGGTGGTTGAGCGAGGCGGAACTGTTCTGGTGCCGGCGTTCGGTGTGGGGCGCGCGCAGGAGATTGCTTGTGTTTTGGCGGCGCATCATTTTGAATATCCCGTCGTTTTGGATGGGATGGCTCGGGAAGCTAGCCGAATAATCATGGATCACAAAGAGTTCCTAAGGGACCCGAGGCTTTTTGTGAATGCTATACACTCGCTGGATTGGGTTGATGGCTGGCGTGATAGGCGAAGAGCCGCAAAGGATCCGGGGCTAGTTATTTCGCCTGCAGGGATGTTGAAGGGTGGTCCATCACAGTTTTATCTTTCAAAGATAGCTAAGAAGGCAAATAACTCCATTTTCCTAGTTAGTTATCAGATTCCGGGGACACCTGGCAAACAACTAATGGATAAAGGAGTCACCACGATTGATGGAAAAGTAAGCAAGGTTAAGGCGCAGTATCGCCATTTTGATTTCTCTTCCCATTGCGGTGCAAGCCAGCTCAAGGAAGGGCTGCGGCGGCTTGGAGGTAAACCTAAAGTTTTCTGTGTTCACGGCGCCGAGGGTAACTGTGAACTTTTGGCGAATTGGGCGAAAACTGAGTTAGGGTTGGATGCTGTTGCCCCGAGAACTGGAGAAACCTACGAGATATAGGCTGTTTGTTATGAAGATTGGTATTTTGCCTGTTGGAGAAATAGCTCCTGAAGTGCTGGTTGGGCTACAGCAGGGTTTAGTTAAAACTTTTCCTGATACCTCTTGCATGATTATTACGAAAAGTTTGCCTGTTCCCAAAGTGGCTTTTAATAAGAAACGTAACCAGTATAGTTCCAGCTTGATTCTTAATGAAATCAGGGCTTACGCCTCTAAACACGAGAAGTTTCAGGGGATTTTGGGCGTAGTTGATATTGACATTTTTGTGCCTGAATTGAACTATGTGTTTGGTGAAGCATACACACCTGGGAGGGCTGCTTTGATTTCGTTATGGAGACTTAAGCCAAAGTTTTACGGTGAAAATGCAGGCGAGAATGTTTTTATGTTGCGGGCTTTAAAAGAGTCCATTCACGAGTTGGGGCACACGTTGGGTTTGCCGCATTGTCCGAGAAGCTTTTGTGTTATGCATTTTTCTAATTCTATTTTTGATACAGATAAAAAGCAAAGCTTATTGTGTGACGAATGTTATTTGCAAGCGGCGTTAGCTATTAACAATTTAGGGTAAGTACCTGTGTCTGATCAGGATAAACTGGACAAGTTCAAGTTTCAAATTGTTTATTTGGTTCCGATACTGGCAAGCCTTGTTTTCGGTTTAGGCTGCGCTTACCTGCTGATGCCGCCAACGATACGCTCAACGGCAATCCCAGTTACGCCTATTCCTAACAGCACTCCTGCAGCACCGTTGGCCAATGCCCTCTACTTTGTTGTTATTGTGTGCAATAAGTGCAGTAGTTTTTTATCTTTTAATTAAGCGGCGAAGCAAAAATATCATCAAAGGATTAATTGTTGTTGCCATGACCGCTGCGTCTTTGTTGTTGTCGCTGGAATACTTGAACGCAATCTTTTCCACTTATTTTCCAAATTTGGATATTTTGCCCGTACTAATAGGTTCCTGCTTAGCCATAACAGTTCTGTTTGACCTTGCGATTTTCCGTTTCGGCAGCATACCGAGAAACTTAGCAGTAGTCGGGATTGGTGGTGCATTAGGTATCTTCTTCGGCTTCGAAATTTCACTATATAGCGGACTGTGGAGTGCAGTGTTGATTTTGGCGTTTTTGGCAGCGTATGATGTGTTTGCGGTTTATCGTGGTCCAGTGGGTAAAATTGCTCAGTCCTCAGGGGGCATGGAACAGCTTCAGGGTTTGAGCTTCGCCTTTAAAGATATTGAGATGGGGCTGGGCGACTTAGTGTTCTACTCCATGCTGACTGGAGCCATGTTCTTCAGTTTCTTACCCAGTATTCTACCGTGCATAGTATCAATAGTGGGCATTATGGCAGGTTCAATCATAACGTTTTTCATGCTTGAGCGAAAAGGAATCTTTCCTGGCTTGCCTTTCCCAATTATGCTAGGGTTAGCAGGCGGATTAATCACAGGTCTGGTAATTCTTCCCCTTCATTAATTGGTGAATGGTTTAGGAAAAGCACTTGATTGAAATTGCTTTCATTTTTTTAAGTTTCTCTATTATTGGTTTGATCCACGTAATCTGTTGATGTTTCCGCAGGCTCTCAAAGCAGCAAGTTCGTCTTTACAATCCGGCGAGAAGTACAGCGATTATGCCTGTTAAGAATACGCCGTCGAAGGTGCCTGCTCCGCCGATGCTCGCAACTGGTGCACCCAGCTTAGGTATTTTTCGAAGGTTCAGTAGGTCAGCGCCTATGAGTGTTCCAAGTACTCCTGACACGTAGGCGATTGTTATTGGATGTGCAGGTGAAAGAATGAGGGCGGTTACTGCTGCGGCTATTGGAGGAATGAATATTGGAGTGGTTATTCCTACGCCTTTTACTGGTCGGGCCACTAAATGCGTTATAAATGCAACCGCTAATACGCCGATGAGGCAGAGGAAAATCATTGAGGGTGCCGATTTGATGAGCAAGTAAACGCAGACGCCGGTTGGTATCAAAGCGCCCCCAACGTTAACTGCAACTAATGTGACGGTTTCTCCATACTCAACTTGAGGGATGCGGTACGTTATGCCAAACCAGTTGACGGTTTCATCTCGGATCATGGGTATGGTTGTTTTTAGTTTAACTAACGGAATGTTGATGAAGCTGCCAATCAAAGTTCCGACTAAAATCAGAAAGATAGTCAAAGGAGTGAAACCAATATTTTTGAACGCAATACTTATGGCTCCAAAAAAAACTAAGCCCACAACAACAAGCAATAACGCTAGTAAAACTGCGAAGAACAGAAAACTATGCTGAAAATAAATCGTTTTCCTACTCATTCATTCACAGCTTATCAGGCAATTTCCAATGTTACTCTAAAATAAATACCCTTATTTAGATTGTTATTCAAAAATTTCGACTTCCCCTCAATTTCCCTAACTGTTATAGCAAATTCAATTGGCGGTTCTAGTTCC
Organism: Candidatus Bathyarchaeota archaeon; assembly: GCA_963767735.1. Classification (GTDB taxonomy): domain Archaea; phylum Thermoproteota; class Bathyarchaeia; order Bathyarchaeales; family Bathycorpusculaceae; genus Bathycorpusculum. Next base: position 45,921 of record CAVYES010000002.1, on the reverse strand, counting down.
TACCTTGTCAGGGCATTTGTCTTGAAGGGGGCATTCTGAGGTTCGATGTTTCTTGCAGTACTCAAGACTTAAGCGAACAAGTTGGGATTCATAGCGTTCCACATCTTCCGAGTTTAGACCAATCTTTTGTGCCATAGCAACTGCCATTGGGGAAGGCTTCGGTTTCGCTCTTACCCAGATTCCCCACAGTTCCCTTAGGAATATGTTTACTCCTACGGGACCAACTCCTTTGAACTCTTGCAGGCGCCTCTCCAAATCTGCGGGACTGCTTGATTCTCCATTGAGCCGTTCGAGGTTACCGTACTTTTCTTTAAGATTTTTTAGGATTCCCAGAAGATTTGTGGCTGTTGAAAAGTCATATCTAGTGTAACCGCCAGAATCAAGAACTTCCACGAGGCGATCCCATCCGGCTTCTAATATGGCATCAGGGCTTGTCAGCTCATCTTGTTCAAAATAAAGATAAGTCTCTTTAGCGGTTTGAGCTGAGATTCTTTTGGCAAAAAGAACCGAGGCTAAGAACCATTTAAACCTATCCTCAGGTTTAGATAAGTCGAGCCCAAGCTCATGGGAGTAACTTTGAAGTTTAGATAATGCTTCCTTTACCGTCATTAAAAGCAAGCCTGTTTAAATTATGATTATGCCAGCATAAAAAGTGTTAGATGAAGGCAAATTTTCAGGTTGCTTTCGGGTCTTCAGAACCATTTTTATTTATTCTTCAATCAAAAAGGAAGCTATTTCGTTAGCCAACTTCCTTTTCAACCTCTTTTTTATCTGCTTATGGACGCAGAAGCTGATTTATCTGGAGAAAATGAAAAAGCTTTTTAATTAATCATGTGATAAATATCTAGTCTCAATTTAAGGAGAATGAAATTGTGAGTTGGGACAATAAGTTTTTCAAACAAACGAATGTTTTTGGAACACAAACGGAACCGAGCCAAAAAACGGGTGACGGAGAAAAAAAGTTTATACTGTGTTCAAGTTGCAATCAACCGATTGGTACTGTGTCAACCACGCTTTATGAAATTGATGAAAAGCATTATTGTTCAGAATGCTATTGTCGAACCATAGTTAATCAGGCTGTAGAAAGAGATCATTTTGACATAAGGCGTGAAAAAGAAGCGATAAAAACACGATCAACATAATTAGCAAAATAGATTTGAGCTACCTGTTCAGCAAAGACAATTACTTAACCGAGTAAAAATGCTCAGCCGTGCACCATTTTTGAGTGCTGTTCTGGTACAGGCTACATTGCGAACGTACGTTCAAATTGGAAAAATTAATAAAAGTGCTATTTTCTGCGGTCTATGATCTCCATGGCCTCTGGTCCTGTGCCTATTAAATCGACCGGCACTCCTGTTTTGTCTTCAACTTCTTGTATGAAGTCTTTTGCTTCTTTGGGCAGGTCACTGTATTTTTTGGCACCCCTGCAGTTTGGGAAAAGGCTATCTAGTTTTGTCATTGCTGCTTGTGTGGCACCGTTTATCTTAGCAGTTTTCCTTGCTAAATCGAAATCAAATGGTGCTGAGCGTCGGTCTCTGCCTGTTCCAGCGGCCACTTCAAACCAGCCTCTTTTCTGCGCTTCCTCTTTTGTTATTTCTCCAGGTAACGGTCCGGCGCCAACTCGTGTTATAAACGATTTGTAAACAATTAGAACGTCGTCAACTCTTGTTGGTCCAACTCCTGCTTCTGAAGCGATAGCTGATGCGCCCGTATCTCTTCCAGTAACGTATGGATAGCCGCCGCTCAAAAACAGTGACAGCATGAAGCCCTGAGTGCCTTCAAGAAGCACTTTTTTGCCTTCATCTAAGCCATCGTTTACTTCCCTCACTTGGTCAGCAAGGTACAACTTCAACTCAGGGATGTCTTTGGCTAGTTTTGCTGTCCGTCGGACACGTTCTTCAATTGCTGGTCCAACACCCCAACCTGTGGTTCCAATGCCTTTGTTGACGGCGCTTGCTTTGTCTTGGGCGCTGTGCTTTTCCTCAATTATTGAAGCGTTCTGATCTACACCTATCCTACCCTGCACCTTTGTGAGTTCTACTTCTTCAAAAAATTTCTGAACATGGATGTTCGCACCAGCTGCAATGAGTAGTCGTGTTTGAGGGTTTAAGAAGGCTGCAGGAACCATGTGCAGAGCGTATTTTTTGCCTTCGTACCATACGGTGTGTGCTGCATTTACTGAGCCTGTTCTGACGCAGAAATCAAGTTTGTCTTTGAGGGCTAAATATGAGATTATTTTTCCTTTGCCTTCGTCTCCCCAGAAGGCACCGACAATTACCGTGCATGGCATTTCAATTTCACCGTTGACAAGTCATCTCAAGAATTATTTAAAGATGTAGGGCTTCTAACAATGCTTATTTTCACTTTTTCGTTTCTTTTCTTCGTTTATCAGTTCAGCTAAGAGATATGTAACGTAGGCTGAGAAGCTATGAATGCCTTTTTTAATTGCATATTCCTCTTTGACCTTTAGCCACTCGTTAAAAAAGTAATCGTACACCTCAGCTTTTACGGTGATGCTTTTAAAGCCTTTTTTCGGCGTTTTGTTTCCCTCTTAATTAATTATAGTTAGCGAACGTACATTTATATAACTCATGCGGTAAAAGCGCTGACTTGTATAAGTAATTATAGAGATATGGTTAAACCGTTAAGGTAATGATAAGATAGATTTTCGCAGTTTAACTAAATTGCGCAAGTTTTTGGGGTTTATTTGGTCGCTCATTTTTCAGCACTCATTTTCTCAGTTAACCAAGTTTTTAAAATAAACTTTAGAATTCCTCTGAGAAAGCTCTCTTCTCAAAAGTAAGGAATTAAAAAATAAGTAAATAATTTTTATCTTTGTCTTCTTCGACTGAAAAATTCTTTTTTTGAACAAACTTCTTAACTGATTCGCTGTCATAATATCTCTTTAATTTTCAATTGGTATGCGTCGGTCCGGGTCCTCGCTGTTCGATAATAACGAAATTCGGTTGAACTATCTTCTCTTTTAAGCATAAATCCGTTAGCAGAGTTATCGCCTGTCCCCTGTTCACACTGTTCCCCGAGTTCCACTTTGGACGTACAGAACTAATAAACTTATTGAATTAAACCCGAGAAACTTAATGGCAAAGCGAGTTAGCAGACTATGAATGGCCATGCCAAATCAAAACATTATATGCAAAAATAAAGATAAAACTATTAAGCATTCAACCAGCTTTTGCTAGGACCAGAAATTTACAATTTGGTTTAAGCGCTCTTTACATAGACCCTTCTTATAGGGTTTAACGATAGGGAGGAGACCGTTAATTATATATTCTATAGTACGGTAAAGTACGGAAGAGGAGATTGTTCGTTTTGCCGCGAAAAGGATACAAATGCATAACTGTTACAGACAAAGTTCACGAAGACCTTAAAAAAAGAGCCCAAGAATCAAACCGTAATATGAGAGAATACGTTGAATTCTTGCTTGCTAAGGATAAAGGTGCTAAAGAAGGCAAACAATAGTGGTTATTAAGGTTCTTCAATCTAACGACCGTGTTGCTGAAGTACAATTTTTCTGTGATTGCTGTAGCAAGCTCGTAAGCACCAGCGTAATAACAAGGAAAGAAGCTGAGGATAAAAAAGACACAAAAATAACTTGTTCTCAATGCAAACTTGCACAAAGCAGCAAGACCTAAACTTATTTTTCGAACGAGCTAAGAGCGCCTGTTTGCCGCTTCGTTATCGATTCTCTCTAAAAGCCTGATTACTTTTTTGCCCTTCGTTTTTTTTTCTTTTAATGTAATTGTGTTCCTTGAATCACAGATTTCGTCTAAAACTATCCCTTTTTCTTCATCCAATATAACAGGGTAAACTCGACAGCCTGAGGGTCTATCAGTGTAAACACTACATTGGCATTTCTTTGCATCGTAAAAAACGCAGTAGCCTTTTCGGTTTTTGAGTTGCGCGTAGCCTTGCTTGTCGTATTTCACGAAGCAGCTTTTGCTTAAGCCTTTCTTTTCTAAGCGAGTGATGTCTTTTTCAGATAGAAGCATTTCAGTTTCTGTGCAACAGACACCGCAATTTGAACAACGCATAAGCTTGAAGTATTCTGGTTATATTTTTGCTTTTATCTTGCATGCAAACATTTTAGGCGGCTCTTTGCAGCAAATTTGAATTTAAAAGTTCAGCCCAAGCGACGTACCCGCAACGGTATGCGGGTGCTTCTGCGGTTTAGCTGCGGAGTGTACTCAATGAGATTGTTTTTTCCTGAGCCCTTACGGATTCCGATTAAATGCACGTTTATTATTACGGCTCCATCCTTTAAGTGCAGGTTCACGTTTTTTCCAATGTACGATTTGGCGCTGTTAATGCTAAAGTTCTCCATTGCCTTTTCACCACTCTTGTTCTTGGTCAGCTATTTTGCTCCAGCATTGTTGACAGATGGGCAGGTTTTCGCCCTTTATCTGAATATATAGTTTTATGTTTTCGCTTTTACAGTCGTCTTTCCAAGGATTTTTACAATGCTCCATGAATCTTACCTCTGAAATACTGCTTTAGCATTTATTGCTTTTAAGGTGGTTGAGGAAACTGATGTTTGGAGCAGGGGAGGGGTGAGTGAAAGTAAAACTTTATACGTTTACCGTTTAAACTATTTAGCTGAGTTTCATGTCTCTTTTAAACAACCCTTTTGCACTTGTCGCTACCGCTAGTTTAACCATTCAAATCGCTGTTTTGCTTTTGCTTATTTACGGTTACTCGATGAAGAGGCAACAGAAGTTTAGGCAGCATGGAGTTGCAATGTTCAGCGCCCTTGTTTTGCATTTGTCGATGGTGTTTGCGATTATGGTTCCTTCTTTTGTTCTTGCGATTTTTCCAGAATTTATTGTTCCAGAAGTATATGGAGTAAAGTCTGTTGTGTCACTTTAGTTATGGCAGTAACAGGAGCTTTAACGGTTTCACTTGGTCTTTGGCTTGTTGTTTCTTGGCGCTTTCATGATGTGGAGGGGTGTTTTGCAAGAAAAAAGTTCATGCTTTGGACAATAACATTCTGGTTTATTCACTGTTTTTAGGAATAGTGCTGTATGCAATCCTTTATTGGCATGTCTAGTAAGTTAAAGGTTAATTATTTGCGGCATTATGGATTGTTTTGTTATTTTTAGCAAACCAACAGATGGCTTACTCATGAAAGATGCTGGATCAGTAGGGCTTCCAGGGTTAATAAAAAGGTTTTTTTCCTCCCATTTTATTTTAGCACTATGCGTATGCCCATAAACAAAAACGTTGAAGCCATTCTCCCTAGCGATTTTTACCATCATGCCTGAACCTTGAAGAACGTTTGGATCATGCATTACGCCTATTTTCCAATCGAAAATTTTAAGTGAATTAAGCTCAGGTAAAGCGCCGCTGGTTTCTTGCCCATCCATGTTGCCATGAACCGCCAAAACTGGTGCAATCTGCTCTAGTTCGTCAATTACCGATAAGTCCACCAAGTCGCCGGCATGAATAATGAAATCTGCGTCTTTTAACACCTCGAACACTTTTTGGGGAACACACATGGCTTTTTTAGGGACATGCGTATCAGAGATTAACCCGACGATTTTAGCGGCTTCGAAATTCGCCGTCTCTCGATTAGTCATTGTTTGTATGCTAGTCATTTTGCAGTTAACACCAAAGTCGCACTCTCTTACTTGCTAGAATAGCGGAGGTTAGTAAAAAAATTTTGCATTCAGCGAGGTTTGAGCGTTTAACGTTTGAGAAAGCAAGTATGGTATAATTAAAAAAGAGGTAAAGAGTAAATTGGTCGCTGTTAGCTCATAAACCTCTTCACGGTTTCGTAGAGTATACTTGTTCCGTAAACGAGGTTTCCTATGGTTATCCGCTCGTCAATACCGTGCATCCGCTTCTCTAACTGATCATTGGGTTCATCAGGAATCATCGGTTGGAAGCCGTAGCATACACTACCAGTTTCCCTAAAGAAACGCGAATCAGTGCCCCCAGTCGTTAATGTTGGGGTTACTCCGCAGCCTGGCTCAAATTCTCTGAGAACCTTTGTGATGATGTCATAGAGAGGGGTCTGCGCTGTTGATTCTGAACCGCCGTGCGCTTGTATAAATTCAAAACTCAACTTATCCAAACCCACGTCTTTAAGCAAACCTTTGATTAAATCAACCGTTTCATTAACGCTTTGCCCTGGAAGAATTCTGCAGTCAAACACCGCTTCGCAGTCTGACGGAATAATGTTCTCTTTAACCCCGCCGCGGATCATGGTTGGAGCGATAGTCATTTTTGTTCGCGGCCTTATCTCCTCAGCTAAAGCCTTGTCCTTCTTTGCCAATTCATCGAGTATCTGCTCGCTCTGCCCTGGGTTGGCAAGCAAACGCGAGAAGGTCTGTTGAAGTTCAGGGTTTTGCCTCCCCATTTCAGCAAGAAACTCCTTAAGCGTCGGCACATAGATTGTAGGCGGCTTGTAGTTTCCAAGTTTGTCGATTACTTTGTTCATTCGCATGACAGCGTTGTCTGCCATGTTAGGGGTAGAACCGTGACCAGGAGTGCCTTTAGCTTTTATTTTGAGCCACAGAATCCCTTTTTCCGCCGTCTGCACCGGAAATACAAACCCATTTTTCGACGAAAAAGCTAATCCTCCCCCTTCGTTAATAACGTATGGACACCAAACTTTTTCTTTGTGTTTACTCAGAAGGTATCCTGCACCTGCTTCCCCGCCTTGTTCCTCATCAGCGGTGGCTGCCAAAACCACATCGCCTTTTAGTTTAACATTATTTTTCTTTAAAAGTTTTATAACAGTTATTTCGATGGCAGTCATGCATTTCATGTCATAAGCTCCTCGACCATAAACATAACCATCCTTGACTACTCCAGCAAACGGGTCAACAGACCACTCCTTTGGGTTAGCGGCAACCACGTCCAGATGTGACAGTAAAAGGAGACTGGGCTTTTCACCTGTTCCCTTAAGTCGTGTGATTATGCTTCCTCTGCCAGGTGCTGACTCGATAATTTCAGTTTTAAAGCCTTCCTTGGCCTAAGTATTGGGCTATGTAATTTGCTGCAGGGATTTCGTTTCCTGGGGGGTTAGTTGTGTTTATACGTATTAAATCACAAAGCAGTTGAGTGACTTCCTGCTCAACATCTTTTAAAATTTGGGGTGGCATTATTTTTTCAAAGCTCCTGCAAGTTGTTTAGGCGTTTTTTCTCTTAAGAGTATCTATCGCCATGTTAACTGTTGCCCTGTTAGACTCGAACGATTTTTTGTTTATTGAACAACGATGTTTATATATGATGCCAAAAAAACTATTGAATGATAAAGTTGGTTATAATGAAGGAACTAAAACCTATAGATTACAAAATATTGTTCGAATTAATGAAGGATTCACACAGAAGCGATAGGCAACTTGCAAAATCTTTAGGTGTTTCCCAACCCACGGTGACCCGAAGGAGAGCTATGCTCGAAGAAAACTTCATAGAAGGATATACTGTTATACCAAAGTTCGGTCAAATCGGGTTTGAAATCGCCGCCTTAACTTTTTTGAAAAGCAACCTTAAACTAAAAACGGGCGAAGAAAAAAATCAAGCTTTACAGAAAATGAGAGAATGGTATATGAAGCAACCCAATGTGATTCTTGTTTTGGACGGCAGAGGAATGGGTTGGGATGCTGTCTGCGTTTCGCTTCATGAAAACTTTGCGAATTTCGCTGAATTTATAAGAACGCATGATTCAGAACTATCCGAGTGGGTGATTGAAAGCCAGGCTTTCCTCTCTGACCTGAAAGCTGGATTAATAATCAAGCCATTGCACCTTAAATATTTGATAACACCAAAATAATCCAGCTATAAAACTGCCTTACTCTGAATCTTTAAGGCGTTAACATCTCTTTGTATCTTCTCTTCTCTTATTTTCAAAATTTAAGCCGATTGTTGCTTAGCGTCAGGTTAATGGTTTGTGGTTGGAGGGCAGGTTTTGTGTGTTGGCTACCCATCGCCATCCGTCATCGAGGAGAAAGGAGAAGGCTTCGAAAACGGAAAAATTCTTTTGGCTTGAGTGGTTTAGCCTTCAACCTTAACTTACCCTCCAATCACTTACAAGAATCAAAATACTGCAATTATACTTAAAAGAATTATGAATCAAAAATAAGTATTAAAAGTGAACTACTCGCCCCTTACGGGGCGAGCATCCCTAATTACGACCTATTGATGTATTCCTCGATTTTCGTGCTAGTCACAACGCCTGCAGTTCTAACAGCATAGCCCTCAGACCACAAATGCCCACCCCAAAGCTGCAACCTAATCTCAGGAAACTCCTCAAACAGCAGTTTAGCAGAATTACACTTCAAGACACGCACCATCTCAGGTATACATAGCTTTGGCCGAGCTGAAACAAACACGTGAATATGGTCGCCATGATGAACTTTGGCAGCCAGCAGTTGGAAGCCGTGTATAGTAGCAATCGTTTTAAGTACTTCCTCCAATCTAACCTCAACTGAGCCTAAAAGTACCTTGCGCCGGTATTTGGTGGCCCAGATAAGGTGGTAGTTGGCTTGGTAAGCACACGATCTTGCTTTCTCCAGGTCTATCACCTCCTTATCCAATGGTGACAGACCTATCGTTTGGTAGAACTAATAGAACTGCGGGTTGGACGCATTCATCCTGCCGCTAACGCGGCAGGTATTCTGCTAGGTTTTTTATAAATAGGCTTAGCTTATCGCTAAAACGCCTTCCAAAATATTCGTTTCAGGAACATCGAGTTGCTTAGACAACGATGACTTCAGAATTGAAGAGAACTTTGGAAGTGCACCACTATAAGTGATAATCTGGTTACCCTTAAGCGCATCAGCCTGGAACACTTTCTCATCTTCCTTATAACAAAAAGACAACGTTTGAGCGTGAAAAGCCAAAGTTTGAAAATCTTCCCACTGCCTGCAACGCAAAATCACGGAAGGCTTACCCTGAACCACCGGAGCAGATGAAGTTTGACTTGAGACTTGACTTGTTTGTTCTTTAACTACTATGGGAAGCGCTTCTTTGAGCGCGCTTGGTATGCCGTTTGACACGTAGGTGATCAGGTTTGTTACTTCCTTCTGTAGAATGTTGATTTTTTCTTCGACTTTTTCTACTTTGCCGCTTATTTCACCTGTGTCTCCGAGTTGTTCGGTAACTGTTGCCAACTCATTGATTAATTTGTCCAGATCTCTTTCATGTTCTTTGAGAACGTTCACTATGAAGTCTAAAGCCTCTAATGAATCATCCTTTGACTGTGGATTCTTCGTCAATCTATATATCCCCCATTACCTGCCAACTCATTATGTGGAAACTGTAAATAAAGATAGCGAATCCCAAAGTAATATCACAGTAAAGGCATACGCATAATTATTAAGAATCATATGTTCTAGTATATGACGGTTTACGATACCGAGTTTTGCTTTCTGCCTCGACATCCGGCACAAATAAAGCAGCCTGCTACCCAGCCACGCTATGGCTTTTTTAACGGCCTTCCTCAGCCAAAACGCGTGTGGAAAGCCTCATGCTTGCACGTCAGGACTGGAATCTTGAGGTGTGGATGCTTCAGGCGCAGATTGAATAACATCTGATGTAGGCGAAACTGGCGGTTCAGTGCTGGCCCCCTGAAGTATTCCGTTAACTTGATCCACCAATTTACTAAATACGCCAGTTTCCTTGGAGAAAAATGTGTAGGTAACACCCTTCCACGTTATACTTAACTGATTTCCAAACTTCTCAATGTGCTCAATTTCAAGAAGAGGGATTTCCTTAACGACGATCCACTGTTTTTTAAGCAAACCTTTGGCAACAAAAAACTTGACTATATTTTCGGAAACTTCAACTTTCGATACCTGAATATCCTTCTGCTTTTTTTCGACTTTAGAGACTGTCTTCAGTTGATGTAGTGCTGATTAGAGGCACAACGGGTTCAGTTGGTTTATTGCTGATTGGAGGTGGTTCAGTGCTGGCTGGAGGCAGGACAGATTCAGTTGGTTCAGCGCTGACTGGAATTGGTTCAGTGCTGGTTGGAGGTACAACTGATTCTGAAAGCACAACAGGTTCAATGCTGGTCTCGATTTTAGGGGAGTATTGGATTGTGGTTAAAGACTTCTCTTTGGGTTTTAATTGCTGTTTTAGTTGTTGTTTGAAAATTTCTCTGCTGCGTTCAATAATGCTTTCTCGTTTGTTGTCAACATCGATTTTATCGATCGTACTCTTTAGCTCGTCAATGTTGACTTCGAAGTTTGTTTCGGCAGCTAAATTCTGCAGGGCGCTTTCAAGCTGAGCCGATTTCTTCTCTGTTTTCTTTGTCCCCGACAACTTTGCCGAGCCAAAGGTCGTTTAATATGAAATACGCTAAAATCACTGCTTTCGCGTCTTGAAAGTTCGGGTGATTCTCTTTAAAGTCATCATCCACGCTTAAGCCGTTAAAGTATTCGTACTCCGCCTTTAGAATGCTGAAAGCTTCGTTTGACGCTTCTTTTGGAATCTGCGTTTTTATTGCTGAGCCGATTTTTGAGAAGTCCATTTTCAAAGACGGCATCGTTTGGGTCGTGAAGCTGGCGTTCTTCACAAAATCGTTGGAGTAGCCTTCTAATCGCTCCCAGTTTATCCGTTTCTCCTGCAAGCCAATCAGGACATTAAACGCTTGGTCAATGCTTCTTACAGACGTATCAATTGTCACTGACAGCTCCTTTTGTCTTAGAGCCGCTTTCTCCTTTTTCTCGGTGTTCTCCTTGGATTTTCGTTGATCCTCAAGTATTATGTTAACTTGATCTACCAATGCAACAAATAAGTCAATTTTTTCCTTAGTAAAAAACGAGTCAGTTGCGCCCTTCCAAGTCACACTTAACTCGTTCCCAAACTTTTCAATATGCTCAATCTCAAGAACCGGAATTTCACGAACCACAATCCAATGTTTTTTACCCCTACCTTTAGCAACAAAAAACTTCGCCACATTATCTAAAACTTCAACTTTAGCTACCTCAATGCCCTTCTGTTTTTTTCCCTGTGGATCCTCTTGATTCTCAGAATCGTTGGATTGCTTTCTTCGAAGTTTCATTTTGCATCTATCTTTAATTGATTTTTCAATTTATAAATTGATGCATTAAACGCTGAGGTTAGCTGTAACTTGATACTTTCAATATGTTCACTTTTCTCTTCCGCTTAGCTTTGTGTGTGCGCTACAGCCTACCCCCGGTCTACTAGATGATCCTAATAGACGCCAAACATGATTCAACATACTTCAACATCCAAGAAAACCCTGCACTTTCAACATGAAACGTACTTTTCTGCGTATAAAGAGTTAAGTTTTTGTTGGTGTAGGCAAGGTTTTAGAGCTTTCCTGAGCAAGTATTCTTGAAGGAAAACACATGAGTAAAACAGTTTTTGTTTCCTGCATAAAGGAGAGCGAACTCAAAGAAGGCTACATGAAACCCGTGCGTGTCAAGGGTAAGCCTATTCTGCTCGTACGAGTAGGGGGCGAAGTTTTTGCAGTATCAAACTTTTGTCCACATGCCGGGTGCTCTTTTGAAGGAGGAATTCTAACAGGCTACCTTGTTATGTGTCCATGCCATGGCTGGAAATTTGATGTGCGCAACGGGCAATACCAAGAAATTCCCCAAGTAAAGCTGCAATGCTACCGATGCAAAATCGAAAACGGAAAAATAATCGTTGAAATAAAAAACAATGAAAAATAACCAATAAATGAGGTACTTATACTGATTAAGGTTTTACGGGAAGACGTTACCTATTTGGCTCCGCTGCAAGTCATGACGAAAACTGCATCTTTTGCTTTGTATCCAAATTTACAGTAAGGGTTAACTATTTAAAATTATAGTTACCGCTAACTATCATTAAGAATCCGATAAAAATAACATCGGTTAGCGCCAATTTAACGGCAAACAATACTTTTGGTGAAAAGTCTTTTTAGCTTCATCTGTCTATTCAACATCATGCCATCTCTAAAAAAGAAGAATGCTGCGAAAAAAGCAAAGCATGAAGCAAAAACGGGAAAATAAAATTAAAACCCAATTTTACTTTTTCTACAGTTCGCCTGAAAGCGATATAGTAATGGGAGGTTTAAGTTTTTATCGTATCACTGTTTTCCAGCTAATGCATCAAAGCACTTTTTTTAACTTTTTTTAACTCAACCCGCAAACACTTCAAACTCTTCAATCTAGATTCAAGATCAACTCTTTGTGTTAACCGCAGTCGATTTGAAACTGATTTTTCCTGTTAACGTCATATGCATTCCTCTACACGATTATTTGCGATTAAACGCGATTATTCACGATTATTTGCGATTATTCTAGATTCAACCTGCAATCGATTCAAGCTTTGCTTCAAAAAAGCAACCCAAAACAACCAGAACAAAATCTTCTCTCTTCCTTTGGCAATTTAGCTGCTTCTTAACGCTAACGAAAAGTTTGGATTAAATGTTATTGTGGCTTCCATGTGCAGTTTAATGCTTTGCTCTCGCAGGCTAACACGCATGGGGAATTGTTGATTTCGGGTTTGCAGGAAGAGCACGTGTACTTTATTTTTTTCCGATGCTCTTCCACAACGCAAGCTACAGTTTTATCTTCAAGATCAATAAACAATGCCTCAAGCTGAAGCGCAGATTGGGGACAATTCTTAACGCATTTGCCGCATCCCGTGCATTTGTCGGTGTCGATAGTTATGTAGTACTCGCCTGAACCGTCGCTGTAGCCATAATGCGTGATAATAACCTTCGCTCTCCCGTCTAAGATTTCTGCGCCTTCTCATACAACGCCTTACCGAAAAGCGCTGCGCCAAACGCGCCAGCAACCATCGGGTCCAACCCGCTCTCGCGCCAATTAGGCATCGGCAAACATTTTACGCCCAGACCAACCTCTATTCTGCTCACGATTCCAATGTTCTTCGACTGCCCACCTGTGACGACCAACTCTTTTTCTAAACCTACCCTGTTAATCAAGTTAGCCATGCGTACAGACATAGCCCGCGTGTAAGCAGCCAACACCTTCTCCTTGGACCAGCCCTTACGCAAGAGTCCCATTGCTTCGGTTTTTGCAAAAGCCACACACGTGCAGCTTACCGGCGGTGGCTCTTCATCTACCTTTAGTGAGATTGCACCGATTTCTTCAATTGGAATTTGCAATAAATTAGCGAAAACTTCCATGCCTCTGCCAGTTCCAGCCGCGCACTTATCATTCATCAAAAAAGAAACCACTCTGCCAGTTTCATCACAGCGGATAGCTTTGATGTCTTGTCCTCCTACATCCAGCACGGTTCGCACGCTTGGTCCCCAAACATAATTTGCGCCCTTAGCGTGGCAAGCAATCTCCGTAATTGCCTTGTTTGCCATGGGAACATTGACTCGCCCGTAACCTGTGCCAACAATAAATTTGAGGTCACCGACTTTAAGCCCCGTTCCATCCAGCGCTCCAGCTAAAGCTTTCTCTGCGCTCTCAGGACTGTTTGAGCCAGTCCGCGTTACACTCCACGAAAAGGCTTCGCCGTTAACCATTACGGCAGCTTTAGAACCGACTGAACCCACATCAACGCCCGCAGTGACTATGTCTTTTTTGGTCCATTTCTTGCCTGGAACCACGCGATGGTACTCGCGCCAACGCCAAAACTCAATTTCCTCTTTAACACTGCTTGGCTCTTTCATTTTTGACCCTCCTTAGCACGGGTTGCCGCTATAAGGGCTGCGCCTAAAGCCCCAGCGTAATCGGGAAAATCAGGAATCAGCACATCAACGCCCAGCTTTCTTTTCAATGAGGCAACAAAACCCACATCCTTAGCTACACCACCAATCAAAACCACATCGGGATTTACGCCCAGCCTGTGAATCATGGATGAGATTCGGTCAGCCATCGCGTCAAAAACTGCGCGGGCAATTTCAGGTTTAGATTCTTGGCGGTGAATAAGCGAAACGACATCAGATTCGCCGAAGATAACGCAGGAGGCGTTTATGGGGCTTGCGCGTTCCGCCTTAAGTGACAGTGGGCCCATCTCTTCCAATTTCACCTCTAATGCTCGGGCCATCGCCTCTATGAATGCTCCCGCACCGGCGGCGCATCGTTCGTTGACGATAAAATCAACCATAACGGCTCTATCGTCGCATTTAACGGCTCTTGCTTCTTCCGCGCCGACATCAATTATCGTTCTGGCTTTCGGGAAAAGGTAAACTCCTGCTTTTGCATCGGCTCCCATCATACTTACGGTGCCGTTAGCATTGAATGCCATTTCCATGCCTGCGCCTGTAGCGACGAAATAAGCCACATCGGACGTTTTCAGGTTTGCATTTTTCAATGCTTCATTTACTGCTTCTTCAGCCGCTTTGGACGGGTCGAATCCTGAGAAAGCTTGCCCTCTTGCAACAACAACATCATCTTTCAGCACCACGGCTTTTATTCTTTGAGTTCCTAAATCCACTCCGACAGTAATCATAAGGTCACCTTAGAAGTCTACTCTTGCAGTTAACATTTCAAGGAACGCTTCAACACGTGTCTTCATTTGTCCAACGTCTTCTCTAGTGTACTCTGTGTCAAGATAGTACATGGGGATATTTATATTGTCAAGAACTTTCTTGATTCTGGTGTACTCCATCGCGTAGAGCATACAGCCCCGTACCACATAGTAAATTACGCCTTGAACATTCCATTCTTTAACCTTGTTTAGCAGCCAGTTGATTCGGTCTTCGTTTCCGTCGCCTGAAGTAAAGCAGGGGCAAGTTGAAGCCATAAGATGCCGCTCTCCAATAGCGTTAAGCATGTCATCCATGGTCCATTCATCTATGCCCACTGGGTCGATGAGAATTCTCTCGCCTGAACACAGTTCATCTGCGACAACGATGCCTTTAGGATTTGCTTCTTCCACTAAGGTTGGAAGCTTCCAGTTATCAGGCCAAAACATCGGTGTACCCGTTAATAGTACCCGTGGAGCATCGGGTGAACAAGCCCACTCTTTTTTTTCAACTCTTTTTTCAAGTTCCTCGCACAATGCCTCAGTTTTTTCTGTCCACCGGACTTTGTCATCCCACAAATACGTTTGGTTCACCAGCATGGCGTCTCTGCCCATAATTACTGGTTGACCTTTACGTAAATCCTGAAGGCGGCGAAAAGCTTTTGTTGCCTTCTGCGTCTGCTCAATAGCCGCTTTCAAGCTTTTCCGTGTAATTTTGTTTCCAGTTAATTCCTCAATTTGCGTTTTCATGCGTCTTATTTCATCGTTCCAAAAACGAAGTGAATTATTGGCGTCTTTAACCCTTGGAATATTCATTCCCCAAACGGTTTTGTAATCGCTTAAAATTTCGCCCAGTTTAGTCATTCCGTCACATGTTAAAACACTAATCAAAGCATCGCTCATCTCAAGAAAAGGCGAAAGCTCAATCATTTTAGCGCCTATAGTTGAACGAATAACTGGACAAACCTCCACTGGCACAACCCTGTCGCCTATTTTAGAGGTATCATACCAACCTGAATTTACCCTGACTGGGATGGCGTCGGCTGCTAAAATTAACTCGGTCGGAGCAAACAAGCACATGTAACCGATAACTTTCTTTCCCTTTTCCTTCTCAGCAGCAATCTCAGTTTGCCGTTTGCCAAACAAGTCTGCGATTTCATCAAAATACTTCATGGCTTCGGGTCTGTTTGGGTCAGTTTTTTTCATGTGCTCAATGTTCTCAGCCATTATCTTCTGCGATGCCGTTTTGATTGTGCTTCTAAGTTCTTCTATCTCTTTGGAAGAAATTTCAGGCGTGTATTTCTTTTCAATTTTTTCGTTTTTCATTTTTTCTTTCACTCACTCGTTGATGGTTCCAGCCAGTTTCTTGATTTGAACACTGTTTTATTTCCAAGCTTCACTTTCAAGGCATCTTCGTAGGGGCACATTTCAGTGCAACGTAAGCATAACATGCACATTGAAGTGTCTATTTTTCCTCCCTTCTGCTCGTACACTTCGGTAACTTGCGATTGACAAACCCTCTTGCAAACGCCGCATTTTGTACATTTTTCCTCATCTTTTTCGATATGAAGCAAAGGTGCCCACTTGAAACCGCTAAATCTATTCACAACAGCTAATGAGGCGCCTGTTGGGCAGAAACGACACCAAACTCGCCTAACAAAGAATGAGCCTACTAATGTCACACCGATAAAAGCAACCGCGATTATTTCACCGATATTTTGACCCGCATAGTTCAGAATATCTTGAACGTAGGGGAAAGTAAAGTTAACTTGGAAAAGACTTACTGCACTGGTTTTCCAAGGAACAACTATTGGGATTAGTGGGTCAAGCATAATGCTGTAGGGTCGGAAGGGACCTGCTAAAAGCTGCGCCATAACAACGGCAAAGTTGAGGTTTTGAGGAGGCTGCTTAAGCCATAAGGCAATAGGTACAGACAAGAAAAACAGCAGGATTACGTATCTTGATTGATGCAGGATTTTGTTTAGTTTTTCTGGAACGTTTCGGTAACGGATGCCGAACGCTTTTCTTAAGGGAATCACTAAATCCATGACTAAGCCAAATGGGCAAAACCACCCGCAGTATAGCCGACCTAAAAAAATAGTCATCGCAAAAACAACGACCAGCACGTAGAGCAGCGGAATAGTATAGGAGAATACATAAAATAAGGCTGCGAAAGCAACTGCCTGAATGACCAGCCTAATGTACGTTATTCTTGACGACAAATTCTTTTTCCATATCAAAATGGCAAGAATGCCCGCTACCCCAAGTCCTGCAAGCACGGAAAGTCTTAGCATGTCGCCTATGATTTCCCAAATCATCCTTTTCCCGCCATTCTGATTACCGTTATTTTGATTATGAGTTTATCAATATACAAATTCAAGCATTAAAATCTGGGTAAAACAACAAGCTAATCCATATGAAACATAAGCAAACGCTTCATGGAAGGGATTAGCCCCGTTTGATGTATACAACATGCAGAGGTCTCGATGGATTTTAGATACTAAAAATATGAAGAGCACCTTTTAAATCTTGCATTTCTTTGTAGTCTCATCGCTTTTTTTAGGTTTTAGAAGAAAATTGGGTTATTAAGGTGGAGGTATTACGCGAGTATTGTATGTTTTCAGATATGCCAAGTTCGCTGGGGTAAAAGGGTAGCTTTCAGCAGTGGTGTATGGAAATCCGCTCATGCCCATGAAAGGCAGTGGGTCAACAGTAAAGCTGAATCCGTAGCCCCATCCTCCCGGCGGATCTTTAAACCAGCACGCTACAAAGAAGAAATAATCTCTTACCATGCCTGGGGCAGGAGCCGTTAGATTGCTGATTGGGAAGTCCAAAGTGACCTCGTCGCCTTGTCGTCCTATTACAAACTGATTGTCTGCACTTTGAACCAGCGCCGTTACATCACCGTATCTCGTGAAGTTTCCGGAGGACGTTGAGTTGGAAGTCCACACTTGGCTAAGAGTAGCGATGGGGCTGATTTTTTGAATTGTGATGTTCTGCTGCGTTGTGGTGTCAACTCCAATGTAGTCGTAGGTTACATTCCAGGAA
This sequence comes from Candidatus Bathyarchaeota archaeon, assembly GCA_963767735.1. Lineage (GTDB taxonomy): Archaea > Thermoproteota > Bathyarchaeia > Bathyarchaeales > Bathycorpusculaceae > Bathycorpusculum. The sequence continues at coordinate 28,452 of CAVYES010000002.1, read as the reverse complement.
TTGAGAATTTTAATCTGGTAATCGCTTAAGCCTGCGGGGAACAGTCCGGTTAAGTCTACCACGAACGTTCTAGGGTTAGAGTCTGAAGGGATTGGCATCTGCCTATCTTGCGGAACAGGAACCCACGTTCCGTTTGGATATTTAATCTCCATAATTGAGGGTGGCGTAATTTGCGTGCCATTTGCCACTAATCCTTGGGCAGCTGCGGCGTTAAATTGAGCTATCCAATTGTCGTATTGTTGAGGTGTACCCCAATCGACGATGCCGTTAACTTCAAGTTTGATTTGGCTCGCATTAGATAAATTGCCTAAGTTAAGCGTTAACTGGTTGAAGTTGATGTTGTTCCATGACGGACTAAGAAGCCCACTGTTGCCGGGTGTGAAAACTCCGTCAATCTTTGAAATTTGAGGCAAAACGTTTTCGCCTTTCGCGGTGGTGCCGATTGGTCCCCAAACATAAGTTGCGCTGACTGGAGCTGTTATGCTGGTTTGGTTAACTGTGTAGATTTGATTGTTCATGCCTGGGTTTAGATAATTAGTTACACTTGAGTAAACTTGAGTGCCTGCTGGGTGGTCAACAACTAGCAGGTATGCCGCGTCTAAGTAGAAGAGTTCGTCTGCTTGTTGGAAAAGAGTCATGTCATAGTAATTGGTGCCATCGATGTTTTTTACAGCCATCAAGTTTGGGTTAAGTTTTACGTTGTCCCATGGGTTTCCTCCGACGTTGACGATGGTGCCGCTGTTGGTCATGTAGCCTATGTATCCTAACCAGCCAGCGTTTGAAACGTCAGTGACATAAGCGTAGCCTGTTCCATTCCACGTGTACAGCGACGGGCAAGATGCATATCCGCTGACTAAGTTGTAGGTTGCAACTAATATCAGCGGTCCATTTAACGTGAAGCTAATTGATGCGGTAGTTTCTCCGTCGCTCCACGAGGCAAATGCTAACACTCCTGTCCCAACGTTAAAGGGGTTTGGACAGGATAGGGTGTATTGTCCTACTGGCAAAAGCTGACTGAAAGGTGTGGCATATACGACTCCGTTTAGGGTAAAGGGCAATGCCTTGGAGCCACCGCCAGACCTGTTAATTATCAGTGTGTGGTAACCAGTCTTTACGATCGAGAATTCCCCGCCTAAAGTGTTCAGTTTGACTGTGTTATATCCCATTGTTGTCGCATTAACCGTGAATTCTATTGTTTCGGTTGTACTCGCGTTCATTTGAATAAGTCTGCCTTGTTGCACGGTACCGTCCACTGTTACCGTAACGTAGAGGCTACTTGACTGCGTGGTGGGGTTTTCTGCGGTGGCGGTTACGTTAACTGGTTGATTTGGCCAGGCTTCATATGGATTAAAATTCAGATTGGATAAAACTATTTTGCTTGACCCAGGAGGAGCAGGGTTAACTACAAACATTCCCGTCAAATCGCCGACTTTAACAGTGTAATTTCCCGGTGTTGTTTCGATTTCGGTGAATTGGACAAGTTGAGACGCGCCGCCGTCAAGCGTCACGTTTTCTGTGCCTGCTGTTGCATTGTTGATTTCAAGGTTTACCGTTTCGTTGCCTTGTAGAGCGCCGACGTTTGTTACGTTAGCTGAAAGTTCTACTGCATCGGTAACGTTTGTTACAGGCGGATCGATGACAAGGTTTGTAAGGGTAAACTTGGCGGCTTTAGGAGTCGATGCTATCACGCCCGTATTTTGAAGATAAAGGTATGTTCCCGCAGCCGAAGCAATAATTATAAGGTCAATAATCAAAATCGCTTTCAACTTAACTTTAGCTGATTTAGACAGCATTCCCAAACCACTCTTCCCAATTTAATGAGAAATATGTGCCGATAAGCATTAAAGTGTTTTCTTTTTCGAAAAATAACCGTTTTTCTTCACGCTGTAGCTGAAATAATGCAAATTCATTGTAAAGCGATTTTTAGAGTCTATGCTAGGTCTTTTATGGGCATTCGGGTTCAATGTGAACTGTGACAACCGCGTTTGCAAAGCGCTCTTTTGTTTCTTTCTCAACCTGTGAGGCGATGCTGTGTGCTTCTTTTATATGAATCTGCTTGGTGAAGCAGCAGTCGATGTTAATGTAGCGTTCACCTGCAGCTGTGTAGGTTACTATTCGTTTTATGCGCAGGTTACCGCCGATGCCTTTGGCAACTTCGTAAATGACTTTGCTTAGCTGAGTCTCGTTTACCTCGGCAGCGGGAATCGCTATACCAGCCGGTTCTATATGTACAGTTACGTTTCCAAGGGGGTTAATCTCAGCTTTCATTCTCCGCTCGATATTCTCCGCGATTTTATGTGCGTCTTCAACTGACAATTCAGGGTTCACGTAGGCGTGCAATGTAATGTAGAATTTACCGCCAGTGTAAATTGTGGAGATTTCATGAACTTCTTTTACACCCTCAACAGTTGCCAGCTTTTCTACTAGCTGGTCCATTTTTGTTTCTTTTTCCGATGGTTCAATATGGATGGTGGCGTCTACGTTGCCAAGGGATTGTTTCAAGTCGGCTTCAATGGTGGAAACTAAAGAATGTGCTTCTTCCAGGGGCATGTGGCTTGGAACTTGCACGGATGCGTCAACAAAAATTTTGGAGCTTACTTTGCGAACTTTCAGGTTTTCAATTTTCACGATGCCCTCGTGTGAAATAATCGCTTTTCTTGTTTTCTGAACCAGCTCCTTTGATGCCGTGTCACTTAGGTCCATAACGCTGGATCGCACAAGTTTAACGCTTAGATACGTAAGCATAGCTCCGAGGAATATTGATGCCAGGCCGTCTCCGTAATTGAACCCTATGGTAGCTAAGCCAAAACCCAGCAGCGCAAGCAATGTTGAGCTTAAATCTGAGATAGCGTCGTAAAAACCTACTTTCATCGAGGGACTTTCGATGTGCTGCGTTTTTCTGAACACAGTGACTCTTAATGAGGCAATAAAAATAGCGTACCCTATCGCAATGAACCCCGCAAACTCTGCGCCCTTAACGACTTGCGTATTCTCCATCAATCGGACTGCTGCTTCATAAAAAATTAGGAATGCCACTCCAATCAAGACTACTCCGCCTATGAGTCCCCCTATGGTTTCAAACTTTTCGTGTCCGTAAGTGTGTTCTTCGTCAGGAGGCTTAATTGAGGCACGAACCGCAAAAAACAACATAACAGTTGACACAACATCAAGCAACGCGTGTAAGCCGTCGCTCTGTATAGCTAAACTATTAACGAATAAGCCGATTGAAAGCTCTACAACTACAACGCTAAAGATTGCAATGGCTGCAATTTTCAACGCTTGAAGTTTATATTTATCCGTCGGAAGAGCTTTGCATTCTTTTAATCTAAATATGCTCATTGCGAGGGCGATTTAAGAATTGCGATTGCAAAAATAGATAATTTTTTTATTATGTTGCAGAAAATAGCAATCTTATTTAAATAATGCTTGTCCTGATTTCTTGAGAATAATGAAGCTGTCAGCGCTTTTCCGCGGAGACTCAGCCGTTCTAAGAGGAAACTTTCTTCTCATAACAATAAGTTGGATTATCATGTTTTTTGCGCAGCCCATCCCAGACACATATGCCAGCCTATTCTATCTGCATTTAGGCGCTAACGTGTTTTTGATTTCAATCATGGGGTTTGCGGGTTCAATTGCAGTTGCTCTGGTGCAGTTTCCAGGCGGCTACTTGGCTGATAAGCATGGCAGAAGATGGCTTATCGTCACTATGACTTTCGGGTTGGGCGTTGGAACAATGTTTTTCATTTTTGCTCCGTCGTGGCCTTTTCTGCTGCTGGGGATTCTGATACAAAACTTGTGCTCTATTTATGGTCCAGCGCTGATGGCTATGGATCTGGATTCTTTGGCGCCGGAGAACAGGGGTGCTGGCTTCAGTTTTCAGACCGTGGTTTCAACCATTGTTATTCTGCCTGCGCCGCTTATAGCGCAGTTCTTAGTTGTCGTTTTTCACTTTGATTTGGGCATGCGTATTGGCTACACGATTGTGGCGGTAATGTATTTTGGTATTGCGGTTCTAAGGCTTAGGCTTAAAGAGACATTGCCCAGTAAAGACGCGGAGGAGCGCCCGAGCTTTATTAGTGCTTTGAGAGCTTACCCGAAATCTGTGAAGGAGAGCATCTATGTTTGGCGCAAGCTTCCGAAATCCGCTTTTAACCTTTTTGTAGCCATTATAATCATAAACGGGTTAGTTGTTGGCTGCCAAACATACTTTGTAGTTTACGCAACCTCCATCCTTAAAATGTCGCTGACGCAGTGGGCGATTGTGCTAGCTTTCATGTACCTGACCATATCCATCCCAGCCATCCTTGCGGGGTTCAGCATGGACGTCATGGGCAGAAAACGCTTCCTCATACTGGGCTATCTACTGTATGTTCCAGGCATGCTGCTCTTCATACACGCCAACTTTGACACGCTGCTACTTGCCTTTTTCTTTTTTGGCCTCGGCAATTTGCTTCAGCTAAACAGCTACCAAGTCCTAATGGGCGACTTAATCCCCCGCAACATAAGAGGAACAGCCATCGGATGCCTGCAATTCTTCATGTTCATAGCGCAAGCAGCCTTCCAAGTTCTAATCGGGGTGCTTTACGCGTTTGTGTCGCCTCAACTGCCCTTCCTCTTGCTGGCGGCATCCGCAGTACCTCTTTCAATCTTTGTTTTTTGGAGAGTTTACGAACCCAGCATCAAAGAAAAATAAGAGGAAGCCAATTCATTTAAAAAGCGCTTTAAAGCAAGATTTCAGTCAACTTAAGGTTTCTTTCCAAATTTTCCATTTTAGGCTGATTGCAATAAGTAAATCGGTAATAAGCCACGTTTATTTTCCCAAACTATTAAATCAACTCAAACTTGCAACGAATTTCCAAAATTTGATTGTTTGATAGAACAACAATTATCAATTTTGTTTTTTTGACCAGTTTGTTTTGCCTTGCTTTTTTGATTTGGAGCTTGAATTGTTTGTAGGTTGAGGTTAGAAAAGTACCCAAAAGTACCTAAGCGTATCATTGTGTATCTAAGCGTACTAGAAAGTATTGGAAGGGTTTAAATTGACTTTATGTCGAAGCGTTAATTTTAAAACTGCGATGAAGAGGGAACTTTTATGTGTTCCACAGATAGTTGTTGGAAGTTCAAAATGAAGGTCAATGAAATCTTAAAAGTACCCTAAAGGAAGCTGGTTTATTCTGCAGTATCAAAACGTTTTTGACTAAAATGCGCGAAGACGGATTCACTGGTTTAGCGGATATATAAAATCGGATTGTATTAATCGATAGGCATTTAGGCTTGAAATTGGGTATTACAGGAAACGGTTGATACTGAATGGCTTTAGCGAAAAATAGGCAAAATATTAGAAGGCTGCTGTCCAGATCAGAAAGTCACGGTTCGCAGTTGGGTTTACCGAAAATGTGAAGGCAAAGAACTCATTTTCCTGGTGCTCCGCGATTCCACAGGAGTAATCCAGTGCACAGTGAAAAAGGTCACCCTGGTTGGACGGAAGCGCAGCGCTTAACAATCGAATCTTCATTGACGCTTGAAGGCACCGTTAAAGAAGACAAGCGTGCCCCAGGCGGATACGAAATAAGCGCAGAAAACATCACAATCATCGGTTTAGCACAAACCTTCTCCATAGCGAAAGACAAAAGTGAAGAATTCATCCGCGACATGCGGCACCTCTGGCTTCGCAGCCGAAAAATGAATTTAAAAATGAAGGTCCGCACTGACACATTAGAGGCAACCCGCGAATACTTCAAAAGGCAAGATTACACAGAGGTTTCGCCGCCCATGTTTATTTCCGCGGCAGTTGAAGGCGGATCAACACTTTTCGGCTTAAAATACTTCGACCAAGACCTATACCTGACGCAGAGCAGCCAGCTTTACCTTGAAATTCTGATCTTCTCGCTTGAAAACGTTTACTGCATTGCGCCTTCGTTTCGCGCTGAAAAAAGCAGGACAATTCGGCATTTAACTGAGTACTGGCACATGGAAGCCGAATGGCCTTTCGCTGACATGAATGATTTGATGAAGTTTGAAGAAGGCATGATGAAGCACGTCTGCAAAACCATCGGCGACACTTGCCAAAAAGAGTTTACAGAGATAGGTGCTGACTTAAACAAACTCAAAACTGTGCAGACTCCGTTTCCCCGTATAACTTATGCTGAAGCCATCGATAGGCTAAAAGTGAAAAATCCCGCGTTAAGCTGGGGCGCTGACTTGGGGTACGGGGACGAGAAGGTTTTAGCTGAAGACTTCGGCAAACCCTTCTTCGTTTACGATTACCCCACAGAGATTTAGGCGTTTTACTGCAAAACCTACCAAGATCACCCAGAAATTGCGATGTCGGTGGATATGATGGTACCCCGAATCGGCGAAATCAGCACGGGCGGAGCCAGAAAGGAAAACAAAGACATACTTATTCAACGCATGAAGGCGCAGGGCTTGAAACCTGAGGACTACGAGTGGTACCTTGATTTACGACGCTACGAAACCGTGCCCCATGTTGGCTTCGGCATGGGACTGGAAGGATTGTTAACTTGGATGCTCGACCTCGACAACATCATCGATGCTATTCCGTTTCCAAGAACAACCCGCAGGTTTTACCCATAAAATTTTCTTCTATTGTGGGTAACCTGTGAAATACTCCAGTTTTAACTTCTCCTTTTGTAACCCGATGCTTACGATAAGTTTTTCCATCGCTGTAACCATCGGCGGCGGCCCACAGAGATAAAACATGGCTTCCTTGTAATCAGGCAGTTCCTTTTGAATCATGTCTGCAGTGATTAAGCCGACTGCGCCCCTCCATTGAGGGGTTGTTTCGTTGACGGTGAAAACGATTTTTAGATTTTTGTCTTCTGCCTGCATTTTTTCGAGTTCCTGTCTGAATGCTATGTCGTTTTCCGTTCGGCAGCCGTAAAAGAGAGTGATTTTTGAGTTCAAGCGTTTGTCTGTGGCGTTTTTGCATATGCTCACAAACGGGGTTACTCCTATTCCTCCTGCAAGCAACGCGATTTTGGGGTATTCTCCCTCGAAGGTGAATTGTCCATAGGGTGCGTCTATTCGCGCCCAGTCGCCTGCTTTGGCGGCTTTAAGCGCCTTTGAAAATTCGCTATCAGTTAGTTTTTTTGTGAATTCAAAGTGGTCTTTTTCTGTTGGGCTGCTGCTGAAACTGAAATGGTGAGTTAACTCTTTGTCGCCCTGTTTTAATGTTACGAAAAAGTATTGTCCTGGCTTGTAAGTTAATTCAGGTGGTCTAGGAAACCTGTAACTGGCTACATCCGCAGTTCTAGGTATAATTTCTTGGATTTTCGTTTCCCACTTCATAAAAATCATATCTCTCTAGAATTTACGATTCTAGTATAATTATAGATTACAATAAACTTTGCGGCTAACTCATCTTACATCCAGAACAATAAAGATAAAACAAGGTTTAAAGCAGAGAAAAGATAACCGGACACTTTAAGAAAAAAAGGGTTAAAATAGGGCAGAAATCAAAAAAATTGCTTTTTCGTGAAGCAGATGAAGCTTTAAAGAATTTTGAATTTTTAGCGTGTTAGCAATTGGCATTTCTCCAAGCTAGAAGACGTCATCACCACCGTAAAGCTTTAAAATAAAGGCATTATGATTGAAGGGGAAAAACAGCACTTGGAGAAAAACTAAAAATGAGCGACAATCTGTTAACAAAATTGGCGAATCCAGCACCTCTGGGACTCTTAGGCTTTGGATTAACTACCGTTCTTCTAAACTTGGCTAACGCTGGCGCTTTTCCGTTGAATTCTGTGATTTTAGCTATGGGCATTGCTTATGGAGGAATAGCACAGATAATTGTTGGCGTAATGGAATTCAAAAAAGGCAACACTTTCGGTACTGTAGCGTTCTTGTCTTATGGTTTATTCTGGTGGAGTTTCGTGATGCTTTTGATTTTACCTAAATTTACTGGATTCACTGGTCCCTCTGCAGCGTCGTTGGCAGCTTATTTCATAATGTGGGGAATCTTCACTTTCGGCATGTTCTTTGGTACTTTGAAGGCTAATCGTGCTTTGCAGTTCGTGTTCGGCAGCTTAACTATACTATTCTTTATGTTAGCTATTGGACAATACGGTGGAGGCGCAACATTTACAAAAATCACTGGCATCGAAGGCGTCATCTGCGGTTTAAGCGCGGTGTATCTTGGACTAGCTGAAGTCTTAAATGAAGCCAACCAAAAAACGGTCTTGCCAATTTATCCCACAAGCTAAAAACAACTAAATTCTTTTTTTATTTTCTCAATAAGATAACTAAATGCTTATATGCGTTAGAGTTTACCCTTGCCAACACTTTAGGTTGAGCAAAATGTCAGAAGCAAGTTTACCATTTGACGAAAAATATTGTCCAAGTATTGCAAAATTTTCTAATGGAGACAAAAGAAAGCAAGAATGGGAAACATCAATAAAGAATCCGCAGGAATATTGGGCGGAAAAAGCAAAAGCCATCGATTGGTTTAAGCCATTCAGCAAGGTCCTTGATGATTCGAACCCGCCGTTTTACAAGTGGTTCCCTGACGGAGAACTAAACATCTCCTACAACGCTCTAGACCGGCATGTGAAAAGTAACCGTAAAAACAAGCTTGCCTATATTTGGGAAGGCGAAATGGGCGAAGTAAAAACTTACAGTTACTATCAACTTTACCGAGAAGTAAACAAACTTGCAAAAGCACTAAAAGACTTCGGCGTTAAAAAAGGCGACCGCGTCGCAGTTTTCCTTCCTGTTATTCCAGAGTTGCCAATAACTTTGCTTGCGACAGCAAGAATCGGCGGAGTCCACACAGTTGTCTTTTCTGGATTTAGCGCTGAAGCATTAGCTGACAGAGTAAATGACTGCGGAGCAAAAATCCTTGTAACAGCGGACGGTTCTTTCCGAAGAGGCAAACCAATCGGTATTAAAGACAACGCAGACCGCGGATTACCAAACATGCCTAATGTGGAAAAAGTTATTGTTGTTAAACGGACCGGTCAACCCGTTCAGATGAAGGAAGGGCAGAGATGTTTGGTATCATGACGCTCTTGCAAACGCAGGTGCAGATGCCTATCGTGGAACCAGAAAGCATGAAATCTACCGACCCACTATTCATCCTCTACACTTCAGGAACCACTGGGAAACCAAAAGGTATTCAGCATGGAATAGGCGGATACCTTGTTTGGGGTTACTGGACGCTCAAATGGGCTTTTAACCCAACTGACGAGGACATTTATTGGTGTGTTGCAGACATCGGCTGGATCACTGGGCACACATACAACGTTTACGCACCATTAAGCCTAGGCATTACAGCTTTTCTCTTCGAAGGCACACCTGATTACCCCGGACAAGACCGATGGTGGGAAATGATTGAAAGACACGGCATAACCATCCTCTACGGCACACCAACCGCGGTAAGAATGTTCATGAAATTCGGCGAAGAATGCGTAACAAAACATGACCTGAGCACACTTCGTCTTCTGGGCTCAGTGGGCGAACCAATAAACCCTGAAGCATGGAAATGGTACTTCCGCGTCGTAGGCAAAGAAAAACTCCCAATAATTGACACCTGGTGGCAAACGGAAACAGGCGGATTCATGATTTCCCCCACCGCAGGCATAGAACTCACACCCCTAAAACCTGGCAGCGCAACCTTCCCAATGCCAGCAGTCAACGCAGACATCTACGATGAAAAAGGACAGCCAGTACCAGCAGGCACCAAAGGTGTTCTAGTAATCAAATCGCCGTGGCCAGGAATGCTGCAGACCATTTGGAAAGACTCAGATCGCTTCAAGCAGACTTACTTTGGCAGATGGCCAGGAATATACTACTCTGGCGACTACGCTGTCCGAGACCCTGAAGGCTACTTCTGGCTTCTTGGCAGAGCAGACGAAGTTCTCAAAGTTGCAGGACACCGCATAGGAACAGTGGAGCTTGAAAGCGCATTGGTCGCGCACCCAGCAGTTTCTGAAGCAGCAGTAATGGGCAAAGAAGACGCAGTGAAAGGCGAAGTTCCAGTAGCATTTGTTGTTCTACGAAGCGGATTCACGCCGTCAGACGAACTCCGAGCAGAACTCATAAAGCAGATCAGAACCACAATTGGTCCAATAGCCACTCCAGACGCCATAATCATCGTTAACAAGCTGCCAAAAACCCGAAGCGGCAAAATCATGCGCAGACTACTCAAAGCAGTACTAACAGGAGCACCACTAGGCGACACATCAACAATCGAAGACGAAGGCTCAATCGAAGACATAAAAGCAACATACAACGAACTGCGAAAGCAGCTCGCCAAATAATTTCTTTCTTATTCTTTTATTATTTTTTTTGTTTAATGAATTGTTTACTTTAGTTTAACTAAATGCGTTTAGGCTAATTGTTAAAAGTGGAATTTGTGGCTTTTAGTTACTTCGCTGTCAAATTCTTTTGCTAATTGTTCAAGAAGCGCTCGTTGCTGGGACGTAAGTTTTTCTGGAACCGATATGCCGACGCGCACGAGCAAGTCGCCTCTGCCGTAAGCTCTGAAACGGGGCATGCCTTTTCCCCTCAATGTTATGACTTCGCCTACTTGTGTTCCTGGATGAATCTTGACGGTTGTTGGTCCTTCAAGGGTGGGAACACTTATTTCTGCGCCTAATGCTGCTTGCGGATAAGTGATCATGGCTACGTGCCACAGGTCGTCTCCTTCCCTTATAAATTGCGGGTTCGGCTTAACGTGGACGACGACGTAGAGGTCGCCTGGTTCGCCATCGCTGGACGCCATTTCCCCTTCGCCTCTGAGCCTAAGCTGATTGCCTTCATCTATGCCCGGCTGGAATTTTAACGGTGATTTTTCGTCGTTTCCTAACCAGCCCTGAACCATGACAATTGGGCAGGGTGTTTCAATTAGTCTGCCTTTTCCTTTGCATGTTGGGCAAGCAGTCACTTGCACGTACATGCCGAAGCCGCTTCTACGCTGATTTTGAACTTGACCTGAACCGCCGCATCGTGGGGCAAACTTTAGCCGAAGTGCCTGGAGCTGCGCCTGAACCGCCGCAAACGTCGCATCTTTCGGTTCGCGGGATTTCAATTTCTTTTTCGGCGCCTTTAGCAGCTTCTTCGAGGGTTATTTCAAGGTCATAAGCTAAGTCTTGGCCTCACGTTGCTTCTTTCACCGCCGAATCCGCCCCGCCGAAGAAAGTTCGGAAAATGTCGCCGAAACCCATGTCTCTAAAAACAGAGTCGAAGTCGGCGCCTCTGAAAATGTCTTCTTGCCGATATCTTTGGTCAAAACCTGAATGGCCCAACTGATCGTATGTTTGTCTTTTTTGGTCATCGGATAGAACAGCGTAGGCTTCACTGATTTCTTTAAATTTTTCTTCTGCACCTGGGTCTTTGTTGCGGTCTGGATGGAACTGCATTGCTAGTTTTCTGTAAGCGTCTTTGATTTCATCTTTTGACGCGTTACGTTGAACGCCTAGAACTTCATAGTAATCTCGTTTTTCAGCCATCAGTACTTTACCGCTAAATTAAACATTTTTTAATTGACTTTTTAGTATGCTACAGACTGTAATTTATACCATTTCCCTGTTCTTTTTGTTTTTTCAGAAAATAAAAACTTTTTACGTGTCGATCATAGCCAAACGATGAAAGATTATAAGGATAGTTATTGATACTTCTCTGAAAAAAGATTAAAAAAATAAAAAGAGTAGGTTAGAGTTGACCTATTTTACTTTGTAGTCTTCTGAGTCAACTACTCTTTCTTGTCCAGGCTCTTCGGAGGCTGGACCTTCAGGACCGCCGCTTGGAGGCATTTGGGGTCCTGCTCCTGCTTCTGGTCCTTGACCTGGTGCTGTTGTCCCTGCTGTTTTGCGTATTCTGATGCTGCTTGCTGGTAAACTTTTGTTCCGACTTCTTGCAGTACTTTCTGGAGTGCGTCAGATTTTGTTTTCACCTGTGCCATATCATTGCTTGCGAGGGCATTTTTGAGTTCTGTGACGGCTGCGTCGATTTTGCCCACTTCTTCTTGACTGATTTTGCCTGCAAGATCTGTCTTTGTCCGTTCAGCCGTGTATACTAGGCTGTCAGCGTTGTTGCGGACTTCAGCTTCTTCCTTTTTCTTTCTGTCTTGCTCTGCGTACTGTTCTGCGTCTTTGATTAATCGATCTTTTTCTTCTTTAGACAGTTTGGTGGCTGCGGTTATTCGTATTTTTGATTCTTTTCCTGTGCCTAAATCTTTGGCTGTTACGTTCAATATGCCGTTGGCGTCAATGTCAAAAGTGACTTCTATCTGGGGAACGCCTCGGGGTGCTGGCGGCAAATCGACGAGGTTAAACATGCCAAGTGAAACGTTGTCTCCTGCCATCGCACGTTCGCCTTGCAGCACATGGATGGTGACTGCGGTTTGGAAGTCTGCTGCTGTGGTGAAGATTTGGCTTCTCTTAGTTGGAATGGTCGTATTTTTGTCCATTACTTTAGTGAATACGCCGCCCATGGTTTCCAACACCAAGCGTCAATGGTGTAACGTCAAGCAAAAGCAAATCGGTGACTTCGCCGGTGACAACTGCTGCTTGAATGGCTGCTCCTATAGCAACGCTTTCCATGGGGTCAATTCCACGTTCAGGCGATTTGCCTAAGATTTGCTCAACAAACCTCTGCACAAGCGGCATTCGGGTCATTCCGCCGATTAGGATGATTTTGTCGATTCCCTGTGGCGTCAGTTTCGCGTCTTCGAGAGCTTTAAGAAGTGTAGGTTGCGTTCGCTGGACGATTGGTTGTGCTAACGATTCAAGTTTTGTTCTGGTTAATGTTAAGTGCAAGTGTTTTGGTCCTGAAGCGTCTGCTGTTAGAAAGGGCAGGTCGATGTCGGTGCTCATAAGAGTTGAAAGTTCAATTTTAGCTTTTTCCGCAGCATCTTTAAGCCTGGGCATTGCCATTCTGTCGCTTGAAATATCTATCCCTGTTTGGCGTTTAAATTCGCCTAAAATGTAATCCATGACTGCTTTGTCAACGTCTGTTCCGCCAAGTTGAGTGTCGCCACTTGTACTGAGCACTTGGAAAACTCCTTTGCCGAAATCCATCACAGTGACATCATGGGTGCCGCCGCCGAAACTGAACACGAGAATTTTCATTTCCTGCTGGACTTTGTCTATTCCGTAAGCGAGGCATGCAGCGGTGGGTTCGTTGATTATTCGCATGACTTGGAAGCCTGCGATTTCTCCTGCGTCTTTTGTGGCTTGGCGTTGGTTGTCGTTGAAGTGTGCTGGAACTGTGATGACCGCTTTGTTGATTGTGCCGCCAAGATAGGTTTCAGCGTCTTTCTTTATTTTTTGAAGTATAAACGCCGAGATTTGCTGGGGGCTATATTCTTTGCCGTAAACATTTACCTTGTAGTCGGTGCCCATTTTACGTTTTATTTCAAAAATTGTTCCTTCTGGGTTGGTGGCTGCTTGGCGCTTGGCTGGTTCCCCGACCAGGAGTTGTCCGTCTTTTGTGAAGGCTACTACTGAGGGGAACATTTTTCCCGCCATTGTGGGGCCTTCTGCGCTTGGGATAACCGTTGGGTGTCCGCCTTCGTATATGGCGGCTGCTGAATTGGTTGTTCCCAAGTCTATTCCTAATACTTTCTGGTTTGTTTTTGGATTTTGATTACTCATTTACTTTTTTTCCTCCATTTGGTTACTTTGATTGTTTTTTGGTTTGACTGCTACTTTGACGATGGTGGGTCGAATTACTTTGCCCTTCATAAAGTAGCCTTTTCTAATTTCTTCAAGCACGGTGCCGTCAGCAACATCGTCTTGCTCAACGACGGCAACAGCGTTATGGCGTGTGGGGTCAAAAATTTTGCCTTCTGGGCTATCTATTGGAGTAACTCCTTCTTGCTCAAGAACCTTTCTGAGCTTCTTTAACGTCATTTCCACCCCTTCTATTAGGGAGTCGGGCGATGTTGAGATTTCACCGTTTTTAACTGCTAACTCCAATTCATCCACAACATCCAATAGTTGAATGACTAAGCGTTCAGTGCAGTAATTTTTTATCTGCTCTGTTTCCCTATCAAACCTCTTCTTAAAGTTCTCGAGGTCGGCCTGTAAATAACTCAGTCTAGTCAAATAATCTTCTGCACGCTTCTTCTCGCCATCTAGAAGCTGCTCTAGCCGGTTAACAGCCTGATCCTCTTGCTCATCAGCCATAACTCGTTACATCCCTCGTATTCAAAAGCAATGCCACAATCTAACAATAAAATTTTTCTGTCCTAAAAAGGATTTGGAAGACAATTAGACCTATTTATCTTCTTTTGCCCTATTGTTTTTTTCAATTAGTGATTGATTTATTCTGCTATATGTGGTAAGTTTCTTTAGCCTGCTTCTGGAGGTAACCATAGACGTTATCGGTTATACGGACCGTTCGATAGCCTTTACGCAGCAAGCTATTTCCAACTTTTAGAGCTCAATTCTTTCTTTTGTTCAACAATCTTGTAAATTGCATCCGTCAATTGACGGTAACCCGCTTGGGAAGACTCGGTCTTGGCAATGTAGTAATCCGCGCGAAGGTTTATTGCTCTAATGACAACTTCTTCTGTGCCACTACCAGTGAAAATGATGAATGCAACATCATTTTTTTGTTCCCTGAGCTCCTTCAAAAAATCTAAACCGTTTTTCCGAGGCAAAGCGTACTCACAGACTATCACATCATAAGGCAACGTTTTCAATTTGCAAAAAGCTTCATCAACCGAAGTTGCTGTGTCGATCTCAAACTTGTTTTCTAACTCCAAAATCAACTTCGAAACACGCAGAAAAGCGGCGTCACCATCAACATGCAAAATATGCAGAGACCCCTGTTTAATAAAATCGTCCCTTCGAATCTTTTCTTTTTCTTCGATTAAGATTCCATGCTCGGAGGAAGGATTATGTTTCTCCTGGAAGTTTTTTGTCGTTCCAAACCGCCTTTCTTCAAACTTAAACACCAATGTACAATTAGTATTTATCGCATGACACAAAACCGCGTTTTTTAGGCGCTTTACAGAACGCATATCACAGAAAAATCGCTTTTTTTTGCTTAAATCTTTTCCTTATTCAATTGAACCAATCTGAGGGTGAAATGCAATATCTTTTAAGTAACTTACCGTAAATATAAACATGGGTGGGTGTCATTTGTCAATTGTTTTGGATGAATTGGACAAGAAGGTTCTCCATGAAATTTGCAGCGGAATTAATTCTTATGATGATTTGGCTAAAATCCTAAATGTTACAAGGGGAACGGTCTACAGAAGAATAGAGAAACTCGAGAAAAAACAACGTTATCGAAAAGAAAATTATGGCAATACCCAATTATAAAGCCCTCGAGCTTTCAGCTATTTGCATAGGCATGGCGGTCGCTTACGATGATACGGAAAAAGTCATTGAAGCCCTCTGCCAACTGCCCCACATCAAGCTCCTTTGGAAATCTTATGGGGTTCATAATATTGTTGCAGTTATGGTCTGCGACAAGGGCAACGAGGGAGACGCGATAACTATTTTGCGCCAGCTTCTTTCAAAATTCAGAACTAGCGAATACCACATATCTATCGGCTTTGAGTGGGATAAAGTGGATATTTCTCCCTATTGAAGAACCAGGATTTGTGTTAGCACTTAATATTTCAACCGATTTTTCAGTACTTCTCCAACTAATTTCTCTGTCTTTTCGGTCGTCTTCTTCCACGAAAAAACTTGGGAATGGCAGACTCGTTAATTGTTGCTATGGCAAGGGGCTTTTAAAGCTCAAATAGTAACAAGCGATAAGCATCTCAAAGGTTTTAAAGAAGTCAAATTTATCGAATAGAAAATTATTATTTTTTAAAGCATTATTTTTGTACCTGTTTTTTAATTGCTTCCTCAGCAGCTTTTACCGCTTCCATCAGTTTGTCAGGTTGTGTTCCGCCGCCTTGTGCAAAGTTCGCTCTGCCGCCGCCTCCGCCGCCGAAGATCGGCGCACCCTCTTTCACTATGTTGTCTGCGTTCACGCCTTTCTGGACGGCAGTTTCTCCAGCCATGACCATTAGTCTGCAGGTTTTTCCGTCAGAACCATAAAACAGCGTCACCGTTGCGTCGTTGTGCTTAATCGTTTCAGTTGCTGTTTGTATCATTCGGTTAACGTCGATAACTTCTCCGAAGTCCCGTTTGACAATGGCTACGCCGTCCGCTTCAACGGTTGCCTCACAGGCTTTTGTCTGCCCAGCTTCGCTTTCTTTCTCTGCCAGTTCTTTGATTAGTCTGCGCTTATCAACATTGGTTTCCTTAAGTTCTTTCACGATTTTCTCAGCCGCCTTATCCAGCTTGTCCACAGGAGCCATCAACACTTCTGAAACTTTCCAAAGCAGGCTTTCCTGTTTTTGCACTGCTTTCAACGCTTCCAACCCAACCGCGTAACCTAAACGTTCGACTCCGTCTTGCACACGTTCAGTGTAGACAATTTTCACAAAACCAACTTCCAAAGAGCTGCCAAGATGCGTTCCGGCGCAGGCTTCAACATCCCAATCTCCCGTCTTTACAACGCGGATGTCTTTGCCTGGGACTGCCCCGCCTTGGTAGAGCCTGAAGCCGTAGCGTGCTTCTGCCTCATTTCGCGGATACCAGTTCGTTTCAATCTTCATGTTAGCTGCAATTGCCCCGTTAGCCAATAACTCGATTTTATGAACCTCTTCAGGACTGAGCCTTCGGTAGTGTGTGATGTCGAGCCGTGAAGTTTCCAAGCCTTTCTGCGTGCCCGACTGCCAAACATGCTCGCCCAGCACTCGTCTTGCAGCTCCATTAATCAAGTGCGTAACCGTATGCGCCTTCATCAGCGAGTAACGCCTATCCCAGTCGAGAACTCCGTGAACCGTGTCGCCTTCCTTGAACGTTGGTGATAAGCCGAGTTTGTGCACTATGACTTTGCCTATCTTTTGGGTGTCAATCACGCCAAACTTTTGGGCGCCGATGCTTAGCCATCCGTGGTCGGCTGGTTGCCCGCCACCTTCAGGATAAAAGCATGTGCGGTCCAACACGATGTACTTGTCGCTGATTATTTTGAGGACTTTAGCGTCGAACTCACGCATATACGTGTCAACGTAGTACAATTGCTCTGTTGCTGGCAATTGCTCAGCAATTTTCTCAAGCGTTTCTTCAGCTTGGCTTTCCTCTTCTTCAGCCGGTTTGGTTGCTTGCATGTGTCGTTGAGCAATTAACGTGTAAAAGTTTTCAGGAAGCTCCACTTGCACGCCTTCTTTTTCAGCCGCTTGCTTAACGATTTCTGGGGGGAGGCCGTGTGAATCGTAGAGTTCAGTAAGGGTATCCATGGGTAGTTTGCTTGTGCCCTTAGATTTTAGCTCGCCTGCGATTCGTTTAACCATGCCTTCTCCGCGCAACAGAGTTTCTTTGAATTTTTCCTCCTCAACTTTGAGCATCTCGATAATTTCGCTTTGCATTTCTTTAATATGCGGGAAATCTTTGGACCAGTAATCAACCTGCATGTCCACGATGTCGTAGAGTTTTGCTGGGTCCATGTTTAGGGTTCGCATTAAACGGTAAACTCTGCGGAACAGCAGCCTCGCCAAGTAGCCTTCCTGAATATTTGATGGAACTACGCCTTCGGAGAGCATGAAGCTCAAGGTTTTGGTATGGTCGGTTACTGCCCAAGCATTCTCGATGGGAACTAGCACTTTTTCAAGTGTCTGCAAATCTATCTCTGTAAGTTCAGCTACACGCCTACGGGTGACCATCCTGTTCGCTGTTTTGTCAACGCTGACCAAACCAGAATACTTCGCCACACGAGCTAAGAAGTCGTTGTCAATGTTAGTTATCCCAGCTATAGCGTAGATTTTGTCAAGCATTTTGCCATAAATCGCCTGAAACGCGTTTGTTACTCCCTGACTAATCCATGCAAACCTATCAATGCCATAACCCGTATCCACCGTTCTGATAGGTAACTCGATGAAGTCGTCGCCGACGACCTTGTACTGCATAAAAACCAAAGTGCCCACCTCTAACCCACGAACGATACATTCCACATCAGGGCCAGCGTTGCCGCCGCCAACCCACACGCCCTCCTTATAAATGACCTCGTCAGATTTTATTCCGAGAGCTTCAGTGGCAAATCGCTGGTGGAAACGCACCGTTTCATCTTTCCAGTAAACCTCTTTATCTGGATAATTGAATGCGTGTGCTCCGCCCATCTCAAAGATGGTTAAGTGCCTGCCAAAGGTGGGTCCAGTATTAGAAATATCCGTCAGCCTGATAGAGGGCTGAGAAATCACCAGCGGGTTGGCCGGAGGCGGCGAAATCCCCTCGGTCACGTAGGGTTGAAAGTCAATTATGCTTGCATGGGTCAAGTAAATGTCTTTGCGCCATCTTGCCACAACCGGATAGGGCTTAATGCGGGTATGCCCATTCTTCTCGAAAAACGATAGAAACGCCTCTCGCATCTCGGAAAGGCTGAAACTTTTCTTGGTTGCTGGATTATTGATAAAAGTGTAGTACCCGCATTCGTCGGAGCTGGATTCGCCGCATGTCTCCTGCCGCTCGTTTTGGGTCCAATACCACTCACCGCATTTTGGACAATGCTTCCTAACGAAACCTTCCTGCCTAAAGAATGGAAGATCATAATCTGCTGCCGTAAACTGCTTCAAACTTTGGCACTCCATTTGCTTGACTGTTACTTTAGCTTTTAATGGGTTACGGGATTCTTACATTTAAATGGTTGGCTAAAAAACTGTGACGTTTTGTGGGCTTCTTTTACTAAAAAAAGGGAATTAAAAAATTTCAACTTTGGTTTTATTAGTGTTTTTTTTGAATAAAGCCCAACTGCGGAGATTGCCAAGATGGCTATAACAGCCGATACTCCAAGAATTAATTCTGGAAGCAAACTTTCCTGTTTTGCAGAGCCTGACGAAGAGGTTTTGGCGAACACTATCGATATTTGGTGTGTGCTGAAACTGGTCGTGTACCGTGCGTAGTAGTTGTTAGTGTCTTGAATGTAGCCTTGGCTTTGGGCAGGTTGGTTATCGATGTAGATCATCGGTGATGTTGTATCGGATACTGCACTTTTCGGAATAGTCACGTTGCTGAAACCTGAATTGCCGTTTAGCTCACTTACCTTAAAAGACACTGTTGTTGCAGACTGGTTTGTTGCGATTATTACGTTGGAGATCTGAGCGCTGGTCACGTTTCCCCTAATAGCAAGATCAACTGTCGCGGTACCATCAGTCGTCGCTGGCACAGTTGTTACTATTGCATTTGGGGTAGACAAAGGAGCGGGTGAAGATGTTAGAGTCGGCGTGGAATCTTGAGTAGAAATCGATGTTGGAATAGGTGTAGTTGTGACAGTTATTGTATTTGGTGTTGGCTATTGTGTTGGTTCTGTTGTTGGGACGGCTGTTGGAACTGGAGTAGGAACCGCCGCAGGTAACGGAGTCGCTGTTGGTGTGGTCTCCCGACGTGTGCAGTGCGAGTGTTGGTGCGGCGTGAACTCCGTTTGATGCGAAGATTGACAGCCATATTAACGCCCAACTTTCAACTAAAAGAAGAGTGCCAACCCTCAATCATTGGTTTAGTTTCATAAAGTTGCTTTTCC
This sequence comes from Candidatus Bathyarchaeota archaeon, assembly GCA_963767735.1. Lineage (GTDB taxonomy): Archaea > Thermoproteota > Bathyarchaeia > Bathyarchaeales > Bathycorpusculaceae > Bathycorpusculum. Next base: position 8,910 of record CAVYES010000002.1, on the reverse strand, counting down.
AAGCCGTACCGCCGCGGCGGTTTAGTAAGATGTCTCTGCGACCTTGTTGATGTCACGTATAAGCCAGCTTTAAGCGTTCTAAGCAGGGCTGATTCTTTCTTAGGAAAGTCGCGATATTCCGCTCCGCATTTTTCACAGCGGAATCCCTGGTTTTTGCCCATGGACTTCAACCGTTTCCCACAGCCGAGGCAAAGCGGATTCTCCAATACCGTTTTCGGCGCAAGGCTTAGAATGTTAATTTTTTCGAGGTTAATTGTTAACGGCTTGCCACGCGTTAGCTTATGTACTGCACCGTAGACTTCAACGCTGTCTCCAACGATGAGTTCTCTTGCGTTTTTGCGTAAACTGCCCGTTGGTTCGTAGGCGGCACAATCAACTTCTGCCGAATTATCCTTAATTGAAAAGATAACATGTCGTAAAGTAACTATCTGAGGGTTCTTGGAAACAACGCCTTTAGCGATTACTGAACTGTAAGGTTCAATCTTGCTTAATGCCTCAATAGGTTTTAGGTGTGCATCGGTGCCTTGGTTTGAACGGAAAATGACCCAGCGCTCAACACTTTCAAGCGGCTTAACGATGCCGTAAGCTTTCTTAACTATTTCTGGCGATTCGCCTCTTATGCCAAAGAGAATTGGGTCGGGACCTCTGGGAGTAATGATTACTCTGCGTTTCTCTAAGTCTACATTGTTAAAAGTGTAAGGCTGAAGCTGCTTGTCCATTTCAAAAATTGATGCCTCATCCACTTTCCGTTTTGAACCCCAATTCTGCGGAGTTCGATAAGCGATGAGCTCGTAGGTGTAGTCGCAGTTGAGCGTTTCGCCAACGGCTGCCAACGCGCCGATTATTCCTCTGCAAGAGTTGAAGCCACAAGCTTCTGCCCCAAACTTCTTAATTAGCGCCATTGCTTCCTTGAGTTTCACAATGCTGGTTTCTGTTTTTTTCGCAAATACCTCAAGTTCCGTAGGAATTTGCTGTTTTTCAAAAAATACTATTCCTGGGTCGGTGCCTTTCTCGTTGACGGCTGAGTTTTCATCCCACAATGTCAGCGCTAAATCTTTTATTTCCTCTTCATACTCGGCATCGTAACGGAATCTTAAACATAAGGCGCCGTTGCCTCTTGTTTTCCACGGCACATTAGGATTAAGCCTAATCAAGCCTGGATAATCAGTAAATTCAACGTGAAATTTTTCAAGCGCTTCAATAAGCAATGCTGCAAGATAGGTTGTGCAACCTCCCTTCGTTGAATCTGTATCGTCCAGCCCAATGTGCATTATCTGATGCCTATTCAAAGCAGCCACTCTCCAAGCTAAATTAGAGAACTAAGCTGCGAAGGTAAAAAATATTGTTAGCCAAAAGCGAAGGTCAATCTATTAATTTATTGAAGAACGGGGGTTCGCTCAAAAATTACGTGCTCTTCCAGCGGCGTTGGATGTTTCTCATTTATTATCATTGTCAATTTTGAATTTATTTTGTCGATTTTCTCGATTCTTTTTGTAATGATGTATTTTAGTTTCTCCATGTTGTCTGCTTTCACGTTTGCGATTATATCATAGACGCCCCAAAGGCTATGCGCCTCCTCGACGCCTTCTACCTTCTTCAACGCTTTCAATACTTGATTTTCGGCTCCTATTTCGGTATTTAAGAGAATATATGCTATTGGCATTTTTTTTAAAAACCCTTTTCATTTTGGATGAGCGGTTGGATTCAGAGGCTCGGAAAATCTTTCTTGTTCAGGGGGAACATAAAAAGGCTTAATGGGTATCCAAACCGCCTTGTCCAACCTTTAAAAAATTCGGTGCATCTGCTGCTCACTGGAAGAGTTTTTGCTTTGACGCAGCTCTTCCATGGCTTGACATTGCGTACTTGTGGATTTGCTTTCATTCGTCACTACTCCAGATGCACTAGGTGTTAAAATGACTTGATTAAAATTTAAAATTATGTGACTAGCTTGCTACAGTCACAACTCAGCCTTCATTTTTATTGAAGTTGAGAATGTTCTCTGTCTACTGAGCTCAATTTTACTTAGAAGAGGCGTTTCTAGCAAGATATTATCTAAAAATAATAAAGGCGGTTCTTTGATGGTGTTATAAAAGAAAGGGAGTTTGTTTTGGTTATTTTTCTTCAACGACGATCATTGTTAGTGTTGACCGTACTTTGTCTAGTCGTCGTATGCGCCAGGTTACTATTTCTTTTAATTTATCCATTGTGTCTGCCTTGACTCTTGCTACTATGTCGTAGACTCCATAAACGGCTGATGCTTCTTCAACACCTTCGACCTTTTTCAGCTCTTTCAGTACGTCAGATTCCGAACCTATCTCGGTATTTATTAAAACAAAGGCTGTTGGCATTTTAATTCGATCCTATAATAATTGATTAGTTGAGTGTACATTAAAATGTTTCCTATTAAGCACTAAAGTTACCGTTTGATTGACGCTAAAAAATATTAGAAAATGTGAAAATTAACTTTCTATTTATTCCGTTTATTTTTAGCCGTTTGATGTATCCTCAATAAGACACGATGGTTCGTAGGTGTCAGTCTTCCATCATTATCAGCGTTAACGTCGACCTGACCCTGCTTAAGGTTCTTACTTTTTGGGTAACTATTTCCCTAAGTTTTTCCATTGAGTCGGCTTTTACTTTAGTAATTATGTCATAAACACCATAAGAATAGTATGCTTCTTCCACGCCTTCAATTTGTTTAATTTGCTCAAGAACTTCTTCTTCCGACCCTGATTCAACGTTTATCAATACAAAGGCTTTAGGCATCTTTATCTCCACCTCATACTTAGCAGGTTCTTAATTAAAATATTTCTGAATAAAAAGCAAATTTTCAATAAAATTTTTAATTTAATATCAATCTTGTAAAGAGTATTCTAGAAGATAATCCAGAAAAAATGTTAATTGTACAGAATGTGGCCAATTACACCCTAAATGGGCTATCTGCTGTTATATTTGTCGGACTCCGCCGCGGCGTTAGATGGACGGGCTGTTCTAAGACCTTGGAATAAGTCGATATTCGCTTTTTTCGTCTTTCATTATTTTTCGCGGTTTTTGGCTTTGTAGATCAATTTTGATTTTTATGCGAACTTTTGCATAGCGTTGATGAGCAACCGCAGATAAAGGCTTACGCGCTCATTAGCCTGCTTACATGTTCAAAGTAAACCATTCTTAATTGCACATTTTTGCACCTCCACACACAAAAGAGTTATATTAAGTTAGCTTGAAAGGTGTAGGTTATTATGGGGGAAATCGATGGTTAAGTATATTTTCGTGACGGGCGGAGTGTTAAGTTCAGTTGGCAAAGGCATATTGACTTCTTCCATCGGCAAAATGCTTCAGGCTCGAGGATTAAAGCCAACAGTTGTAAAAATCGACCCTTACGTGAACGTTGATGCCGGAACGATGAATCCCTACATGCATGGGGAAGTCTTTGTAACCGACGATGGCGGAGAAACCGATTTAGATTTAGGCTGGTACGAACGCTTCTTAGATTTAAGCCTTAAGCAAGAAAACAACCTAACCACCGGCATGGTTTATAAATCTGTTATTGAGAAAGAACGCAGAGGCGACTTTTTAGGACGATGCGTCCAAATTGTGCCTCATGTCACGAACGAAATTAAGAATCGCATCAAAACCGTAGGCAAAGCTACTTGTGCCGATGTTGTTTTGGTTGAAGTTGGCGGTACAGTTGGCGACATTGAAGGATTACCTTTTCTGGAGGCTATTCGCCAGATGCGCATTGATGAAGGCTACGAGAATACGCTTTATGTTCATTTAGCTTTGGTGCCGATTTTGGATGTTACTGGCGAAATGAAAACTAAACCCCTACAGCACAGCATAAATGAGTTAAGAGGCATAGGTATTCAACCCGATACAATAGTGGCTAGAAGCCCCAAAATGATTGATGCAGAAGCCCTCAGAAAAATAGCGTTATTCGGCACTATTCCCGAAAGCGCCGTTTTTTGCTCATATAACGCTGAATCTGTCTATCAGGTGCCGCTTATCTTAGATAAGCAAGGCATGGGCGATTTTATCTGTCAAAGATTAGCCATTAAATGTGAGACTAAAGATTTCGGAGGTTGGCAGCAGTTCGTTGACGGTCTGGTAAATCCAGATAATGAAGTAAAGATAGCGTTAGTAGGAAAATATGCTGGCTTAACTGACAGTTACGTAAGCATGACCGAGGCACTTCGACATGCTGGCGGCGCATGCAAAACCAAGGTTTGCATCTCTTACTTAGAAGCGGAAAAACTGGAGCACGATCCTCAATGCGTCAAAGATCTTGCCAATTTTGACGGCGTTTTCGTTCCTTACGGATTTGGTCCACGCGGAACCGAAGGCAAAATTGCAGCTGTCCAGTTTGCCAGAGAGAATGATATTCCATTTTTAGGCATTTGCTACGGTTTCCAATTGGCAGTTATCGAGTATGCTCGAAACGTTTGCGGCCTAAAAGATGCAAATAGCACGGAAATTAATCCTGAAACTCCGCATCCAGTCATAGACCTTATGCCTGAACAGCGTGGAATAGAAATTAAAGGTGCAACAATGCGGTTGGGTGCCCACAAAGTGATTTTGCAAAAAGCCACCCTTGCCTACAGCATGTATGAACAAGAAGAAATTTACGAGCGCCACAGACACCGCTTTGAGGTTAACTTGGACTACCAAGAAAACTTAAAGAAAAATGGTTTATGCTTCTCTGGCAAAAGCGTCGACGGCAGAAGAATGGAAACTTTAGAGTTGCCAAAAAGCTACTTCTTCTTTGCCTCTCAGTTTCATGGAGAATTCAAGAGCCGACCTGAAAGACCTTCACCTGAATACGTTGGGTTTATCCAAGCATGCGTAAATAAAAAGCTTGGAAAACCAAAAGCCATCATTTCTTAGCAATTAGAGCTGTTAGTAGAAAAGGCTATAATGCATGATTTACATGAGACGGTAAGGAAGGGTTAAAAAATGACTGAAGAAGGAAAATGGGATTCAAACAGTTTTGACAAGTTAATGAAAAATAGCAAAAACGAACTTTCAGATTTACAGAACCAGCAGCAACAACTAATGATTATGTTTTGTTTGCGTGCCCTAAGAGTTTATCAAGCTACAAGACCCGAACCGCTAAGACCCAATGAAGTGTCTTTGTTAATTAGGAACGAGTTGAACAACGTTATTGCCGACCTTACAGCGCAGACAAACCTGGATAACATAACTAAACTTGTAAAAGAAGAATGGGCTAAACAGCCAAAACTATAGATTAACCATTAAACATTTTTTTTATTTACCTGCCTTTACCAGCATTCTCAAGCTACGCGCTGAAAAATATGTGGAAAAAGATTGATCTTTTGTTCATTCAGTTTATAAGAACCGTTAAAAGGATTAACGTGCAACGTATTCTTATAAGTATCAATTGTTGGTGAAGCATTTGAGCGACCATTATGCCCCTCTAGTAGGCGATAGTTATGCTCCTGAAAAGATACGAGTAATAATCCCTGTTGGCGGAAAAGCGACGCGCCTTTTGCCGTTAACGGCTGAAACAAGCAAAGCATGCCTGCGCTTTTTGAACAGGCCTCTTGTGGAGTTTTCTCTTTTGTCTTTGGCAAGTCAGGGCATTCGCAACTTTATTTTTGGTGTTAAAGGCTACACCAATTATAGAGATTTGTATGATTATTTTGAGTCAGGCTATGGATTTTCAGCGCGTTATAACATAAAGCCGCGTATCCACATAAAATATCAGCCTAACGTTGATGATTTGGGAAGTGCTGATTCAGCGAGAATAAACATGGAGTACTATGAACTTACCAACCCAGTTTTCGCGGTACAAGGCGACAACATTTTTGATATAAAAGTGAGGAGCCTAATTGATTATCATAAGGAAAAATGCGCCGCATTAACCATAGTGCTGCGCGAAGTTGATAACGTGGAAGGTTTAGGCATAGCTGACATCGACAAAAACGGTCGCATAAAAAAATTTGTCGAAAAGCCCCTGCCCAAAGACGCTCCCAGCAACCTTGCGAATACAGGCTTGTACGTTCTGTCGCCTGAAGTGAAAAAGATTTTCAAAGAAAAAGGTGTGCAACAAATCATTAAAGAAAAAAACAGATTAGACTTCGGTTACGACTTCATTCCCTACGTGATTCAGACTGGACGCCCCGTGTACGGTTACACGTTGAAAGGCAGCTGGTTTGACGTGGGCACGCCTAAAAGCTACTTGGAAGCCATGAAGAATATGCTGCATGGCGGCTTCTCAACCCTGAACGATTTTGGCGGAAGATTAAACAAGGAAAATCAAATTTGGGTTCAAGGCGAAAGCAATGATTCAGAAAAACGCCGTCAAGAAATAATCCATAAAATAAAACTGAAGAAAATCACCCTTGAAGGCGCTGTTTTGATTGGGAGACATTGCCAAATTGAAGATGGCGTAAGAATTGTGGATTCATGCATTGACAATTTCACTAGAATAGGCAAAAACGCATTAATATCCAATTCGGCAGTAATGGACAGGGTTATAATAGGCGAAAACGCTGAAGTAAACGACAGCATAATCGGCAGACACGTAGTTGTCAACTCAAGCCAGTTCAAACCAACAAAAATAACAGCTGTCTCAGTCATAGCAGACGACGTAAAAATAGAAGAAGGCTGCGTCCTCTCCGCATCAAAAATTTACCCACACCAGACCATCCGAGGAGAATTCCAAAATCAAACAATAATAGCAAACTAAGGTTAAACAACAAGTTAGGAACTAACTATTATTTCCCTGTACTTGACCCCGGCGTTGTTAGAGTAACTCTCGATTGAAAATTCCTAGTTTTCGCATTAGTTATCGCCGACAAGCGAATCGAGAATTCTTTCCAAGGTAACCAAATCAGGATATTGTGGGCTTCCGATGACGATGGGATCTTTCAACATCGCTTTAGCTTCAGTTTGCAACTTTTTAGAACGCACTTTGTCTTCCTCCATTCCACGCATACCCAAAGTTATTCCAAGAAGAATAAGCGATTTAGTAAATCGGATGCTGATGTTTTCAACTGTTTCAAATAATTCTCGACGTATCTTTAAGGCTTCGTTATAGTGTTCAATGGCTTGGTCAAGCAAACCCTTACCATAATACGCGTTAGCTAAATTGTCAAGGGCATCCGCAAGTTTGGGCTTGAAACTTTCTTCTGCTTCAGCTAAACCCCGACGTATCTTCGTGGATTCCGTGTAGTGTTCAATCGATTGGTCGAACAACCCCATACTTCGATATACGGAGCCCAGATTGCTTAGGGTGTTGGCAAGTTTGGGCTTGAAATTTTCATCTACCTCCGCTAACTCCCGGCGTACCTTCAAAGCTTCCCTGTAGTATTCCATCGATTGGTCAAGCAAACCCTCAGCATAATACGCGTTAGCAAGATTGTTAAGAGCATCCGCAAGTTTGGGCTTGAAACTTTCGTCAATCTCAGCTAACTCCCGACGTATCTTCAGAGCTTCCTTATAATGTTCGATCGCTTGATCAAACATGTTTTATCCCATTAACAGTGGTGTTTTCAGCTGAAACATATTCGGAGATTCGTTCCGCCTTGTTTGGTTTTTCAGAATTTCCTTTTTCGTTGAAAAAGTCTGCTTGGATATAAAAAAGAAAGGAAGCTTCAACTGTAGGTTCGGTTGGTTCGCTGCACATAAGGATTATTGAAACAAGAATTTTTTTGGAATAAAGGTCGGTTGTTTTTGGCGGGTTGAATTCATAATTGTCATCTAAACCGCTTAGTCGTCTTGGTCGAAACGAAGTGAAGGAAGGCTTAAAATCAAGGAAGATTTTGGTTTCGGTATTCTCCCAAAAAATATGGTTGTCACTAATATCTTCTAGTCCTCTAAAGGACTTATTCTTGACCATAGCACTCGCTTCTTAAGAACACATTAACGTAAAGTCTTAATTAGAAGCTTCTGAACTCGAAATATTCCCGTTTTCATAGTATTTGAAACTGGAAAATCTAAAAAGACGACATCTGCTCGATCTCTGCTCTACCTTTTATGCTAATAAAAAAAACATTTTTTTTACCAAGTATATAGCCTTATCTTTTTTTTAACTTAATTCCCAAAATTATAATCGAAAAAATGTAACCTTATTAAGTAACCCTACATGAGGATTTTATGGCAACCGCGTTGGGTGAATTAGTTAAGGTGCTCTTAAAAGGGAAGATTACTATTCCATCCAACATAAGGAAAAAATTAGGAATAAATGAAGATGACTGCGTGACTTTTGAAATGATAAATTGTAAGATCGTCATTTTACCCCAAACACTGTTCCCAGCCCAACAGACTGCTCGATGGTTTTAGTTAAGGGACTAAAAATTGACGGAACAATAGACGAAGTATTGAAGGCATCCGCGGCCGGCATCGGGAGAAAACTAGCCAGAGCACAAACTTAGGCTTTGAACCACTTGAAAATCAGGTACTTCACTTTGTCCGTTGCCAAATCGGGAACCGCAATAATGAATCTTTTGCGCACTGTGGTGGCTAGTCGTCCCGCCTTGACGATTTCTGTCGCTGAAATGTTTGAGCCTGCCTTCTTTACCGAGACCATGTAAGGGGCATGTTCGACGCCTGGACCGTACTTATAAACAGCGAAGTCGCAGCCAAACTTTATCCCCGGCGTAACAATCATGCCGCTATCCCTTAAATCGTGGTAAACAGCGTATTTTTCTTCAAACTCATCATATAACTGTTTAGCTTTTTGCCTTAATTTTTTGAGGCTAACCTTGTTCTCGTCTGAATCTTCGTAAATTTCTATTTTCTTGTTTTCGACAAGGTATAAGCCTTCCATCAAATCCAAAATTAGTGGAGCATCAAACTCTGGAATTTTAGGTTTAGGAATCCCAACTGGCTTCCCATAATAACCCGCTTTATAAAGTTGAGAGCCTTCAGTAGAATCCCACACAACTAAGA
>CAVYES010000001.1:0-33781 GCA_963767735.1 Candidatus Bathyarchaeota archaeon | reverse complement strand
AACTTGCACTGCTTTAGTATCTAAGCCAAACTCCACTCATTAACGGGTAAACGCCAATTTGGATCGGTGCGATACTCTGGAAAACTCATGACCGCACGGTCATCCTTGATGCCGTAAGCGTACTCCAATGCCACGTAAAAGAGCCTGTCCGCGCCGAAGCTGGGTTCCACAACGTGCGGTACAAAGCGTGTGCCGCGAACAATCGTTTTTTGCTTGCTAATGTCTACTTGGTCAGGTTTGATTTCGTAGTTTTCAACTCGTAAAGAAACCTTGCTTTTGCAGGGCGTCGGCAACTTCCTGTGCAGGCACCTTAACAAGCAGCTCGGCTACTTTTGAGGCTTCTTTCTTGTATACTGGACCAAGCTTAGACATAATTGGCTTAACAATTAGCTCTTCTTTTTCGACTGGACTATAATATTCTTTGTAAACGGTCATGTCGACTCCGCTTGCTTTCATGTGGCATGTCAAATCGTAATCTGTTCGGTACGCATGTCCAGAAACTTCTACCCATCCCCAACGGTCAACTAAGACTTCTTGATCGAAGCTTTGACTTGAGTAATGCGCTTTTTCCCAGCGAGTTTTTCAATGAACCGTTGTTTCTCCGCTGGTACGCCAAGCTCGATTAAAAGCTTCTTCGCCATCGCCATGAAAAACGCTTGCCACTCTGATCGAATTATTTTCTGGTTAAGCGCTTCTTTAACTGTGAAGTCAGTTGTGTCCTCGCGTTCCTTCAGCCGTGTTTCACCGAGCAAAATTGGCAATACTTCGTTTTCCACTTCGCTAATCAGATCGCAATTTGGCTCTTCAGGGTCAAAGAAGAACTCTAAATCAGAAATAGTGAATTCTCTTAAGCGAATCAAGCCTTGCCTTGGCGAAATCTCATTGCGCAAAGCATGACCGATTTGGATAACTCCAAAAGGAAGCCGCTCCCGCGCAGCAGTGTAGAGCCGGTTGAATTCAACGAAAATGTTTTGCGCAGCTTCAGGTCTTCCGTAACCAACCGCGCCTGAGTAAGGACCAATTGTGGTTTCGAACATGGTTAAATAACGTTGCGGTTCGCCGAATTTGCCGCCGCAGTCGGGACAGACAACATCATGGCGCTCAATTTCCTCTTTAATTTCAGTTAAAGTCATTTTTTCTGCTTCAGCCGAACTGATGCCTTTTTCTTCAAGCAAATGGTCAGCTCGGAAACGAGTGTGACAGTTTTGGCACTCAACCATCGGCTCCTTGAAATGGTCAACGTGGCCCGATGCTTCAAAGACTTTGCCGGGTGCAATTACGGATGATTCCATTTCGTAAATGCCGATTTTTTTAACGAAAAGCTCTCTTAGCTTAGCTTCAATATTCTGTTTCAACCGTGCACCAAGCGGACCGTAAGTTACAAAGCCGCCGCTGCCACCGTAAATCTCAAATGATGGCCAGAAGAATCCTCTGCGGCGTGCTAACTCGTTTATGGCTGTGAACTTGTCGCATTCTGGTTTTGAGCATTTGGCGTCGTCGTTCAATTTAGTTTACCTTTTTTATGTTTAGTGCCATGAGTAGATTAAAAGGTTGCTAACAAACTAGCTTGTTATTCAAGCGGTAGATCAATTTTGAAATAGGCAAACTTGGAACAGCAATCATCGATGCAAGTGGGACAAACTCTTTAACGTGAACCCCCCTGCCTTACCTGGTAACTATGCTATTACAGCAACTTTTGCAGGCACAGAAGGATACTATGGATTTGCAGCTGAAGCACACGTCTACGTTGGCTCAGCAACAGACAACAGCAGTGCCTACCGCTACACCCGTAACGGCATAGCAACAATGTCAGCTCTAACTATGGAATCGCTGTTGCAGTGATCGCAATAATCATCGCAATAGCCATAGTCGGCTTACTCTTGCTAAGAAAAAAGCCATAAAACAAAACAATAAAACAACCAAATCTCTCTTTCTTTTTTCTATTTTTAAACGAAATTAACTCCGTTTCTATTTTCGCCTCATCGACCTTATTTTCATCTTACCGATTTATGTTAGCCTTTAGCCAACTTCTCTTTAAAAAAGCAGAAATTAACAACATTTTACATAAGTTGCTTTAAGCTGAATTAGCCGATAATTCCAGCTTCGCGGAAACGCTTAAAACTATCCTTTTATATTTTTAGCGTTTGAATAGGAGATGTGTCTTTTGGTTTCAGCAGAAAAAGATAAACCAACCGTTGATGAGTTGCTTGCGAAAGCCAAGAAGCCTGCACAGTTAGCTTCTCCAATGCACAGGTTCTACGAGGGAAAAATGCAGGTCATTCCTAAATGCGCCATCAGAAGCGTTGATGACTTTGCCGTTTGGTACACTCCAGGCGTGGCTGCTCCATGCAGAGAAATTCAAGCGGATCCAGACAAATCGTTTGAATTAACTAACCGTTGGAATTCCGTCGCGGTGGTTTCAGATGGAACACGCGTTTTAGGACTGGGCGATATTGGTCCTGAAGCGGCGTTGCCTGTGATGGAGGGAAAAGCACTTTTGTTCAAGTATTTAGGCGGCGTGGACGCGTTTCCAATTTGCCTAAGAACCAAGGATCCCAATGAAATAGTTAAGATTTGTAGAGCTTTGGAGCCGTCTTTCGGCGGCATTAACCTTGAGGATATTGAGAAACCGAAATGTTTTCAGGTTCTTGAGAAATCCTGTGAACAACTCAGTATTCCAGTTTGGCATGATGACCAGCAGGGAACCGCCACGGTGATCTTGGCAGGGCTAATTAATTCTTTCAAGATCGTGGGCAAAAAACCGCAAGAAAGCAAAATCACATTAGTTGGGTCTGGAGCCGCGAATATTCGTACCGCTTATGTGCTCATGCGTTGGGGAATCAAACCAGGCAACATAATACTTGCTGACAGCAAAGGCGTTGTTCATGCGGGCAGAAAAGACATCATTAAAGAAGAAGACCCGTGGAAATATGACGTGACACAGAAAACTAACGCTGAAGGCAGAACCGGCGACATAGCAGAAGCATTCAAAGGCGCGGATGCGGTTGTCGCGGCTTCAAAACCGGGTCCAGGCACAATTAAGAAAGAGTGGATTAAAACAATGGCTAAAGACGCAATAATCTTTGCCTGCGCTAACCCAATACCTGAAATTTGGCCATGGGAAGCAGAGGAAGCAGGAGCACGAATTGTAGCGACAGGCAGAAGCGACTTTCCTAACCAAGTGAACAACAGCTTAGGTTTTCCAGGCATTTTCCGAGGAGTTTTGGATGTGAAGGCTAAGGGCGTAACTGACGAAATGTGCATTGCTGCGGCGACGGAGCTAGCTAACTTCGCGGAGGAGCGCGGCTTCAGCGAGAAGGACATATTGCCGAGGATGGATGAATGGGAGGTTTTTCCAAGAGAGGCCGTTGCATGCGCATTAAAATCAATCGAGCAGGGCGTTGCAAGAGTTAAGCCAAGCAGACAAGAACTCTACGAGCGAGCATCCAGCATAATCCGAAACGCCAGACAATCAACCGAACTGCTAATGAAACACGGCTTAATCAAACCCCCGCCAGACGAAAACAAGCTCCTAAAATAGTTTGAGTAATACCTGCAAATAACCAAGGGGGAGAAGAAAAACCGTTTTTCCAGGCTTCTTCTTTTGAAGAAAAACCCAGCCGCCTCTGCCAGCAGTAACCCAAACCCAAAGTCGAAACCCGCAAAAAAATTCAATCCCCAAGTAAAAAACAACCCAAAAAGTCGCAACTTAAAAATCCACAAAGGCCAATGTTACCATATAAGGTGCTTTAAACGAAAAATAAAAAATGTTGTTTTAATTAAAGCGGTGTAATTTTCACTATATTCCTTTTTTCAAGCCTACGCAGCGCATCTAAACATTCATCTTTTTTTTCGCCAGTGATATTCAGGTTGAGCATTATGTCTCTAACTGAAACTTCCGTTTTACCAAAATTTTGATGACGTTTGTAAAGATGATGGACAATAGATTTTTCAAGCTTCCCGCATCGCCAAGTAGTGTTGCGAATTAAAACGACGATGGTTCGGACAAGTGTTTGATCTTTCGATTTCCTTCCTCGTGAATCTCCCATCTCTCCCCACCACACTATTTAAAGTTCACCAGAGTTTTTAAAGGTTTGTTCCCTATTGGAATAAGCGCTTTATTTAAGGGGTAACCCTTTATAGGTTTTTTTTGAGGTATAAGCCATGTTTTTTGCCGTAGTATTTTTCTAGTCTACTGATTTTTTGGTACCTGCTTTTTTGATAGAGTTTTAATGCAGTTGTGTTGTCTTCGCGGACTTCTAAGTGGCATTCGGTTATACCCTTTTGCTTAAGAATGTCTTCTGTTTCTTTCAGCATTTTGCTTGCGATTCCCTTTCGTCGATAGTTTGGGGCCACATTTATTGTTATTATATGCCCGTAGAGCGTGTTATTTTCTATTTCTATTTGTGTTATTATGAATCCTGCAATGTCACTGTTTGCTTTGGCTGCTAACGCGATTGTATTGTAATCTGTAAGCAAGTATGATATTTGTCGTTTTGTAAAGGCTTCCTGATCAAAGCATTGCTCTTCAATTTCAAATAGCCTATCAAGCAGCCTGATGGACGCAGTTTCAATTTTTATTTCCATTTTATTATCTTAAGCATAGTTACGGTAGAGGGTTGATTTTAATTTTTTCTGTATTTGCTGCCTTAGATACTACTGGTTTTAGTTCGAGGTATTGCTGAGATCCAAAGCCTATGATGAAGAATAACCACAACGTAATGATTCTTGTAAGTATGGTAACTGTCGCACTCAGTGCACCAGGAACACCCATTGAAATGTAAAGAGTAGTCATTACTGCCTCTGGAAGCCCTACTTCAAACGGAATGCCAACGGGAATTGATTTGACCGCTAGGAATATCGCTGAAGTAACGAGAATTATGCTCCAGGAAACTGGGTGCCCAAGAGAAACAAAGACGAGATATGGTACGCTTAGACTAAAAACCCAAGATACAAGCAAATAGAACAATGAGTAAGATAGAGTCCTTGGGTTATTGCGGAACTCTTTCATTGAATCATGAAAGTGACTTGTAATTTCGACAGTTTCTTCTTTAAATTTTTCCAACTGCGTTTTGCCAATACGGATTTTTTGCGCAAACTTTGTTATCCAATTAACTATTTTTAAAGTCCATTGCTGCTTGAAAGACAAGGCAATCATTAAAACAAGTATAACTGTTATTGCTGCCGCAACTACTATAATCAGGTTGAAGACCAAAGGGTTGACGTTGCCTCCAAAGGTAAGTAACACTAGTCCTGCGATTAGTGCAAAAGCGTTTATTGCAGTGCCAAGGAGCCTATGAGTATAAAGTGACGCTACCACTTTACCGAATGAGCCGCATCCGTCTCTTGTAAGCAAATAGGTTCGGGTTACTTCTCCACTGATGGATTGCGCTGGAACAATGGTGTCAACGTACATGCCGTACCAAACATAGAGGTAAGCTCGAACTATCGTCATTTTGATTGAAAGGTGATTGGTCAACACCCACCAAGAAACTGTAAAGAATAACACTTGAAATAAACCGAACAATATGGCTATAGAATAAACAAGTGGATTAGCGGTTTTCGCGGTAGCAAATATACCTATAATGTTTACTTTAAACACATAAATGTACAAAAAAAATCCCAATAAACCTAGCAGTGGAAAAAGCACTGACTTCCAAGAAATTTTTACTTTAGGCGGCTGCATTTGGTTTCTTTGCACCCAGGGCAAACGGTGAAATGTCTATTTGCCATTATATACTTTGCCTAAATCGATGCCGCGTTCTTTAAGCCGGCATGTTCTTCAGCGGTTCGAGAAAGCTAAACATTCGAGAAGGATAGACAACCAACTTGATTCGGGGATAGCTGTGTGGAATTTGCTTTTTTTCCATAAGAAATATTATGACTTAAAAATATTATTTGCTCTGAAAAATTATAAAAAGACAAAAAAGGATTAGGTTGTTTTTGAAGCTTTTAGTATCTTGGTCTGTAACCGCCGCCGCTTCCGCCAGAGCCTCTTCGGTCTCTGTCTCTGTTGCCGCCGTATCCTCCGCCGCCACCACCGCGTCTATCTCCTCCGCCGTATCCTCCGCCGCCACCGCCGTATCCTCTTCCTCCGCCTCTGCCGCCGCCTCTGTATGGTCTTCTTTCTTGTTCGTATGCTTTGCTTGATACGTTATTTTCTGTGTTTACTTCTACAGTGAGTGGTTCTTTTGCTGGTTCAAGTTTGCCGTATTTGCCGATGTTTAGACGTATGTTTCCTTTGAATAGTGTTACGTAGCCGTTTTCTACGCGGATTGTGTCGTTTTCGTTGACTTTTTCGATGTTGTCGTCCCATAGTGTCACGTATACTACGCCTGTTTCGTCGCCGACCAGTGCGTCGCTTACTTTGTGTGGGGATCCGTCTCTTCCCATTGGGATTTCTCGGATTTCTGTTTTGGATACTACTTTGGCCGTAACGTTAACCGCTTTTGATTGTGGGGTTAAGTCTCCGACTTTTGCTTCTACAGGTTGCTTTTTGTTTTCGAAAAAACCTTCAACAGCCAATTGAATTCAACATCCATGTTTTTGGTTCTAAGGAAAAACTACAGGTTCTCTACACTTAAGTTTTTCGGCTTTGCCGCTTTTTTAGTTGCCTTTTGGGTGGATTTGGAATTTTTTGGGGTTTTTTTGGTTTAGGGTTTGAAGTTTTTGCAAAGTTAAAATATAAAGTCGGAAAAAGTGCTTTGATGCCTTAACTGGAAAACAGGAGACTGGTACGACTTGCCTATTTCTGTGCCCAAAATGGGTTAACTTCGGAGTTTAATTCCTGAAATATTGGTTGGCTTTACGATTTTTTTCGTAGCAAACGCGACGACAACGGACGCCAGGGCGACAACGATGGATAACGTCGTAATTAACGGAAACTCTGGAACAGTGGCTGTTGGAGAGGGCGACGAGGAAGATGAAGACGACGAGGTCGGAGAAGTAGTTGGTGAAGATGAGCCTGAGGTGGAGGTGGCGTCAACTGTGCCGCTTACGTCATTGTGGGCTATGGGTTCTGAGGTTCCGCCTGGCGCGTAGTTAGCAAGTGTGCTTACCAGTGCCAAATTTGAGTCTCCTGCGTTTGTCACCGTGAACTTCATGGTTGCTATGGTTCCGCTTCCGCTAAACGCGGCTGCCGGGCTTACGGAGACCGCGGCAAGGTCAAATTCGCCTATTGCTTGGGAAGCCGAATCCTGAAATACTGATGTTGGCGTGTTCAGCACCCCGTTGGATGTTCCTATGAAGGTCTGATTTGAATTTGCCTGAAGGCTAAGCATAGAGGGATTCCAATTGAGGGTTAAGGCGATTCCATATAGGTTTTGCACGTTGTTTAGTTGAATGCTTATTGTTATGGTTTGGCCGACGGCGGGGGTGCTGGTTTGCGGCGTGACAGTCACGGTTGTGGTTTGAGCCTTAACGATTTGAATGGGAAAAACAACCAGTAAAGAAGCCGCCAATACGAGTGCGATTATGCTTGTTTTCTTTTTGTTAAAACGCATTATTTTTCGCCCTTTGCTTGTTCAGTTAGATTCACTATTTTATCCCGTCCCCTTTTATATCTTTGCACAACTCCCTTTGCCTCTAAAGCGCCAAGCAACTGGCTCGTTTTAGCCTTCGAGAACCTGCACTGCTCCGTAATAGCAGATTGATACGCAGTGCCCCCATTGGAGCGAAGCACCTTAACAACTTTTTCCTCCTCAGTCTCCAACAAAGCCGCAGACGACGCCAAAACTGACGCTTCCCCGGCTCGGCTACAACGCCGCCTGGCAAGAAGGAACCATCCTGAAACTGCTGCCACGGCAACAACCGCCAAAACAGAGCCCACCAGCAAATAGGGTTGTGGTCCAGAATTGGCGGAGCCCTTGTCTTGAACTGCAAGTACGATGCTTGGATGCTCAGTTACGAAGAATTGGGTTCCCAGCCACTGCAGCGTCTGCGTGGAAGCATCTTTCTCATCAGGCGTCGGCGTAACCGATCTCAAGGTATAATTCGCAGGATAATTGATTTGCAAGGCGCCGTCACCGTACAACTGACTAAAGAATCCGGACACGCCAAACACGTCTCCCGCATTCAGCTCGCCGTTTTCTGTTTTGCTAAAATTTTGCCACGTGAACATGTACTCGGTGGTTTTCGAGTCGCTTGACGTGATAGTAGTGATTGTCTGAAATGAATAGTTGTCGACGCCCATTGGTCTTTGAGTTTGAGCAGCCGCCGCATCCACAAGAGAAGTCACTTTCTGCTGAAAATCCGGCAAGGAATCAACCGTCCCGTTTAAACCTGAAACCTGAGTTATCGTCCAAAAAGCGGAGCCGTCGCTGTTAAGCTGGATTTTGTACTGAGTGTAGGTTTGCGCCATTCCTCCTCCAAAAGACGCAATAATCAAGAGGCATGCCACAGCAGCGAAGAGAACAATGGGTATGCTACGCTTCATTTAAACCTGTATAGCCATTGTCAGGGTTAGTTATTTAAGGATTACAGCCTACTGCTCAACTGTTTAAAACACCGGTTGGCGAGAAAAAATCTGATTTTCATCCACCAGCCAAACTCAACCTTTTCGCCCACAATAAAAGGTTACTTTTAAAAATACGGATTAACTATTACGGTAATTAGCCTCCAAAAGAAAGAATGAATGAAACAATGACGGACGCCAAAAAAAGCATTGTGAAAACGGAGGAGCAAAAAACCGTAGTGTTGCCCTGCGGATGCGTTTATCAAGATTTAGGCTGGATACTAACTCGGATTAACGAATGTGAATACCATAAGCGCAAAAGAACAACTAAGCGTCCGTATAAACCTAAAGCCGAATGCGTAAGACCCTGAAGAAAACAAAGTTGAGCAGATTGCATTTCGGGTTCAGACTTCGATTTTTCCGTAAGAGATTTAACCATCAAAACAAATGTTCCTCTTCACATTGACAACTTCACAATTACCCCGTAAACAAAAGAGAAAATCGCTTTTTTCAGGGCAAATCGTTAGGATTCTTCTCCAAGTAGTGGTCATGGTTGCTATTTTGGCAGCATTATTGTGGTACGTAGGCACAACTGTTCCCGCGACCTTTAAACCTGGAGAAATGACCATTCTGAAAGGAGTCGACTACATCTACACCACAATTCTCACCATCAAAATCGAGTTTCTGCTGCTTGCTTTCCTAATGTACTTTGGAATAAACCTTTTATTCACGGTGCGGCTTAGAAGAGTCCTAAGCAAAAACAATGTAAAAACCTCATTTGGCAAAACATTACTCGCTCAGTATGCTGGCATGCTAACCAGCGACGTCACACCTGGACGCTCAGGCTACATCCTCACGCCAGTTTACTTAAGAGATCAAGATGTACCGACATCAAAAAGCCTCTCAAGCGTTCTAGGCATTCAAACATTTGAATTTCTAATTAAAGTCGTCGGCGGA
Organism: Candidatus Bathyarchaeota archaeon; assembly: GCA_963767735.1. Lineage (GTDB taxonomy): Archaea > Thermoproteota > Bathyarchaeia > Bathyarchaeales > Bathycorpusculaceae > Bathycorpusculum. The sequence goes on along the minus strand of CAVYES010000001.1, from coordinate 24,372 downwards.
ATCGGCGCAGTAATACTATTAGTCACTACGGTCCCTGCAAAAACATGGAACATCATATTTCCAACACAGATTGCAGGCGTAAACATTGGAATAATTATCGCGGCCCTTGGCATAAGCTTGATGATGACTGGCGCAGTCATCCTTGCCGCCTTCACATGGTCAAAGCGAGCCATCTCCATATTTGACCGAATCGCCAACTGGAGATTCCTCAAAAGATTCACTGGCGGCTTGATGGGTAAGCTTGAAGAATACAAAGAAAGCTCTGGCAGCACGAGCAAAGCCATCCCTGAAATATTAGCTTTGACTAGTGCATGCTGGGTCATAAAAGGTTTTGAATGGTGGTTTTTAGGTTACGCCTTAGGAATCTCACAATTAACGTGGTCTTGGTGGCTAGCCTTCTTCTTGATCCACCCATTGGTAACTGCCCTCGCTTTCATACCTATTACTCCAGCAGGCATAGGCGTGCAGGAATTCGGAATAGTCGGAATCCTCGGCCTCCTCGGAGTTGCAGCTCCAATAGCAGGTGTATTCGCTTTACTAGCCAGGGGCTTACTCATATTCGAAGACCTTGCAGGTGTTCCGCAGATTGCGAAGTCAACAAGCCTTATCTTTTCCCACAAAAAACCCGAGGAAAAATTGGAGCCAAAACCCGGCGGACCACCCCTCATCCCACTTTAACAGTAGCCTTCATGTTTAAGTTTTAATCTTTCATTATTCATTATGGGAGGGAACGCGCGCTTATGGCTGCAGAGTTTTCAATAAGGCAAATATCGCCGAGTGATGCGGGCAGGCTTAGGGAAATAGTAGCTTTATCTTTTTCAAGGTTAATGGGTTTCTTTGCCATCCGCAGCTTATTTTCAGATGAAGGGCAAGTGCTGGTAAGTGAGGCGCAAGGGACCGCGGTTGGCTTTGTTAAGCTGATCGAGTTCCAAGTAGGCCCCAGCAAATTCGGTTGCATACTTTGGATTGCTGTTCACCCAAATTTTCGCCGAAAAGGTGTTGCAAGCACACTTACGACCGAGGGGATTCAACGTCTCAAAGTAGATGGTGTAAAAGCAGTTTTTGCTTCCACGCAAAGACGAAACAGAGCTGCCTTGAGTGTGCTGAGCCGAAATGGTTTTCGAAGAATGGGTTTCCTCGAGCTATGGCGACTTTTCAGTTGGCGGATATTCGAGTTTTACGGGGATATTTGGCTTGCCCCAGGGGAAATTGTGTTAATGCAAAATTTGTTAAGTTGAAGCATCAAGTTCTTGGGTTAAGACTTTTGAATTTTTGCTATCAACATTTATGGAAATTAATAAGATCGAAGAAAATTTTGTCCAACGCTATTCGCTTTAGTGCTCCGGACACGAATTTTTTGAGCTAACAAAAAATCTAATTTAACCATTGTTTTTCTATTGTTCATTATATATATTTAAATCTCAGAGTATAATGTACACAGAAATATGTCGGGAAACTATGGGGAAAAAATATCTGGGCAAGAAAGTATATACAATTGTTTTCAGATAAATATTATTTATTATTATTTTCAGACAAATATCGTTCTACCAATTAAACATATTATTGGTTTCTCAGAAAAGTTCTGTTGCAGATAAATTATATTTGTTCATGATGCCTTTTTTTGGCTATGCCCAGTGCAAATTTGACTCCGCCCTTGAGGCAGCTTTGATGTTCAAAGACAAAAGTTTTTGTGGAGAGAAACAGCATGATTGTTGAAGCTATCATCGCGTTTATATTAATATTCATTTCAACACTTGCAATCTACAATTTAGGCAAAAGGTCAGCGCCTAAAACCACCACAAGCGAAAACGAGCAAGCATCATACGCTTGTGGAGAAAAAGCGTCCTTCCCAGGGTTAAAAATCAACGTATCGCTATATAAGTACCTAATTTACTTCGTAATTTTCGACTCAGCAATACTTGTACTCGCTTTTGCTTTTACCTCTTTATCAGGCACAAACCCGCTTCTCTTGATTCCTTATCTCGGCATTATCCTTGTCGCAGGCTTGATCCTTTTAGAAGGAGGTAACGACTAATGACCAATACCGTAACATGGGCAAGAGTAAAGTCACCTTGGGTACTGCATTTTAACTCAGGAGCCTGCAACGGTTGTGACATCGAAATAGTCGCGTTGCTTACGCCAAAGTACGATGTTGAACGTTTCGGCATAAAGCTTGAGCCTTCACCACGACATGCTGACGTCTTGCTGGTAACAGGCTGCGTCACTCAGCAATGTGCAGAACGACTAAAACGAGTCTACGATCAAATGCCGCAACCGAAATTTGTCGTAGCGATCGGTGCATGCGCGTGCAGTGGCGGCGTTTTCGAAGGAAACTATAACGTGGTAGGCGGAGTAGACAAAATTCTCCCAGTTAATGCGTACATACCTGGATGTGCGCCGCGTCCAGAAGCAATCATAGATGGGGTAGTGAAGCTTCTAAACGCTTTAAATCCGCCTAAACCAAAGAAGCAACCGAAACGAGAAAAACAGCCTCAGTTTCCTAAGGACGGAGCAAAACCAATTGTTGCCCAACCAGAAGTGTTTGTGAATCTATAGAAGCTAAACCATCAGTAAAGGAGACAAAAACCAGATGCCAAACAGTGAAATTGATATCATTAGCGTGATTGAATCTAAACTTAAAGATAAAGGCCAGATTCAACTTGGTCACCTTGGCACAGCCGCCATAAAAACCAGCAATGGCTTGCACAGAGATGTACTAAAAGCCATTCTGGAGGTTGATGAAAAAACTGGCATCACTGCTATAACCGGTTTAGACCTTGGAGCAAATATAGGCTTATTATATCACACGCATACCGCAAAAGGTTTTTTCGGCATATGTACAGAGGTGCCAAAAGAAAACCCAAAAATCCAAACAATAATTGACATTATTCCAGGTGCAGCACTTCATGAATTGGAGGTGGCAGATCTTTTGGGAGTTGTCTTCGAAGGCAATCCAAGTCCTCGTCACTTCCTTTTGTCCGAGTATTGGCCTCAAGGCGTTTATCCATTAAGAAAGGATGTTAAAGCAAACGAAGTAAAACTAAACCCAGCGTCTGTGGAAGAAAACAAGACGCCAGAGACTGGGAGACTTGTTAAACTTATTATTGGTCCACAGCACCCAGCATTGCTGGAACCAGAAAAATTCTCCGTAACAGTTGATGGAGAAATAGTAACTAAGGTTGAACCACGACTTGGCTACGTTCACCGGGGCATAGAGAAAGCAGCTGAGTCTCGAACATATGTGCAGGACATTTACTTGGTTGAGAGAGTATGTGGCATATGCAATCCCTGTCATGCCTATGGCTTCGTAGGCGCGGTTGAGAAAATATTGAAAACTGACGTTCCCCCACGAGCTAAGTACCTGCGAGTAATAGCTTTAGAGCTTAACAGGCTCCACAGTCACTTGTTAACTTTAGGTCATGCAGGCTTAGAAATCGGCTACGAAACCTTATTCCAGTATTTCTGGAGAGACCGAGAACCAATCATGGATTTAATCGAGTTAACCAGCGGCAACCGCGTTTACGGATCACTTATGACTATAGGCGGCGTTAGACGAGATCTGAAAGAAAGTGATGCCCCCAAAATCAAAACTGTTCTGGCTGATCTAAGAAAGAAGGTTCCGTTCTATAAGAAACTCTACCAAGATGAACGTTCAATAAGAGCTCGTATGCAAGACGTGGGGGTACTCTCAAGAGAAGATGCAATAAAACTGTGCGTTGTTGGTCCAGTAGCCCGAGCTTCAGGCTACGACATTGATGTACGCAAAGATTTTCCCTATGAAGTCTATGGTGACATTCCATTCAAAGAAATAGGCTACACTACAGGTGACACATGGGCAAGAATGAATGTTCGTATGGATGAAATTGAAGAAAGCATAAACATAATTGAGTACGCTCTTGATCATCTGCCGACAGGGCCAATTCGAGTTCAAACGTCACGATATGTGCCTGAGGGTGAAGCAGTGTGCTGTGTCGAAGCTCCAAGAGGCGAGTTATTCTATTATGTAAAAGGCAACGGTACGGTTTCCCCAGAGCGAGTTAAAATCCGCACCCCAACATTCGCTAACATTCCATCATTCCTGCAAACAGCAATAGGTGAAAACATAGCTGATATTCCTCCGAACTTTGTTAGCTTAGACCCATGCTTCTCATGCACCGACAGGTGATAATAAATGATTGACTTCGACTTAATCCTCAGAATACTAATCTTCCCAGGTTTCACATTCATACTACTGTTAACTTTATTCTGCGATTGGGTTGAGCGAAAGCTCGAAGCACGCTTACAAAACCGCGTTGGCCCCATGGTCGCAGGGCCAAGCGGAATTCTTCAGCCGTTAGCAGACTTCATAAAGCTGTTAACAAAAGAAGATATTGAACCACGGGATGCTAAAAAAACCGTTTTCAAGTTTGCGCCCCTTATAGCCTTCACAATTATGGTTTTCGCAATGTGCTTCTTGCCTATCGATGGTGCAAGCGTACTTTCTACAACCGGGTTTAACGGTGACTTAATTATTATTTTGGCGTTCTCTACAATTGCTAGCTTTTTGCTATTCCTTTCAGGATGGGCATCGGGAAACCCTTATGGCACTATTAGCTCAGCTAGGGTGTTAACCCAGTTCCTCGGTTACGATATACCGCTTTTCCTGCTTGCGTTAACACCGGCATTTATCGCTGGAAGCTTAAGCATATTCGTTATAGCCCAAAGCCAGACAATTCCATACATCCTTTTAGCGCCTTGGGCTTTCGTGCTTTTTATGATAGCTATGCAGGCGGAACTGGAAAAAGACCCCTTTGACGTTCCTGATGCAGAAAGCGAATTGGTCGGCGGATTAGAAACCGAATATACAGGCGCTAAATTAGCCTTCCTTCATTTGACACGTGACGTGCAGATTGTTTTCGGAGCAGCCTTGGTGGTTGAATTGTTCCTTGGCGGGCCATACGGTCCTGTATTGTTTGGGCTACCAGCGTTCTGGTATTCCTTGTGGTTTGTACTCAAGGTGTTGGCAATCGTTATGGTTACAGAATACATAACAACTCTTTTTGCAAGACTGCGTATAGACCAGGTATTGTCAGCCAACTGGCGGATAATCTTACCTGCCGCAATATTATCGCTAATGCTAACCGTGGCAATTGTAACATGGGTGTATCCGTTGGTGTAAAAAATGTCGAAGACAAAGAAACCGCGTTTATCTCCAATGTGGAAAAGAACTATTTCCCATATCTTTACCAAGCCGGCCACAACAAAGTATCCCTTCGTGAAACCTGAGCTTCCTGAGGATTTCCGAGGAAAACCGATTTACACCATCAATACTTGTAACATGATAAATCTTACTGGTACAAAAGGCGAGATAGTTTTTGATGTGCAGTCACTTGTGAATACGCATTGCACCGTATGCGCCCGAGATTGCCCGGCATTTGCAATTGAAATAGTAGAAGTGGACGGTAAAAAACGTCCTCAATTTGATCTTAACAAATGCATTTTCTGTAATCAATGTGTTGATAGCTGCCCCAGAAATGCAATACAAGGTTCAGGGGACTACGAGTTAGCAACAACCGATAAGTCGTCATTAATCATCAAGCCTCAAACCAAACGCTGAGGAACGTGCGAAACAATGATTACACTTGAAATTCTCTCAATAGGCTTAATAATTTCTGCTTGCCTGGCACTGTTTCTAGACGAAGTTGTATATTCTGTTGCTGCTTTAGCGGGAACTTTTCTTTTCACGGCATTGCTTTACTATGTAAACGGCGCGATTTACGCGGCTATTTTCCAGTTCGTCATCGGTGTAGGCACATTGGCCATCTTGTTCCTATCAGGAGAAATGTTGAGTGATAAATCTACAAGGAAAACGTCGCCTAAAAAGCTCTCAGCCTTGATTGGTGCAGGCGTAGTTTTATCATTGCCTGCAATCTTTCTTTCAATTTCCAGTTCAACAGCAGTATACTCCGATACTTCTTTCGGTGACGCCTTGTGGAACTTAAGCGGCGTAGACGTTATTTCGCAAGCTCTAGTGATTTTGACTGTGGCCTTAGGAATTGCTATCATTTTGTATGAGAAGAAGAAAGGTGGGAAATAATGGACTTTGTTATACTGTCCATTGTAATGATGGCAATTGGCATCTACGGCTTGTTAACTAATCGGCAACTCTTGAAAGTCTTCATTTCAATAGAGCTAATCGCCACTGCCGCAACATTGAATTTTGTAATGCTTCCCTCTTCCACGGGTCAAGGTTTAGGACAAGCATTTCTGGTATTGGCGTTTTCTACAGATACCGCCGTTAGCGGGGTAGTTCTGGCGTTACTAGTTATTGTAACGAAAAAGTATGGAACGAGCAACATCAATGAGATATTGAAAATGCAGGAAAAAAGCGACATTGAGGCTGAACAATAATGGTTGCGTTTGATATTATTTCCGCATGGCTTGTTTGGATATTTCCCCTTGTTGCAAGCGTGTTCGTTCCCTTAATCGCAAAAAAAAGCGACAAAATTCGAAACTACTATGTCATTGCAATCGCGGCAGTAACTGCAGCCTTGGCGCTCTCGCTCATACCGGGCGTATTTTCAGGCAATGGGTCACCAACAGAATCGACAATTCCTTGGATTGCAGGCATTAGTGCGGGAGTTTACATTGATCCGCTATCTGTTTTGTTCACATGCCTTGTGGGCTTTTTTGCATTAATTATCGTCATCTATTCTTGGGGTTACATGAAAGGTGAAGAAGGATTAACACGATACTACTTCCTAATCCTGCTTTTCATAGGCTCCATGATAGGCCTTGTGATCTCAGATAACCTGCTTCAAATGTTTATTTTCTGGGAAATGGTGGGTTTATGCTCATACGCGTTAGTTGCTTTCTGGTATAAACGGCCAGAATCAGTCAATGCAGGCAATAAAGTTTTCATTATGACCCGCATAGGCGACATATCCCTTCTTGCGGCTATAGGCATACTATATGCGGGTCCACTCGTTGCAGGGAAGGCCATTGACTCATTCAGCTTCAGCGCAATTATAACAGCCCTTACAGCAGGTGCAAAAGCTGGAACATTAAATACGGGACTATTAGTAACGGTTTTCTTCTTGGTTTTAGGAGGTGCCGTCGCCAAGTCCGCTCAGTTCCCATTATTCACTTGGCTCTACAGTGCAATGGAGGCACCAACATCGATTAGCGCCCTACTTCACGCAGCAACCATGGTTAAAGCAGGTATCTATCTTCTTGCCCGATTCATTCTCATAGCCTCAGTTGCAGCTCCCTTAATTATCGCTCTTCAGCCGTATTGGTTCCCTACAGTTGCATGGATAGGAGTTATAACGGCGTTCATCGGAGCCACGCTTGCCATAACTACGACTGACATCAAAGGAGTTCTCGCTTACTCGACAGTTAGCCAAATCGGTTTCATGATGGCTGGGTTAGGTACAGCTGTTGCGGGCGCAGCATCTGTTGGCTGGTTTGCTAGTTTATTCCACATGGTAAGCCATGCTTTTTTCGAAGGCCTCGGATTCCTCTTAGCAGGAGGCATAATCCACGCACTAGGTACACGAGACATGCGGTTAATGGGCGGGTTGAGAAAAGCCATGCCCGTGACCTTCGTGTTGATGGGTATAATGGTTATAACCACAAGTGGTCTGCCGCCGTTTGCAGCTTTCTTCAGCAAAGGCTTGATTATTTCAAGCGTAACCAGCGTAAACTTGATGCAGGCAATAATTCTCTACGGTTCAGCAGCTATTACATTTGCATATGTAATACGAATGTTCAGCCTAGTTTTCATGGGCAAAGAATCTGAACACTTGCAGAAACAGCACGTGCATGAAGCTCCAAAAATCATGCTTATCCCCGCAGCAATCCTTGCAGGCTTATGCATCGTTTGGGGCTTATCCATGCCTGTAATCGCGGACTTTATGCACCTGAACAGCTTAAACCTCACAATCCTTGGCTCATTCACTGACTTGGAAACGCCAATCTTCCTGGCAATTCTCGTCCCGACTGGTTTGCTTGTTTACTATGCTTATTACAAGAACAATGTGGGAATACGAAACATCGGAGGCGGGTCAAACCCACTTTCATCACTGCTGAAACACGCTTACTTCGTTGACGACGCCTACTACGCCTTCGCCAAGGGACTAGGCAAGTTTTCTGACGGACTTAAACGTGTTGAAGACTCGGCGAATTTGGGGCTGAACGCGTTTGCAGGATGGTTCGTGATAGCCTCTTCAAAGCTGAAAAAAGTGCCATCAACTACCGTTCAAAACTACATTGCAGCCGGTATAGTTGGGTTCGTCCTAATTGTAGTGTTGATAATATTGACAACAGGAGTGCTTTAAAATGACGCTTCCAATTCTCCTCGCAGTATTTGCAATTCCAACTCTCAGCATACCATTCGTTTACTTAACTGGGAAAAAGTCGCCTAAAGCCGCAGCAATCTTTGTTGCCATAATCGCCCTCGTCAACATAGCGTTACTCTTAACGACGGTTCCAACCATCCTGAACAGCACAAACCATCAGTATATTGAACCCTACACATGGATCGCAGTTATCCACACGTCCTTTTCGCTTTTCGCCGACGGTATCAGTATTTCGATAGCATTAGTAAGCCTCATTCTTATGGTCGTCGCATCTATTTTCTCAATAACTTACATGCATGGGAAAAAGCATCTGCCCGTTTACTATGCATTGCTATGTATGCTTTCAGTTGGGTTGGTCGGAGTCTTCTTAACATCAAACCTTATCCTCTTCTACTTCTGCTGGGAACTAATGCTTGTTCCAGCGTTCTTTATCATCGGCGAATGGGGCTATAAAGACTCATACAAACAAGCATTGAAATTCTTCATATACACCCATGCAGGCGCCGTATTCGTGCTCCTGGGAATAGGAGCAATATACTTTACAACAGGAACCACCGACATGTTTAACGCACAAGCAGCTTTAATTGGGCATGTAGGTATCGCCCAGTGGATTATCATAGCATTAACCGCTGGATTCGCCGTTAAAATGGCTGTTATACCCGTTCACATGTGGTTGCCTGACGCCCACGGTGAAGCGCCGGCTCCAATGTCAGCACTGCTAAGCGGTGTCATAATTAGCGCGGGGGCTTACGCGATTCTTCGTCTTTCCCTTGGAATGGTTTTCCCCGCGGTTGGAATAACGTTCGGAACTGACTTCTTGCATGCGTTAGCCATTATCGGTGTACTTTCGGCTTTCTTTGGGTCTTTCATTGCTTTGGTTGCAACTGACATAAAACGGCTGATTGCATATTCAAGTATCGCTCACATGGGTTACATAATGTTCGGGCTCTCCCTTTTTCCCGCAAGCGTAGCAGCTGGAACAGTAGTTATTGTTCTTGCCACATCACTTGCAATAACAGGCACCGTGCTTCATATTGTCAGCCACGCGTTGAGCAAAGGTCTTCTCTTCCTTGGCGCAGGAGGCATAATGCATCAAACAGAAAAAAGAGATATCACCAAAATGGGTGGATTAGCATCCAAGATGCCGTTCACAGCGGTTTCCTCAACTATAGCCGCCTTAAGCATCGGCGGAGCGCCACCGTTCGCATGCTTCATCAGTGAATTTCTAATATTCGTCGGCGCATTCCAAATAATACACATCGATTCATTCTACATCATCCCCACTGCTCTTATGCTCATAGCAACAGTTCTTTCGCTTGGTTACATGCTGAGGTTCACCTCGAAGATTTTCCTTGGACCACCAAAATACGATGAGGGCGAAGTAAGCGAAGAGGGCCAAGAGGAAAAGAAATCTTTCGAGGTTTCAAACTACATGAAACTATCTTTCGCAATCTTAGTGGCATTGATCATCCTTGTAGGGATCTACCCGACATTCTTCATAAATCTAATTCAAACGGTGAGAATTGGTTAACTAAAGGTGAAATCTGATGATTGAAATAATAGATGTCCTATTGCCGATATTCATTCTAGCTATCGCAGCACTGCTAACTATCCCAGTTTTCAGGCTTATAAGAAAAAGCAATTACAAGACTGCCTTGACTCTGGGCTGGTTTATTGCCGTGTTTGCAGTCGCAGGCGCAACAGTTGCGAACTTGGCGCTTAACTATTACAGTACACCCTCACCGGGCATTATCACCCTAGGCTTAAGCGGGACTAGTTCATCGATTTTCTCAAGTGCTTTTCTGATAGACGCCATATCCATTTACATGTCAATAATCATAGTGGCGCTAAGCGCTGTAGTCGTAATCTACACGGTGTTTTCCGTTGGCTCAAATGACAGACCATCAGAACGATATTTCGCCATAATGCTGATGGCCACAGCGGGCGTTCTTGGCGCTGTCCTCGCAGGCGACCTATTAACGCTCTTCATATTCTGGGAAGTCGCAACTGCAGGCGCAGCATTCTTGATGCTGTATAGGAAAAAGGCGGTCTCAATCAATGCCACACTAAAATATCTTATCATGGTCATCATCGCTTCAGCATTCGTAATGCTGGGGATGTCAATCGTCTACGGTTTAACTGGAACCCTAAACTACCTGGCAGTAGGCCAAGATTTAACAGCTTTAACTAATAATCACTTGCTAATCATAGCATTCATATTCATTGCAACCGGCTACGCCACTGAAGCCGCAATTGTACCTTTCCATTTCTGGCTACCTGACGCCTACACCGCAGCCCCCGCACCATCAGCAGCTTTCCTCTCTGCCCTCGTTGACCAAGGCAGCTACTACATCCTCATACGAGTACTCTTGTACATTTTACTTCCTTCAACGATTAACTGGACTATCATGTTAGCTGTCATGGCCGCGTTAACCATGATTGTCGGCAACTTATTTGCACTAATACAAAACGACGTCAAACGTTTAATGGCGTACATCTGTGTCGCGGATGTCGGCTACAATCTTGTGGCAATATCAAGCGTAACCGCTCTTGGTTTACTTGGCAACCTTTACTTCTTCTTAATCGGCGGTATCACCACAGCCCTTGCTTTCATGACAGTCGGCATCATAAACAGTCACGGATTCAAAAGCCTAGACGACTTCTCAGGGCTAGGCAAGAAAATGCCGCTTGTCTGTTTAGCCTTGGTAATGGCGGGGCTTTCATTTGCGGGTGTTCCGCCCTTCGGAGGGTTCATAGGTAAATACTTAGTTTTCACCGCCGCTATAGAAGCAAACTTGAGCTGGCTGGCTGTTATCGGCGTTTTGACAAGTGTCCTTCAAACTGCATACTTGTTCAGGCTAATCTATGTCATGTATGGAAAGAAATGCAAAGACGAAACAGCAATAAAAGAGTCAAAACGGATACTTGTCCCAATCTTCATCTTAGCAGGGTCACTAATAATCTTGGGTTTGTTCCCAAGCATCGTGCTCAACCTAATCCACCCTGTTGTACACCAACTCCAATCACTTATACCGAATCTACAAACAGTATAACAAAACTCGGCTTAACCACAAGCAAGCACGACCCATATAGGTTAGACCGTTTCACTTTTCTTAACTCCCAAACCCTAAATCGATGCAAAAATAGGCGACCAAAGTTTTTCAATTTTTCAATAAGGAACAAAAACTTTAGAAACCAGACAAGCTTTAGCATAGGCGTGGAATAATGGAAAAGATTTGGGGAGAACTTAAAAAAATCGAAGCTCAATCAGAGCAGATTAAAGGCGAAACGCAGGATACAGCCAAAAAGATGTCTGCTCTCGCCCAGCAAGGAGCGGAAAAGTTGTTGGCAAATAGTGGAACTTACGCTGAGGAGGAGTCGCAGCAGCTTTACAAAAGCACAACTCAGGAAGCTAATCGGAATCGTGACGAGCTGCTGAAAGCAAATCAAGTTTCGGCAAATAAACTGGAAGTACAAGCGGAAAAACATATGGAATCAGCAGTCGCGAAAATTGTGAAGACGGTGATTGGGGAAACCCAACCTTGAGCCAGACAACACTTTATGCCGGTGTTCTAGCTAAAATCGGGGCAGAAAGAAGCAAACTGCTAAGCGAAGTTAAACTCAAAACGTTGATTGAAAGCAGAGACCTCTCGTCGTTCGCAGCTCAACTCAGAGAAACCAGCTACCAAGCGCAGATAGCTAAAGTACCCTTGCCACTTACAAGCCGCAAACTCGAAAGAGCATTCAATGAGAATCTCATTGAATCTTATGAATTAATAGTAAAGAACTCACCTAAAAACGTAACAGAATATCTTAATTTGAATCCTTTAAGATTCGAAGTGGAAAACATTAAGGCTCTCATAAAAGCAGCCAACGCCAACCTGAACCCTGAGCAAAAGCTAGCCAAAATATACCTTTCTGTAGAAGATTATCTTAAAAAAAGCTCAGTCTTTGAGGAAGCTGCTAAAGCTCCAACTGTAAAACAAGTGGTGAATGCCCTCAAGAACACAGAGTACTCTTCAAGCTTGAATATGGGACTGCAAAATTATGAGGAAACTGGTTCAACCGCACGCCTTGATGTGCTCCTTGATAAAGTATTTTATGAAAAACTCTATTACAATTACATGCTGCTTCCCAAAATAGAGAAGCCGCATGCACATTTTTATGCAAGCACAGAAAACGACAGCTTCATATTGCTGATGCTTCTTCGAGGAAAAACCCTAAACTATGATGCTAACTGGCTGCGACTAGCGGTGCCTCATAATAATTTTAATCTTTCTATGGAAACTGTTGAGGCTCTATTATCGGCAGCAGATTTCGAATCAACCCTCAAAATTGCCCTCGAGAGCCATTACGCCAAGTTTTTTGCTAAAGCTCAAAATCCGGAAGAAACAATAGCAAATGCTGAAAAGGCCTTTAAGAGAGCAGTTTTTCAACATGCTAAAACCAGTAGAATTGGCGAAAATTTCAACATAGGTGCTGCACTTGCCTTCATGACACAAAAAGAGGCTGAGGTACGTAATCTTGTCGCTGCAAGTTCAGGTGTGGACGCTGCAGTGAACCCTGAGGCGATACAGAGTAAACTGTTGCTTTAAGCCTTTTTTCCGTTGACGACGGCTTCAGTGTAAACATGGTTCTGCTTAAATGGCTTAAACTCTGTTCCAGTGCCTTCATAGAACTTGCTGAACCACTCGTAGAAGTGCAATCTTAGGGTATGGATGAAAACGATTAATCCTTCAAGCCCGAGCACGAAGATATTTCCGACAACAATGATTATGCCGCTGATAATCAACGCTGGAATCGAAGCATAGCCTACCAAGCCGGCGATGGTGTAAATTACAAGAAGTAATGCCCAGTGAGCCATAAGCAAAGCGAGAATTCGCGTGTAAGAAATCGAATTGCTAAGCAAGCGAGTAACCAAATCTCCGCTCTCGAAAATCCTCTGCCCTAACGTGTCATTTTCAGCTGGTTCTTCCCCAACGGCACTCATAGAAAAACTTTTCAGAGCAGAAAAAGTAGGTTTGGCAAAAACGAGAATAATAAATGGCACGATAATCAGTAGTATTGGACCTGAAAACCATAATCCAAGATTTAACTTGTAAACTACGATTAAGGTAACTCCGCCAAGATAGAAGGCGATTTTAGGAATGGCTGTAAAAACTGCGTCAATGACGTTATGTTTCAGCAGAAAGTCCACCATTTCCAAAACCAACCCCATTGTGATTTGAATTACTCCTATGACAAGAGCGAAAATTAGGAAATCATAGACACCATTATTAAACGGGCTGAACCATAAAGGAGCAAACAACTCCTTGCCGAAAAACTCGCCATACAGAGCTCCTGCAGTAATGGCCGCGGCGCCACAGGCAGCCATAATCCAACTTACATTTTTTATTGCTTGATTCTTTTTAATCATTATTCCAAGCGTTAACCCGCCTACCAGCAGGATTAAGCCGTGTCCAATGTCGCCGAACATTAACCCGAAAATAATCGGGAATGTAATTGCAAGAATTGGCGTTGGATCCAGCTCGTCATAATGTGGTAGACCCCAAAGCCTAGTGAGCTCTTCAAATGGCTTGATAAATCTGTTGTTGCTAAGTCTTAGTCGGTGGATCTTGGTCCTGAACTGGCTCATTCGGGAGCACTAAAGCTTTTTCTCCCAGCATCCCGTGGATCTTTCCAGTGAGCGCAGGGACCTTTTCCTTAGGCACGAACCCTCTAACTGTTGCAAGCCGGCCAGACTGAAGTATCTTTTCTTTTGCATTTAGTAACGCAAGAACGTTTTCGGTGCTTTCTTTCCATGAGACAAGTTTATTGTTGTATTCTTTGCTTAGTTTATTTAGTGAGTCAGAAAACGTATTTTCCTTATTCATGTTCTCTTTTAATTGATTATTAACTTCATTGAGTGCTTGAGCGACATCGTGTGGTAAATCCTTAGGAATCGAAAAGGACTCAGCATGATGGAGCTTCAGGATTTTCTCCAAGTCCACGCCTTGTTTGCTTGGCACCGCTAAGGATAGAAAGTCAGTTTCCTTGGTTAAGAAGTAGCGATGCAGAACAAGCGAAAGGTCTGTAAGTGCCGTTTTTAATCCATCAAAGTTTTTATGTGGCACTTTAGCAAAGGTAACATGTATTAACTTTAGTTCTTCCATGGCTGCAAGGTCTGCTTTCATCTTATCCATTGTTGTCAGCATGTCTTTGATGTGATTTAGCTGCGCAGTTTTTTCTTGCAGGCTGGATAGAGAGGTGTTGATGTCGTCAACTTCCTTTTTGAGCATCGAGATTTGTTGGCTGGTAGATTCTGAGAGTGCTTGCCAATTTTCCGCTGTTACTTGTGTTCTATTTGGTTGTGATACTTTGAAAATGTCGAACATGCCTGGTTTTTCTTGTGAAAGTTGTTTGATTAACTCGTTGACGTTTGTGAGAGACTCCTCAGCCTTCTGGATGTTCTCGCTGAAGTCGGTAAGGCTTGCGTCTTCAGTTGCTTGTTCTATGTGGAATTCTCCAAAGCTGTTTAGCGCTTGTAGTACTGATTCAACGTCTTGTTTAACGCATATTATCGATGTGTCGCTCATTCTTTCTGGTCGAAACATTTTGTGCTCTACAAAATGTTGATTAACTAGGAATTAAAGTTTTATTAGGCGATATCATGCTTGGTTACGTTATCGGCGACAATGACATGATTACGGGATTCAGACTGGTCGGCCTTGAAGGCGCAGAAGTAAATTCAGTCGATGAGGCACGGCAAGCTCTTGATAAAACGACTTGTCCGTAATGACTTGGCAATAATAATCATAAGTGAAGAATTCTCCACTCAACCGCAAATGCACGAGGCCATCGAAAAAATTCGCCGCGAACGCAAGAGCACCTTAATTGTAGAGATGCCTGGAAGTAAGGGAAAACCAAGTCAAGTCCATATGTCTGACCTCATAAGCAAAACTTTAGGCGTTAGAATTTAAAGGGTGAATTTAAAGTGAGTATTAAAGTTGGCCTTTCCGCTATTGCAAACGAAGTTTTAGGAGACGTACAGAAAGAAGCAGAAGACATAATTGTCTCTGCTGAAAATCAAGCTAAAGAAACCTTAAAAGTTGGAAAAGAGCAAGCTGTCCAAAACTACCAGACCTTAATGAATCAGGCGACAACTAAAGCAGAAGGCGAAAGGCGAAAAATCGCTTCTGTAACTGAAGTGGAAATGAGAAATCGTCTGCTTCAAACAAAAGAAGGCTTAGTTGACACTGCTTTCGACAAGGCTCTTGTCAAACTTAAGGATTTCGTGACCACTGAGGAATATCACGGTTATCTACTTGAGCTTATAAAAGAAGTGGCTGGAAGAATCGGCCAAAAAAATCTCGTTGTAAAAGTCAATGCTAAAGATACAGAGTGGTTAACGCAAGATATGCTGAACCCTTTATCCAAGAAGCTGCATTGTGAAATAAAACTATCAGAACAAACGGAAGATTTCATAGGAGGCTGCAAAATCGAAACCGCAGACGGCAAAATCGCCTACGACAGCACTATCGATAATCGATTAAAAGAACTCAAGCCCACTTTACGGGTTGAAGTGGCAAAAATATTGTTTGAGAAGGAGGCATAGAAAAATGCCCGCTAAAGGCAGAGTAATCAGAGTTGCAGGACCAGTCGTCGAAGCCAAAGGAATGGGACAAGCCGTAATGTATGAACTGGTCGAAGTAGGTAATGAAGCCTTAATCGGCGAAATTATTCGTTTAGAAGGCGAACAAGCAACAATCCAAGTTTATCAAAATACAAGTGGACTCAAACTAAATGAGCCCGTTATCGGAACTGGAAGCCCACTTTCGGTGGAGCTTGCTCCAGGTTTGCTCGGGACTGTTTTTGATGGTATTCAGAGACCACTAGAACTGTTAAGAAGCCTTACAGGTGCTTTTATCGAACCCGTAAAAGGAGTTTCACCGCTTCCGAGAGAAAAGAAGTGGCCTTTTAAACCAACCGCAAAAGTTGGAGCTAAGCTCGTCGGCGGCGATGTCCTCGGAACAGTCACGGAGACCGCTCTGATTGAGCATCGCGTTCTTATTCCACCAGCCATTCAAGGGAAATTGGTTGATATTGTGCCGGAAGGGGACTATACAATTATAGACAACATTGTTACATTGGAAACTGGCGGCGCAAAGATTGAGCTGCCGATGATGCATAAGTGGCCTGTGAGAAGACCAAGACCTCACACTCGAAGGCTTCCCCCGTCTGTTCCCCTAATCACTGGGCAACGTGTAATTGACACATTTTTCCCAATTGCTAAGGGCGGCAGCGCCTCAATTCCAGGGCCATTCGGCTCAGGAAAAACCGTCACTCAACAACAGCTTGCCAAATGGTCAGATGCTAACATTATAATTTATGTTGGCTGCGGAGAACGCGGCAACGAAATGGTCGATGTGTTGACAAGTTTTCCAGAGCTAGTTGATCCTACAACCGGTCACCCGCTTATGGAGCGAACGCTACTAGTTGCAAATACAAGTAATATGCCCGTCTCTGCGCGTGAAGCCAGCATCTACACAGGAATCACTATCGCAGAATACTTCAGAGACATGGGATACGCGGTGGCTTTAATGGCAGATTCTACAAGCAGGTGGGCAGAAGCACTCAGAGAAGTTTCAGGAAGGCTGGAAGAAATGCCTGCAGAGGAAGGCTTCCCTAGCTACTTGCCCTCCAGGTTAGCTGAATTTTACGAACGCACAGGTGTTGTGGAAACTTTAGGTTCGGATAAACGTATCGGGTCAATTTGCGCAATCGGAGCAGTTTCCCCTCCTGGAGGAGACTTTTCTGAGCCTGTTACACAGCACACCAAACGTTTCACTCGTGTTTTCTGGGCTTTAGACGCTGAATTAGCTGACGCCAGACATTACCCCGCGATTAATTGGATGCAAAGCTACAGTGGATACATCAGCGAGCTTGCGGGGTGGTGGCATGAAAATATAAACAAAGAATGGAACAGCTACAGGGAAGACGCCATGCGTATTTTACAGGCTGAAGACGACTTGAAAAACATTGTTAAACTAGTTGGTCCAGAAGCTCTGCCTGACAAACAGCGCTTAATTTTAGAGACCGCAAGAATAATCCGAATAGCTTTCTTGCAGCAGAACGCTTTAGACCCAATTGATACTTACAGTTCTCCTCAAAAACAGTTTAAAATGCTAAAGATAATCGTGAATTTCCACAGATACGCCGACCGCGTTGTAAGTAAAGGCGCGCCGATATCCAAGGTTACGCAGTTACCAATAATGAATGATATACTGCGCATGAAAATGACAGTAACTAACGATAAAGTTAGCGTTTTAGATGATTTGGAGAAAAAAATGCAACAACATTTCGAAGAGTTAGAGGCAAGTGTGAGGTAAAAAATATGGCGGGGTCAGGTTTAGAGTATAAAGGTGTCGCTTCAATTTCAGGTCCAATTATCGTTGTGGAAAATGTGCAAGACGTAGGTTACGATGAGCTTGTTTCGGTGAAAATGCAAACTGGAGAAACTAGGTTAGGCAAGGTCATTCAAGTAACTCAAAAAGCCGTAACCGTACAGGTCTTCGAAGGCACAACAGGCTTGTCGCCGTCCGAAACCCGCACACGATTTCTAGGAAAACCCCTAGAAGTGCCCGTGTCAACCGAAATGCTTGGGCGCGTTATGAACAGCTTCGGCGAACCCATAGACGGGCACCCGAGGTTCTTCACTGAAGAGAGGCGCGACGTCAACGGTTTCCCATTGAATCCCACTGCACGAGAATACCCCAGGGACTTCATTCAAACAGGCATATCTGCGATTGACGGCTTAGATAGCCTTGTAAGAGGTCAGAAACTCCCAATATTTAGCGGTCCAGGTTTATCCCACAATGAACTTGCCGCTCAAATTGTTAGGCAAGCCACCATTCGTGGTCAAGGCGAAGAATTTTTCATTGTTTTCATTGCCATGGGTCTTGAACATGATGACGCGGCTTTCTTCAGAAGAAGTTTCGAGGAAACAGGTGCAATAAAAAACGTTGCAATGTTTCTCAATTTAGCTGATGACCCTCCTGTGGAAAGAATTATCACGCCCAGAGCTGGTCTAACTCTAGCCGAGTATTTAGCGTTTGATCAGGAGTCACACGTACTAGTTATCTTGACTGATATGACCAATTACTGCGAAGCTCTGCGTGAAGTTAGCGCCTCAATGGAGGAAGTCCCCAGCAGAAAAGGTTACCCTGGCTACATGTATAGTGACCTTGCAAGCATATACGAACGAGCAGGCAGAATAACAGGTAAGAAAGGTTCAATCACGCAGATGCCTATCTTGACTATGCCAAATGACGATATCACTCATCCAATTCCCGACCTTACAGGCTATATTACTGAAGGGCAAATTGTCTTATCGCGCAATTTGGAAAAGCAGAGCATCTATCCACCAATCTATATAACCACAAGTTTATCCAGATTAATGAAGGACGGCATCGGCAAAGGCCGTACACGAGAAGATCACTCTAACGTTGCAAGCCAATTATATTCCGCTTATGCACAGTACAACGCAGTAAAATCTTTGGTTACTATTATCGGCGAGGAAGGATTAGGAACCAAAGACAAAGAATACCTGCGCTTCGGTGAACGTTTCGAAAAGACTCTAATTAATCAAGGTAAAAACGAGAACCGATCAATTGAGCAGACACTTTCGCTTGCTTGGGATACATTGTCAGTTTTGCCCGAGGAAGAATTAACAAACATACGCCCTGAATTCATCGAAAAATATTACCCAAAAATGGTTAATGAGGTAAAGAAGTACTACCCAAAAATGGTTAATGAGGAAAAGTAAATACAATGTCTACTGAAAACATTAGCCCAACAAGAATTAACCTGATACGAACAAAAAAAACCCTGAGTCTGGCAGAGTCTGGACGGGATGTCCTCGAACGTAAGCGTGACATTTTGCTCCGCGAACTAAGAAATAGCATTTTCGAAGCTGAAAAAGCCCGCGAGGACTTATTGGAAAATCTTGCGAAGGCTTATCAAAGCCTAAAGGAGGCAAATATGGCTAAGGGTTCGGAAACTGTTGCTAACGTAGCTTTGGGCTCAAGTTATGAAGCGAATTTCCTCGTGGATTTCAAAAGCATTATGGGGGTCAGTGTTCCTAATGTTGAATTTCAAAGTGAAACTGATGCGAAGCCTGATTACGGTTTCGCAAATACTAGCGTGGAACTGGATAAATCGTTTAAGCAATTCTACAGTGTGCTGAAGTTTATTGCTGAGTTAGCTAAGGCTGAGGGTACAACATTTCAGATTGCAAGCGATGTGGGAAGAACTCAGCGTCGGGTGAACGCGTTGAATTACGTTCTCATTCCCATGTATCGCGATATTACTAAGACAATTGCACTCGTTTTGGAAGAAAAAGATCGAGAAGAGTTTGTTAGAACTAAGCGGATTAAGCATATGATTAGGGAGCGCGAATAATTTGACTTTCAATTTTAAAAACATTCAAAAAATTTTGATTCCCACTGATGGATCAGATTACAGCATACGTGCAGCTGAATACGGTATAGATATCGCCAAAACGTTTGATGCCCAAATTATAGTTATTTATGTAATTGATGATATCGTGCTCGGCCAAATCTCCAAAGGCGGTGACCGCGAAAAAGCAGAAATGGAGCTAAAACAAGATGGTCAACGATACATCAATTACGTAGTTGGCTTAGCAGAGAAAGAACACCTTAAGAATGGCTCTTACATTGCGAAAGGAATCCCGTTTGAGCAGATTGTGAATTTGGCCAAGGAATTAAACGTAGACTTAATTATTATGGGTACTTATGGGCGGAAGGGTACACAGAGAATTCTAATGGGCAGCGTTGCTGAAAAAGTGATTGAATACTCCCTTTGTCCCGTTCTGGTAATAAAATAAGGGCTGTAGTGAAAAATCTATGTCAAACAAAGAAAAATTGGAAAAAGACTACCAGAATTTTAACCTGAAAATCGAGCGATTGGCAGAAGAAGAAATTAAGAAAATTAGCGAAAAAGCCAACGCACTGAAAGAGGAAGCATGCAAAATGGGCGAAGCCGTCGAGTTTTCCCTAAATGAGGGAGAGGAGAAGGTAGCAGGGAAAAAGGTTAATACATAGGGCTGTGTTGTTTTTGTTTTATTGGAGCTAAACGGATATGCATAAAGCAATGCTAATAGTTTTATTGATACTTCCGCTGGCAGTTTTGCCTCTCATCGGGATGGCAGCCGCACAAGCAACTACAACGCCAACAACAACCGTTGGACAATACGATAGACTTGGCATAGCAATCGGTGCTGGGTTAGCTATTGGTCTATCGGGATTAGGTGCTGGACTTGCAATAGCAGGCGCTGGTAGCGCTGCGATAAGTGCTTTAGCTGAAAAACCAGATACCTTCTTTAGAAGTTTCTTGATTGTGGCGTTGGCTGAGGCGTTGGCAATCTACGGCTTAATTATGGGCATATTGCTCTGGCTGAAATTATAGAAGGCAATCAATTCCATAAAAAGCGATCCTCAACCTTAATTTTTCTTAATTAAAGACAAAGGTTTGTGGCTGATTAATTTACTTCTAAGTGACTGTAAGAGGGGTTCTAGTGGTATTGTGCGTTCAGCTTTTAACTTACTAAATTTTTTAAGCAGGTTCAAATAATCATGAAGCGGTGAGACGCTTGCAAGCATGGTTAACGAAAATCGTAATATTTATTGTCTTTCTGTTCGCTGAAATAGGTGCAGCATTGCTAACAATCAATAATGTAATCAGTTTTTTGGAACTGCTTGTTCTATCTTTAGCAATTGAGTCAATCTGCATTTATTCAGTAATACGTTACCCAAAGAGAAACCGAACTTTCAAAGAAGAAATATAATTAAACCATAAGCAAAATATCCTCGGTGCGTAGGGCAAGAAGTTACGAAATAAGACTAAAATGTTTCTGTTACCAAAATGGCGGCGATTAATGGTCCAAGGTCTAATTGTTAGGCACAGGATTAGGATTGATATTCAGCTATGGTTTTTAGGATTAATTTTATGAAACTCTCCCATTGTAAAAAGAAATAAAGAACCCTTAACCTTGGCCCGTCTGAAATAAACGAGCCATCACCCTTCTATTCTTTTAAGAACGCAAATAAATTTAAATTAAAATCAAAACGGGCATCTTGATTAAACTCATCTGAGAAAGGAGGAGGTGAGCTTGAAAGAAAAAGTTGTTGGATTATGAGCCGCTTTTGCCGTGTTTATTTGGGTCTTTTTTAGCTATGCTTCTATGCTTGTCCTTTTGCTTGCGACAGCTCCTGTGGCTGCTTCTGGAAATTGATCATTAAGTTTTTTTTCTGCGGCTAATTCTGCCTCCTTTAAGATTGCTTGTGCATCTTCGTTTGCGGCTCCAATGTTCACTGGCGTCTCTGTGGATTGGCTTGTTGTGGTCACTATGTCAGATAGTAGACTTCCGATGCTTTCAAGCTCCTGACTTGCCTGGGGCAAAACACTGGACATTCCAGAGCGAATGTTGTTTAGCACACTTGCTGCTGGAGCTAACACCGAAACTAAATCGCCGACTTCTGAAACTGTCCTAAGACGCATTGATACGCTTTCCAAAGCTAAAGATTCTTGAATCAGCATTCTCTCGACTTTGCGTATTTCCCAAAGTTCACTGGCAAGAATGTTTGCCCGCGCCTTATCTCTGTCTGAGAGGGCTTTCACAACACATTGGAAGACGGCAGCATCCCGGTTCTCGAAACGTTTCACTGCGAGATCTAACGTTTTAGTTTGAAGGTCTAACCTTTGAATAACCGTGGTAATTTGGTCCTTTACACTTTCTTGAGGCTTGCCGACGTTTTTGATTTTTGTTGAAAGAGACGGCTGCTCTTTTTCTTTATCTTTCCATCTGTTAAGGAATTTTTTAACCAATTTAGCGTTCTCTCCTAAGGGCACTACTCACTCGTCACCAAGAGAAATAAAATATAAAAGAGTGTTTGAAACAATAAGTTAAAACTCGGACCCGCAAAAACCACAATTTTAATTTTCCTTCTAAACTATTAAACGACTGAAAGGTTTTTTCACCTTAAATTTAACTGATACACAAGGGAAACTATGGAAATTCGTATTTAAGCTACTATGACAAGCCGTCGCTTGCTAACAAAACCATCGAGGCAAATTTAAGGTTTTATGTCTTATCATAATTGTCTTATTGATATTGCAATAATGAGGCAAACGGAAGGGAGCTTACCTCAATATATCTAGAAGAAGAAAAAAATTTGTGCGGCTTATAGTTTTTTTCTGTAAGTCAAAAACCTGTATTGATGGCTTGTTCTTGTTCAGTTTTTTCCAACAAAGCCCAAAATATGATAGCGGTGCCTGATTCAATTGCTCCACTGCTTGCAACAATCCACCCGTCTTTTGCGTACCTGTTTAACGCGTTATTCCAATCTACCGGTTCTAAAGGCTCTGGAGAAGTTTTAGAATCTTCGACTGTTTCCCCTATAAGGGACACTACGTCATAAGGTTTTAGAATTGTTTATATTGCATAATTATCAACTGACAAAGAATAATTAAAAGAAATACTTAAGCCATGCTTAAAGTGCGAATTCCAAACGCATCTCCAAGCTTATCTTGATTAACAAAGTAACATTCCTCAAATGAGACGTGGCAATTATTCAGTATTAGCGATAATCTGAAAAGAATGCTCTCATCTTGTAAGCATTCGAGTCAACTTAACTTACTTAGCTTTTTGGGTTTGAGGCTTTCTTTTTAAATGAGAGTGAACAAGTGCCTGAAGGTGATTGAAATTTTCTTTATTTTCGGATTTGTCCACTGCCTAAAATAACGTATTTTGTTGTTGTTAAATGCTGGGCGCTCATGGGTCCTCTTGCGTGAAGTTTCTGTGTGCTTATGCCTATTTCTGCGCCTAACCCGAACTGGTTGCCGTCAGTGAATCGTGTGGATGCGTTCCAGTAGACTGCGGCTGAATCTATTTCTCGTATGAATTGCATGGCTTTGTCGAAGTCGGCTGTGAGGATGGAGTCTGAGTGGTGGGTGCCGTACTTGTTAATGTGCGCTATGGCTTCGTCGAGGTTTTTCACGACTTTGACGCCTATGATTAAGTCTAAGTATTCTGTGTACCAGTCCTGTTCAGTTGCCGCTTTCACGTCAGGAACAATTTTTCGGGTTTCTTCGTCGCCTCTGACTTCCACGCCTTGCTTTCTAAGCGCAGCAATCACAACGGGCAAGTAACGCTCTGCTATTTTGCTGTGAACCAGCAGTTTCTCAGCTGCGTTGCAGGTTCCTGGTCTTTGGCATTTAGCGTTTATCACTATGGGCGTTGCTTTTTCTAGGTCTGCGTCTTCTTCAACGTAAACGTGGCAGTTGCCCGTTCCAGTTTCAATAACTGGAATACGTGAAGTCTCAACCACAGTTTTGATTAAGTCTGCGCCGCCACGGGGAATAAGCACATCAATGTACTGTCGCATACGCATCAGTTCCTCTGCAACTTTGCGGTCAGGAGAATTCACCACTTGAACTGCGTCAACAGGCACATTTGTCCCCGCCAAAGCGTCCCGCAGCACATCGCCGATGGCTACGTTTGAGTTTAAGGCGTCGGAGCCGCCTCTTAGGATAACTGCGTTTCCAGATTTGATGCAGATTCCTGCCGCGTCAGAGGTTACGTCTGGGTCGGGATTCGTAAATTACTCCTACAACACCTAAAGGTACGCGGACTTGGCTGATTATTAAGCCGTTCGGGCGTGTCCAACTGCTTATGATTGTGCCGATTGGGTCAGCTAAAGCCGAGACTTCTCTTAAGCCCTTAGCCATGGTTTGGATTTTGCGGTGTCAAGTGCTAAACGGTCAAGGAACGCCGCTTTGAGGCCTTTGGCTTTTGCAGCTTCAACATCCGCTTTGTTGGCAGCTAAAATCTTGTCAGCTTCGCTTCAAGAGCGTTTGCCATTCTGCAAAGAGCATCGTTCTTTGCTTCAGCCGAAAGTTTCGCCATTTCAACTGAAGCTGCTTTCGCTTTTAACATATTTCCGTTATCATTTTTCTTCCTCAATCAAGTGAATAT